>DDGE01000010.1:2535-18949 GCA_002337545.1 Phycisphaerales bacterium UBA1910 | reverse complement strand
CCTTGCAGAAGTATGTCGTCGATCTGAAAAAGGATCGACTGATCACGACGATGAGCGCTCTATTCCCGTTGTGGGCGTTGTTGGGGTTGCTGATCCCTGCGATCATTGGTGGCTTGATCACAATGACCTGGACGGGGGCCCTGCTTGGATTTATCTGGGGCGGGCTCGTGCGCGTGTTCTTCGTTCACCATGTGACATGGAGCATCAACTCTGTGTGTCACATCTGGGGATCGCGTCCATTCAACAGCCACGATGAGAGCCGGAACAACCCGATCTTCGGCGTGCTCGGACTCGGTGAGGGTTGGCACAACAACCACCACGCCTTCCCGACGAGCGCACGCCACGGCTTGCGCTGGTGGCAAGTCGATATCAGCTACATGATCATCCGCGCTCTGAGCTGGTTCGGTATCGTCTGGGATGTGCGTGTGCCGTCACCGGCCCGTGTCGCTGCGAAGCGTTCGGCTTCTTGATCAGCGTCTGCGCTTCGAGCCCATCAGCCCGAGTCCCGCTCCCAGAAGGGTGATGGACGCCGGGGTTGGGACCGATGGGACAGACAGCGGTGCAACCGGGTCAATCGCGTCGATACGGATGTTGTCGATCCCCCATGATTCGTCGTTCATTGACTGATTCAGGGATCCGATGAACTCGAAATCGAAATGGTCCGTTGCATCGGCGATCTCAAAGTGGATCGTGATGTCCCGGTAGATCTGGTCCTGCCAAGCCTGGTTGTAGGCGTTTTGGGTTGGCAGCTCATCTGGCATGCGGAAGTTGTTGGGGAGCCAATGGATCTCCAGCAACTCATCGAAGACTGTTTCGCCGTTGATATCCACACGGAAGCTGTCTGGGCCGTAGCCCTCGTAGCCCGCGTCCCATGAATCGAAGAGCATGAGATCAAATGTGAGTGCGTAGGTGCCCTGCGTGAACAGCGGTTCGTCGCTCGGGGGTTCACCTCCGTTTGAGCCCCCACCGTTGACAGCGCCGCCGAGATCGAGACTCGGGCCGTCGTTATCGAAGACGCCAGAACCGATCGGCGGGTTGGATCCGCCTCCGGCCTCGTCTGGATATGGGAGAAGGCGTCGATCGCTGTTGACTGGCCTCGATGCGAGATTGAAGGGGCGTGGACCGCCATCCCCCTGATCCCCGTTATCGCCGCCGCTGTCGCCGTTGCCGTTGCCGAGCCCTGCGGTGTTGGTCGTGTTTGCGTTCAATCGCATGGATACGGACTGGTTGTTGAATCTCCCGAGAAAACGGGTGTAGGGTCCGCCCAGGTTCCCGCGTGTGGTATTGGACCAGACCCCTGCCTCATCGCCATGTGAGGTCTCAAAGTCGTATTGATAGATAGGACCCGCGATGGCGAGCGTTGAAGACAGGGTGATGCCTGCGCAGATTGCGATTTTGGTGAGTCGGGTATCCATGGCGGTTCCTCTTCTGGGGATGTCTGGACCGAGCCTCGGCCAAGTGAACCATGAGGGGAACTCGTCATCGGGGCGAGCGAGATCACGGATTGGCTATCTGGATGATGCGGAGCGTGCCGGATGGGCAAGTTGGTGAAGTGTTTTCGTGTTGTTTCTCGACCCGATAAGCGGCGTGTATACGATTTGTTCAGCGATCCGCCAAGGACGCACGAAGACCGAAACCGCCCTCCTGCAAGGATTTGGAGCCCCCATGCCCGCTATCCGTCATGAAACCAGCAGCGATATCGCGTCGCTGCGAAATGTCGCGATCATCGCACATGTTGATCACGGCAAGACCACGCTTGTGGATAACCTGCTCAAGCAGTCGGGGAACTTCCGCACAGGGGAGCTCGAGAAGCTCGAAGGCGGGCAGCACGGGCTGATCCTGGACAGCAACGATCTTGAGCGTGAACGCGGGATCACGATTCTTTCGAAGAACTGCGCGGTGAACTACCACGCGTTGGACAACACCGATTACCGAATCAACATCATCGATACGCCCGGGCACGCGGATTTCGGTGGTGAGGTCGAGCGGGTCCTGCAGATGGCGGACGGGTGCATCCTTGTTGTTGATGCCTACGAAGGACCGATGCCTCAGACACGGTTCGTGCTGGGCAAGGCGCTGGAGAACGGTCTCAAGCCGCTGGTTGTGATCAACAAATGTGACCGCCCGGACGGCGATCCTGATCGGGTGATCGGCGAGGTGTTCGATCTTCTCGTGGCGTTGGGTGCGGGAGACGACGCGCTGGACTTCCCGATCGTGTACGCCTCGGCCCGCGATGGCTGGGCGATCGATGAATGGGACGGGAACACGAAGGGCGAGAACCTGCAGCCAGTGTTCGAAGCAATCGTGAGTCATGTGCCGCACCCGGATGTGTATATCGAGAAGCCACTGCGGATGCAGATCACGACGCTGGGATTCAGCGAGTATGTCGGCCGGATCGGCGTCGGGCGTGTGTATCAGGGCACGCTGCACGCTGGGCAGCCTGTGGTGATCGTGAAGCACCTCGAGGGCGGTAAGACGAAGGAAGTGAAAGCCAAGATTGGGACGCTTGAGGGCTTCCAGGGTTTGGGCAAGGTCGATCGCGAGTATATCGGCGCGGGTGATCTCTGCGCGATCTCGGGGCTTGGCGACCTGGACATCGGGGACACGATCTGTGATCCGGATCACCCGGAAGCGATGGACGAGGTCGCGATTGATGAGCCGACGGTTTCGATGGCATTCCGCGTGAATGACTCACCCTTCGCGGGCAATGAGGGGGAGTATGTGACCTCTCGTCAGATCAAGACGCGCCTAGAGCGTGAGCTGGAGCACAATGTGGCGCTGCGGGTGGAGCCCGGGCGCACAATGGATGAGTTCATCGTTTCGGGGCGTGGCCTGCTGCACCTCGGCATTCTGCTCGAGACCATGCGACGCGAGGGCTACGAGCTGGCGGTCGGTCGCCCGATCGTTATCGAGAAAATGATCGACGGCGTGAAGTGCGAGCCGCTGGAAGAGCTGGTGATCGATGCCCCCGACGAGTCGGTGGGCAGTGTGATGCAGATCGTCGGCGAGCGCAAGGGCGAGATCGTCAAGGTGGAGCAGCGCGGTGATGGGATGACACACTGCGTGTTCAAGATCACCTCGCGTGCGTTGATCGGCATGCGTGGGCGCGTGCTGACCGCGACACAGGGCGAGGGCATCATGCACCACACCTTCCTGGAGTTCGTGCCCGTCACTGGCGAGCGTCCGCACCGCCATCAGGGTGTGATGGTGTGCACGGAGACCGGGCAGGTGACGGGGTATGCCGTCGAGAACCTTCACGATCGCGGGGTGATGCTCGTGAAGCCTGGAGACAAGGTCTACGCGGGTCAGGTCGTCGGCGAACACAACCGCGGCAATGACATCGATGTCAACGCGGTCCGTGTCAAGAAGCTCGATAACATGCGGAGCGCTAACAAGGACGCGACGGTCACGCTCAAGCAACCCAAGTCGCTCTCACTTGAGCAGGCATTGGAGTACATCGAGGATGACGAGTTGGTTGAGCTGACGCCGACATCGATCCGGATACGAAAGACCGAACTGAGCGAAGCGATGCGCAAACGCAACGCACGCCAAGAGAAGGCGAAAGCCAACGCCTGATCAGTTGCAGCCGGTCTGGAAATCGAACAGGAAGTCGCTGATGTCAAAGAAGTTTGTGGTGCCGTCGAGGTTGTAATCGAGGAAGATGTTCGCGCCCGGGGCTGGGTTCAGCAGTCTATCGACATCGAAGAAATCGAGCATGCCGTCGCCGTTGAGGTCTGCCGGGCAAACCCCGCACTGATCGAAGAAGACTTCGAGGTTATCGGAACCTCGTGCTGGCGCGACAAAGTCGACTTTGCCGTCATCATTGAGATCCGCGACGGCAACCCATGAGCTGAGCCCGGTGTTTGGTACGAAGTTGAGTCTGAACGATCCGTTCGATCTGCTCTCGAGCAGTGAGATGCCGCCCCCCTCCGAGCTCAGCACCCCGTCGTACGAGACAACGATGTCGAGCAAATCGTCATCGTTCAGGTACGCTGTCGCGACATTGGCGGCCTCGACGAGTAGCGGGATCTGGCGGTCATCATTGAACGCGCCGGTTCCGTCCCCGTAGTGGATGGTGACGCTGGATTCGATCCTGCTTACAGAGACGATGTCGAGGTGCCCATCATTGTTCATGTCTTCAACCGTCGATGTGATAGTCGAACGCCTCGAGTTGAACTGGATCGGCTCATCGAATGTGGCGTCTCCATTCCCAAGGTAGATCCGCCCGCGGTTACCGCTGGGATAGATCCCTTCGAGTGCGGCGATATCGGCGTTGCCGTCGTTGTTGAAATCAGCGATCGAGACATCATTCGTATGCATGTCATCGAAGAGCCCGAAGGGTTTGGCAAAAGTGATCTTTGGCCCGCCGAGCAGGATCTCGACGGTCGGATCGTCGATCAGATACTGATGATGCGTGCACGCGATGTCTGAGTAGCCGTCGTTGTTGAAGTCCGCGATCTTGATCGAGCGGGAACGTTCCCCGACGCTTACTCGGCTGTGCTCCACGAAGCCGGCGTTGCCATCGTTGAGGAAGATGGTGATGTCGTTGTTTTCGGCGTCGACGATGAGTAGGTCGGTATCGCCATCGTGGTCGATGTCATCAAACTCCTGCGCGATCGGTAGTTGACCGGTCAGGATCTCGGAAAGGTGGGTGAAGGTCCCGCCGGGTTCGCCGAGGAGGACCGTGAACGAGCCCCCGTCTCGGTTGAGAACAACCGCGTCTAGGTTTCCGTCCTGATTAAGGTCCGCGAGTTCGACCTGGCCAGGGTGCTGCCCGACGGGGTAGAGGTCTATGCGTGAGAACCGCTGGTCGAGCAGGCAGATGGTGTCGGATTGGGCGAGTGCCGGTGTGGACACGGAAAAGTACGCCGCTGCGAGTGCGACGGCGGTGAAGTGCTTCTGAACAATCATGGGGCCCCCTGGTCTCTGTATGTGATGGATAATCATGTAACGCAGCGGGCTCCGATACGCTCGTATTGCCGTTGCGGTTGAGAGTAATTTAAACTGGAAGGTCACAATGTACAAATCTGAACACGATGCCAGGTGACAAGGTCTACGCGGGTCAGGTCGTCGGCGAACACAACCGCGGCAATGACATCGATGTCAACGCGGTTCGTGTCAAGAAGCTCGATAACATGCGCAGCGCCAACAAGGACGCGACGGTCACGCTCAAGCAACCCAAGTCGCTCTCACTTGAGCAGGCATTGGAGTACATCGAGGATGACGAGTTGGTTGAGCTGACGCCGACATCGATCCGGATACGAAAGACCGAACTGAGCGAAGCGCAAGCGCAACGCTTGGTCCACATGTAGACAGACCGTCTGTCCTTTTGAAGTACTTTCATGATTTTCGATGCGCCATCGCATTTTCGGATGCAATGGTGCGTTTTAATTGTGCGCGGCTGCAGGACCGCGTGCACAGGAGATCATCATGCGCATGCAACCAATCGCCGTACTCTGTTCTTCAATCGCATTATCGTGTACATCCCTCATTGCAGGCCCCGGGGGCGGCGGGTGCTCGCTTTGCGCCGGTGAGAAACAGGTTGAGTCCGATCAATCGCTCGATCAACGCGTCATTGATACCCTCGTTGCGATGCGTGAAGAAGAGAAACTCGCACGGGATGTGTACCTGACACTCGGAGAGAAGTGGGACGAACGCGTGTTTGGGATCGCGGAATCCGAACGACGACACCTCAACGCGATGAAGGGGTTGCTCGATCGGTTCGGCATCGAGGATCCGATCAAGGATGACAGCCGGGGCGTGTTTACGAGTGAGCGATACGCAAAGCTCTATACAGAACTCGTCGCCCGCGGATTCACATCGCGTGTTGATGCGTTGCGGGTCGGCGCGTTGATCGAGGAGTTGGATCTGACCGATCTGCGTGAAGCGAGTGCGCTGACCGAAGACGAATCGATCACCCGCGTCCTCAATAACCTCCGGCGAGCAACGCGGAACCATCTTCGTGCGTTCGCGAATGCCATCAAAGCAGAGGGCGCGACTTATGAAGCATCGCATCTGAGCCAGGAAGAGTTTGACTCCATCGCATCGAGCCCGAACGAGCGTGGCGGGCAGGGGCGAGGACAGAAACAGGGGCGTACGGATATCTGATATCATGCGATCATGAAATGCATGACTTTGACAATGACGCTGCTCCTGCTTTCCGGGTGCACCGCCGGGCCTCGCACGAACGAACAGTCTGATATCAACCGATCAACTGAGGATCGGTTGGTCTCCGATGTGCGGATGCTTTCCGAAACATTCGCGAGTCGCAACGCGAACGATCGGGAGACACTCGACGAATCCGGACGGTGGATCGGAAAACGCCTGTGGTCGATGGGATACGCTGTTGATCTCGCGATGGTCAATGAGACGAACCCGCAGCGCGGGTTCAATGTCGTGGCGGAACTCACCGGCACCACACGCCCCGAAGAGATCGTTGTGATTGGCGCGCACTACGATGCGGAGGTGAATACCCCCGGCGCGGACGATAACGCATCGGGCGTCGCGGCAATGCTGGAGCTTGCGCGTCGGTTCGCGGACTCGCCGATGGATCGAACGGTTCGGTGGATCGGGTTCACCAACGAAGAGAACAGCAACAGCGTCGGCGGGGTCATGGGCAGCTTCGCATACGCGCGCGACGCGCTCGCACGCAACGACTCGATCGTTGCGATGATGTCACTGGAGATGCTCGGGTATTACGATGAGACACCCGGGTCGCAGAAGTACCCGTTTGATTCCGCGATGGCGAAGCGCCTGGGCATGGACCTGCCCGACACGGGCGATTACATCGGAATCGTTGGACGCTTTGAGGATCGTGGTCTTGTGGAGCGGATCGGCGCATCGATGCGCGAAAGCGGGCGAGCAAACATCGTCGAAGCGCCGTTGCCCGCGATGGTCCGCGCGATCTGGCGGAGCGATCACGGCAACTTCTGGATCTCGGGCTACAACGCGGTGATGATCACGGACACGAGCGAGTTCCGCACCCCCCACTATCACAAACCCTCCGACACGATCGACACACTCGACTTTGAACGCATGGCGGGTGTGGTCGATGCACTCGAAGTCGCCATCCGTGATCTCGCGACGCTCAATGAGGACGAGTAAAGGATCAGCATTCAGGGCGCATCGTTGCCGAGCTTCGGCGACGAGGCAGACTCCGCGAACTGAATCTCCAGACGCCCTCTCATCGGGGTGTCGATGCCGCGCCGGATGCCCAGATCGAACCTGCGGATAATCTTTGTGATTGCGATGTCCATGATGTTCGGGTCGTCCATGATCTGCAGTGTCCGGGCCGGGTCCATGGAAACTCGCAAGAGCACGCCCGAGCGTGGCTGTGCTCCGAGCGCATCGAGTGCGCGGGCGGCCTCCTCAATACGCCGGATGTGTGCTATAGGGATCTGGCTGTTGGGAGCCAATGACGCGATGGTCAGGTCATGCTCCGAGGTCGTCGCGGTTTTCCAAGCTAGCGAAGGGCTCATGCCCGGCCAGTCATTGGGAGACCGGTCGCGGCCTGGCGGGATATGGAGTTTGATTTGCCTCAGCGCCGCGGGGAATCGCCCCCGAAAATCCGGGCTCTGCGATGCATCGAGCGCACTCACCATGGCACGCATGGTTTCGTCGCTCAGCCGAGCGGTCTGCGATGGTTCCCGGCGGTCATTGGAGAAGCACGCGGTGAGCCCCATGCTCTCGTTGTCGTCACCGCTGAGTGTAAAGAGCGCCGGCCCGTTGAAGATAGGATCGGATACGACATCCGGAGTCTGGTCTGGAGAGACCGTGAGATCGAGGTGGAACGAGTTGCCGGTGACACTCATGCGCGGAGCGCGTGCGCTGGCGACGGTAAACACAGATTCTTGCGCAATCGCGTCGAAGAGCTCGATTGGCGCGTCGGGGAGCTGATCATCGACGGGCATATCTGTTGCGAATGTGCACCGGAGCATGTCCGGGTCGAGCTTGAATACCGCCGCGAGCGTGTGGGTTTGCCCGTTCTCGTCCGATTCAGGGATTGCAAGAATCGAGTTGAACATGTCGAGTCTCGACATGAAGATGAACGACCAGGTTCCATCACGGAGTGATTCGTGGTACGCCCCGAGCTCCGCGAGCATGGGTTCGTGCCCAGCTGTGATGGGTCGGTTCTCCCCATGATTCCCTGCGGTATCTGCGTGCGCGAGCACGGCTTTGAGCAGGTCCGTCCCGGATCGTGGAGCGAGCAGGACGGTTGCTTTGTGCTCGCCCTTCGGCGCCTCGAGGATCGTGATCGCGTAGCGACCTTGTTCGATTGCGAACACGGCTCTCTTGTGCACGATCTCGCGTTTCACCGGTTTGAGGGATCGGCTGATCTGCTTGACATAGTCAGGATCCACTTTGCAGATGAGCGTCCAGTTCGAATCGAATGTGCCGGTGATGCCCTTCGCTCGCTGATCGTGATCTATTCCATCCCATACGACCGCGACCTGATCGCTCAGGAGTCCTCGGATAGTGGAATCGATGGGCTCGTTGAATGTTCTTGCAAGCGCCCCCCATGCTTCCTCTGTCTGCGTAAACACTCCACCGAGCGCGAGCAATGATCGCATCGAACGCCCGACAGGGGAGAGGAGGATCGAATCGGCTGGGTTGTGAAAGACGGCCGCGGCATCGACGCGTTCGGGGATGGTGATCATCGATTCGAACGGACCGATATTGGGCGAACCCGCCAGTGCGGAGGTGGTGATTGCTGCGAACGGGAGCGCGGCGATGACGCGGGCCAGGTTGGTTCGGCGTAAGAAACGCATGGGTTCGTGCTATTGGGTGGGATCGGAGTGACTCGATCGGGTTTGGTGATCAGGGAAGCTCGATTGGATCGTCCATCCTTTTGGGAGATTCGGACGGGCGCGGGTTTGAGGACCATGACGCGAGTACCAGCCGGTTCGATTCGGCGCGATGAGCAAAGCCGTGGCGCTGGCGTGGTGTGGGTGTTTGTGAAGTCGAGTATGCGAGATTCACGATCGCATAGCTCGGGTGTGGAAAGGCGTAGGACTCGGTCGGCTGCGGCGCGGCGCTGAGTGATGTGGTGGCAACCTGAAGGTTATATGAGTATGCGTCATTGCCCGGGCGTTGGAGCGAGCTTGCGAGCAGGCCTCGCATTGGTTCTGTCACGCACTCCTGCATTTTCTGAAGATCGCTGGACAAAGCTTGTGCGAGTTGCTGGCCGCTTTGCTCGACCGCTGATTCGATATTGGCCACGGGCGTTGGTTGTGCACCGAAAGTGGTCAGTCTTGGGTATGCACGCTGGAGCCCAGCGACACCGAGCATGGTGATCAGGAGGACGGCGGCCATTGCGAGGCGGCCCGCGCGAACCTGTTGGCGGAGCTTGAGCGGGATGAAGTGACGATGGCGGTGCGCGCGTTCGAGTACGCGATCACTGAGGTCCGGCGATTCGATGGGCATCCGCAACGCGTTGATCGCGTCGCGTGTGTCATGGAACTCCTGTTTCCGGATCGGATCGTACTTCAGGGCGCGTCCGATTTCCTTCTGGATCTCCGTGTCGAGCTCGCCGTCCATCGCGGCATCGATGAGCGACTCGGGGATCCGTCCGGGTGCGTCGTCGCGCATGTCTGGGTGATCCCGGCGGGAACGACTCATTTTGCCACCCCCGCGAGTTTCTCCGCGAGAACTGACTGGTCCTTGAAGAGCACGCGGAGTCGCTTGCGACCTCGGTGCAGGTGACTCTTGATGGTGCCCTCTGGCATGTCGAGATGGGATGCGATGAGTGAGATCGGCCAGTCGAGTTGATGGAAGAGCACGACGATTTCGCGTTGTTCTTCAGAGAGCGACATGAGCGCCGACTGGATCGCGTCGTGCTGGACGCTCTGACGCTCGCTGGTGTAGATCTCTTGTTCGTTCGGTGCCTTGGTGTTGCCCATCGAGCCCACAAAGTCTGTGTCGTATGCTGGGCGATTCTTGGCCATGGCGTTCATGTAGAGACGACGGGCGATGGTGAACAGCCATGTAGAAAATCGGAAACGGAAATCGAAGCGGTGCAAGTTGCCCAGGACTCGGACGAAGGCCTCCTGAACGATGTCCTCAGCGACATCCGGGCGTCCAGACATGCGCAGGATGTAGGCGTAGACGGAACGCTGGTGCGCGCGAATGAGATCGCCCGCTGCGATACGCTCGCCAGCGATAGCTCGTTCGATCAGGGCTCTTTCTTCGTTTCGGTCCATGGGGTCCGCCTATTGGAGTGCTGGTGCACCCATGAATATACCACGACTGCAGGGGTTGGTTGCAGTCAAAAACCCTGATTCCGACCGATAAGTTTGGTATTTGGCCGATCTCGGACGCCCTTGAGACGAAAACACCCCGGCGTCGGTGTGGGACGCCGGGGTGGAGGCAGATGGTGTTTTGAGGCAGTTACCTCTCGGCCTTGTATCAGGCCGCCTTGGCCGCGGGCTTGGAGGACTTCTTCGTGGTGATCTTGCGGGTGCGACCCACGGTGCGTTGATCGTCGGGCGCCCGTACCGATTCCTCGTCGATCATGCGATCTACGAGCTCGAGGGGGTGTGAAGCCCAGAGATCTGCACCAATTTCTTCAGCGAGCCCTTCGGCACGGTTGAAGACGCCGCCGCCGACCACGATCTGCGTGTGGGGGCAGGCACCGATCTCGTGAAGCGAATCGATGAGCAGGCGGATGTCCGGCAGGTCGCTGGGCTCGGAGCAGAACATGAGGAGGGCGTTTGGCTTTGTCTGCTGGACCGTGGCGCGGATCTCATCGATCGGGAGACCGCCGCCGGCGAACTGGACTTCGAAGCCGGCCGCTTCGAGCAGGTCGACTGCCATCTGACCGCCGAGTTCTGAACCTTCGGACGGGCCACAGCATGCGAAAACGGTGCGGCCGACGGGTGGTGCATCGGAGTTTGCGATGAGTTCGCGGGAGGTCTGATCGACGAGAATGCGGAGGAGTCGAGATGCCATATTGTGTGCGAGCGTTGTAATCTGATCCTCACGGTGCAGTCGTTCGATGAGCTCGTATGCTGGCCAGAAGAGGTCAGTGAGCAGGATTTCCTGGGTCACCCCTGCGTTGGTCTGCTCTTCGACGATGCTGCGTGCTGTCTGGCGATCCCCTGAGATGAGGGACTCGAACAGGCGTTCGATCAGGATCTCTGCGCTCATGGTTGAAACTCCGGTGTGTGATGCCCCGCACGAGATTGCGGGAGTATTTGTGTGTGTCGCCGTGAACATCGCGGCGGTGACCGGGGTATCGAGCAAATGACAAACGGAGCAAGAGGGCACCAAAGGAAAAATGCGCGAATCAGGCTTGACCCGATTCTTTGTCGAATAGAGCAATCATTCTCGGACCTATTCCCCGCAATGAGTGGGTAGGGTCCGAGAATGTCTTATCGTCCGAGTAACGAATCGGCTCATGTTCGGAGGGAAAACCTCTAAACGCAGCGATCAGGCGGGCTTGTGACCACGGTAGAGATTGCAGATACCAAAGGTCAGCGGCTTGGACCAGAGCTCAACAAATCTCGCATGGCGATATGACGCGTGCATCTCATCGCGTGTCTTAAAAGATGAGACGGATCTGGGAAGATATTTGTACGCTCCAGAAGTGTCTCGCGCGATCCAGGTCGCTGTCCGAGGCATGATCGTCCCACAATAGAAGGTATTGAACCAACGCATCGGCGGGAAAGAGGGCTGCCCAAACTCAAGGATCATCAATCGTCCGCCAGGACGGAGAACGCGATGGAACTCACGCATTGCCATTTCCGGGTCTTGCACATTGCGGATCCCGAACGCGATGGAGACGACATCGAAAGATTCGTCCTCAAAGGGGAGTTGCTGGGCATCCGCCTGTTGATACTCAACACGGGATTGGATCCGATCGTGCAGGTGCTCACGCTTATGACGCGCAATATCGAGCATGTTCGGCGTGTAGTCCGACCCGACGATCCGCTCCGCTTTGGAGTACCGCGCGAACGCCTGGGTGAGATCCCCCGTGCCGCAAGCGCAATCGAGGACTGATTCGCCGGATTTCACACGGGCTTCACGGACACACCGCTTCCGCCACGCCTGATCACGCCAGAGTGAGTGGACCCGGTTATTCAGGTCGTAGGACCGGGCGATCGCGTTGAACATCGCTCGGACTTTTTCGTGCTTGTCCGCGTTCTCGTGGAGGGTATCGAGCTCGCGATCGACCCACGCGGGGGATTCGGACTTGCTTGTTTCGGATTGCAGCATGGGCTCAGACATGGAACAATAATGATAGGACCCCGCGGATTGAGGGACGGCGTCACGATGGCGAGTTCGGGCGCGAGGGCAGCACCGATGCGAAAGGATGAGCGATGATCACGGGATTGAGTCGTTGGACAAAGACTTTGGGAATGGCGCTGCTCGGGGGGCTGATGATTGTGCCCGTTGGGTGTTCCGTGAACCCCGCGACCGGCGAGCGTGCGTTCATGATCTATTCATGGGAAGATGAGAAACGCCTTGGCGCTGAGGCCGCGGCGGGTTTGGCGGAGCAGTTCGGCGGCGAAGTCGATGCGGAAATCCCGAGTGACTATGTCGTCGATGTCGGGATGAAACTCACACAGGGCGTCGAGGAGGGGGTCCCTGAACTGGATTGGGAGTTCACGCTCCTGAACACCGATGTCATCAACGCGTTCGCGCTCCCCGGAGGCAAGATCTTCTTCACGCGTGGACTGGCAGAGCAGCTCAGTGACGAAGCTGAGATGGCCGGCGTGCTCGGGCATGAGATCGGGCATGTCACTGCCAGGCACGGGAATCAGCGGATGAGCAAGCAGCTGGGCCTCAATGTAGGGATTGCGCTGGGCGCGGTCGCCGTCGGGGTCAGCGATACCGATTCGAGTGTGCGTCAATACGGTCAGCTCGCGCTCCCCGCCGTCGCGATTGGCGGCAATGTCGTCCTTCTTAAGTACGGGCGCGACGACGAGAGCGAGGCGGACATGCTGGGGATGCGATACATGGAACGCGCCGGGTATGACCCGAGCGGGCAGTTGCGGGTGATGGAGGTTCTGCAAGCGGCTTCGGAAGGCCCTCGCACCATAGAGTGGCTCGCAACGCACCCGTACCCCGAGACACGAATCGAACGGATCGAGCAGATCCTGCGTGAGCAGTACCCCAACGCGGGGGATCGTTCGTATTACACGATCAACTCCGTTGAGTATCAACAGAAGATGCTCAACCCGTTGAGCCGACTCGCGCCCGCTCCCGATGCGCAAACAACGCTGCTCGATCATCCCGAGTTGTGGTGCGGGCACTGCAGGGTTTTCGCATCGGCAGATTGACTGTTATCTACCCGCCCAGAACCGCTCCCAGTTGGCGTGGGTGAACTTGGCGATGTCGTCGTCGGACCAGGCGTTGGCGCTCAGCGCGTCGGTAATCTTTGTCAGATCGGATGGGGTGTTGATGCCCTCGGGGAGCCCGTCTGCGCCGAAGCCGCCGTCCATGTCGGATCCGAGCCCGATGTGATCTCGGGAACCGGCGATGGCGCATACATGCTCGATGTGTCGCACGCAGTCGCTGATTTTGGCGCGCTCGCCCTTTTTCAATCCGGGCGTGACAAAATCACCCAGCAGGTTGAGGCCGATCACCCCCCCACGGCTGACGATCTCCTTGATGGTCTCGTCGCTGAGGTGACGCTGGTTGGGCTTGGAGTCCGGATCGCCCATGAGCGCCCGGCAGTTGCTGTGCGATGCCATGACGACGCAGTCTGTTGCCTCCAGTAACTCATCGGTGGCGCGCTGGGAGAGGTGCGAGAGGTCGTGGACGACACCGAGCTCGTCCATGCGCTTGACGAGTTCGCGCCCCAGGTCGGTCAGTCCGTTGCCCGGCTTGCGATGGTCGGTGCCGTTGCCCCCGGCGTAGCGGGACTGGTGCCACCATGCCATGCCGATGGCGACAACGCCCATATCGACCCACTGGTCCAGCTCGTCGGGGGTGGTGATCGGATCGGCGCACTCGACGAGCACACCGAGACGCATGGGGGCATCGGATGATTCTTCGGGCTCACCCCGCAGTGGCATGCGAGCGATCAGCCCTGCGTCGCGCCAGGCACGATAGAGCAGGAGCTGGCGCATGCCCGCACGGTAGGCGGCGTCGGCATCTTCGAAGGGATAGGTAAACGGACCCGATTCGGAGTCTGCGTTGGTCGGGTCGATCGCTTCTGTAAATACGGTGCCGAGACAGGCGCGGACTCCACCCTCGATGAGCGAGGGGAGGGTGACGGAGGCCGGCTGATACCGTCCCCGGCAGTCGTCGAGCTGGGCGTGCATGTCCCGTCCGTTCTCTGCGAGGTATGCCAGATCGAGGTGCGCGTCGAACCACTGCATAAGCAACTCCAATAAAAATCCCCGGGAAACCCGGGGATGGTAGCGTATGAATGGGTGCTTGATTCAATACTCGAGTGCGCGAGGCAGAGACTTGGCATGTTCGACCCATTTGCTTACCTCGTCAGCATTGGGTACACGACGAGTCAGGCTCTTGGAATCGTTGACCTCAACCATCTTGGCTGCGAGGTTCGCGGCGTTGCGTTGCGCGAGTTCCGGGACAGTGTCAACGCCGGAAGCTTCGAGCAGTTCGGAGAACTCGGAGCCGACACCATTGATGCGGTAGAGGTCGACCATGTTCGCCCATTTGAGGATGTGCGTGTCACTGATGCCCGACTTCTCTGCGAGTTCCTTGCGCTGCGCGGGGGTCTTGCATGCTTCGAGCAGCGCATCGGTGTCATTGATCCCCGCGGTGCGGAGTTGTTGGCCGTAGGTTGGGCCGATGCCCTCGACATCTTCGATTTTGTAGTTCGCCATGTGCATTCCTCTCATTGGGATATAGTGATGTCGTCCCCAATGAAGAATATCGAGCTGGGGCCAATATCGAGCGGGAAGATCGAAAATTCTGTGTCCTGCGGCTTGAACGCCCCTGAAGGTGCGTGCTTCCCGCTCGAACTGAAACAGCGTTCCCCGTCTTCCAAAGAACCAGACAATGCAGAACACACACACCATGAAGAACTTTAAGCCAAAGAATAACAGGCATTTGCGCCGGGGGAACATGCTTGTCGGTTGTCTCACGGTCCTCGGGGTCGTGCTGGTCGTCGTCATCATTGCGACCATCTTTGTCGTCCGCTCGTACCGGGGCTGGATCGCGACTGGGATTGAAAAATCCGTCGATGCCGCGCTGGTTGAAATGAACCTCGGCGACGCGGAACAGGGTGAGATCATGGGTCATGTCAATACCCTGATGACCCGTTACGAATCCAAGGAAATCGGTCTTGAAGAGCTTGGGAAGGTGCTTGAGTCGATTGCCGAGTCGCCGCTTCTTGGTGCGGCGATCATCGGAGGCGTCGATGCGCTCTACTTTGCCGAGTCCACCCTCAGCGACGAAGAGAAAGCCGACGGACGGGTCCAGCTCGCTCGATACGCGGAAGGGCTTCGTCTTCAATCGATCGATCCCCAAACACTCGACGCAGTACTTTCGAGTGTGAGCACGACGACACCTGACGAGAACGACATCCAACTCCAGTACCAGCAGGGCCCGATGGGATCATCCCGTCTCGCGCTGCGTTCCGCGGACGAGGTCAGCGATGACGATCTGCGGGCGGTGTTCGCTGAGGCAAAGGCCAACGCAGACGCTGCGGGGATCGAAGAAACACCTGAGGAAGTTGATATCTCCGACGCGCTGGGAATCGCGATCGCGAATGCACTCGGTGATGACCCCGCCGACTGGGTCCCGGGGTACCTTCCCCCTCCACCCGAAGTTGAAACACAACCCGTCGATCAGAGCGCAACCCCCGATGATCAATCGGAAGATGCCCCAGTCGACAACGAAGGGCCCTGATCCATCAGAACATCGAAACAAGCATCGTGATCCCGCGATCGATCCAGATCGCAATCAGCACAGCGATGGCAACCGTTGGGATCGGATGACGGAGCAGGAGTGAGCGGAGTTCACTTGCGACCTGCTCTTTTTCGATGACACCCGCGATCAAGGGTTTGGTTTCCGTTGGACGGATGCGCTCCGGGCGGCGGCGCTGGATGGGCTTTGAGTCCGCATTGAGGAAACACTTGAAGTCCATCATCAAGACATCGTGATCCGAGTAGGGCTGGAGTTTGATGTCGGTCATGCCCTGCATCGCCGCAGTATCGATTGCTTCGAACTCCGAGCGTGCACTGATCTGTATTGACTTGGGCTCGAGCGTATCCAGATCTCGGCCGGTTGCTTTATAGAAGGGCATGTGTGCGGACCTCCGTGTCGTTTGCAGACCGTACCACTTCTTACTCGATCCTGCACGAAACAGTTTATATCCAATGATATAGCACACCCGAAATCCGGGTGTGCAGTGGGTGAAACCACTTATGAATTCAGGAGTTATCCACGAAGACCGCTATTCGTTGAAGACCAGGAAACCCAGAGCCGCGAGCGTGAA
>DDGE01000010.1:1305-2309 GCA_002337545.1 Phycisphaerales bacterium UBA1910 | reverse complement strand
GTGATCGCGCCGAGACCGATGTAGAGCCCGTTGGCGAGCAGGACGAAGGCCGCGACGATGCGGAGCGAGAACTGGTGACGCTTGATTAAGCATATCAGGAGCATTGGGACCCCAGCGCCGATCAGGACGCCGAGGACCGGGCCGCCCCATGTGGTGATGTGCGGACGGGGGTTTGAGGCGAACTGCGTCATCGAGAACTTGAGCGGATTGAGGATGACGCGGTCGAGCTCAGCCCCGGTGGCGAGTCCGGTGAGGATGTGGCCGAGTTCGTGGGTCCATTGCATGTAGAGCCAGGAGAAGGCGAGTGTCCCGATTAGTGAGATTGCGACCAACACGCTGTTCTGCTTACCTGATTGCTCTGCGATCACATGCACCAGATATGGATACGCAGACAACCTGTCAGGGATCCGATGATCGCGATGGGCACGGCGGCAACGATGATCCCAAGAGCGATGGTACTGATCGGGGCCCGCTGCAGCCGGGATTGCTCTTGTATTACGAACTCGTCCTCATACAAGCCCGCGTCGATCTGCGTTGTCTGGCGTGTCGAACCATCCAACGCGAGTTCTTCGATCTCGACATTGGCGGACTTTGAGATGCCGCGTGCGTATGCGATGCTCAGGGCCGTGTCGAGATCATGTGCGTCCACGATCTCCTTGCGGGGCTGGCGGCGTTTGTCTTTGCCGTTGATGCGGTACTTGGGCATGAGATCACACGCTCACCACCGCCGGTTCATCGCTGGTGATGATCTCGGCTTCGGTTTTTTCGATGACCTCTTCGACCGACACGCCCGGGGCGAGTTCGGTGAGCTTGAAGCGTTTCTTGGCTTCGTCGAACTCGAGCACGCACAGGTCGGTGATGATCATGTCGATGCAGTTCTTGCCCGTCAGCGGCAGCGTGCACTCGCGGAGGATCTTGGGGTCGCCGTGCTTGGATACATGCTCCATGGTGACGACGACCTTTTTGACGCCGGCGACGAGGTCCATCGCGCCGCCCATGCCCTT
>DDGE01000010.1:0-1080 GCA_002337545.1 Phycisphaerales bacterium UBA1910 | reverse complement strand
CCAGACCTCCATCCCCTCGGGGATGTGGTTCGCCACGAGGGTCGGCATCCCGATCCCGAGGTTGACGACGAACCCGTCGTGGAGTTCCTGAGCGGCCCGTTTGGTGATTTCATCGCGTGTGAGTGGCATGGCCAAGTATAGGGTCTCCGGCTAACCGCACCCACAGTCCTCGCCGCACTTGTCGGACGAACGATCTTTCGTTTTCGCCGACACCGTGAGACTTGTGCGTTTGCCCTTCTTCTTGGGGACAAACATGCGAAACAACGCGTACACCGCGACGAGCGCGATGAGTGTGACGACCCAGAACTGCCAGTCTCCGATCGGCATCGCTTACCCCCCCACCGATCCGACGATGGTGTAGGCGATGAGCGCCCCGGCGTATGCGACGGCGGACATCCAGCCGAGCTGAAGGAACGCCCAGCGCCAGCCGCCGGATTCTTTCGCCGTCACGACCGTTGTTGGAAGACAGAGCGATGCGAAGACATAGAACACGAGCAGCGACCACGCCGTTGGGGCGTTGAAGATGGGCGATCCGTCGTCGCGTCGCGCAAGCTTGATCATCTCAAGGACCGATTCGTCTTCGATGTCATCATTCCCCGCGACCTGCACCGCCATCGTCGAAACGAAGACCTCGCGCGCGGCAAAGGACGCGAGCACGCCGACGGTGAGCTCGTCGTTGTACCCGAGTGGTGCGAACACGGGTTGGATGGTTGAACCGATGCGTTGAAGGTAGCTCGGCGGGATGTAGTGCTGCGCTTCGTAAGCTGCAAGATCCTTCTCGTATTGCTCGGATGCCTTCACATTCTCCTGTTGGACCCGTTCAATATACTCACGATCAGCACCGTCTGGGAAGAAGAAGGTCTGCTTGAGCGAAGGCTCCTCTTGAATTGTGATCGGCATGGTGTTCTGCGGGTACGCATCCAACCACCAGAGCACGATCGAGATCGCGACGATGAGGGTGCCGGCCTTCTTGAGGAACACCGTGCCGCGATCGAGGGTGAGCAGCAGCGCGGACTTGAGATCCGGGATGCGATAGCTCGGGAGTTCCAGCGCCATCGGGCGGGACTTGCCCTTGAGGAT
>DDGE01000020.1 GCA_002337545.1 Phycisphaerales bacterium UBA1910 | reverse complement strand
CTACAGCTTGCGATCGAGTAACCTGTATTGCACCGCCTCACCCACATGCTCTGGTCGGACCGTTTCGGAACCTGCGATATCTGAGATTGTGAGTGCAACGCGCCGGATCTTGTCGTATGCACGGGCACTGAGGCCGAGCTGGGTCATCGCTTGCTCAAGGAGCGCCTTGGCAGTCGATTCGAGGGCCATAAACTCGTCGAGTTGCTTGCCCTTGAGTCGTGAGTTTGGGGTATCTCCCTGACGACGCATTGCGCGTTCGCGTGCTGCGATCACTTGTGCCCGCATTGTCGCCGTGTCGGTCCCGGTCGCCTTCTGACTCAGCTCACTCCAAGGCACCGCGGGCGCCTCTACATGCAGGTCGATCCGATCGAGCAAGGGCCCGGACAGACGCGATAGGTACCGCTGCATCTCACGCTGTCCCACTTCTCCCGGCGCGATGTCGCCCTTGGGCGTCGGGTTCATCGCCGCGACGAGCATGAAGGACGCGGGGAACTGCACCGTGCCGTGCGAACGCGCAATCGTGACAACATGGTCCTCCATGGGCTGACGCATGGTCTCGAGGACATTGCGTGAGAACTCAGGGAGCTCGTCGAGAAACAGGATCCCATGGTGTGCCAATGAGATCTCACCCGCACGAGGGATCACCCCGCCTCCAACTATCGCCGGCGAACTCGCGGTGTGATGAGGCGTGCGGACCGGACGGGCGGTCACCAGCCCACGCCGCGCATCGAGCATCCCTGCGGATGAGTAAATCCGTGTCACTTCGATCGCCTGCGCCGGGGTCATCGTGGGCATGATCCCGGGGAGCGCCTTGGCCATCATTGTCTTGCCCGTACCGGCGGGGCCGAGCATGACAATGTTGTGCTGCCCTGCCGCCGCCACCACCAGCGCACGCTTGACCGATTCCTGCCCCTTGACCTCCGCAAAATCGACAGCTGCGTTCGTTTGCTCCAGCATGGACGCGATGTCAGCCGTTGGATGCGGCTCAAGATCTAGCTCGCCATTCAACAACCCGACGACCTGGGCCAGACTCGAAACTCCAAATACACGCACTCCTTCGACAACGGACGCCTCCGCGGCGTTCTGAGCCGGAACAATGACGGCATCGAGACCGAGATCCCGCGCAAGGGTGACCATCGCGATGACGCCTCGAATCGGACGGATCCGCCCATCCAATGCCAACTCGCCCGCGATCAATGCCCGGCGAGGATCGAGCCCCCCCGACTCGTCCTCGAACGCAACCGATGCCCCACCGGCAAGGACAGGAGCAGGTGCACGAACGGGGGACGGATGGATCACCCCGCTCGCCACCATGACCCCCACCGCGATCGGAAGGTCGTACATCGGACCTTCTTTCCGCACATCCGCGGGTGCCAGGTTGATCAAAGTCCGACCCGCGGGCATGGGGTATCCCGAGTTGCCCATCGCGGATCGGACTCGTTCGAGAGACTCCTTCACCGCTGCGTCCGGGAGACCCACCACGATCTCCTTCGGAATCTGCGTGTCATCCAGATCGACCTCGATCTCAACAGGCTGCGCGTCGATCCCCTGGAGTAGAAAGCTGCGTACTTTGGGTATCATACCGAACAAAATACCAAATGCCGAACACAAGTCAACCCGCCTGTTCGGATTTTGATCAGAATATTGACAATACATGCCATGGCTAACAGGCAGAGCACTTGAGAGCAGCACCGATCTCAATCTTCTGTTCGTTTATCGATACAGCGTCTTACAAGATCGCGACACACATCTACATATTGCAACGCGTAACTATGCACCTATTCATGGGCAACCTGAGTGATACATCGCAAGGAACGCGGAGACATCGAAGAAATCAAACTCTCCATCGCCTGTGAAATCGACGCCGGGGTCGCCGTCTGAAAACTGTGCCACGAACGCAGAAATATCAAAGAAATCGAGCTCACCAAATGGCTCTGCCAGATCCGCACCCGAGCATGATTCCGAGGCGTTCGAGATCGCGTGAAGGAACTCAAGCACGGCCGCCGAGGCATTGGGCATGTCTTCGACCAAGAACCGAGGCCAGTAATGCGCGATGCCGTCCAACAGCACATACGAGGTCGCATCATTGACTGAAACCACTTCGGCACCTCCAAGCGCCGTTTCCACGGCGTCATACTCGATCTGCCCGAGCTCGCTTGCATTCCTCCCCGCCACAACTTGCATGTGATCTGACAGAATTCCGAAGTTGTAGAGCGAATCAGCATCTCCTTCACCTGTGACCGGGTTCACCCGAGCATCATCGGTCCCGTGCATATGCATCACGGGGACCGTGGCCGGCCAATCGCTCATTTCAATGACATTATCATTGAAATAGGCCGCGTAAGGAATCGCTGCGGAAAGCACATCGCCGTGCTCACCCAGCATCTTGTATGTCATCAGCGCCCCCGCAGAGAAACCGGTGATTGCGAACTTCGAGCGGATAGGTGCGATCGTGGCGATGTCTTCGACCACCGCGAGGAGGAACTCCGAATCCCCCCGGCTGATCCCTCGAGGATCCGCTGCATCCCAAGAGAGCCCAACCGTCACGGCTGGGCTGCCGTTTGGATAGATGACGATCACATCCTCTGCAGCGTCTTCGGCCTCAATGCGAGCGATGTTCTGAAACCACTCGGCATCGAAGGTTGCGGGATGCAATGCAAGCAGGACCTGCATCGGTTCGGTGCGGGTGGCGTAGTCCTCCGGCAGATACGCGAGGTACGATCGGCCATCCACCGTGCGGTCGAGGCGTTCATGGGCCTGCGCCGAACCAATGAACAACACACTTGCAGCCGCGATCAAGAATACATTCATGTTCAAACCAACCCCTTCTCCATGCATATCGATGTTTCATTTCAGTCTCATGGCTTCGCAGAGCGAGCGTACTGCACAACGATTCAACCAGGCTCCGACTTGCATCACGGTTGAAAAGAACTCAACAGCGAGTGACACCCAGGGCTGAACATGGATCATACTTGAATCGAACTTTTCCACAACCATCATCCGCAGAACCGAACAAATCGCGTACCTATTCAGGGGTACATCATGAGGATCCTGAATCTGATGACGGATCGCATGAATGAGCGTTTGGTTTCAGGTACCATCTCGGCATGAAACTGTTTCGTTTTGCCGCAGCCATCGTTCCAACACTCTCGATCCTCACTCCGCACAGTCTGGCCCAGGAGACCGATCCGGGCGTGACCTTCCGTGTGTATGCCGTCGATGGGAATCTCCAGCAGATCCCCGAGATCGCGCCGGACCAGACGCCGAATCTCGATGAGCTCCGAGATTCGATCGATGCCGAAACCGATGACTTCGGTGGCATTCCCCTGCCGTATGTCACCCATGTGACCGCCGAGCTGCTCATCAAAGAGCCCGGCGAGTACGCGTTCATGCTTACTTCCGACGACGGTTCCCGCCTCACGCTCAATGGCGAGGTCCTGATCGACCACGACGGGCTGCACGGGGCGATCTCCAAGACCAGCGAGCGGGTCTTCCTTGAGCAGGGGGCGTACCCGCTGCGTGTCGATCATTTCGAGGCCGGCGGCGCGAGTGTGCTCAAGCTCGAGTGGATTGGTCCCAATGACTTGGATTACTCTGTCATCAGCAGTGAAAACCTCCGCACGCAGCGTGATCTCACACGGGTCACCTCGCCGGGTGTCAAGCAGATCATCGGGCAGAACCGCCCAGGCGATCGACGGGCGCTCATGGGTGTTCACCCGGGCTGGGATCTCTCCACCATCCGCCCCGAGGGCTTCGAGCCCAAAGTCGGCGCGATGTGCTTCCTGCCCGACGGGCGGCTCATCATCGGCACCTTCGATCCGCTCCAGCGCGATGACCGGTCACTCCCCGATATCGACTCCAAGGAACCCGACAAGCTCTACGCGATCCTCAACTGGGACGCGGAAGACCAATCCAAGATCGAGGTCGTCGAGATCGCGACGGATCTCTACGAACCGAGCGCGATGTGCGTGCATGAGGGCGAGTTGTATGTCGCGCATCGCAAAAAGGTCGAGCGACTACGCGACATCGACAACGATGGGTACTTCGAGACGCACGAGCTCATCGCGGATGGGTGGGAAGGATGGAACTACCACCAGTTCGTGTTCGGGCTTTTGCCTCACAAGGGCAAGCTGTACGCGGCCCTCTCTACCGCGATGGCGCCGCCCGCGTGGGAGGGGATGCAGGACAACGCCGGGCCCAACGGGCCGATGCGGGGCGGGCTCATCGAGATCGACATCGAATCCAAAACCGCGTTCGTCATCGCCGGTGGGCTCCGCACCCCCAACGGGCTCGGTGTTTCGCCCGACGGCGCACTGGTCTACCTCGACAATCAGGGCACCTGGATGCCCACCTCCACGCTCGCGGAGATCATCCCGGGTCGCTTCTATGGGCATTACAACAATGCCAACTTCGTCCCGATGCTCGAAGAACGATTCCCCAAGGGCGGGCACCCGAGCGTCTACGCGGACCGCCCACGCACGCCACCCGCGCTGTGGCTGCCGCAGAACGAGGTGGTGAACTCACCCACGCAACCCCTCCCCATCACCTCCGGTCCATTCAAGGGGCAGATGCTCGTCGGCGAACTTACAGCCGGTGGTGTGCGGCGCGTCTTCCTCGAACGCGTGAATGGGCAGCTGCAAGGTGCGCTGTTCCGGTTCACGCAGGGGCTCGAGTCGGGCGTCAACCGCATGGCGTGGGCGCCCGACGGCTCGCTCATCGTCGCGGGCATTGGTGCGGGCGGGAACTGGAACTGGCGCGGGACGCAGTTTGGGTTGCAGCGGTTGACGCCGAATGGGGAGCGTGTACTTGAGTTCCAGAGCGTGATCGCAACGCCAACCGGGTTTGATGTCTGCTATCTCGAACCAGCACAAGGCCAGTCCGCCGATGTCGTCAGCGGGTACAGCGTCACCTCATGGACATACGAACCAACCGCCCGGTACGGCGGCCCCAAGGTCGATCAACGCACGCATCGAGTCACAATCAATCGTGGGTTCCACGGCGTGCGGGATCAACTCATCGTTGACGATCTAGAACCCGGGCGCGTCTACCACATCGTTGCGCACACATACGAGGGCAAAGGACACGAACTCTGGTCCACAGAAGCGTGGTATACGCTCAACCAGATACCTCGGGAGTATGAGCCGTTTGATATCGACATCGCACCCGAGACTCCAAACCACGACGGCGTTGGTATCGGCGTCCTCCCCCCCGCCGATGCCGTCACCCTCATCGCCCGCTCCACCGGCGCATCGATGCGGTACGCGAATCGTCCGTACCCCATGACGAACATGACGCAGGACGACCTGCTCAACGCCCAAGGGTACATGGCGGTCGGCAACGGCTCGGGCGATCTGTCGTCGACCACATCGTTCGGCGATGCGCGCATCCATATCGAGTGGCTCTCACCGCCCGGGGGTGAGGGGCAGTTGGCGGGGAACTCGGGCGTGTATCTGCAGGGCAAGTACGAGCTCCAGGTGCTTGGCTCCAAACCCGGCGATGAACCTCTGCAAGCCAACGAAGCCGGCGCGTTCTACAACATCAAACCCGCGGATACCAACGCATCGTATGGGCCCGGCGAGTGGCAGGCATACGACATCTGGTTCCGCGCAGCTCGCTTTGACGACAACGGGAACAAGACCCAGAACGCACGCGCGACGGTGTACTGGAACGGGATGCTCATCCACGACGACATCGAGCTCCCCCACCCTACCGGTTCGCAGCGGGCAGCGGGCGAAGCGCCCGCGCCGGGGCTCGATCGCATGATCGGGCCGCTGGTCCTCCAGGATCACGCGACGCGTGCGGAGGGACCGGTTCGGTATCGCAACGCGTGGATCGCGCCGCTCGATGACGCGCCCGCTCCCACGCCCGGGGCATGGACGCGACTCTTCGAGGACACGGACGAGTCCGATTGGCTCATCCGAGGCGGGCGCGCGACATACGAACGCAAGGATGGCGTCCTCGTCGGCACGAGCGTCCCCAACTCACCCAACACCTTCTATACCACGAAGAAAACCTACGCCGACTTCGAGCTCATCTACGAGTTCCGTGTCCACCCCGAGCTCAACTCGGGCGTGCAGATCCGATCCGCGATCATGGGCGGCGTCGACAACCGCGACGGGAACCTGCAGGGGTACCAGATCGAGATCGACCCGGCACCCCGCGCGTACTCAGCAGGCATCTACGACGAGGCCCGACGCGGCTGGCTCCACCCGATGCACACCACGCCCTCACCCCGGCGCGCATTCCGCCCGGGCGAGTGGAACACCGTCCGCGTGGTTGCACACGGCGACACGATCCGCACCTGGATCAACGGCGTGCCGGCGGCGGAGATCTTCGACGCGATGACCGCCAAGGGACATATCGGCTTCCAGGTGCACGATGTCGGTGGACGCGAAGACCCGCTGAAGGTGGAGTTCCGTAATGCGCGGATCAGGGATCTAGACTGAGCCAACTCACCGCAACTCGTACACCGCCACGATGCACGCCATGTACCGCTCCGTCTCGGGCGAATCGCGTTCCTCGGTCTTGATGAAGCCGCACTTTTCGAGGATGCGGCAGGACCCGATGTTGCTCTTGGCAACATGCGCGATGAGTGGGCGGTGCTCGAAGAGTTCGATGAACAGCTTGAGGGCCCGTGATCCGATCCCTTTGCCCCAGTGGGCTTGCGCGATCATGTAGCCCACCTGCGTCTCGTCTTCCACTTGAAAGCTGTTGATGCACCCCACGACCTCGCCTTCCAACACGATGAGTCGCGTCTGGGTGTCATCACCGTGGACCATCCGCTCCCATTGCTTCGCGAATGCCTCACGCGTGCGCGGGAATATCTTGGCCATCGTGTTGGCGGCCGGGTCCTGCGTCAGCGGGAAGATCCGCTCGAAGTCATCGAGAACTGGTTCACGGAGCTCGACGGTGTCCGCGCTCATGCCGCCGACACCGGGCG
>DDGE01000029.1 GCA_002337545.1 Phycisphaerales bacterium UBA1910 | reverse complement strand
GGGCGGGACTTGCCCTTGAGGATGGTGCGCCGCGCGATGAGCGAGGTGAGCAGGCCGCCGGTCGCACCGAGGACATAGCACCCTGTGAAGGCGATCGCCTGGGTGCCGGGTTGATCGGGGAACAGGATCCCAATCAGCAGTACATACACGGGGATGCGTGCCGTGCAACTCATGAACGGCGCGATGAGGATCGCGGCGAGCCGGTCGCGCCGATCGGGGATGGCGCGGGTGGCCATGATGCCGGGGATGGCGCAGGCGTGCGATGAAAGCAGCGGGACGAACGCGTGCCCTGACATCCCAAATGGGCGGAGCAAGCGATCGATCACGAATGCGGCCCGCGCGAGGTACCCGGTTCCCTCGAGCAGGGCGAGCAGGAAGAAGAGCAGGCAGATCTGGGGGAGGAAGATGACGGCGCCGCCCACGCCGGCGATGACGCCGTCGACGAGCAGGGCCTTGATCGCGCCGTCGGGCAGCATCCCGCCGACCCAGCCGCCCAAGGAACCGAACCAGACATCGATCAGGTCCATCGGGATCGCGGCGAGTTTGAAAATCACATAGAACAACCCCGTCATGACGAGCGCGAACGAGCACACACCAAGAATGGGGTGCGTGAACGCACGATCGAGTCGATCCGTCACATGATCGTCGTCGAGTGTATCAAGCGGAGCGCACGCGTTGAGATAGACATCCTGCGACCAACGCTCGATGCCCGACTGGTCAGTGGGCGCGGTGCGATCGGGGACGCGGGCGTGACGCAATGCCTCCAGAACCTCATCGATACCCTCGCCCGTCCGCGCGGAACAGACAACCACCTCGCACCCGAGCATCTCCGAGAGTCGATCCGCGTCGATCCCGATCCCACGGCGACGGGCTGAGTCGATCATGTTGACCGCAACAACAGTCGGCAATCGTCGATCGAGTGATTCCGCGACGATCGTCAGGTTCCGCATGAGGTTCGTCGCATCGAGCACGACAAGCAACGCGTCGGGTTTGTGCGCTTCTTCGCCCTTGGGCGCCGCGGTCCCGTCAAGGCACGCTGCACAAACGCGTGATTCGGAGAGATCGAGATTGAGCGAGTAGATGCCCGGCAGATCGATCAGCGTGGACTCAACATCCTCGCGAACGATGTGGGCAACGCGTGCTTCCTGGGTCGTCCCGGGGAAGTTCGCGGTTTTGGCGCGGATCCCCGCGATGCGATTAAAGAGGGTCGTCTTCCCAACATTGGGGTTCCCGAGGAACGCAATGGTGCGATGCCGGCGATCGATCGATGGAGAAGCATCCATAACGCTCATCGCAGCTTCGGCACTCAGGCGTGCGGGGTGACGAGAACGCGGGACGCGATGTCCTTGGCGAGACCGATTCGACAACCGCCGCCGCATGCGCCCGAGAGGGAAACGATGCAGGGTTCGCCCAATCGACACATCTGAATCGACGCGTCAGGACGCAGCCCCATCGCGCGGAGCATCTTTGTGTCCTGTTCATCGAGTTCGGCAGTGTTCACCGTGGCACGCTGCCCTCGGGACAACTGGGACAGGGGGATCGATACCGGTTTAGGCTCAATCGTTGCATCGTGATTCTGATTCGTTGCGATCATGCGTACCCCGGCTCAATGGCCTGAAAAGGACATTTGACTCCGTGATTGTACGCTGATTGAGAACGATTCGCAACGAGGCCAGAAAGAAATACCCATCAATCGTCGTACTGGGTTTGGGCATCCGTAGGCTGGAAACTCATGCAGTACCCAGCGCGCCAGACGGGGTAGATCACCTCGCAGCGGAACCCGACATATTCACTCGGATCCCACCCGAGACGATCGAAGAACAGACCCGTGAGCTCGCCGTGCCTGGGGTGGAGCTTGGTTTGGGCACGGGAGATGCCCTCACCGAGCAGTTCCAGACGAGGCGGGGACGGGTATCTGGTGATCCATCGCTGCCCGCCGGGGGATGAGAGATTGGGGTACCAGAGCTGGGCATCGATCGCGGGGCGGACCAGACGCTCAAGCTCACGATGGAGGTAGATGTCGAATACGAGCTGCGCGGTTGGGCAGTTCACCAGCGACCACACCTCGTCGAGGGTCATCTTCCCGGTTTGCGGATCGGAGAACGGATGATTCGATCGCATCGCCGTGATGACATCGATTGTCTGCGGCCCATCGAGATCTGCCGGGTCGATCACCTGGATCAGGTTGTCCGATCGTCCTTGGGACGAAACGGTCGGGAGCGGGTGCGTCGTGAACTCCTTCAACAGCGCCTGAGGCGTGTTGCCCTCGGGCTTGGAGTCGTCGAGCAGATCGAAGGAGCGGTTCTCGGGATCATCCCATTGAAGGGTGTCACCCGCGCGGATCACGACGGGCATCCCGCCGGGCATCACGGTGGTCTGAATCAACCCAGACGCGAGCGCCCGCTGGAGGACCTCGGGGTTTTCGGGTGATCTGCGGAACGCATAGAGGCTGATCGAGGTCTGGGCGGAACGCCCCGTGACCCCGATCGCGGATTCGAACACCGCCCGGCGTTGCTCGATGCTCCCAAGGGGCGAGTCTGAACTCGTTGTGCCCGGCGCGTTGATCCGGTTGATGAGTTTGGTGTGTGAGCCTGCGAGGTTGGAGATGAGTTGTTCAAACTGCGATACCGCGATCTGCGCGAGCTCGATCGATTGGGGCTTGAGCCCGGCCTCCCCCATCGCGGCCAGGAGTTGCTCGAGCCCCTTGGTCCCGGGCAGTTTGACGAGTGTCTGGATGCTTGGTGATGGATCGCGGAGCGCATGGGCAACCCGCTGCGTCGTATTCCGAACAATATCGAGGTGCTTGGACATCCCCGACCCGTTTCGGGCGGATTCCGGGAGTTGCCCCACCAGCACACTCAGGTCCGCGTGCAATCGGGCTGCAACGCGTTCGCACATCGCTTGTTCTTCGTGCGTGAGCGGGTTTGGGATGGATTTGGGCGTGGTCTTGGCAACAGCGCTGGGCATGACGCGCACGATACCCGGCACGGCGTGTCGCGTGTGATTTGAAATCGGAGATTCTGACCCAAAGTGCGGATGATGCATCGATTTCGCCTGAGTATGCCGGTTATTGAGCCCCGGATGCGATACCGATCCCATCGGGTGATTTTCTTCAGTGTATTTGATTTCAGAGTTGATTTCAAATCATTTTCTATGTATTGTCTCATTCGATAACCCGATCACAACGGTGTGCACCGGGTCCGTACCGCGTCGGCTGAGGGGTCCAGGAGATCAATATGCAACTCACTCAAACTACAGGCATCATCATCGCGAGCGTCTGCGCCCTTGCGGGAACGACCCACGCCCAATCGGTGACCCAGCTGATGCCGCTCACGCCCGGCGACGCGTTCGCGGAAGACATCAATGACAACGGAGAAGTTGTTGGTCAATCGATGTTCGCCGGATTCGGGATGCGCCCGACGCGATGGGACGCGTCCGGGAACGCGGCTCATCTGGGTGTGCTCGCAAGCAGCGTCACGGGCAACGCGCTCGCGATCAACAGCAATGGCGAGATCGTCGGCTGGAGCGAGGATCAGAACGGGTATCGGGCCGCGACGCTCTGGGACGGGCGGGGCGGGATCGTGAACATCGACGACGCGATCGGGTCCAGCGCGCCGTCTGTGCCATGGGACATCAATGACGCCGGTGTAATCGTTGGCCAGGCATCGATCACACCGGGCATCTTCCAGCGGGGGTTTATCTGGGATCAGGTCAACCCCGCACAGCAAGCCGGGACCGATCTGTATCCCGGCGGCGCGAACTATGGCATCAATAACGACGGGCATATCGTCGGTGCCGGTTTCTACTTTGGTGATCCGGATGACGCACTGCTCGCGATCCCCGATGGGCGCGGCGGGTACGAATATCCACTCATCAACCCGCTTGGTTTCTACTTCTCGCAGGCCCGCGCGATCAACAACGACGGCCTGATTGTTGGGCACACAGTCTACAACTCGACGACCGATACCTGGAACGCATGCATCTTCACGGGTGATGAGCGTGAACCGGTACAAACCCTCGGGACCCTTCCGGGTCTCAACACCTCCGAGGGGCTCGATGTCAATGACTCGGGCATGATCGTCGGGTACTCATGGGACGGCACGGGCAACGGGATCGATCCGCGCGCGTGGGTCTGGGTCGACGGCACGATGTATGACCTCAACGAGTTGCTCGAAGAGGGTGGCGCGTTCGAGATCCTTTCCCGCGCTACGGGGGTAAACAACAACGGCGACATCGTCGGGTGGGGCCGTCTGCTCGATGGTTCCATCGGGGCGTTCCTGATTGAGGGTTTCGCGCCCCCATCCGAGTGTGCCGCGGACCTCAACGGCGACGGCGAACTCAACTTCTTCGATGTCAGTGCCTTCCTCAACGCGTTCAACGCGCAGGACCCGATCGCGGACTTCGATCGCAACGATGAGTGGAACTTCTTCGATGTCAGCGCATTCCTCAACGCGTACAACGCGGGCTGCCCGTAACGCTGATTCAAGGGGGGTGCCTCGAGGACCGCTGGGGTTGCGTTGGGGACGACGGAACTCAGTAGATCGATGCACTCACAAGACACACGGAGCCGTTGGCATCACCCCTCTCGCCGCGGCTCCGTGTGTTTTTACTTTTTGTTGCGTTTCGCGCGAGCGTTCTGGGATCGGCAGACAAGGTATCCAACAACGAAGCCGATCAGCGAGAAGACGAAGTAGACTATTGCTGCGGGAACGAGCAGGTCGGTGATGAAGAAGAGATCAAGCTCGACATCTTCCCAGTTCTGGAAGATGAGAATCAGGAAGATCACCCCTGCGATCACGCCCATAATGAACTTGGGCTTGAGGTAGAAGGGCTTGCCCTTGGGCTCGGGCGGTGTGGGTGTGGTTGCTTGTTCAGTCATGCGTGTGCCCCTCTCTGATGGAATCTGAAATCAATCGACCCACAGCCCACATAGGCAGGAGTCCTCCGGCAACGCCGGAGACAAAGGCGCCAACCCCGAGTATGAACGCAAGGGTACTCTTGAATCTGATCAGCCCCGACCGATCGTTCTCTGCATCGTAACTCGATACGATTGTGATTGACTCTTTGCCGTACTCATAGAACTCCTGGGCCTCGTTGAAAGACACCCCGGTGTTGATGTAGATCCGTGTGATGCCGAGCAGCGCAGCGACCGTAATGGCGACCGCGCTCCACAGCAAAAGCTTGGCAGGCTGGGTTTCATTGAGAAAGCGAATCAACATGCTTGAGCGTTGATCATGGGCGGGATGTTGTGATCGGAACGATTGCCCTCGCTCAAGCTCACCACTTTCATGTGAGTCGGGTTCGCTCAACTCACACCTCCGATCGGTGGACCGAGGACCTCGATGCCGTATCGTTTCGCGACTTTGATGATCTGGTCGATTTGCTCTTTGGTCACGGGGTCGGGAACTTCATCGGGCGAATCGACAAGCTTGCCGAACTCGTGGAACATGCGTTCCATCCCGCCGGGTGTGACATGGATCAGGGCATACACCGGTTCGTCCGTGAGATTGGCGAAGGTGTGTGGCACGCCCCTGCGAGTCAGCACGGAATCACCCGCGAACGCGTCGAGCTCTTGATCTCCGACACGAAAGCGCAGCGAGCCCGTCAGGATGTCGAAGCGTTCGTCCTCGTTCTCGTGGACATGGAAGGGTGGGCCGCCGCCGGGCGGGATGGTGGCGTGCCAGAGCGCGTACGCGCCGTCGGTATCCTCCGCCGTCGCGAGGAACCTGTAGATATCGCCCGAGGCGTGGATGATGGTCTGATCGGAGACCTTGCGGATCATG
>DDGE01000067.1:5308-21660 GCA_002337545.1 Phycisphaerales bacterium UBA1910 | reverse complement strand
CGCACATCCATCGGCTCAAGCGTCACAACCTCATTGCGTAATGTCACGGGTTCAGGAAGCATCGGCGTAAGCAAATCGAACATGTGATATGGTAAACCACAACCCATGAGTGAGCGCACCCCATCCCGACTCCCAGCCGCATTCGTCCGCGTCTCCAAATGCCCGATCTGCCGCTACTCGCTCAAAGACCTCGCGGATGACGCACCGTGCCCGGAATGCGGCGAGTTGATAGACAGAGCACTCCTCCGCAGCCCGAACTACATCGGCCCTATCTCCGAGACTCGATTCTGGTGCATGCTGGGATCTTTCGGCTGGATCACGATTGCATTGACACTGCTGTTCTCATACTTACGCGTGAGCAATCCAGTGAATGTACTGTCCTTCGAAGGGCTCAGCGCAGCCATTCTCATCGCGACTCCGGTTCTCTTCGCAGTATCCCTGCAGATCTGGGCCCGCAAGGCGAGGCGCCGTGTGTACGAGGCACTGAAGAAATCGAAAACAGGAAGGGTTCAGGTCCAGTTGCGCGTCATGATCCTCGCGTCCATCGGGATGCTCGTCGGTGTTGTATGTATCGGAGTCTTAATCAGGGCTATAGGATCGATGAACTGATCAGTGAAGCACACGGAAGACTTCCGCCTCGTCCGTCAGACCCTGCTTCACCTTCTCCATCGCATCCACCTTCATCGGCGCAAACCCCGAATCCACCGCCGCCTCATACAGCGTCACGCCGTCCGCACGCTGGGCGGTCAGCTGACGCAGCTGATCGTTCATCAGCATGAGCTCGTGGGCCGCGAGTCGTCCCTTGTACCCCGTGCCGAAGCAGGTCTCGCACTTCTCGCCGTTGTGCGACCCCGCGCCGCCGCAGGTCGTGCACAGGCGACGCAGCAGCCGCTGCGCCAACACACCCACCAGCGAACTCGTCACCAGGTACGGCTCAACACCGATGTCCAGCAAACGCGGGATCGCGCTGGGCGCATCGTTCGTGTGCAAGGTCGCGAGCACAAAGTGACCCGTCAACGATGCCTGAATCGCGAGCTGCGCCGTCTCCGGGTCGCGGATTTCACCCACAAGGATCACATCCGGGTCCTGACGCAACAACGAACGCAGACCCGTCGCGAAGGTCACGCCGCGCTTGTTGTTCACCTGCATCTGGGAGATCCCGTCAAGGTGATACTCGACCGGATCCTCGATCGTCATCACATTGCGTGAGTCGCGATCGATGCGACCGAGCGCCGCGTACAGCGTTGTCGTCTTACCAGAACCCGTCGGACCCGTGACGAGCAGGATCCCGTTGGGACGCTCGACACAATCCATCAACGCCGTCTGCAGACGCTTGCTCATGCCGATCGCCGACAGATCCAGCTCGTTCTGCGACTGATCGAGCAGACGCAGCACGATCCGCTCGCCGAAGATCGTGGGGATCACGCTCAAACGGATATCGATCTTCTTCTGCCCGATCCGCACCGTCGTCTGCCCGTCCTGCGGCGAGTGCCGGTTCGCGATATCGAGCTCCGTCATGACCTTCAGACGCGAGGAGATCGCGGAAGCCAGCGACAGTGGGGGGGCGAACGCATCGACGAGCATCCCGTCCACACGGAACCGGATCGCGAGGCGCTCTTCCATCGGGTGCACATGCACATCAGACGCGTTGCGACGCAGCGCCTCAAACAGGATCATGTTCACCAGACGAATGACCGGCGTCTGTCGCGCCTGCGCGAGCAGGTCGTTGCTCTTGCCAATCGCGCCCGCCGCCTGCTCGATCGCGTCCTGATCGAGCGGGATGTCCTCGACGATCTCGGTGACCAGATCGCCGCGCTGCTCAAACCCGCGGTTGATCATGCTCGCCACCGCGGCACGCGGCACGAGCACCACATTGATCGGCGCGTCGAGCACATCCTCAAGCATCGTCAGCACGCTTGGCTGCATCGGTCGGCTCGTCGCGATCACATACACACCCTCGCGCCGTTCAATACACGCGACGCTCTGCGCCCGCGCATCCTCCTGGTCAACGAGTTCATAGAACCGCGATGCCGTCTCGCTGAGCTTGGGCTCCGCGATGTAGTCCAGGCCCGTACGCTGCGCCAGGAGCTTGAGCGCACTCGTCTCGTCGAGCGCCATCGTCTGCAGCATCACATCCCAGGGCTCGTCGTCACTCCCCGGGATCGATGCGAACGCACGCAGCTGATCTCCGCTGAGTTTAAGATCCCCGAACGCGCGGGCCGCGTCGTTCCAACGATCGACAACGATCGCCGCCGCGTTCTCGTCCCGCTTCGCGTCACCCTTCTTCGGGTCGCGTTTGATGATGCCATTCACCTTGCCCATGCCGCTGCGTCCTCGCTCTGACCTTTACGAACCGGTTACTTCGCTGACCTCGACGGGCGCCGGCTCCATCAGCGGTGCCGTGGCGGAAGACGAATCGTCCGCCTCAGGAATCTCAAGCTGCTCGATCGGGCGGAACTCCGCATCGATCACCGCGGGCTCGAGCTCGGGCAAATGGTCCTCGACCTGCATCTCCGCCTGAGGCCCCTGCGAGAACAGCTTCAGATCATTGAAGTTCGGATCAGTCATAATCCGAGGCGTGAGGAACACATACAGCTTCGACTGGTTATTCACCTTGTTCGTCCGGCGGAACAACTCGCCCACAAGCGGGATGTCGCCGACAAACGGCACCTTGACGATCGTGTCACGCACATCGTCAACAGTAATCCCGCCCAGCACGATCGTGCCATTGCTCGGAACGGTCACGCCGCCCTCAACCGTGCGCCGGTTCGTCGCCGGGGGGAGCCCGTCGCTGCCGATACCGATGAAGTTCGAAAGCTCAACATAGTACTCCATGCGGATGAACCCCGCCTTGGAGATCGAAGGCGTCACACGGAGAGTCGTGCCAGCTTCAGCGTACCCGCCAAACCCTTCCAGCGCATCGCCGCCGTTCGTGCCCGATGTCACCTCGGAGTACGGCTGCTCTTCGATCGACACGATCTCAGATTCCTGGTTGTCATTCACAAGCAGCTGAGGCGTCGAGAGGATGCGCACATCCGTGTTTGTTTGCGTCGCGTTGATAATCAGCGGGACCGCGTCCGTGCTGATCAACGCTTGCGTCAATCCCGAAAGACTGGGCGAGACCGTCTTCGCATCCGTGAAGTTATCACGCGAGCTGAGCCCGAAGTTCGTTCCCAGCGAGAAGTCGCCCCGGTTGAGCTGCGTCTCAAACGCCAGCGTGTAGTCCTGGTTGTCCGCGATCGACACGATCATCGCCTCGATATACACCTGCGGCCGCTGCTGGTCGAGCTCGCTGATCAGGATCTCAACGCTCTCCTGCTGCTTGATCGGGGCATTGATCACCACCTGGTTGTTCGACTCGTCCGCGGTGATCGTGATCTTGTCCGGGTCGAACGCCCCGGGCTCATCCCCGAACACAGGGAACCCATTGACAAACCCGCGATTTGTGCGCCCCTGAGCCCCGGAGAGAATGTCCGAATCACCCGTCTGCGACTCGCCCTTGATGATCGAGTTGAGCAGGTCCGTAACAGTGAGCGCGTCCGTGTGATCCAGCTTGTAATGACGGATCACCACCCGCTCGTCTTCTGTCTTAAGTTCTTCGAGCAACGCCGCAAGCTGCGCCTGCTGTTCCGCTGTTCCGTAATAGATGATGTTGCCACGAGTCGTATCAACAACCATGACCGGCCCGCCCTGACCCTCATCGTCGGTCGTGCCGAACTGATTGTTCTGATTGTTGAAGTTGTTGAACCCTGAGAACTGATTGGTCGTCGTGTCCTCAATCAGAATCACCTCGCCAAGACCACGACGCTTCGCGATATCCGCGATCTGCGACGCCGAAGCGCCCGCGAAGTAGTTGCGCGGCTCGAGCGTATTCGCAACATCGATCACCCCGAGTAGCGAACGCACACGCTCGATCTCGTTGTTGGTGCCACGGAAAATCAACGCGTTCCCCTGAGGGTCGACCGTGATGCGCTCGCCGATATTGGAAAGCGTGCCACCGTCGAGTGTGAGCAGGTTCTGGTTGTTGTTCTGGTTTCCGCCGCGGTTGTTGTTCCCACCGGAGAAGTTCAGCCCGGTCCCCCCGGAGCTTCCCCCCACAAGACCAACAACCCGATTCAGCGCCGTCGGAGCCGCGAGATGATCCAGCTCGAAGCGGATGTACTCCTGCTCCTGATCACGCTGAATGATCTTCTCAACCATCGACTCGATCCGCGCGATATCACGCGAGCGAGCATTGATGATCAACACCCCAAGCTCGTCAACCGCCTGAATCGCGTTCGTGCCCTGCTGGTTCGCACCGCCCGTGGCGTTCGGGCCACTGAGCGTCGCCTGCAACGGCCCAACCAACAAACTCGGCTTGATGTTCGGCGTCTCGATGATCTTCGTCGTCGCCAACACATTACCAAACACCGGTTTCACATCACCAGTCGGCTGCACAATGTAGAAACCCGTCGCCGGCTCAAAGGTCACCGTGAAGTTGTACTGATCGAGCATCGCGTCCAGAAGATCGATCAGGCGACTCTTGGGGACCTCAACGGGAGCGTTGAAAGCGACCTCGCCCTCCGGCGAACCCTTCACAACGATGTTGATGCCCAACTGATCGCCGACAAAGTTAATCAGCGTCGTCAGTTCCATCGGCTCCGAGAAAGCCGAGAACGAGATCGTCTCCTCGGGCTGCTCAGAGACGGGCTGGGCCGACCGCACAGGACGATCGTTGCGAGCCGGGCGCGATGCCGCATCCTCAGGCAATGCCATCTGCCCCATCGCCGAGGCGCTCATCGCGCACCCAACCACACCCATCAGCATCATCAGATTTGTCTTCTTCATCCGTTTCGCCACCGCGATCTCCTTGCCGGGCACAACCGCCCGCAAAGGGTCTATCGTCCAATCATTGCCGATCCCGATCCAAAACAATCGTCGGCATTATACAGTAGCCCGTAAGCCGTACTTTCGGGCCTTTTTACTCCTTTCGGAGCAAGTTCATGCGCATCGTGAGTCTCATCCCTTCGGGCACCGAGATCGTCGCCCTGCTGGGCGCAACCGATGCCCTCATCGGGCGTTCCCACGAGTGCGATTTCCCCCCCGAGATCAAGTCCGTCCCCGCGCTCACCGCCCAGAACACGCACTACGACCCCGAATCCGGGATTGACGCCAAAGCGATCGACACCCAGGTCGCGTCCGCGACCCAATCCGGCCAATCCCTCTATACGATCGACGAGGAGCAACTCGCCCAGCTCGCACCCGATCTGATCATCACCCAGGATCTCTGTTCCGTCTGCTCGATCGACCTGGACGCCGTCCGACGCGTCGCAGAACGCATCCCGTCCAATCCACGCGTCCTGACCCTCAACCCCCAGAGCATCGAGGATATCCTCGATGACATCTACCGCGTCGGGGACGCAATCGGGATGAGCGAACAAGCCATGCATCAGGTCGTGAAACTCCGACAAAGAATGGATCGCGCCGAGGAGCACATCAACCCCTACGACGACGGCCCGGTCTGTGGGTTCATGGAATGGACCGACCCGATCTACATCGCCGGGCACTGGAATGTCCAACTGATCGAACGCGCCGGCGCCCGACACCCACTCAACGAAGCCGTCGCCAAACCTGGCTCAGGTGCCGCCGTGGGGCCACAGCAGGCCGAACGCCTCGCCGGGCACTCCATTGCCATCAACAGCGAAATCTTTGCCGCCACCAACCCCCGATATCTCGTCATCGCCCCCTGCGGACTCACACTCAGCCAAGCAAGACACGAAGCAAATCAACTCTTCAGGAACCACGCCTGGTTCCGCGATCTTCCCGCCGTCAAGGACCGGCGTGTCGCCATCGTGGACGGGAATCAGATGTTCAACCGACCCGGGCCACGCGTTGTCGACGCACTCGAGTTCATGGTCGCGTTCATCAACGATCGACCAAACCTCATCCCCGAAGAGTTCCCATACGAGCTCTGGGAGCCGGATACTCAGGATTCCTGATCATCCTCGCAGTTGTGCTCAAAGACATCTGCAGCACCATCGAACGAAATCGAATCGATCGGCAACTGCGGCGGTGCCGGGAGCGTGAAACTCCGCAGCTCCTCAACCTCATCCTGAACATCCTGCAGACGCGTCTCCAGCGATTCGGTCTCTACGACAGGCGCAACCGATGTCGTCCGCTCCACACGCGTCGTCTCGGTTGCTGTTGGCTCCACTGGTGCGGACGGCACTTCTGCCCGCGGGGTGTGCTGCTGCGGGGCATCAGCCGCCGAGAACTCCATCGATCCAGCCGTCGGCATCGACGAGCCCAGCGATTCCGCCCGTTGGATCAGGGTTCCCAGCCAAACCCCCGCCTGCTCCACACGCGTAGACAGCTTGTGCAACGAACCATCCAGCAGGGCCTGCAACTGCCCAGACTGATTGCCCATCCGGTCCGAAACCTCATTCGCGATCTGCGATGACGCGGCGATCGTTTCACGCAATGTCTTCTGCGCGATCTGCAACTGCGAGAGTTCCGTCGACGCAAGTCGCAGCTTCTGCTCCAGATCAGGCCCGATCTCCCGGATCGCAACCGCGGCCTCCTGCATCGGACCAACGATGTGTTCCTTGCGAGACTCCAACTGATCAAGATCAGCCGCGGCCTCGATCAGCCAGTTCCCGAATGTACTTCGCACACCCTCCGCCTGCGACTGCAGGTCCTCCAGCTGCCGGTACACACGATCCAGCGATGCAAGCTGCGTCTCACCGCGATCCACCAGTGATTCAATGCGTGCCAGCGGAGAGTCCGCAAAGACCGGGTTCTCAGGGTCCATGCCAAGCGCTCGCATCGCCGTGCTCGCCGCGTCGATCAGCGGCTCGATCGAAGTACCAACCGTCTCCACGCGCGACTCGATGCGATGCATGGTCTCATCGGCGCGTTGCCCCAACGCCTCACCCGCCTCGTTCGCCTTCTCAAATGCCTGCGCGATCGCACGATCGACCTCTGCTCGTGCCGCGTCAACGCGAGCGGTCAGTGTCTCGATCCCCTCATCATGAATCTGCTCGCTCTTCTCGATCGCCTCACGCAACGCCCCAAGCCGAGCATCGATCGAAGACCCCAACGCCTCAAGCTCGCCCGCGTGTTCCTGCGTGCGCTCGATCGCCTCGGAGGCACGCCGCTCGGCCAACTGCACCCGCGATTCCGCGTTCTGAATCAGATCATTGATCCGTGCCTCGCTCGCAGCCAAACGCTCATCAATGACCCTGTCGATCCGCTCGCTCACCGCCTGGGCATCGGGCAACGCCGACTGCACCTTCTCCAGCAGCCGGTCCGTCCGCTCCGCCCGCTCGTCGATCATCTTGAGCATCCGGATCCCCGCCTGCAGGCGTTTGTTCACCGAATCGCTCGTCTCGTTGCAACGCTTGATCATCGCGTCGGCATCTGTCGAGAAATCCTCGAGCACCCGCCCCTGCGCACTCGCCTGCGCGATGATCCCCTTGAGGGTCTCCGCATACTTCGCAAACGCGCTCGCATCAAGAACCCTCGGCGTCAGGAACATCTCGTCCGATTCGCCCTTCTCGATCGTCGCGCGTGGCTCAACGATCGCCCCGTTCCCCTTACCCGGATCCGTGGTCATCCGGAGAGTCGCTTTATGCCTCAGGCCTTCATTGCTCATGGATCGGGCTCCAATCCCCTCGTCGGGGCAACACAGCGCATTTCTCGCGCTCCTCCGGCGCGAACCAAACCCACTGCGTCCTAATAACTTCGGCACAATCGGGTCACACGCTCAAGAATCGCCGTCGCAGACACCCATTTCCCGCGCGATTTTCACACCCACGCATACACTCCCATGTGAAGAAACGCAACGACAAGCCCGATCTCACCGATGCAACCCGCGGCAAGCGCCTCCAGCGCGTCATGGCAGACGCTGGCGTCGGCTCTCGACGCGCCTGCGAGTCCATGATCGAGAACGGCGATGTCACCGTCAACGGGCACCTCGTCGCCACCCTCCCAGCATGGGTCGATCCTGACGAAGACCGCATCGTCGTCGCAGGAAAGGTGCTCCCGCGACCAGATCGCAAGATCTATGTCATGCTCAACAAGCCGCCCAGGACGCTCTCCACCGCGAAGGACGAGCCGGGCGCGGATCGACGCACCGTCACCGAACTCGTCGATCACCCCGCTGCACCCCGCCTATTCCCCGTCGGAAGACTCGATTACGACACCGTCGGGCTCATCCTCCTCACAAACGACGGCGAACTCGCAAACCGCCTCACCCACCCCAGATACGGCGTGCCAAAGACCTACCGGGTCGCCGTCAAGGGCTCGCTCGACGAGGAGGCTATCAAGGAACTCGAACGAGGGATCTACCTCGCGCAACGAAAAGCAGGACGCACAGACGGGGCCGCACGCACGGCCCATGTCGAAATCGCCCTCATCGCCCGCGAACGCGACAAAACCGTTGTCGAACTCACACTCAGGGAAGGCCGAAACCGTCAGGTACGACGCATGCTCGCAGCAGTGGGGTACCCCGTCAAGAAGCTCGAACGCGTCGGGATGGGCCCCGTCAAACTCAAAGGACTCGCACGCGGCCAATGGCGAGAGCTGACCCGCGAAGAGATCCGAGCACTCAAACGAGCCGCTGCAGATCAACGCGCAGACAAGAAGAAGTCCGAACCCGGCTCATCGAGCGGATCGCGCAGAGCACGAGCACGCAAAAAGGCACAGCAGCAGCCCCAGGAACGCAAGCAGCCTTATATCGCGCCCGATGCAGCAACAAACAGCGCGCAGATCCGAAAGAGAAAGATGAAGAACGCGATCAACCGGGCAACGAAACCCGCCCCCGATCGTTCAACTTCACCCAAGCCGCCGCGAGAAGATGCCGAATAACCCGCTACAGACCCACAGGGCACGCCGCGTCGTTTGAGTTGCCCCCATCGCGAGCGCAACCAGCCCATACATGACCGAGCCAACACCCAACACCGAAGAGAACAACGCATCCGATTCCCGTGATTGGAAATCGGAAGCCGAGCGCATCTTCATCGTCACCAAGATCGGCGTCATCGGGCTCTACAAGTCCCAGCTCCCCCGCATGGCCGCCGCGCTCGCGTTCAGGACCATCTTCTCCATCATCCCCGTCATGGCCATCGGGCTCCTGATCTTCGGCTCCATCGTCTCCGAAAATCAGGTCGAGTCGGGTGTACGCCGAGTCCTCGACTTCGCCGGAATCTCACAGATATCCTCGATCGATCCCGCCGCACCCGGTTCCCAGCTCGTCACCGGAGAGCTCTCTCCCGACGAAGTCATAGAAACCATCGAAGAGGCCGCCGAGGAGGAGACCGATGCCACCCCAGACCCCTTCGCGGACGCCGATCTCGAGCAGGTCATCACAGACCTGATCAACCGCGTCAACACCTCCATACGCAATGTTCCCACAGGGTGGATCGCGCTCACCTCGGGGCTCGTCCTCCTCTATGCGGCGATGTCGATGCTCATCGAGATCGAAAAGTCATTCAACCAGCTCTGCGGCGCACCCGGAGGCAGACCCTGGCTCCGCCGCATCATGCTCTACTGGACAATCCTCACCGCGGGCTCACTCCTGCTCGCCGCGACCTTCCTCGCGGGAGACGCGTTCACACGCTGGGTGGTCTCCATCGCCGGGCAGGACTCCCTCGTCGGTGCCGTCATGGCCGGCTACGGCGTCTCCGTCCTCATCTCCACCCTCCTGCTCCTCGGTGCCTACACCACCATCCCAAACACCCGGATCAAGTTTCGCTCCGCCCTCGCCGGCGCGTTCTTCGCCGCGATCCTCTGGGAACTGGGCAAGCTCGGATTCACCACATACCTTCGCTACACCACCACATACTCCAAGTTCTACGGCTCCGTCGCGATCCTCCCTCTCTTCCTCCTCTGGATCTACCTCACCTGGCTCATCGTCCTCTTCGGCGTCCAGGCGAGCTACGCCCTCCAGAACTTCCAACGCCTCGTCCACTCCAAGCTCAACCCCTCAGCCAACGACGAATCAGACGCACCCCTCATGGATCCACTCGTCGCGCTGAGCGTCGCGCATGCCATCCAGCGTGGATTCCAGACCGGCAACCCGGTCACCGCGGATCAGGTCGCCGAGCAGAAAAACCTCAAGCCATCGCAGGCAACCGATGTGATCGCCGTCCTCCATCGCGGCGGGTTCATCCATCGTGTCGAAGAAGGCGATCGCGACGCGGCATGGACCCCCGCACGACCCGCCGATCAGATCCCGCTCGAGGATGTCCTCAAGAGCGCCCATCGCCTCGACGCCTTCCGCGTTTCTGCCGCAGACGACCTGCTCCCGGAAGCCGTGCTCAAGGCCGCGGAAGGGGCATGTTCGGGAATGACACTCGCGGATCTGGGAGCGGATCCGTCCCCCGATTCATCCGACGCGTGAGCCAAACCTTGATCCACCTTCAACGACCCAATCCGGGGTTCTGCCTATACTTCCCGTCCCCATGAACTACATTCAACTGACCGAGTTTTCGATCTATCTCCAGCAACGCCCAGGCGAACTCGCAGGCCTGCTGGATGCCGCGCACGCAGCAGGTGTGGAGATCATTTCCATATCCACCACCGAGCATCTCGATCGCGGATGCGCCCGCCTGCTGGGACACCCGGAAGAATCCCTCCGTGCGGTCTGCGAATCCATGGTCGACGCAGGCGTGGGGCCCGTCGTCGAAGCACCAGTCATCGGGATCAGCGTTGAGGACCGCCCAGGCGTGGTCCGCGACCTCACCGTCCTCATGGCCGACAACCGGATCAATGTCCGTTACTGCTACTTCGTCCCCGCCTCCAAGGTCTCGACGCACACCCTCTGTGTCTTCCGCTTCGACGAGCACGAGAAGGCCATCGAGCTCATCGAGAGCACCGACTGGCCAACCGACATCATCGACTCCATGAGCGAGCTCGACGCAACAGGCGATTCCGCGGACGAATCCGCCGCCTGATCGCGTCAACCACGCGCAACCGCACGAATACACGCGTATACTCGACCAGATCGCGCATCCCGCGCGCACATCGACCCCAGATCGGAGCAACACATGGGAATCGAAGGCGCCATCACCACTGACAATGTCCTCACGACCCAGCTTCGGCGTGTCGTGAACTGGGCACGCCGTTCAAGCCTCTGGCCGATGCCCTTCGCGACCGCGTGCTGCGGGATCGAACTCATGGCCACCGCCTCCTCACGCTACGACCTCGCCCGTTTCGGCGCCGAGGTCATGCGATTCTCCCCGCGACAAGCGGACCTCATGATCGTCGCAGGGCGTGTGAGCGTGAAGATGCTCCCCGTCCTTCAGCGCATCTACGAGCAGATGCCAGAGCCCAAGTGGGTCATCTCCATGGGGGCCTGCGCCTCAACCGGCGGCGTCTTCGACACATACGCTACCGTCCAGGGCGTCGATCAGTTCATCCCCGTCGATGTCTATGTCCCCGGCTGCCCACCCCGACCCGAGATGCTCATCGAAGGCGTCATGGCCATCCAGCGCCACATCGATGAAGAGGGCATGCCTCCAACCGACTCCGGCGGCAAGCGTGTCCCCCTGGGCATCACCGTCCAGGCGCCCACCCATGCCCTCAAGCCACAGCCCGTCGGGCTCAACTCGACGAACTGAGCCCACAGCCGCAACCACACAAGCAAAACGCCCCGGTCATCCGAGGCGTTTTTTATATGCTGCGCTTCAGCTGCACACCTGTACCATCCAAAAACGAAGACCCCCCGGGCGAACCCGAGGGGTCTTGATGGTTTGGTTGATTCATACTCGATCAGATCGAGCAGATCATACCGGTCGTTTCGCAGCGATTAGCGGCGACGACGACCTGCAACCAGGCCACCCATACCGAGCACTGCGAGAGCGCCGGGTGCGGGGACGTAGGAGATGGTGACGGTACCGCTGTTGAAGAACGAGTCGATGTCACCGGGGTTGTCGTCGAAACCAACTTCGTGGACTTCGATGGAGAGCATGCCGGAAGCGTCAAGGACGAGACCGGAGCCCTGCGAGCCAGCGTAGTTTGCGTTCGAAACGGTGAATGCGTCACCGAGAGCAACATTGACGGACTCAGCACCATTGAAGGTCATGGTGTTTTCGTCAGCCCAGCTGATTCCGAGAGTGGTGAGGTTCACATCCCAAGCGATGTTGGTGATCGAAGCACCAGCACCGACGAAGACGTCGATGAACTCGTTCTGGGGATCACCCTGGAAGCCCCAGGAGTTCACGCCGGAAACGTCGATAGTAATGCTGTTGCCAGCGACTGCGGTGCCTGCGAGTGCTGCGACTGCTGCAAGTGCGATAGTCTTCTTCATTTTAGTTCTCTCTTTCTTAAACTCAGTGTTTGTTGACGCTCCGCACGCCAACAAGGTAACCCAAATTGAGGGTTTCCCTTTGACAGAAAATCGCGTTGATCTGAGTGTGTTTGACGCTTCTTACCCAAGAAACGCTTTAGGCCGCTCTGAACGAGTTGCCAACCCTTCTCTCTGCTCTCTTCTGTCGGAGAGGTCCCCAACGAGACTGAGTGTACTGCATACAAAAGATCAGTCAACACCCGCAATCGCAATTCGGAAGTAATTCTTTTCAAAACAGTTATTTGCGAAGATAGGCATTCTGCGCCGGAACTCCTCGAATCCTCCCACCCAGCGAAATCAGTCCCTGAGCCCTCTGGGCATGCAAAAACAGCGAATCTACAGACGAAAAAAGACGCCCCGGGAGTAATCCCGAGGCGTCCGTATTTGTGATCATCTTTGAGCTCGACTGGCAAACAATGCCACTGGGGGGTCAGGAGTTCAAGCTCAGATGATATCTGCTGTCAATCCCGAAGGATTAGCGACGGCGACGACCAGCGACGAGACCGCCGAGGCCGAGTACTGCGAGCGAGCCAGGAGTAGGAACACCCTTGACTGCAAGGTAGAGGACCGAGCCCTGCTCGAAGACTGCATCACCGGTACCGCCGTTGTCGACGAAGCCTTCGAAGAACTCCATGTCGAGGTTACCGTCACCACCGAGGGTGATGTTGGGAAGGGAGACGTCGTCGCTCAGGTCGATGATGCCACCGGAGGAGTAGTTCTGGTTCGAGACGGAGAAGTCATCACCAGCACCGACGGACAGGAAGATCTGACCTTCGAAGTCGATGGATGCTTCCGAAGCCCAGCTCGCACCGATGGTGGAGAGGGTAACGTCCCAGCCGATGCCGGTCACTTCTGCGCCGAGACCGAGAGCGATGCTCATGGTCTGGTTGAGGGGTGAACCCAGTGCGTCGTTGAAGCTGACACCCGAAACATCAATGGTCAGGGTTGCAGTTGCTGCACCAGCGTTGTTCACGCTGTACTCGCTGAGGCCAGTCGCGAGGTACGGGCTTGCAGTTGCGAGGCCAGCTGCTGCTGCCAGAGTGGTCAGTGCGATTGCTTTCATTTCTCTTCTCTCTTTCGTTTGACAAACTCGAGATTGGCCGACGCACCACACGCCGCACCAAGACATTCCATAGACAAACCGGCACCCATGCCGGATATGGCATTTTTCGTCGAACACATCGAGATTGATCAGGGTCTCTTTCTCTCCCTGCTCTCACTCAAAGACGAACGGTTTCTCACGCCGAATCGCCTCGTATGTCTGATCGACACAGAACACCCGTAGGAGAAACCCCGGATGATCAAGCTCTAGCGTAGTGATTTTCAGTCATCTGTCAATACACCGAGCCACGAAATTCGATAGATTCATCAGCAAACACCAAATTCCGAGATTTAGGACCGATAATCAAGAAAAACGCCCTTCAGACGGGCGTTTTCGGACATTTCGTACACCCGATATCCCATCGTCAAGAGCGACCCGCTCGGGCCCGACGAGTACCGATCAATCCTGCAAGTCCAAGATATATAATAGTTCCCGGGCTCGGAAGGGCGTTACCAATCACGATGTACGAACCCGCCTCATAGATCGCGTCAGGCCCATCCGGATTGTCATCGAACCCGATCTCATGCAGCTCGATCTGCACCAGCCCATCACTACCAAGCATCAAAGATGAGGATGTGGACCCCTGATAGTTCATGTTCGAGACCGTGAACGCATCACCGAAACCGGGGCTGATCGAGAACGAGTCATTGAAAGTGATCGTCGCCTCGTCCGCCCAGCTGATCCCGACCGTCGTCAGGTTCACATTCCAGCCGATCGAAGTGATCGACGCACCAGCCCCGTAAAACACGCTCAGCACATGATTATCCGGGTCACCCTGGAAGTCATTCGAGCTCAAACCCGAAATATCGATCGTCAGACCGCCCCAAAGCGGACTCTGAGATGCATCCGCCTGAGCCCCGATCAGCTGCGACCAGTGCACAACCTCCGCCTGCGCCAGCCCACATACCGACATCACACCCATCGCTGGAATCAACTTCTTCATCACCCATCTCCTTCTCATTGTTGTAAATACATAATCTCGCGTTGCGCGATCACACACGCCGCCGCCGAATGCCAATCAACCCGCCAAACCCCAGCACCGCCAGCCCCCCCGGAGCGGGGAAGATCAGCGTGATGCGCGACCCGCTCTCAAAGTACGCGTCGATCGCGTCCGCGTTGTCGTCAAAGCCAGTCTCGTAGAACTCGATCTCCAGCACCCCGTCGAACGAGCCGACGAAGTCGCCACTGACCGAGCCCTGATAGTTCATGTTGTTCACCGAGAATGCGTCGCCCGCCCCGGGCATGATCTCGAGCCCCTCATCGGCGATCCCCATCGTCACCTCGTCTGCCCAGCTCACCCCGACCGTTGTGATATACACATCCCACTCGATCCGCAGTGGCACCGCCCCGCCCGTGAACAGCTCCGCGACCTCGTTGTCCGGATCGCCCTGGAAATCCCAGCTCGCCATGCCGGAGATATCGATCGACAGCAAGGCCCGCCCGCTCGCGTCAAAGACCGTCTCTTGCCCGACGAGATCGCTCCAGTGCACCAGTTCCGCCTGGGCCAAGCTACTGGCCGCGAACACACCCGCGGCTGGAATCATCCACTTCATCAGTCTCCCCTTTCAGTTATACACAACTTATGCGCACCCACAGATCCTCGCACATCCACGAAAAAAGCACAAGCAAAATGCCTGTGCTTTATTAGATCGAAGTTGTCTCAGCGACTCAGAGCGAGTTCACCTTGCGGCCGATGCGACGGCGCTTGTTGATAATCTTGCGACCGCTCTTGGTCTTCATGCGAGCGCGGAAACCAACAGTCCGGCGGCGCTTCACATTGCTCGTGCGGCGGGGGTAGTGCATAGCCATGTCTGTAATCTCCTATCAATCAAGGCCCAAGCGTCTACACCCAGACCATCTCGCCCAAAGTTCAGGGCGGACACTCTAGCCGTTCTCCCACCCCTCGTCCAATTCAAACCGCAACCAGCAGACAGAATTCATTGGACAAACCATCACACATCCCGGATAGTATCCATGTCGTGCTGGTGCAACGAGCCGCGCAGACTCCACTCTCGGCCCTTTGTTCGGTGTTTACTCAGGTAAACCCCAAATAACGGTCCGCGAAAGGCCAACCCCGCACCAGCGAGTTCAATCTCACCGCCCACCGTCCATCGCTGGGCTCGCGCCGATCATGCTGCACGATCAGCGCCGCTGGTGTTCGTAGATGACCGAAGAAATCCGCCGCAAAGCCCAGGAGATACTCGGGTATTCGTTCAACGATGCCGAACTCCTCGATCTCGCACTCCGTCACGCATCAATCTCCGAGTCCAGACTCGATTCAAATGAGCGCCTCGAGTTCCTCGGCGACGCCATACTCGGCATGATCGTCTGCGAACGAATCTTCAATCGATTCCCTACCTATCTCGAAGGCGAGATGACCAAGGTCAAATCCCTCGCCGTATCTCGCAATGTCTGTGCCAAAATCGCCATCGAACTCGGACTCGATGAACTCATCGTCGTCGGCAAAGGAATGCAGACCCAATCCAAGCTCCCCCAGTCGCTTGCAGCCGCAGTCCTCGAGTCCATCATCGCCGCACTCTACATCGACGGCGGCATGCAGGCCGTCCGCGACTTCCTCGAACCACTCCTCGACCCATTGCTCGACGACGCGGTCCGCTCCGGACACCAGCACAACTTCAAAAGCGTGCTCCAGCAACACGCACAGCGCACCCTGAGCACATCGCCCAACTACCGCATCCTCGACGAGAAAGGCCCCGACCACGCCAAAGCATTCTTTATCGCCGTCGAACTCGACGGCGTCCGCTACGAACCGTGCTGGGGCAAGTCGAAAAAAGCCGCCGAACAGCAGGCCGCACTCAACGCCCTCCACGGGCTGGGACTCACCGAAATCAACGGCGATGGCGACACACTCATGAAACCCGAAGCCGCCGTCACCCGCATCCCCAACGGCTTCGACGAAGA
>DDGE01000067.1:0-5091 GCA_002337545.1 Phycisphaerales bacterium UBA1910 | reverse complement strand
TCGCGGCCGTCTGCCTACGGCCGCACCAGATCCACAACCATCGGCAGATGATCCGAAGCCGTCGTATCCCCGCGATCCAAACCCATCGCCTCCAGCGATCCGTCGGTCAGCACGCGTGTATCAAGCATGAGCGCATTGGCCAACTCGCTCCGCGAATCGTCATACAACAGCCAATCCAACCGCCCCGGCCCGAACCGGCTCTTCTCATCCACCCAGGTCACGACGGACGGATCACCAAGCACCGGTGTCAGCGCCGGTTCCAAGTCATCGCCGTTCACACCGAGTCCCCGCGCCATCACATCCAGCGGCGTCCGCGAACCAACGAGGTTGTAATCCCCGCCGATGATCACCATCGCGTCCGGGTGCTGCGCGTGCACATGATCCACGAACGCGTTGATCGCCTTCGCCTGATCGATCCGCGTCAGATCCTCTTCCGAACCGGCCGAGCCGCAACACTTGAGGTGCACGCTGATCGCCAGCAGCTCGCCCGCGTCCGTATCGATCAGCGCCGCGCACGCCCGCGCCGGACGACCGGCACCCGAAGGCGGCAGCGCCTCGTCATACCGCGCCAGGATCGGATGCCGCGTCGCGATCGCCACCCCCGAACGCTCATCCGGGAAATGCAGGGCCCAATCCGACCCAGCGTACTGCTCAACCCATCCCTCAACCTTCGCTCGCTCCGTGCGGAACCACTCCTGATACAGGATCACATCGGGCCCGATCGCATCGAACACCCGCTTGAACGCCATCGGCTCCGTCAGCGGCGACGAGAACAGCACATTCGCGCTCATCACACGCACGCCATCCTCCGGACACTCCGGCATCGCCGCATCGATCACCGCCTTCTCCGCATCACGCTCGGGCAGCTCCACCACAAACCGATCCGACCACAGCGTCGCACCTTCCGCGTCCACCTGATCCACGATCACCTCGATCGGACCTGACGCCGGCAACACATCGCTCCGTGCCGCCAACCGATCAATCCGAAGCTCATACTGCTCACTCGCATATGTAGGCAAGCACGCCACACCCATCGCGTAGTGACCGATGTCATCGCCGTTCCCCTCAGCGTCGAACCGCGTCACGCTCGTGCCGATCCCGACCCCGCCCTCCGCATTCACCGGAGAGAACGCGATCAACACATCCACGCCCTGCGGACGCTCCTGCATCGCCTCGTCCCCAACGCGCGGCATCTCCATCGCCTTGCCCGTACTTCCATCAGTGTCCGCATCGATTCGCACCCGCGTCGTATAGGGCGCCGCCTGAATTGCCTGCGTCGGGCGCGTCTCGGGCGCAAAGCGCAGCCACAACCAGCGCCCATCCGCATCGGCCCGCTCACCCTCGCCCCAGTCTCCAAAAGACCCATCGAGGCGTTTCTCTCCACCTGAATCAATCGAGTTCGTCCGGACAGGCCCTTCTCCAGCAGTGTCCGCCCGCGGCACACCCTGCTCCGAGCACCCCGCCAGAACCACACACCCCATCGCCAATGCACTGATTGTTCGCATACCCAACGATACGCCATTCCCGACACGCCACGAGCGTTCCGGAGCGCTCAGAAAATACTTGTGAAAACAAATATCAGGAGGGGGTTGGAATAGACTGGTCGTCCAAGTCGTTCACTACACGCACAGAAACCACAAGCAAACACAGCAAAGCACACAATCAGGAGAAGACATGAACCGAACAACCAAAGCCGCACTCGCCGCATCCGCGCTCACGCTTCTGGGAGCGCCCCTCCTCGGTTTCGGGCTCTCGGGCACGGAAACCACCGCCGAGGCCATCACTTCGAACCAATCACTCGCCGCAAGCGAATACGCCATCGATCAGGTCCACTCCACCGTCCTCTTCAAGATCCGACACGGCGGGCTCGCCTACTTCTACGGCCACTTCGATTCATTCTCCGGCAGCATCAACATCGACCCCGACAACATCGAGGACGCCAAGTTCAACTTCACCGTCGATATCGATTCCGTTGACACCAACAACATCAAGCGCGACGAGCATGTCAAAAGCGCCGACTTCTTCAACTCACGCCAGTACCCCAAGGCGACATTCGAATCCACCGCCATCGAGCAGGTCTCCGACGGCGTCTACGACCTCAAGGGCAAGTTCTCATTCCACGGCAAGACACTCCCCGTCACCGCAACGCTTAGCGATGTCAGTTTTGGTGAGCAGCGCGGCAGCGACGCCATTGGCTTCCACGCCGTCTTCTCCATCAAACGCTCAGACTACGGCATCACCAAGTATGTCGACGCAAACAACCCAGAAGACGGCGGCCTCGGCGACACCGTCCAGATCACCGTCAGCTGCGAAGCCGTCAGCAAATAAAACACCAAAACCACTCCGCCAGCGCAGCGCCCGAAACGGCGCTGCGTTTTTTTCATCCCGCCCCCGTAGCATGAGCACTAGCACGCACCCAAGGACCACACGCACATGGACCCACAGCTCCAACAACGACTCATGCTCTTCGCCGGCTTCATCCCCGGCGGCATCGCCTTCGCCGCGCTCCTCATCGCCTGGTACATCCACGCATTCCGCGAGTCACGAACAGACCTCGACGACGCAGACGAACCCCGCACACCCTCGTCCGGCCCGCGATGGCTCCTCCCCATCCTCCTCGCACTGGGCGTCGTCGGCGCGGACTACGCCATCAACTCCACACTCCACCTCTGGCCCGACGACAACACCTACCGCTACACCCACGCCATCACGCTCATCGCACTCATGGCCGTCGCCGAGGGCCTCGTCGTACTCCCGCTCTTCGCCGCGTTTGTGATGCGCCTGCTCGCCTACGCCGGCGCGTTCTGGATGCTCTCCGAAGGCTTCACCGACACCGTGCTGGGCGGCTCAACCAACCTCGTCGCCTACACCCTCTTCGCCGCACTCGCCACCGCCCTTGTCGCCACCGGTGCCGATCGCAACGCCCAACGCAACCACCACGACCGCCCACTCGGCTGGCTCGACGCGATCACCTGGACACTCATCATCGGCGCCATGATGCCCGTCCTCTTCGCCAACCATTACGCCGCCGGCGCCATGGTCCCGGGTGGCATCATCGCCGTCCTCGCCAGCGCCGCCATCGTCGGGCTCATCTTCCGCTCATTCTCACTCACCCGAGGCGGCATCACCGTCCTCGCCGGCTTCACGATGATGATGCTCACCGGCTCGCTCGTCCAGGTCGGCACCAACAACCTCCCCAGCATCCTCCTCATCACCATCCTCCCCCTGATCACACTCATCCCGCTGCACACCCCATCACGCATCAAGCGACTCATCGCCCGCGTTGCCCTGATCGCTGCGGTGGGGGGCACCGGCGTGCTCTTCGCCATGGGCCCCCAGCTCGACGCCTGGCCCGGCAACGACACCGACGCCGAGTCCGACGAAGACCAGTCGCTCGAAGACTACTACAACAGCATCGAATAAAAAAACACGCCGCAAACGCGGCATGCCCTCTCACATAGGTTGTTCCTGTGGTGTCTTACTTCCCACCGCGGAAACGACGAACGCCGAGCCCAAGCCCGAGCATCGCACCGCCCGCGAGCACCGGTGCAGGGAGCGGAACCACATTCAGTTCCGGATCTTCCATGCCCAGCAGCTTGTCGGAGGCATTGTTGTTGAGCCCGCGGAAACGCAGCGCGATGTCATCACCCTCGCCAAGGAAGCTCATCGCCGAGAGCGAAGAAGCGTCGCTCGCCATCACACTGAAAACAAGCGTCAAGCTCGAGCCGATGCCCAGACCACGCGAGGGGTTCCCGCCGCCGGTCCAGTTCGCATTCAGCGCCGCGCCAGCATCGAAAGTACCAAACGGGTTCGCCGCTTCGCTGCCCGTGTTCTGGAAATCCGAATCCGTGGTCGAACTAAGCGTTGCAGAAGCACCGCTGTCTGCACTGTCGATGTTGAACACCAAGCCAGTAAGGAAACCGCCAACCGAACTATCCGAGGTGTTCGAGACCGAGAAGGTCAGCACCCCGTTGTTGCCGCTGGTGTAGTTATACTCGATCGAGCCCGTGAGCTCTGCACCGGTCCAGGAACTGTTCGTCGTCGAGCTCGAATCAGAGACGAAATCCACCATATCGGCAGACGCAGAACCAGCACAAAGCGCCAAAGACGCAACCAGCAAACAACGCGTTCCAATATTCATTTCTCAATCCTCACGCTCAACCTGATCTGAGCAGTTCAGTTCTTCACTTCAAGATCATGCGGCCATTCCCCAAGCGTGCACAGACACACCGAGCGACCGTGATCAAATCTACCCAAAAAAAGGGGGATGTCGAGCCTTCGCAGAAGAAACAGCCGAAAATGTTATATAATTCATTCTAAGTATACCTATCTTCACACCAACGCCGTTTATAGGTCCTCAGCGTCCGTATTTGCAATCCGAGCCATGACCGACCAGCCGACCATCATCGCCCAGTCCGACCGCGTCATCCTCCGCTACCCGCACGAGTCCGACCGCGCCGCCTTCGTTGCCCTCCGCCAGTCCTCCCGCGCCCACCTTGAGCCATGGGACCCCATCCCCCCCTCCGGCCTCGATCTCTACTCATCCGAGGCCTTCGATCGCGAGCTCGAATCCCACAACACCGACCGCGAACAACGCTGGCTCATCATCGAGCGCCAATCCAACGCCATCGCAGGCCGCATCGCCCTCACCAACATCGAACGAGGCGTCTTCCAGAACGGGCGCTTCGGCTACTGGCTCGGCGAACCATTCCAAGCCAAAGGCCTCATGTCCGATGCCATGAACCTGGCAGTGGGGCACTGCTTCCGACCAGCCAATCAAGGCGGCCTCGGCCTCCACAGAGTCTGCGCCAACATCATGCCCACCAACACCCGCTCGAGAAACCTCCTCGAACGCGTCGGCTTCATCAAAGAGGGCTACTCAAAGAACTATCTGCAAATCCAAGGCAAGTGGGAAGACCACGAACGCTGGGCAAAGACCAACGAAAACGACAGTTGAGCCCCACCGCCCCGGAGGGGCGAAGGAAATACATCAATGACAAAATCCGGGTGCCCGTACTCGCCGCGCAGCGGCGCAGTGCGGCTCTTACCCTCTCCTCCCCCGGGCTTCCGGAGCTTTATGCGCCATTCGGC
>DDGE01000048.1:863-4074 GCA_002337545.1 Phycisphaerales bacterium UBA1910 | reverse complement strand
CAGTCCATCAAAGCCGGTGATAACCACTGCGTCATCGCGGGTGGCATGGAAAACATGACCGGTGCACCACACTTCGCCCATGTCCGCCAGGGCGTCAAGTACGGCCCGGGCACGATGGAAGACCACATGGCCTACGACGGGCTGCGCTGCGCCTTCGAGTGCTGGCCAATGGGCAACGCCGCCGAGCACATCGCCGACAAGTACGGCGTCACCCGCGAGGAGCAGGACCGCTTCGGCGCCCAGAGCCATGTTCGCGCGGCGGCCGCGTGGGATGCAGGGCACTTCGACGCGGAAGTCGTCACCCTCACCGGCGAGCAGCTGGGCAACCGCAAGGTTCCCGGGCCCGAGGGCGGCATCCAGCGTGACGAGGGCATCCGGGCCGACTCGACCGCCGAGGGGCTGGGCAAGCTCCGCCCAGCGTTCAGCAAGGAGGGCTCCGTCACCGCGGGCAACGCGTCGCAGATCTCCGACGGCGGTGCGGCAACGATCGTGATGAGCGAGTCCAAAGCCAAGGAAGCCGGCCTCGAACCGCTATGCAAGATCGTCTCCTACCACACCTCGGGCGTCGATCCCAAGGACATCTTCGCAGCCCCCATCGAGGGCATCCGCGGTGCCATGGAAAAGGCCGGCTGGACGGGCGACGACATCGATCTCTTCGAGATCAACGAGGCCTTCGCCGCCCAGGTCCTGTGCAACATCGGCGAACTCAAGATCGATGAAGCCAAGACCAACATCTGCGGCGGCGGCGTCGCCCTGGGCCACCCGATCGGTGCCTCGGGCGCCCGCGTACTCGTGACTCTGATCCACCAACTCAAGCGCACCGGCGGCAAGAAGGGCCTGGCGGCCCTGTGCCTCGGCGGCGGCAACGCGGTGGCGATGTGTGTTGAGATGTGCTGAGCATTTCAAAATCGGTTGCAAACTGAAAAACGCCCCCAGCTCGGGGGCGTTTTCTGTTTGATACTTAAAGTCAAACCCTACTTATTCAATCGCGGGGACAGCAACCAGAACTGAAATGTCACGGGCACCCAGCGTTGTACGCGTTCAGGAACACGCTCACATCGAAGAAGTCGTACACACCGTCACCCGTGAAATCCGCGAGCGGATCCATCGCCGTGTATGCGTTGAGGAACGCGGACACATCAAAGAAGTCCAGTATCCCGTCGCCCGTCAGGTCCGCAACGCATGAGGTTCCGGTGATCGTGAACGACACATCGGAGTCGTCGAACGACTCGTTGCCGTCAGCGTCACGGATGACCAATCGCAGGCGAGCGTCGCTGGTGCCGACATCGGGCGCGGTCCAGTAGTACGAGCCGGTGGACGCATTGAACCCCGTGCTGACCGTAGTCGGGAAGGTCGCACCGCCGTCGGTGGACAGCAGCAGGTCGGCGGTCGTCACGCCCTCCGGCGAGTCGAAGAGCCAGGTCGTCTGGACAAGATCGCCTGGATCAATGACAGGCGCGTCGTTCTGGCTGGTCATATAGACGCCCGGTGCGTCACCATTAGCAGGGGCGGGCACATGCTTGACGATGCAGTGCATCACCCCGGCCGAGGTCACCAACGACTGGCAGTTGATCTGCACGATGGTCTTCTCCGGGTACGCGGCTTGCCATACCGCGAGCGCATCATCATTGAACTGCGACGCCGTGCCGTTGGTGTACAGGGGCACCAGCACCAAGTCATTGCAGATCACGGCGTTGGTGAAGGTATAGTGCGTGCCGCCGGAGCGGACCGCGGGTACGCGGTAGACCTGGAAGCCGCGGGCGGCGAAGTCGGCGGCCGCGTTATCCGAGGTGATCGCCCACGAGGCGCTGGGCTCGTTGACCCACTCAGAGATCATGACTTTGTCGTCGTCGAGCATGATCATCCACATGTCGATGTGCTGTGTGCTGTCCACAAAGGTCGGATACGGGGTGTACATCGTGGTTGTCAGGTTCTGGTAATCCTGCCAGAGCTGGATGATCTCCGCCTCGGTCAGCCCGGGGTTTTCGTTGTTGATCAGGCGGGTCGCGTGCCCAACGCCGGCGGGATTCCCGGTCTCAAGGTGGTAGTTGCCACCGCCGTGCACGAGGGGGATGAGGAAGTACGGCTCATTGCGAACGCTCGCCCAGTACGAAGGGAGCCCGTTATCGTTCGGGCGTGGACGGTTGTAGGTGTGGTCGACCATCGCACGCACGCCGCCTGTGCCGTCGGGCTGAGATCCGAGGAAGATATAGCGTGGGCCGTAATCGCGTGCCCAGATGGTATCGGTGCGTTGGATTTCGAAATGAACACGGGACATGTCCGCGCCCTGCGCGGCGACATCGTTCATCGCGCTTGTGAGCTCGGACGCCGAGTCAACGAAGATGAACGCCTTGGCGTCGCCGGTGGTGGTAATCTCGCGGGTCATCTGAGCGAGGATGGCCTTCCACGAAGTTGAACCCTCCCATGCCATAATGATGCCCTCGGCGGGCTCGTACTCACCGGGCGTGCGAACAAGCCCGCCAGGTGCGGCTGCGCCACGGGGCTGGCTAGCCTGGATCGGATTGAGCCGTGTAAAAGCCTCCTCCGCGGGCGTCATCGAGCGGGGGATCTCGGCGCCCTCGGGGTATGCAAGGAACTGGGCGTGAGCAAATGGGGTGGCGGATGCCACGATCAGGGCAGCGCCCCGGAGCGTTTTCATAGTCATATCTGGATCTCTATCTCTCCCGCCGGAATCGGCGTCGCTTTCCGATCCGCATCGGACGCAGACCGGTTTCACGCATTATCTACTGAAAACGGGTTACGACCAACCCAGAACCCTCTATTTGAGCTCGTTCCTCCCACGCCCGTGTCTCCACACTCGAAGAATGGGTAAAAAGTTATCCACAAACACAACCCAACCATTTGACATTGTGTTCGGGGTCTGGTAAAGTCTCGCCGTCGGGCTCGCGAACAGCACCGCCCCCGACCGAATCGCGGTCGATATGGACATCGCCCCGTTTGATTTCGTGCTGATCCCCGTGCGCCCACACGGCTGCGGGATGGGTTGCCTGAACGATCAGGACCCCTCCCAACAGCGCCCGAGGCCCCGCATGGCAAGCCAGAAAGGCACCAACATCATGGCCAAGTCAAAGAAGGCAATCGAGCACAAGCCCATCCCTGAAAACGAAAAGCAGAAGAAGCAGGCACTCGATCGGGCACTCACCCAGATCGATCAGGCGTTCGGCAAGGGCTCGATCATGCGACTCGACGA
>DDGE01000048.1:0-665 GCA_002337545.1 Phycisphaerales bacterium UBA1910 | reverse complement strand
CGCGGTCGAATCGTCGAGATCTTCGGCCCCGAATCATCCGGTAAAACAACCCTCTCGCTCACCGTCCTCGCCAACGCGCAGAAGAAGGGCGGCGTCGCGGCATTCATCGACGCCGAGCACGCCCTCGACCCCACATGGGCACGCAAAATCGGCGTCAATATCGACGACCTCCTGGTCTCTCAGCCTGACACAGGTGAGCAGGCACTGGAGATATGCGAGCTCCTCGTCCGATCCAACGCCGTCGATGTCATCGTCGTGGACTCTGTTGCCGCACTCATCCCCCGCGCTGAAATCGAAGGCGAGATGGGTGACTCCGTCGTCGGACTCCAGGCACGCCTCATGAGTCAGGCGATGCGCAAGCTCACCGGCGTGATCGCTCGCAGCAGCTGCACCGTTATCTTCATCAACCAGATCCGCGAGAAGATCGGCGTTATGTTCGGGTCCCCCGAAACAACCACCGGCGGGCGTGCACTGAAGTTCTACTCATCCGTCCGACTCGACATCCGACGCACAGGCAGCATCAAGGACGGCGATGTCGCTGTCGGAAACCATGTTCGCGTCCGTGTCGTCAAGAACAAGGTCGCCCCGCCCTTCCGTCAGGCCGAGTTCGACATCATGTTCAACGAGGGCATCTCCATCACCGGCGACCTCGTCGATCTCGCTGT
>DDGE01000045.1:11016-24345 GCA_002337545.1 Phycisphaerales bacterium UBA1910 | reverse complement strand
CGTTCTCAGGATTGATGTTGCAGCTCACAACCCGGATCACGCCTTCGGGTTTCGTGGTGAAGTCCACCTCGGGCAGGCGCATCGTCCGTCCATACACGATCGGATAGAACGCGAGCACGCTCGACACGATGAGCAGGACCGCGATTCGCCAGCGCCGCGTGCAGAGCGCGATCGCGAGCAGCAGCACCGTCCACCACGCGAGCCAGATCTGCTGTGAGACCAGCAGGTCAAGGTAGTACACCCGCGACGAGCCCATCCATGCGACACCGCTCACGATGGCACTCGGCAACACGAGCCACCAGAGCATGGCGGGGAAGATTCTGGATCGCGGTTTTGGGTCTGATTGATCGTTCGGGGTCACGATGGATTATCGTCACAATCAAACCACTGCGCGTATGAAAAAAACGGGCGACCCTTCCAGGCCGCCCGCTGATGATCACATGTAAACCCGATGGGTTTTAGTTGTCCTTGTAGACATACCCCGCGTCGAGCGCTTTGCCGACACGCACGGAGATCTCTTCGAGGTGTGCGCGGGTGTAGCTGTCGAGCGCATCGCGGCTCTCGAGTGCCCGATCAGCGTAATCCTTGATTACGCGGAGGTGCATGGTTGAGAGCATCCGCACAGGCTTGGACGACGAGTTGAACCCGCGATCAGCGAACGCCATGTCGATCAGACGCGAGAGGTGCTCGCGCTGGAGATTACGACGCAGCGATGAGATCATCGGGTCCCGATCCGAGAAGCTGCCGTCGATATCTTCGCCGAGCTCGCTCCAGATCGCCTCGGTAATGCTCTGCATCAACTCCGAGAGGGTCAACGCGTCCTGATCCGCGGGGACGAACAGCTCGTAGTCGTACACACGCTGGACCGTCTGCGGGTTCATGAGCATCGTCAACGCCGAGGCCTGCATGCCCATCACGCGGTCGTGGATCGGGAGTGCCGCGTCCGCCATGACGGAGTTGACATCGTCCCACCACTTGTCGACGGTGGTGTGTGCGAGCAGTTCAGGAGTAATTCCGAATGCCTCGTCGTAGAACGCGTTGTCGATCACGAACTGCATCGCGGCGCGCTGACGCTCAGCGGGGACAACCTCGATCGGTGCCCGGCTGCCCGGGTCGCCCTTCTTGTCGCGGTAGACATACGCCGAGCCGACCCAGTTCGCCATCATCGACAGCGACTGCATCTGTGTGTTGAGCGAGATCAGGTACCCACGCCGTGCACGCGACCAGGAATCGCCGTCATCGACGAACTTGGTCAGCAGCCCCTCGCGGATCGTCTTGACAAGCGACATCTGGTTGTTCGCGTAATCAATCGGATCCTCAGAGAGGTCATAACGACGCGCACGCGGGTCGGGACCAAAGGTGTCTTCGTCCGTGCCGTACTGGAGTTCAGGTTCGGCGACGCGTTCCAGCACCTTGGGCAGGTTCTTCTCTGGGCCGTACCCATACTCGATAACCCAGTAGTCGTACGGGCCGATCTCGAATGATGAATAGTTACCCTGCACCTCACCGGACCCGGGCATCATGATGTTGATCCCGTTGTAGTCCATGACGGACGCGGACCAGGGCTGCTGATCCTTCATGCCGTCGGAGTTGATCTGGTCGAGCGAGTACGCGCTGGAACCCTTGAAGTTGTGACGCAGACCGAGCGTGTGCCCGACCTCGTGCGCGACGAGTTCAGCGAGCATCGGACCGACGAACCACTCGGGCACGCCGTCGATCATGTCGCCCTCGGGCTTTTTGGGCTTGGATTCTTCTGCGACTTCAGTCTCGTCCGCAGCTTCCTCTGACTCGGGCTCTTCCTCAGCGGGCTCGTCCTGCTTCTCAAGCAGTGCCAGGTACTCCGGCGGGATCATCGCCTTGAGCCCCGGGTTTTCTTCGAGCTGCTTGCGGATCATCTCGAGGGTTTCCTCGTCGATCTCCGGCTCGAGCGATGCTTCCGTTGCCGCATTTGCGGAGGAAGCGACCTCGGAGAGCTTCTCGAAGTCGTCCGCGAAGAGTTCGATCATGCTCAGGTACATGCGCATCATCGCGAGATCGAGCGCCTTGCCAGTCGCGGCCATGCACATGCCGTTGACCTGCGAGGCACGCCCGCCGAGCCCGTCAAACTCATCAAACCCGAGCATGTCGGCGCCGGGAACGAACCCGTCCATCTCGTGCAGCTGATTGACATGGCTGTCATGATCATGCCCGCACGCGGACAGGTTGTTGTTGCGTTCGTTGAGAATAATCTCGCGCTGCTGGGGCGTCGCGAGACGCAGACGCGGATCCCAGTCGGGATTCTCTTCGAGCCACTGCAGTGTCGAGGGTGCGTACCCCTCCGTTGCGAGCGTACCGAGCAGGTCCTCCCACCGGTAGGTGAACACGCGGACCCAGCCGTCCGTGAGGACGACATCCGCGTCGAGGATCTCACCCGTCATCGGGTTGACGCGTGACGGGCCGATCGCGGTGGAAATATCGTTGCTGATCCAGCGGATGAAGTTGTAGCGCACATCCTCCGGGTCCTTGTCCATGTTTACGCCGGTAGCCTTGTCCTGATACTGGACCTGGATGGCGCCGTCGATGCCGATCGCGCGGAACGCATCGTTCCACTGCTCGATGCCCTCACGCACCCATCGACGGTACCGGATCGGCACGGTGTGCTCGACATAGTAAACGATGGGTTCTTTGGGTGGGCTGAGCGAGAGGCGCGGGTCGGCCTTCTCGATGTGCCAGCGATTGATGTAGCGCTGGGACTTCTCGTCCGAGTCATACTTCCCAAGATCGGTGTAGGTCGTGACAAAGTATCCCAGACGCTGGTCTGCTTCGCGAGGCTTGAACCCGCGAGAGCCGGTGATCAGCGAGATGGAGTAATGGAACTCCTTGATTGTGCCGCCCGCGACAGGACCCTCGTACCGGATCTCGATGTTGTTCGGGAACGCTTTGACGGAAGAAACCGTGGTGAGTGCCGGGTTGAGACCGCGCGCCGAACCACGGAAGAAGCTTGTTGCCTTGTTCACCAGCAACCCGTTGAGGTCGATCACCGGCTGGCCGGACGGGCCCGTTGCCAGGATCGGGACATCAAGGAGAACGCGATCCGTGAACACGGTTTCAAGCGAATCCTTCGATTCCTGATCGCCGCTCGAGCGCACCGCAATCTGAGGCTGGATCAACGCGAGCCGGTTCCCGATCCGCTTCCACTTGGTGTACAGATCACCAGACTGCAGACCAGCAAAAACCTCACCACCCGCGACGGTCATCGCGAAGAAGTGGTTCTGCTTCTCATATCCGCGCGGGAGTTCCGCGAGGATCTTGTTTTCTTTCTTGTTCAGGTACAGGTTGTAGAACGAGCGCCCGTCCGCGGTCGAGACAACCTTCTCGAATCCCTGCGAGACATCCTTCCACGACTTGAGTCCATCGTTGCTCCGTCCGCTGGGTGCCCCACCACCGCGTCCAGCCATCGCGGCAAGCTGCGCGAGGTCGATGCTCTCTTCCGGTGCCGGGGTCGATTCCGTCGGCTCATTGTAGTTGGTCTGCGCCAGAGCATTCCCGGCGCTCAACGCCGTCATCCCCACCACGGCGCTCGCGAGTCCCACGATCGTTCGTGCGGGCACACGCTTCTTTGTATCCCTGTTCATCTGCACATACTCCGTTATTCGTGGCGCCCCGAAGGAACGCCTTGCCCGAATGACTCGGGCAGCCTTTAAAAAGACAGGCCGCACACGCGTCATGAGGCCAGTCCACCATGTGATCGGGGTCCCTATCGTCGCACCCCCTCGCAGGGGGCAAAAACGGAATCGGGCGGAGCGCAAGACATGCGCACACCCTTCGAGCAAGAATTACCATACCGTGATCAAAAAGATTCAAGAAAACCCCGAAATCATGCGGGTTTCAGATGAATCCAGAGCACGATGACCGTTGAAGCCGCAAAAGTCAGCCCCGCGACGCGCACCATATTGTCATTCAATGCCAGTTCCGTCGGGTCGTCGTAGCGACCACGCATCAGGAGGGTGATCGTGCGGAGAAGTGCCAGGGTTGCCGGTGCCACCGTCACCCACATTAAGTTGAACCCGAACGCTTCATCTAGACTGCCTTGTCTAGAGACAAAGTCAAATACATAGTCGGCGTGTCGGCTTTGGACATAACTCGTGTATGTCAAAAGGGTTGCGACGCCCGTCACGACCACAAACATCCGGAGCATCTGATCCGTGTAGTGCTGTTGCACATCCCGGGCGGCCATCGCGGCTTCCTCGGAACCCATGTGGCGACGCTCGCCGAGACGCTTGCCGAACGCGAGAAACATACTCAGGAACAGGGTCGCATTGAGCAACCAGGTCGAAGGCGTGATCCCGACAGCGGCACACCCGCCGAGCACGCGGAGCACGAATCCCGTTGACAGACACAGCACATCCACGATGACGATGTGCTTGAGACCGCCCGAGTAGAGCATCACATTGATGATATAAAGGATCAGCAGCCCCAAAACCCAGATTCTGAGCTCCGAGGGCACACCCAGCACACTGACGGAGGACGCGACGAGGATGCAGATCCCAAAGACCTTCGCGATCCCCATGGGGACCTGTCCCGACGCAAGAGGCCTTTTCCGCTTCCGCGGGTGCGCTTTGTCGCGTTCGACATCCGCGATGTCATTGAAGATGTAGCAGCCCGAGGCTGCCAGCCCGAACCCGATGAAGGTCAGCCCGATCGCCAGCGCAAGCTCTGCGCGGGGCATGTCCTGAAGTTTTCCGTCCGCGAGTGCGAACAAAGGACCGATAAGCACAAACACGCCCTTGGACCATTGGTGTAGACGCATGAGTTTGATGAGCCCACGCACAATCCCGCCGCTCGGGGGCGACTGCGATGGGTTGCTCGGGGTCGGGTCGGGTCCGTTCATCGTTTCTCCTGCATCGACACAACGAACCCCGTTGCACAAGAGTTCACACGAATACACCACAGAACGGGTCAGAAATCATTGTTTCCAGTGTCTCTGAGCCCAGAGTGGCCGATAGGGTGTGCAATCAAATGACCGACGACCCGACCCAGCCAACCCGCCCCACTGCCCCGATCCTGCATCGGGTGCAGTCGGTTCTGATCATCCAGGTACTGACGCTCTGTGCGACGCTGCCGTTGATTTTCTCTGGGTACTCGAACGGGCGTGCCGCCGCGGACGATTACAACTATCACTGGGTCGCGATCCAGAAGTTCGCAATCGAATGGCCGAGTCCGGATATCAGCGATTATCACTCCGCGACAACCCCGGGATACCACCTGGTCCTCGCACCATTTGTCCGTGCAGGACTGGAGCACACCGGCACTCAACTTCTCGCGCTGACATGGACCCTGGCGTTCTTTGGATTGCTGTGCTGGGTCGTCAGTCGATCACTGGGGCGTATCGCTGCGTTGATCTGCCTGCCGATGGTTGTCTCGATGTACACCATCTATCCCGGTGTCTGGCTGTTGCCTGATAATGCGGGTTGGTTTATCGTGTTCGCGATTCTCATTCTCGCGTTGCGGGATCGAACAGGTTGGTGGACCTGGATGGGATCGGGCGCTTTGCTTGCCGTGCTCGTCGCGTTGCGACAGATCCACATCTGGGCCGCGGGCGTCGTGTGGCTCAGCGCATGGATCGGGAGCGGGCAGGGCGTGCCCACGAGCCTGAGGTCTTGCTTTGACAACATCGTGTCTCGAGCGGGTCGCACACTGATCTCGATCTCGTGCACGATCCCTGCGTTCGCGCTGCTGGGCTGGTTCCTGCTGCTCTGGGGCGGCTTGGTCCCGCCGATGTTCCAAGATAACCATCAGGGCCCAAACCCCGCCACGCCTGGGTTCATACTGATGCAACTCGGGTTCCTCAGTGTGTTTTTCTTCCCAATCCTGAGGGCTCGTCTGCCGCATGTCTGGGCACATCATTGGCGATGGGCTTTGCTCTCGATATTCATCGGTGTGCTCTGCGCGATCGGCCCCGCATCCTCATATTCGATCGAGGATGGGCGATACAGCGGCTGGTGGAACTTTGTGAGTCTTATTCCCAGCGTGGCGGCGCGTTCACCGGTGTACATCATCGGCGCGATCGCCGGCTCGTTGGCGGTCCCGCTCTGGCTGAGTCTGGTTCCCCGCCGGGATGTATGGATCTGGGTTGGCACACTGATCGCCTTTACCCTTGCCCAGAGCGCGAATCACGCGAGCTGGCAGCGGTATCACGAGCCCATGCTGCTCATGATGATCATCCTGATGATTGCCCGATCGAATCTTCTCGAGAAGATGCGTGTGCGGGTACTGATCGGGATGACGCTGCTCTGCACGATGCTGCTCATGCTGACTGTTTTCAGCCTGGTGACCGCGGACCCCTATATCCCGATCGAGAATCCGCTCGAGGCTCGGGCTCAAGTCCGGTCAATTCCCACAGGTCCCTGAACCCGAGATCGCCCGGGGCGTACAGAATCCCCGCGTCGGTGCCGGTTCTTCCGGCTTCTTTGCCGTCTGGGGGGAATTGTCGATCAATACCCTGCCTTTGTCAGCCGATGCAACAACAATCATCCGATGCCCGGGTCGTCTTTGTCCGTTGCGGGTTATCAGATCAATGAATCCGTACGACACCCGAGAGGGAGAAACACGCACATGAGCGACAAACGCGCACTCATTACCGGCATCACAGGGCAGGACGGATCGTACCTCGCAGAGTTCCTGCTCGAAAAAGGGTACGAGGTTCACGGGATCATCCGTCGAGCGTCCTCGTTCAATACGGACCGGATCGATCACATCTATCAGGATCCCCACAACCCCAACCCGAAGCTCAAGCTTCATTACGGGGATCTGTGTGACGCGAACAACCTGACGAAGATCATCGATCATGTGAAGCCGCACGAGGTGTACAACCTCGGCGCGCAATCGCATGTCCGTGTGTCGTTTGACATGCCGATCTACACCGCGGAAACCGTCGCGATGGGCGCGTACAAGCTCCTTGAAGCGATCCGCGATTTCCAGGACAAGTCGGGCCAGGAGGTCCGCTACTACCAAGCCTCCTCTTCTGAGATGTACGGCAAGGTCATCGAGACCCCGCAGACCGAGACCACCCCGTTCTACCCACGCTCGCCCTACGCCGTCGCGAAGATGGCGGGGCACTGGATCACCGTCAACTACCGCGAGTCCTACGGGATGCACGCGTCGTGCGGGATCCTCTTCAACCACGAGTCACCGCGCCGCGGCGAGACCTTCGTGACCCGCAAAATCACCCGCGCCGTCGGGCGGATCAAGATGGGTCTGCAGGACAAGGTGTTCCTGGGGAACCTCGACTCGAAGCGTGACTGGGGCTTCGCGGGCGACTATGTCAAGATGATGTGGATGATGCTCCAGCAGGACGAGGCGGACGATTATGTCGTCGCGACCGGGCGCACGATCTCCGTGCGTGAGTTCGCAGAGATGGCCTTCAACCACGCGGGCCTGAACTTCGAGGACCATGTCGAGTTCGATCCGCGCTACCTGCGCCCCGCCGAAGTCGATCTGCTCCTGGGCGATCCCGCGAAGGCGAAGGAAAAGCTCGGGTGGGAGCCCGAGACGAGCGTTGAGGAGTTGGCCGCGATGATGGTCGATCACGACATTGAGCTCGCATCACGCGAGAAGACCCTCAAGGACGCGGGGCATGTTCTTCCTGAGTTCTCGGGGCACGATCAGTAACTCAATGATCAATCAATAGCATATTGAACCCATAATGCCTGAGCATGAAATGGATCAATCAGAGAATGAGCCCGTTCGGGGCTCCGTGCTCGGCGAGCTTGCGTTCTTCGTGAGCACGATCCTGATCGGGCTCGTGGGTGCATTTTTGCTGCTCCAGTACATCTTCATCCCCAAGCTGGGGTTCCCTGGCGATCTGGAACGCATCGCAAAGCTCGGTGAGCGTCTCGAGTCAACCGATCAAGAAGATACCAAAGTCGAGATCGTCAGTAACTCGGTTGGTGTAGAAGGCATCATCGCGAGCGTTGTTCAAGAACAGCTCGGCAATGGATTTCGTGTGCGGAATCAGTCCGCGAACGGTCTGGATATTCTGTCTGGAAGGCTGTACATCAGCAGGGTGCTCGCGTCAGATCCGGATGTTGTCGTCTGGATCGTTCGCCCCGAGATGATGGGCAAGCCACGGCAAATCAACCCGGAAGTCGCGTCAGTCATGCGCCGATTCGGATATGTCGAGACCGCCCCCTGGATCGAAAGCGAGCAGGCTACATCGGGGATCAATCAAGAAACGCTCGATCGACTCGGCGCGTCTGACTTTGATAATCTTGTCTCGTTCCGCACCCTGCCCCTGCGGATGCTCAACGAGAAAGCTCGCTCGCGGATGCGCAAGGGAATCCTGCTCGCCAAACCACTGGAGACCGATGCGCCCTATCAGATCGATCTTGAGATCAGTGGCGATAAGCTCACCCGCCATATCGATGATGTAACCGCGAGTTTCGAAGATCGCGTCGGCGATGGGAACAGTGTCGGTGTCGAACTCATCGAACGCACCATCAAGCAAGTTCAGGACGCGTCTGTGACACCTGTTCTCGTTCTTGCGCCAACGCATCCCGACGCGACTGCGTTCGTCGAAGCGGACAGGGTGTTCCGTGACGCGATGCGTGGAGTTGCCGACCGTACAGGCACGATCCTGATTGATCTGACAGGATCACTGGCGGAGCAGGAGTACGCGGACGCAATCCATCCCAATAGACCTGGAGCGAACGCACTGAGCGAACAACTCGGGGTATCCCTCCGTGGGCAGCTCGACAAACAGGAACAGGATCGGTAAACAGTGCTATTCCAGACGCCTGAGTTTCTCATCCTGATCCTGATCACCCTCGCGTTCCTGATCTGGAGCCGGGGAGTGGCTCGTCGTCAGCAGTTTTTCCTGCTCTGCGTCAGCTATGTCTTTTATGGATGGTGGGACATCCGTTTCCTTGTCCTCATCGTTCTCTCGACGGTCCTGGATTACTCCGCTTCGCTCGGGATCAAGGGGCATCGCCTCTCAAACTCGAAGCTTCTGCAGCTCGGGTCGTTCGTGGGTCTTGCGACCTTGGGCATGCTTGTGCCCAACTGGCCGATGCTGCAGGTGCAGGGGATCGATGCATTCCTCTCCCAGCCATTTGTGACCCCCAGCAGCGAGAACCTGGCCGCGATCGGGCTCGGGGTTCTGTTTTCGGTCGTCGGCCCGCTCTCGTATGGCTTGTACTTCAGACTCAGCGAAAAAGCTCGCCGCAAGGCTTTTCTCATCACATCCATCGTGGTGAATCTCGGGCTCCTCGCCTTCTTCAAGTACTTCAACTTCTTCATCGACTCCATTGACACGGTCGTCGAGCAGTCCGGCATCGAGTGGGCCGCGCCGATGCTCAAGGTGACGCTGCCTGTCGGGATCAGCTTCTATACCTTCCAGACGATGAGCTACACGATCGATGTGTACAGGGGTGATATTGCTCCGGAGCGATCGATCCTGCGTGTCGCACTCTTTGTGGCCTATTTCCCCCAGCTCGTAGCCGGCCCAATCATCCGCCCCCAACATTTCCTTCCAACGCTTGAGCGCCCTTGGACAATCACCGGCGCTTCGCTTCGTGCCGGGATGAACCTGGCGATGGTGGGGCTGTTCAAGAAGGTGCTCATCGCGGATAATGTCGCGCCACTCGTGGACACCATCTTTGGGTTCCCGCAAGGGCAATCGAGCATCATCGTCATGCTCGGCACGGCACTCTTCGCGATCCAGATCTACTGCGATTTCTCGGGCTATACCGATATCGCAAGGGGCATCTCACGCATGTTCGGCGTCGAGATCCCGCTGAACTTCAACTTCCCGTACTTCTCGACCTCAATCATCGACTTCTGGCGTCGATGGCATATCTCGCTCTCGTCGTGGCTGCGCGATTACCTCTACATCCCATTGGGCGGGTCGCGCGGATCGAGCTTCGGGACCTACGCGAACCTGATGATTACCATGACACTGGGCGGGCTCTGGCACGGGGCATCCTGGAACTTCGTGATCTGGGGGGTTTATCAAGGCGCACTCCTTTGCATCAACCGGGTCTTCAGGGCGTTCGTGCCCGCAGAATCGGGGCTCGGGCGAGCGCTGATGACCAAGCCCGGGACCGTGATCCGATGGGGTGTCACCATGTATTTCTGGATGCTCGGTTGGCTGATCTTCCGGGTCACAGATTTCAGCGATCTGCTTTACTGCGCACAGAAGTTTGTCCTGTTCGATGCCAAGCTTTCATTAGGAGGAATTGGCATCGGACGCGGCGATCCCTTTACGGCGATGCTCGCTGCCGCACTCTTCTCCATCCTCCACTTCGGTTCCTACTTCTCTCGCAGGTGGGATGAACGCATGAACTCCATGCACTGGGCTCTTCGTGCGGCTTTGTACATCCTGCTCGCGATGCTCTTCTTCTACGGCTGGCCATCGCAGAGCGCCGCGTTCATCTACTTCCAGTTCTAATCGATGCACCTGTTTCAGATGCACAACACCCTCGGGTTCAGCCGAGGGTGCTTTGCGTACTTGTGAATCGGATTCACCTTTGTTCATCCAGAATCGGTCGCTCGGTGACCTTTGCCGGTACGGGCTGAGCCGTCGTACCGATGATCGGTCCCGTGCCTGTCTGCTCGTAATACTTATCCGGATCAACGCCATCGGGGGCGCCTTGGATCAGAAACGCGTTTGGATCGGCCTTGTAGATGACAACCTGGAAGTTGTCCTGGATTCTCGCGTTGCCCGAGTTCAGGTCCCAGATGGTCACGAGCAGATCATTACCGTTGGCGTTGGTGGTGGCAAGGCGCGGCTCAGCCGAGTCCACCACCGTGACAACGGCCGTGTGCAAGCCATTGATCAGGCCTTCGCCATCGACACTGATCACATACCGGTTGTTCGCGGCGTCCCATGACGAAGATAGGTTCGTGGTTGCTCCTGAAACATTGCCCGATGATGTAATGAACCCATACGCGATCGGACCGATCGGCGAGAGTTCGTTGCTGCCGAAGTCTCGCACCGGTTCCCCCTCCACGCGGAGGTTGCCGTCGACAATCACATCACCCGAGAAATCGCCGGCGTAGTTCTCGGTGCCCAGTTGGGCCGAAGTCCCCGCGGGGCCGTTATACGCCCAGACCGCGATGACATCCGGCGAGGAGCCAAACCCGACATTGCCCAGCAGGGCCGCCGAGACGCCGGGTAGCGTGGACTCGTCGCTGAAAAACCCCACGACCGAGAAACGGGACCCCTCGCCGCGGATACCGACCTCGTCATCTCTTGAGTCCACGAGCAGCGCACCCGACTGGAAACCAAAGCTGCTGCCAAACACACGCTCGCCCCGGATGTACACCGTGGGCTCATCGGAAACCGTGTTGGAACGGAACTCCGCGACGGTGCCCCCGAACGCGCTGGTGAGCGACAACATTGTTTCAGGGTCGCCAAGCTTGTTGATGTAGGTCTCGCTGTAGGGGAATCGCAGCGATTCGGCGATCCCCGCGTACTGAGCGCGGGCGCTCCACCCCAGTTTGCTGAGCGTACTCAGCGTCGTGTAGGGGCCGCCCTCGATCGCGCTGACCCCGATCTCGAAGTACATCTCCTGATTGCCGATCTCGCGCCAGAACCGGCGGGCTTCCGAAGCCACGCCCCCCATCTGGACATCGAGGTCGAACAGCCCATCGACAACCTCCACAAGCTCCGAAGTGAAATACAGCTCATGGGCGATGTCGAACCCGTCCGCATCATCGAACGCTTCGAATCGGAACGAGTACATCCCGTTGGCGGGCTCGCCGTCGACCTCCAGGTAGCCCTGGTAGTTGAAAGAGCCATCGTTCATCGTCACGACACCCGACTGGACTTCGTAGGTCCTGGTTGCGTCCGGGTGATCCTGCGCTTGGGCCATCGACGCAGTGATGCAGACGGCTACACATAGAGCATGCTTCATTGTTGTGGTATCCCTCTTCTGACTGTGTATTTGTGAGTCAGGATCGAGTATACCAGTTGTTCACTTATCACCGAGCACAAAATCGACAACCTGAGGCGTGTGGTCCGCGCCGCCGGATTGAAGCAATGTGTAATGTGTTACGCGATGTTGCGGCGCGACGAGCGTGAGGTCGATGTGCATGTCGATCACACGGAACATTGTGCGCTCAAGCGGGTCCCCGTCCCGGATCACGAATGATCGCCCGCGACCGTGCCCGGCCTCTTCGAATGCGTCGGTGTACCCCGGCGCAATGACTTCGAGCGAGTCGGAACCACGCGGGGTGTTGAAGTCACCGATAACGATGTCGGGTGTTGGGAAGCCGGCGTTCTGGTCCTCGTACTGCTCCCAGACATATTGCCCCATTTCCCAGCCGGTCCCGTCCCACGCATCAATGGCCCTGCGCACGGTTTGCATCGCCTGCGGTTTCCACGCCGTCGGATCGCTGGGCAGATCGACGAACCAGATGACCAAAGGCGAGTCGTCAACCCGCTGAGGATCAAGGTCGAACTCTGCGAACATGACCCAGCCGAGCCCCGAGCTTGAATGGCTCATGACGCGCTGGCGACCACTGCTGCCGAACTGCACCCAGCCCGTGCGCGTCATGGGATAACGCGACGCGATCATCGCGCCGTCTTCGACTCGGTAGTGTGCCGGGTCCGCGTGCAGCCGATACGAGTAGTTCACCCAGCGCACCCGCTCATCGGGCGCGAAGTACTCGAACTGTTCGAGCAACTCCTGGCGGGGATCGCCCCAGTTTGCGTTGGCGATCAGCACAATGTCGGTATCCAGATCCCTGATGCGTGTGCCCCACTGCTGAGCATCGATCGCCTTGCCGCCATGATTCCAGTGCAGCACACGGATCGCGTCTTGATCCTTGGAATCGCTGCCGGTCACGGCGCGGTGCAAGTGCCACACGCCGAACACGAGATGGATCGTGCACCCAATCGCGAGCACAATCAGGATTGGACGGAGGATCAACCCGCCCAATCGCCGCGCGAGCGCCGCGAGGATCGCGGAGAGGATCAGCATCAACCACGCGCCGCCGATCATCACGATCGGAGGCATCCAGTAGAGGTACTGCGACCAATGGTGCTCATCGGTGAGCATCCGACCCGTGATCCAGGCCGCCAGCAGCACGATCCCCAGCAGCGCCGAGCCCTTGGCCAGCAGCGGGAGCACGCGCCGGCGTGCCCACCCGATCGGGCCGGGCTTGAAAACCTGTCGCACGAGTTGTTTTGATCGTCGGGGCATAGGCGGGTCTCTCGGATATACGCGATTCTACCGAACTATGATCGTGTCCACCGCTGTACTTTCATGAGAGAGGTTTGCTTATGTCGCTCAACTGGTCCGATCAACGCATCATCATCACCGGCGGGTCCGGGTTCCTGGGTCGCCA
>DDGE01000045.1:4190-10850 GCA_002337545.1 Phycisphaerales bacterium UBA1910 | reverse complement strand
GACAAGGCGACACTGATCGTGCACCTGGCCGCCGAGGTCGGCGGGATCGGCGCCAACCGCGAGAACCCGGGTCGCTACTTCTACGCCAACATGGCCATGGCGCTGCACCTCATCGAGCAGGCACGCGTCGACGGGCTCATCGAGCGCGGCGGCAAGTTCGTGCAGACCGGCACCATCTGCGCGTACCCGAATCTCACGCCCGTGCCCTTCAAAGAAGACGATCTGTGGAACGGGTACCCGGAGGTCACCAATGCACCCTACGGCGTCGCCAAGAAGGCTGCGTGGCAGATGCTCGACGCCTACAAGCTCCAGTACGACATGAAGTCGACCTATGTCCTCCCCGTCAATCTCTACGGCCCATGGGACAACTTCAACCTCCATTCATCGCATGTGATCCCCGCGCTCATCCGCAAGTGCATCGAAGCCATGGACCGAGGCGACGACTTCCTCGAGGTCTGGGGCACCGGGAGCGCATCGCGCGAGTTCCTCTTCATTGAGGACTGCGCCGACGGTATCCTGACCGCCGCCGAGAAGATGGATGATCCGACCCCCATCAACCTGGGCACCAACATGGAAATCACGATCCGCGATCTCGTGCACCTGATTGCCAAGCTCACCGGGTTTGCCGACGAAGACACGATCGAGCAGAAGATCCGCTGGGACAGCACCAAGCCCGACGGGCAGCCGCGGAGGTGTCTTGATGTGTCGCGTGCGAAGGAGCTGATGGATTGGGAAGCGAAGGTCGGGTTCGAGGAAGGCCTCAAGCGGACGATCGAGTGGTTCAAGACGCATCGCGATAACCCTGAGGCGCGGATGTGATGAGTGGGATATCCGCAGCCAACTATGTTGTAGCTTTGCACGACATAATGGGGCAGTCATCGTTGTTGAAGAAATGGGACCGTATCGAGGATCTTCATGCTGAAGATGAAGAAGCAGTAGATGCATTCAAGAGAACGACAACAGTAGTCCGTGATGTGCGGAATGATTTTAGGAATATTGTGACAGCTTTCGCCAAAACGGGCATGGATTATTCCGAACTAGATCTACCAGAAGAAGTTATAGATGAGCTAAAGGAAATCAATAGATTTGAGATTCGTCAGCAATCATTCTCAGATACGACGATTTGGTTCTCAGAAGCCCATACTCAAAGTGGATTCGTTTGTGCAAAACGGGTGCTTTACTTGCTGTATGGAATGGCGGGAGTACACCTCACACAACTCGTCAGAAAGATTCCGTGTCGAGGGGGGATATCTTTCGGGGCTGGTACAACTGAGTTGTACTCAGGTACTACGGATCAGATTTCAGGTGAGATTTATGGTCCAGTACTTGAGTCAGCATATCGATTAGAGAGTTCGATAGCAGATTATTTTAGAGTTGTCATCCATGATAGGCTGGTTGATTTTTTCGAAGAATCCTTCGTTGATATCGACACCCTAGAGAAAGGGTCACTTGATCATATTGCTGCTTCAGGCAATAACTGGGTGCTAGACCAGTGCCAGAAGTTGATCACCATCGATTCTGATGGCGCTTATATTCTTGATTTTGCTGGCGAGTTCGTATCTGAGAATATTGGTGAAGTATTTCGCAAGATGGGCCTTGGGCCTGCAAAAGTGTTTCAGCATGTTCTTGGTTTTGCTACTGACTCACAGGAGTTATGGGCAAGTGAGCGCAATTTTCAACTTGCAGATAGATATGCGAAACTAAGAGGTTATTTGAAACACTGTGAGCAGTATTGGGTCAAACAAAAACAGTGAGTACCGTGGCGTGCCCCTTTTTGTGGGTTGTGCTTATTCCCGCAATGATCGTTCAGTTTCCATCTACACTCCTCCATGCCCACCAGCATCCACCCATACCAACCCAACACCCTCCCCGCCTGGCTCGCGATGCGAGCCAAGCTCTTCGACGACGAAGACCCCGCGCTCCTCGACGAAGAAGTCCGTCAGATCGCACGGGACAACACGCTCAAATCGCAACCCTTCCAATGCCTCCTCGCGTTCGAGGGCGACACCCCGATCGGGTTCATCGAGCTCACGATCCGCTCGTCCGCGGAGGAGTGCATGAGCTCGCCGGTGCTGTATATCGAGGGGTGGTATGTCGATCCGGCGTATCAGGGCAAGGGCGTCGGGCGGGCGCTCATGGACGCGGCCTTCGCGTGGGGACGCGAACACGGGTGCACGGAAGCCGCATCCGACGCGCGTCCGGACAACACGGGCTCGATCAACGCGCACCACGCGCTGGGGTTCGAGGACGCGGGCGTGATCCAGTGTTTTCGTCGATCGATCGACGAGTAGGACCGATACCATGATTCTCTGAACCAATACGCGAGTTGATGAAAACGAATTGCCTCGTTTCGGAGAAACTCGACATGACCCTTGCATTGCCCCCCATCATGTGCGTGGTTTCGACCGTCTGTGTAGGTCAACCAGTCCAATCCCCCAGCCCGAATCAAATCCAACACTTCGGGTTCTCGATTGTGGATGCGGGGCATGACGACCCGCATGATGACGAGGTGCGCCTTGAGTACGTCGATGAGGTCGCTGGGTTCTCAACGTTTGCAGATCTGGCGCCGTACTTTGCGACGGAGGACATCTCGCCCCGTATTGATGCGATGACGCAACGCGGGTTAAAGGTGTTCCTTCATGCGCAGGGGTTGTTGTTTGATCATGTGATCGATGCGGACTCGCCGACGGGCGTTCGGTATGTCCTCCGCGCGGACGCCGCGGATCGGTTCTCGACATTCGTGCAGATCAACGCGCTCGATCAACATCAAGATGATCTCGTCGCGATCTATCTCGCGGACGAACCCGCTTGGAACCGACTCGATGATGAGGAACTCCGGCTCGGTGCGTCGATCGTCGAGTCGGAGTTGCCCGACGTGCCAATTGCGGTCATCGAAGCAGCACCCGCGATCGGTGAGCTGAAGATCCCAGAATCTGTCGACTGGGTCGGGTTCGATCGGTACGCCGTGGGTGATCCAAGCACCGACCCCCAATGGCAGCAGGACTTGCAAAGTTTGATCGATCGCCGGACGCGTGAAGACCAACGTGTCATCATCGTGATGGAGACGCAATGGATCCCGGAATACACCAAGCTCGGGTACGACCAATCGATCATGGGCGCAATCGCAACCAATACTCTGAAAGCCGCGCAGGCGTGCCCCCACGCGATCGCGATCGTGGGGTACAGCTGGCCTGGCGGGCTCGATCGACCCGAGCAGCTGGGCGCGCGTCAGCTCCCGCCGGATGTCCAATCGGTGTATCGCCAGATCGGCCGACGTATCAAACAGTTCTCAAGGCCCTGATCAGGCTCAGTTGAGAATCTAGCTGGTGACGAGTGAACCCCGGGCGTGAGTTTCTTCTGCACAGGCGCTGAATCGATGGTCCTCTATTCCGAATACACTTTGTGGAATGAACACCACGACACACACGCTCACACCCGACCACCAATCCCGTCTCCAACGCGAGCTCGACGAGGGCGAGGAGATCCGCTGGGTTGCGCAGCCGCTTGAACGCTTGCTGATCAGGAAAGCGAGAGTCGGGTGGGGGATTGCATTGATTGCGGCGTGCCTCTTCGGCGGGTTGTTTGTGTTGATTGGTGCCTTGGAGCACTTCTTTCCGAGCCGGGATCCTTACCGCGATCCGCCCGTGTGGGGGCCGATCATCTTTGGTGTAGTTGTCATGCTTGCTGGGGCATTCTCCCTGCCTCTCTTCATCCACAACGCGAAGACCGTTGCACGAGAAACGATCTATGCAATCACCGAGAAGCGCGCAATCATTCTTGTGGCGAAGAAGAATGGGTCGATCACCGAGCGTGACTACCGGGGCGATGAGTTGATCCATCTGGCTCGCAACGAAGAGCCGGACGGGACAGGTACACTCACCTTCGAGAGCGCCCGGGGTGCGGGCGCGTCCTCCGGAACCACCTCACGACACAAGTTCCAGGCCATCGAGAATGTCATCGAGGTTGAGCGCCTGCTTCGTGAGCAGTTCGGCACGTCCTGAGCGCAGCAACAACCCGGCGCAACGGCGCCGAGCCATTGCTCGGTACATGGGCGAGCTCAGCCCTTCACATTCTCCATCGACGCCCCGAAGTTGATGTGCAGCGTCTGCCCATCCACCACCAGCGCGGGGACGGACACGACCCCCTTCGACTCCGCCTCCGCGATGCGCTCGCGCGCCTCGCCCAGATGCACGATCTCGACGTCGTAGCGATCACGATCGATGACCGTGGTGATGGACTCCTCCGCCGACACGCACACGGGGCAGCCGGCATGGTAAAAGGTTGCGTTCTTCATGGTGTATCTCCTTTCAATGAGACTTTTGGTTGCACGGCTCAGAAATCGCCGTCGTTGACATAGGGGTAGCTCCACAGGATCGACTGCAGCAGCACGCTCTTGACCCACGCGGCGTGCATCTTGTCGACTTCCGCCGCGCTGTGCCCGGCACGCTCCAGGAACGGGCGCAGGGTCGTGGTCACCGAGATCGTCAGCGCCGGCAGGTGGCGGAAGTGGATGTGATCGATCGCGTTCGCGTTGTCCGTGTCGTTCTTGCCCACGCGGTGGTGACGCCGTCCGATCTCGAACTGGTAGTCGAGCCACTCCTGGTCGTACTCCGCCTCGGCGGTGTCCAGCACCCAACGCTCGAAGCGGGCCCGCACCCGCGCGAGGTACTCCGCGTCGGGCTCGCCCGCGGCGCTGGAGAAGTATTTGAGCAGGTGCGGGTTGGAGCCCACGAACCCGTACCACACGCCGACGAGCTCCTCGACGTGCGGCTCAAGCACGTCACGCGACATCCGCAGATACCGGATGTCCTCGTCGCTCATCAGCAATGACTTCTGGATCTCCTCCAGCTCGCCCAGCGTGATCGGTGCTTTGCGGACAGCCTGTTCGCCCATGGTATACCCCGGGATCTCCGGCTCGGTCGTGCCCGCATGCTGCGTTGCGGCGCAGGCCTGCATCGGCAGCAGGGCACCGAGCGTCAGGGCGAGTGTGAAGTGTGTTCGTGCGTGCATGGTGTCTCCTTCGGTTCGTGCTTGTGTCCGCACGCCTTGTGCGTGCTCGCGGGTATGATCACGGGACACCCCGCCTCTATTTGCACGAGAAGCAAAGTGCCATACGCACAAAGTGGTCACCATCGTTTATGAGCGCAGACCCCACCAACCCCGACGAGCGACCCACCGACGCCGCCTCCGGCTACGACCAGACGGAGGCCTTCCACCGCGTCACGGACGTGCTCAAGTGCAAGTGGACGCTCGCGATCGTCAACGCCATGGGCAACGACGCCGCCCGCCCCAGCGAGCTGCAGCGCACGCTCCCGGGCCTGAGCGCCAAGGTCCTCACCGACCGGCTCAAGAAGCTCGAATCGTTCGGGCTCATCGAGCGTGAGGTCTTCCCCGAGGTCCCTCCCCGCGTGGAGTACACACTCACGCAGCGTGGTGCCGAGCTGTCCCGCGTCCTGGGCGATCTGGTCGCCTTCATCGACCGCTGGGACCAGAGCGAGCCCTGAGTTCGCTCGCCGGGTTTCGCTTGTTTTACATCACGGAATCCCCATAATGGGATGCAGACGCACGCTGAGATGCGTTGATCTCGTGAGAGGGGAATCCTGTGAACTTTCAGACCTACGCCGCCATCGTTGCCGCGGGCGTTGCCAGTGCGCTCGTCGCACCCGTATACGCCCAATCCGTGACCACCTTCACCTATCAGGGACACCTGTCTGATTCCGGGAACCCGGCCGACGGGATGTACGAGTTCCAGGTCCGCCTGCTCGACGGCTCGGGCACCCAGATCGGAACCACGCAGCAGCAGCTGGCCGATGTCAGCGAGGGCATGTTCATGCTCGATCTGGACTACGGGCCCAGCGCGTTCGACGGTTCAGCCCGCTTCCTCGAGATCGGCGTCCGCTCCGTGATGAGCGGCGGTGCCTACATCATCCTCTCGCCCAACACATCCATCGCCAGCGCACCCGTCGCACAGTTCGCGCTCGAGGGCAACGAGGGGCCGCAGGGACCCCAGGGGATTCAGGGAGACCAAGGCCCACAAGGCCCGCAGGGGCCGCAGGGCAACACGGGTCCGCAAGGCCCCCAGGGCGACACTGGCCCCCAAGGCCCGCAGGGTGATCCGGGGCCAACCGGGCCCGAAGGGCCACAGGGCCCTGTCGGCTCGCCCGGCACGACCAGCTGGCTCGGACTTAACGACATCCCCGCTGGCTTTGCCGACGATGTTGACAATGACACCACATACACCGCGGGCACGGGGCTATCGCTCAGCGGCACCGCGTTCTCCATCCCTTCAAACGCCATTGTCCCGAGCATGATCCAGTCCAACGCGGATTCACTTTCCAGGGTCTCTGCGGGCCGGGTCCAGTTCAACGCCGCGGGCACAGGAGATGTGTCCGTGCCCGTCTCGGATCTCAGCATCGGCTCGACCAACGCCGCCGCCTCGCCGCTCCACGTCTGGAACGGCACCGATCTGAACGGGAGCTCGGGCGGGTACATCACGATCGGGCCGAACTCTTCTCGCATGATTTTGGACGACAACGAGATCGCGGCCCGCGCGTTCGGGAACCCGTCCGACCTGAACCTCAACGCGGACGGCGGCGACATCATCCTGGGCAACACCACCGACGACGGGCTCGTCGGCATCGGCGAGAACAGCCCCTCCGA
>DDGE01000045.1:0-3968 GCA_002337545.1 Phycisphaerales bacterium UBA1910 | reverse complement strand
CAGTGGCTCGGCGTCGGCACCCCCACCCCCCAGACCTCGATCCATATCGAAGTCGGCGATGAATCCGATCACGGGCTGCTGATCGCGGAGATCGGGGTCGGCCCATCACTCATGCTCTCGACGCGCCAGTTCATCGCGGACAGCAACTTCACTTTCAACAACGATTTCGACTTTACCTTCCGCCCGATGGACTTCTTTGTCTTCGCGGATCGCAATGCGTTCATCGAGGCCGCGTCATCAATCGATCTCAACGCGGGCATCAATCTGAATCTTGACGCCGCGAACGAGATCGATATCTCCAGCGATACGGTCGTGGATATCAACTCGACCGGGATCGTTGATATCGATGCGGGCACGAGCGTACACATCGAGGGCGCTGTATTTACGGGCAATGATGTGACGATCGCCGACGACCTTACGGTCAGCAACGACATCATCGTATCAAGCGTCGCAACCATCGGCGGCGCCAAGGCGTTCACTTACACACTCAACTGCTACGGCGACGCGGGCAAGCCCGGCGGCGGGCTCTGGTCCGTCTTCTCCGACGCACGCCTCAAAGAGAACATCCACACCATGGGCGGCTCGCTCGAGAAACTCGACGCCCTGCGCCCCGTCACCTTCAACTACAAAGACAAGGACCACTTCTCCTACATCGAGGGCACGGTCCCTGGTTTCATTGCTCAGGAAGTACAGCAGATCATGCCCGAGTGGGTCGGACAGGGCAAAGACGGATACCTCTACCTCAACCCGGTCGGCTATGAGGCCATGGTTGTTGACGCCATACAGGAACTCCGTGATGAGAAGGACGCACAGATCGAATCGCTTCAAGCCGAGAACGACGAACTCCGCGATCGTCTCGAGCGGCTCGAATCGATGATGCTGCAGATCAACGCAAGGAGATGATCGAGCCGATGCAGGTGTGTATCCTCCAGCATGCCCGACGCTGTCAATCCCATCAAGGTCCGCTTCTGCGTGAACAATCCGCGCACCCTTGCGGAGCGCAATGCGCTCATTGAATCCGGGTCCGAATGCATCGGCTGCCTGGGCAACTGCACGCGATGCTTCGAGACCCGCTTCCTTGAGATCAGCGACGCCTTTATCGAGGGAAACTCGTACGACGAGATCCTCAGCAAAGGTGAAGGCACAGAGAGCGCATGAAAAAACGCCCCGGAGATCCGGGGCGTTTCTGTGAGATGGAGTTCGATGATCAGCGACGACGACGGATCGTGCGGACGCCGGCGATGCCGCCGAGCAGGCCAAGGCCCGCGAGTGCTCCGGTGGGAAGCGGGACGACATACAGCATGTCCTGCTGGCCCTGAGCAACGACCGCACGCAGCCCCGCGAGGCGGCGTGAGTTGTCGAAGGTGCTCGTGCTCATGAGCTCTGCGTAACGAGCGGCGAGACCGGAGTCGGTGCTGCCGTGGCTCTCGTTGAAGTTGTGACCCAATGCTTCCCAGATCGCTGCCTGGATCGCACCCATGCGCTCAAGGTTGAGCGAAGCGTTCGAGCTGGTCGCCTGAAGCTGGTTGTCGATCCAGCCCATCGCGACGGCGTTGGCGACGATCGCGTTGACCGCATCGGCGCGTGCCTGCCCGTAGCTGGTGCCGGGGTTGGGAGCATCCGCGAGATCGATGATCTCGTATGTTGCGCTCCCGTTGGAAGCGAACTCGCCGACTTCGATGCAGAATGTGTTGAAGGTCTCGCCGGCACGATCACCAGAGTTGATCATGTGGGTCATGTGACCCGCGTAGTAGGTGGTCCCATCGAGACGGGCGTGCGTGGCGCTTGTGCCGCCAACGATACCCAGGTAATCCAAATCAATCGATGCGGCAGAAGCCATTCCGGTTGCGGCAACGAGTGCGAAAACACATGTCTGTCGAAGCATGGCGATATTCCTCTCTCAGCGTCGTATGAAACTCAGCCGCGTTTAAACACATCTCGCGGCGCGACACCAGCATACCCCCCTGGTTTGGGGATTAATACTGAAAAAACCCCATTCGATGGGGCAAAATGCAAAAATTGCAACTTCGGAGTCTCGCTGTTTGCTTATCGGACGCAGCGGCGGGTCATAGAAGAAAAACCCCGCACCAGGCGGGGTTTTCGTGAGTCTGATTGATGTCGTGAATCAGCGGGACTTGCGGATGATCCGGATCCCTGCAAATCCTGCAAGAAGCGCGAATCCAGCAATCGCTGCACTCGGAAGAGGGACAACATTCAGGTTGTCTTCCTTCGGCTGCACGAATCGACCGGCATCGATGCCGCTCTGGAGCCGCCCGCGCTGGGCGGAATCGAAGTCGTTTTCGAGCCCAGCCAAATCGGACGCAATACCACTATCGGTCTGGTTCAGTAGCACACCAAAGGAAACGGTCTGAGCGTTGAACTCAGTTGTTTCTAGATCGATCACGATCCCTCGGGTGCTCGATTCCAACTGGGTCATCGAGTCGTGGATCGACATCGCAAACGCGTTGGAGTGACTGAGCTGAGCGGAGCAGATAGTTGATAGAAGTCCGACACCTGCAAGTGCCGTCAAAGCTGAATATTGAGTCTTGCCGTTCATGGCCTCTCTCCTGCCGGTTCGTTCGTAAACCGGCAATGCACACTACTCTGGATTCCCTCCGCGCCGGTCCAGTGTGCCAGACGCGATCCAGCCCGGGGCAAACTCACCCGAGATGACTCAAAATTATCCGATTGTGTTGGTAAGTCAATGTAAAACGGGGAATTACAGCGTTATCGACCGTAAAGTGGCAAATTCGGCACCAATACCCCCATATATCGGGGGCAATTGGGCCATTTTACCTAGCATGTGAAAAACGCACACGCCGGGGGTATCCGGCGTGTGCGTCGAGTCATTACATGATCAGATCGTGATCGATTACTTGCGACGGCGGATGGTACGGAACCCTGCGATCCCGCCGAGCATGCCCAGCCCTGCGAATGCTGCCGGGGGAAGCGGCACAACATAGAGCATGTCCTGCTGGTTCTCGGCGACCATGGCCTTGAGCCCGTTGAGACGCAGCGAGCTGTCGAAGGTCTGGGTGTCCATCAGAATGTTGTAGTAGTGCTCGAGGGAGTTGCTCGTGCGGCTGTGACCGATCTGCACATCGCTGCCGAATGCTTCCCAGATCGCTGCCTGGATCGCACCCATCTTGCCGAGGTAGTCTGACTGGTTCGTGTCTGCCTGAAGCTGAGCGTCGATCCACCCGAGTGCTTCGGCGTTTGCCACGACCGCATTGATCTGGTCCGCGATGGCCTGGCCGTAGGGCGTGCCGGGCATCGGGGCGTCTGCGATATCAACGATCTGGTATGTCGTGTTCCGGTTACTGTTCGCGGTTTCGGAGAAGTCGATACAGAAGGTAGCGAAGTTCTCTCCTGTACGATCACCCGAGTTGATCGTGTGATTCATGTGGCCCGCGTAGTAGGTTCCACCCGCGACATTCAGGTGCATCGCACCGCTGCCGCCAGCAACACCGTTGTAGGTCGCGTCGACCGTATCCGCAGCCGCTACACCAGTCGCGACACACACAGCAAACATGGCAATCGAAGTCTTCATTTTCATCTCTCCTGTATCTGACTCGTTTTATCTGTCGCGGATCACCCGCGGCACGAGTAGAACATACACGCAAGTCGTTGTGCAGCAAGCACATGGAGAGATTTGCTCATGGTTCTTCGTGGGTCTGTGACGGTTATATCCGCATCGACGCGCGATAACATGCTCCGCTCATTCAAGATGGCGGTTATCGGTGGAGCGGAGCAGCATTGTGTCTCGCGCAAACAACAACGCCGACCCGAGGGCCGGCGTTGTGTGTGGTTTCAAACAAGAAGAGAGAGGCGTGATCGGTGTGGTGGTCCGATCAGGCCGCGCGGCGACGCGAGGTGGTTTTGCGTGCGGCGGGCTTGCGGGTGATGCGACCCGCAACGCTCTTGCGTGCGGTCGACTTCTTCACGCCGGTCTTGCGAACGGGGCTCTT
>DDGE01000019.1:10013-15436 GCA_002337545.1 Phycisphaerales bacterium UBA1910 | reverse complement strand
GCGGCGCTCGTTGAGGGTGTCGCGGAAGAGCACGGTCGTCTGGACATTCTCGTCAACAACGCGGGGATCACGAAGGACAACCTGATCCTCCGCATGAGCAACGAGGAATGGGACTCGGTGATTGACACGAACCTCAAGTCGATCTTCGTCGCGTGCCGCGCTGCGGCGCGTCCGATGATGCGAGGTAAGTTCGGACGCATCGTGAACATCGCGTCGACCTCGGGTCTCGTGGGCAACTCGGGTCAGGCGAACTACGCCGCAGCTAAGTCCGGGCTTACCGGGTTCACCAAAACCGTCGCGCGTGAGCTCGGGAAGAAGAACATCACAGCCAACTGCGTCGCGCCGGGGTTCATCGAGACGGACATGACCAAGGACCTGCCCGCGGGCGTCATCGAGCACATCAAGGGCGTGATCTCGACCCGAGACCTGGGCAAGCCCGAGGACATCGCGGCGTGTGTCGCGTATGTGACCAGCGACGACGCCGGATACCTGACGGGCCAGACGATCGCTGTCGACGGCGGCATGACGATGTGCTAAGAGTGTTGAGGGTTCCTCTTTGAACGACGCCACTCCCGGGGTATATTGATAGTACGGGAGGGGACCATCCATGCGCATGCTGTACTCGATGAACAAGGTCACAATCGCGTGTATCGCGGGCGCGATCTGCGCGCCGTTTGCCCACGCGCAGCTGTGCGATCACCCGATCAGCGGATGCGAGGTTGAGTACTTGCAGCCCGTGGATGCGTTGATGACCGACTTTGTATGCGATCGGGACATACCCGGCGCCGCCCTTGCGATTTCAGTAGATGGCGTCGTGGTTTATGAGCGATCGTACGGCTGGAGCGATGAGCAGCGCTCAATCTCGCTCGAGCCCGATGCGCTCATGCGCATCGCCAGCGTTTCCAAACCCATCACCGCCGCGGCAATCCGTGAGTTGATTGACGACGGGTTGCTCTCGCTCGACTCGCACGCCTTCGATCTAGGCCAGCCCGGTGGCGGCGTGCTGCCGATCGACCCGTTCCCGTCATTGGGTGACGCGAGGCTTGGTGAGGTGACCATCGATCACCTGCTCCAGCACCGCGGGGGCTGGGACAGGGATGCCGTGGGCGACCTGACCTACCGCGAGGTGATAATCGCGGACGCGATGGGCATCAAAAGCCCACCGGGACGATCGAACACGCTGCGGTACATCCTCGGGCAACCGCTCCAAGCGGACCCCGGTGCCGAATACCACTACTCCAACATCGGATACCTCACACTCGGGCTGATCGTAGAACATCTGTCCGGGCAGCCGCTCATCGAGTTCGTTTATGAACGAGTCCTGGGCCCCCTTGGTGTAGAGGAGAGCGAGCACATGGCAGGGCGGACTTTCGCGGCTGATCAGAACCCCCGTGAGCCCCACTACCACTCGCCCTCAGGCGCAACCAATGTCTACGAACCGGATGGAGATTCGGTCCCATGGGCGTACGGCGGATGGGACCACGAGGCACGCGTCGGGCAGGGTGGGCAGATCACCACGACCCGCACGCTTCTTGCCTTCCTGAACGAGCGGTACATCAGCGGACCATTTATCGGCGCACCGCTCCCGCATGACCTGAACCCCGGATATCGTCGGAACCACACCGGGTCTCTTTCGGGCACGGAGTCCCTTGCCCGTCAGCGGGGTGACGGGATCAGCTACGCGGTCATCTTCAATGAACGCTCGAGTACATCTCCAAACCATGCGAGCTCGATCCGCACCGCTTTGGACGCATTGTTTGACTCCGATGGAATCGACTGGCCCGATTCACCCATTGAGACATGCCAGTCCCCGTACGATCTCAACGGAGACGGCGCCCTGAACTTCTTTGACTTCTCGGTGCTGATCTCAATGTTCGGTGACGGGTGCACGCAATGCGACGACTGCCCGGCTGATTTCAACGAGGATTGTGTTATCAACTTCTTCGATGTATCGATTATGCTCACCGCGTACCTCGACAAGCATGGGTAATCACTCACACTGAATAAAACCAAAGTGCAACCGGCAATGATCGAGGTGGAGTTTCATCCACTTCTCGTGGGTCATCTTTCCCAGCAACGGTGAGTTGCTCGTCATCTGCTCACCCGCGTCGATCCGATCGAGTTGAGTGCGCATCAGGGCGAGCCCCTCCTCGAATGAAACACCCGGTTGCGGATCCATGTCTGTCAGAGCAGTCGGCGGTTGCTTCACACCGGGCTTCATCTTCACCCGCCCGAGCAAGGGTTTAACGATCAATCGGCCAAGGACTCGAAGCACAATCGGGATCCGGAAATCGATTCCGTCGATTGAGCCTTTGATCCAACGACCACAGTGATCCAGTATCTGCCCGGCACTCCAGTCGCCTGTGGTTCGCAGTGTCCCGTCTGCGTACGCCGCCTCAAAGCGATCGAGCTCCGTTCGGATGTCTTGGAGTGTCAGGTACTGACGCGGGTTCCAATGGTTTTTTTCTGCCATTTAGGATATCTTCCTGTTTTACTGAATTCGCAATCACGCTAGGCCCGCACATGTCTAATTTCCTACGATTCTTCCACGATGCGACCAAACGGTATATTGGAAACGATTCTTTACACGAACGAACTGGATCAAGCCGTGTGGTTCTACCACGAGTTCCTCGGTCTCAAGTTGATCCGTGAACCTTCTGAGCTTGCAGCATCTTTTCGGGTCGATCAGGATCATGTCCTGCTCATTTTCGACCCAACCGTTTCGGACAAACCGGGCCGACCCGTTCCATCGCACGGTGCTCGTGGGCCCGGGCATATCGCGTTTCGGATCGATCCGGAGCATTACGACGCCTGGATTCGTCGGATGGGCGAGTTCGGGATCGCGGCAGAGCAAGAGATTGAATGGAGCACCCATACCGATCCAGGGCGTTCGATCTACATGCGTGACCCAACGGGCAACTCCGTTGAACTCATCACCGCGGATATCTGGCGGGGTTGATTTTCTGAACCCGGATACCCTCCCGGCTCGTATACACTCTCACTATGAAGACCCCACGAACCGTCGCATCCACCATCACCGTTTCAGCGCTCATCACACTCGCCGGGTGCGGGGGTGGGTCCGATTCAGGATCTGAGAACGCCGTCGCACCGGACTACCAAGCTGACACGAGCTATCTCGATGACCTCGCGGAAGACAAGGGGATCGATACCTCTGAGCCTGATCCCGCAGAGCCAGTCGAGATCGATCAAACCCAGATTGCCGCGGAACCTGAGAACGACTACAAGGACGAGGATCGCGAGTGGGTCGAGGAGGACGGTTCCAAGTCGTTGCTTGGAAGGGCGCGCGATCGCGGGAAGGATATTCGCGACCAGATTCAAGGTGGCACCGAGCCTGAGAATGGGATTGCGAATACGACCTACGACGAGGAATACGCTCAGGCCGCGGGCTTTGCTTGGGATATGCCCGAGGATTGGCGTATGGCTGTGCCCAGCGCGGGGAACTTCGGCGAGATGTTCATCAAGCACCCGCTCGGGAACGCAAGCGTCGTGTTCGAGAAGACGGAATGGAACTCATCCCAGACCAAACGGGAACTCCAGAAGTACATCACCGACATGTTCGGCTCATCTGATGCACGCACGAGCGGCAAAACCGTGAATGGTTTTAGCGTCACGATCTTTGATCTTGAGGGCACCTACATCGACCCATCCGGTAAGGGCGGGCGGAACGAGAGTCCGTTCTACGCGATCCACGCGGCGCTCATCGAGCTGCCGACCACCAAGGTCCTCATCCGCATGTGGGGCCCGCAGGACACAGTGAACCAGAACAAAGCGAAGTTCGATAAGATGATCGAGAATATGTACGAGAAGTAATCTCGATCAGCAACGAACCAACTCATCCGCGATCTCACGCAGCGGTTTCCCTTGGAACCGCTGCGTTTCTCTTTGCGCCCTGCGCCCACGCCCGGTGGTGATCCGATCCCACGCATAGGCCACGCGCCCGAGCTGGTACCGGATCGGGTGCCCACAGATGTCGGGGTACTTCTTCTCGATCATGTCCCGCTCGGCCTGGTACTTCTCGCTCCAAGTGTCCGCGGAGCCCTTCGCCTCCTCATGGATGCGATGCACGCCGCAGTACCGCTCGAGACGCTTTGCGTTGGTGTTCGAGAGGATCCGATACCAGAGCTCGGTATCCATCACGCAATGCAGTGAGCGATCAACGCCCCCCACTCGTTCGTAGACATCACGCCGGAAGAAAGTACTCGGCTGATGGATCCGCATGTACCCATGCCGCATCCACTGACGCGATGGGCCCGCGCGTCGATCGCAATGCATCACACGCGAGTCTCCGTCCACGACAACCGTGTCGCCCTCGACCAACCCCAGCTCGGGGTCGGCATCGAAGCAGTCGAGCAGCGCATTGACCGCACCGGGCAGCAGCGCATCGTCGGAGTTCAGCCAGGTGATCACATCGCCCGTCGCGCGTGCGAACCCATCCGCGATTGCGTTGCTCTGCCCGCCGTCGGGCTCGGAGCGCCACCAATCGATCTGGCCCGCGTGCTTCTCGATGATCTCACGCGACCCGTCCGTCGAACCCGCGTCGAGGACGAAGAACTCCTTGACGCGATCGCGCTGCGATAAAACAGACCCGATCGCCTCCTCGAGGAATCGGGCCTGGTTAAAACTGGGCATCACGATCGAGAGTGTCGCTCGCGCCATGCGTTGTCCGTCTACAGGCTCCGCTTAGCTCACGCCGAGCAGTTCGATCTCGAAGACGAGATCCGACTTCGGGGGGATCGCGCCGGGGATGCCTTGCGGGCCGTACGCCTTCATGTAGGGGATGGAGAGCTTGCGTTTTCCGCCGACCTTCATGCCGGGGATCCCTTCCTGCCACCCCTGGATGAGGTTGCCGAGGGGGAAGTTGATGGACTCGCCGCGGTCGTAGGACGAATCGAAAACGGTGCCGTCCATGAGCGTGCCCTTGTAGTGGACCTCAACGGTCGCGCCCGATGGGCACTCGTCGCCGGATCCGACTTCGATATCTTCGATGATGAGTTCGTTGATGTTGTCGCTCATGGTCACGGTTCCTTTCAGTTGGGTAGAGATGGTAGACGCCCTCTCGCGATGTGTGGTCAGAGACCAAAATAGTCGCTGACATACGCTGGAATTGACGGTGATTTCGTCATTTTCACGACATCGAGGAGGCGCATCAGGTCCCGCTTTGCTTTCTCCTCGATCTGAGATGCATCGACCTCGTCGTCATCGAGCGTCCGGACATACCTGTACCGACGCCCGCCGTCCTCGCCCATGACACTCACGGGCTCGATCGCGCCATACTCCGCGAGCCGGATCAGCACATACTCCATGATCCCGCCGCCCATGCCGTGGGCGTGTCCCTTGCCGATGACCATCACACGCAGATCGTCTGAATCGAAATCGTCCTCTGTGAACCGCGCCTCGATCGC
>DDGE01000019.1:1175-9742 GCA_002337545.1 Phycisphaerales bacterium UBA1910 | reverse complement strand
CGCTTGAGCATCCCGGCCATTACCTCCAAGTCCTTGATGAGGGTGAAGTACACGATCCCCGTCCCGCCGAGTTCCTTGCTGATCGCCTTCACCCGCTCGATCTTCTCCTTGTCATCCCACACCTCGCGTGCACGCAGCGTCAGGTTCGGGCGATCAACGGGTGCCGCGAACAGCGGCATCTCTTCATTGCTCATCCCCAGCACGCGCCGGATATCTTCGCGGACGGGTTTGGTGGCCGTCGCGGTCAGCGCGATCGTGATCGGCTCACCCAACTCCTCACGGAACTGCCCGATCTTCTGGTACGCCGGGCGCAGGTCGTGCCCCCATTTGGTGACACAGTGACACTCGTCCACCGCCAGCAGGTTCACCCCGCCGGGCACCTGATCGAGGGCTTCGCGGAAATCGGCCTTCTCCATGCGTTCGGGGGTGGCGTAGAACAGCTCATATTCGCCGCTCGCCAATCGCTCGTACCGTTTCTTGCGTTCCTTCTTGCCAACAGTCGAGTTCACGAAATCCGCCCGGATCCCTTTGGCCTTGAGCGCCGAGACCTGATCCTCCATCAGCGCGATCAACGGCGAGAACACCAGCCCGATCCCCTCGCCCCCGCTCTCTTCACGCATCGCCAGCGCCGGGAGCTGGAAGCACAACGACTTGCCCGACCCCGTCGGCATCACCACCAGCGCGTCGCCGCCGTCCATCACGCGTTCAACGATCTCAGATTGGAGCGGGCGGAGCGAATCGAACCCGAACCGGTCTTGGAGGGTCCGGTTGAGCAGCGTTTGTGTATCGGCATCAGGCATAGGAGGGGATTATTGCGTCCAACGCACGATCCGACGCGCATGATTTGCTTTCGTTATCGCATCGCGATACGCTCATCGTGTTCAAGGTGCCCGGCGTTCGTTATTCGCCGGGTGAAAAGGGAAGTGTGGTGAAAAGCCACCGCGGACGCGCCGCCGTAATGGGCAACGAGTCCCGCTCACGCGATGAAGTCATCGCAGCCACTGACGCCGATTCTCGAAAGAGAACTCGCGTCGGGAAGGCGAGCAGGATACGCCCAAAGCCGGAAGACCTGCCCTGAACAAGTGTTCGACCCTCGCGGCTCAGGGTGGACGGCACGATCGACGCCCCTCCCCGCGCCGATCCCCGTCTTCATCCCGCAGAAAGCCCAACCGTCGAACGGATGTTCACCGGGGAGTGCCCTGCGCGTATCACAGGGCAGACTGGTACGGGCTTCCGTTTCGCCCAGAAAGATGAGCCATGCGCTCCACACACACACTGTGCGCCGTCATTGCCGGCGCGGTCCTTTCCACCTCCGCACACGCAGATATCTTCGCGACAAGCGTTCTTAGCTATGACGCGGGTTCGAACGCGGCCGCGGGGTACACCACCGCCGCTGCCGCACTCGGCAGCGCTGAACGATTCACCGGCGAGGGCGTCTTCCCCAGCGGCGTGACCCCATTCAACCCCGCGTTCGGCACCGACGAGCTCGTCTCCGTCGGCTCGGGCGGACACTTGACCCTTGGGTTCGACGCAACGATCACCAACAACGCTTCGCACGCGTTCGGGATCGACCTGATCGTCTTCTCCAACTCCGGGTTTCTCGACACCTCGTGGTCCGACGCGGATCCGAGCAACGACGGCTCGGGGCTGACGGGAGCCAACCCGTTCATCTTCGGCGCCGGCGGGGAAGCGACCATCCAGGTCTCACAGAACGGGACCGAGTGGTTCACCGCCTCGATCACCACGCTCGACCTCTTCCCGACGCTCGGGTTCTCCGACTACACGGAGACAACACCCGGCGCCCCCGGGCTGATCGAGTCGGATTTCTCTCAGGCCCTCGATCCATCCCTCACCCTCAACGACTTTGCGAATCTCACATTCGCGGAGATTGTCGCGCTCTACAACGGCTCTGGCGGCGGGATCGGGATCGATATCGCCTCCTCAGGGCTCGAGTCCGCGAGCTATGTCCGATTCCTTAACGAATCGGGCGAGGCCTTTGAGATCGACGCCGTCGCGGTCGTCCCCGCGCCGGGTGTCCTCTTCATGCTCGGGCTCGGGGGCGTGTTCGCGACCCCGCGCCGTCGCGCACGCCACGCTTAACCACGCCCCCCCAATCGCACGCCGCCTCCCCCACTGGCGTGCGATCGCGCTGGCGTCCGTGAAACACCGGACGCCGCGCATTTATGAACACGAACCCATCCATCGCGATCGCGTCGCTGATGCTCGTCTCGTCCACACTCTGTGCGCAGGTCGCATTTGAGCATGCCCCCTCGCGCAATCCCGCCCCGATCGATGGCATGGGCGTCTGGACGCACTTCGCAGGTAATGCGAAGCGGAACGCGGTACCGAGTATTGCGGCCATGCCAACGCTCACAACACCAGCGTGGGAGAACACTGACCATGTCCCTGTCCCCCAATCCGGGGTGGTCGTCGATGATCGTCATGTCTACGCCCTGACCGTTGAAGCTGGGAACAGCTATTTCGCCGTTGCGTTAGATCGTGAAACCGGCACCGGGATCTGGACAACCCCGATCGCCCCGGTCATCCTCGAATCATGGTCTTCCCCCGCGATCGACAACGAGCACCAGACACTCATCGTCGCGAGCGGCAACACCATCGCCGCCCTCGACACGACCACCGGCGAACAGATCTGGTCGCACACCCTCAGTTCCACCATCGTCAATGCATCGCCGGTCATCACCGATGATCTCGGGGATCGCGATCGGATACTGATCACGAACTACTCTTTCGGCGGCTTTGGCAACGCACAACTCGTCTGCATCAACGCCGATCCGTTTGATGCGGAAATCAACCCATACGAACCCGGCGAGATCGTCTGGGCAAAGGCCCTCGGTGCCGATTCATCCGGCAATACGCCGGCGTACCAGAACGGACGCATCTACCTCGCGACCGCTACGGACGGCTCATCGTCGCGCGGCACCGTCCGCTGCTATGACATCACGGGCGATACACAACCCGCCTCGCCCATCTGGTCGTTCACGAACCCCATCAACGCGGGTTTCTTCGGGGGCGTCGCCATCGGCAACGGGCATGTGTACGCCAGCTCGTACACATTCTCCGGATTGCAGAACAGCGCCAATACCGTCAAACTCGACAAGCGTAGCGGCGAGCTCGTGTGGTCCGTCCCCACCAATCGCACAGACGCTACGCCGATCGTGCTCCCCAGCGGCGATGTCGTCGTTTCTTCGGGCGTCGCCACAGGCGCGTTTGATTTCCTCCCATTCTTCGGCTCGCTCCCAAGCATCCAGTACATCGATGACACGGGCTCAGACGCGTCGCTGCTCTGGGACTCCGCGCTCGATACACACGATGATCTGAACAGCAACGGCGTCTGGGAGTTTGGTGAGCCCTACCTCTCTATCGGCGGCTGGACTCATCAGCCCATCGCCATGACGATCGGCGCAACGCCCCACCTGCTCGTCGGCACACTCCCTGAGATCCAGCCGGGCGTGAATATCGGGCACAATACCGATCTGCGCCTCATCGACCTCTCGGTCTCCCCGACCGATCCGGGTTTCATTGTCGAGCACGCCGCCGGAACCGGCAATACACCCGCAATCGCTTCGGGATGGATCTACACGAGCGGCGTGGCCGGCATCCGCGCGTACGCGCCGCAATCGCACATGCGTATTGCCCGCTTGCTCGTCGACCGCTACACGCGGGGCGAGATCACCCTCGGCCAGCTGCTGGAGCGACTCCCTCGATGATGCAATCACGGTTGCCATCCCGCGCGTTCACGCTCATCGAGCTGCTCGTCGTCATCGCGATCATCGCGTTGCTGATTGGTATCCTTCTCCCCGCGCTCTCGCACGCACGCGACTCGGGGCGTGCGGTCGTCTGCATATCGAACCAACGGCAGCTCGTTACGGCGTTCACAATCTACACAGACGACCATCGCGGGTACGCGATGCCTCATCTCAATGCGTCCGGGGTCACGCGGACATATTGGTATGGACGCGAAAACATCACGACGCAGTCACTCGACCACACGCATGGGACGCTCGCCCCCTACCTCTCCGCAGCACCCGGCGCTCGCTCGGTCTTCGAGTGCCCCGATCAGCCCGAGGGCTCGTACCACAATCAGGGGTCGACCGGATCATTCACCTCAACCTACGGCTACAACGCGTACGGGCTCTCGCCCAGCACTTCCGGCTACTTCGAGCTCTACAACCAGCGGACAATGAAACTCGCACAGATCGAGCGGCCGTCCGCCCAACTCGTATTCGCGGATACCATGATTGTGCTCTTCTCCGGCCAGCCATCGAACTCCGCGCTGCTCGACCCGCCCAAGCTCTTCTCTCCCGGAGCCGGCTGGCGCGAGAACACTGCCCCCACCACCGCGTTCCGCCATCATCGCCCCAATGTCGGCTTCGGGAAGGCGTTCTCCGCGCGTGCGGACGGGTCTGTGCTCCCGGACACACCCGACCTAAACGCTCGGAGCATCGAGCAACACGGTATTGGTTCGATCGACTCCGAGAACGACCCGAACTATGTCCAGCACCCCGAGAGGTGGCACTGATGTTCGTCGATCGTTGCATTTGCCACAAGGTCCCCTTCAAGCTCCTCGATCAGATCGTGGAGAACGAGCACGATGTCGAGCGTGAAACCACGCAGCAGATCTTCGAGGCGCTGCAGAAACGCACCAAGTGCGGCACCGGCTGTGGGATGTGCCAGCCCTATATCCTGCGCCTGATCCAGACGGGACAGACCAGCTTTATGCCATTCCCGCCCAATCAGCGCTGAGTGGTATCATTCGCCATGAACGACACCATCCACAGCATGCACGCCCACCGCTCGATCCGCCGATTTACCGACGAAATCGTCCCGCGTGAGCACATCCTCGAAGCCACCAAAGCAGGCCAAGCCGCCGCGACCAGCAGCGCCGTGCAGTCCTACTCCGCCCTGCACATCACAGATAACGAAAAACGCCAGGCCATCGCCGATCTCTGCGGGCCACAGCAGAAGGTCCACGACTGCGGAGCCTTCTTCGTCATCTGCGCCGACAACAGACGCCATATGGTCATGCACGAGCGACATGCCCGCACTTTCGATCAACGCCTCGAGGCATTCCTCGTCAGTGTGATCGACGCCACGCTCTTCGCACAAAACTTCACGCTCGCGTTCGAGTCGATGGGCTACGGCACCTGCTACATCGGCGGGCTCCGCAACGATCTGCACGCCGTCAACGACATACTCAAGCTCCCAGATGGCGTCTTCCCGGTGTACGGACTCTGTGTCGGGCACCCGAACGAGCAACCCATCGCCCGCCCACGCCTGGCCCCGGAAGCGATCCTGCACGAGAATGTCTACCCCGACGACGACACGATCATGCGTGATATCGAGTCTTATGACGAGGTTTACCGCGCCTACCTGCAGGCCCGTGGCGCAGCACCCGCCAACTGGTCAGACGCGATGCTCAAACGCTTTGAGAAGGTCGCCCGCCCCGCGCTCGCTTCGTTCTACGAATCCCAGGGTGCCCGCATCGACTGAGCAACCAAAATCACGGACGCCCGTACACCAACTCATGCACATCATCGCCTTCAGCGACATCCACACCGACCTGCACGCCGTCGAGAAGATCCGATCGCAGTCGGAGCACGCCGATCTGCTCATCGGAGCGGGTGATTTCGCCAACATGCGCCGAGGGCTCCAAGCACCGATCGACGCCATCGCCGAGATCGGCAAACCCACCATCCTCGTCCACGGCAACGCCGAATCACACGACGAACTCGCCCAAGCCGCGGCTGCCTTCGACCACCTGCACATCCTCCACGGCACAAGCGTCACCATCGACGGCAAGGTCTTCATGGGCCTCGGCGGTGCCGTCCCCGAAACACCCTTCGGCGACTGGAGCGTGGACCACAGCGAGAAACAAGCCGCGGCCTGGCTCGACGCCTGCCCCCACGCCGATGTGCTGATCACCCACTCGCCGCCCAAGGGCCACTGCGACAAGGATTCCGCCGGTAAATCGCTCGGCTCCAAATCCGTCACCAAGTGGATCAAGAAGCACCAGCCCCGCTACTGCCTCTGCGGCCACATCCACGCCTCATGGCAGAACTGGAGCGACGCCGGGCAGACCCGCGTGATGAATCTGGGCCCGATGGCGACGAAGATCGAGCTCTAATCAGCGATCTTCCCAGATCAGCCGCCCGCCGTCGTAATCGAGCGTGACGCGGTCGCCCATGAACAACCCGGATCCGACATTGCCCACAAGGTTCTCGATCGGAGGCCCGCCGCCGGGTGTCGTCATGAACAGCACGCGCGATTCGTTGAGTTCCAACCCGCCGAGTTCCGCGTCTGCAAGGGGAGCGGTCCGCATCTCGAACATGACTCCATCGATCCCCTTACCCTGACCGGCCAACTGCTGATCCGGGTCGTCCGCATCGACCAAACCCAGCGTGTCCGCCTCTTCATAGTCGATATCGATCGCGTAGGTCGCGCCCAGATCGAGCAGGAAGTTCCCAACGACGGGCTTGGTCTTCTTCCCCATGAGCATGGGCGTGACCTGCCCCTCGAAGTATGGGAACCCCATCGCGATCTTGATCTGCATGACCTTTGCATCGTCGGGCATCTCGTACGCTTCGCGATCCGTGAGTACCAGCTCGCCCGATCCATAATCAATGCTCGTGATGTACCGCTCGATCAACGACGCGCCGAGGAACCCCACGACGCGCTTGCCGTTGAACGCAGGCAGTTCCGCCGCATCGGGCAGCACCGTCACCATCGCGTCCGTGAACGAGAGCACATCGCCCGACTCGCCGAGTGACACACGCACATCGCTTGCCTGCTCGACCGTCAAGGAACCCGACCCCGCGCCACCCATCTCACCGAGCGGCGAGGTCTCGATCCCCGCGTCCTTCGCGACATACGCGAACATCGTCGTGTTCTGATTCCCCGTATCGAGCACGAACCAGTACGGCCCATCCCCCTCGATCCACACGGGCAACACAATGTGCCCCGTCGCGGTATCGATCTCGATCGTCACGGGTTCCTGCACCGCCGTCGGCGTCGGTTCGCCCCCACTGCCCACAAGGCACACACTCAGGATCAACGACATCAACAACGCGGGCATAGGCCTCTCCTTTGGGGAGGGTGGATGCGCTGGTGAGGTGGGTCTGTCAGGATCGCGGACTCATTTCGCAAGTTCTTCTCTTGGGTGAGCTGCGTCTCCCAGGCGGGTGCCCTGCTTTGACCCGAAGGGCAAAGCATGTTCCCACCTACCAATCCCGTCTCAATGGCACAACCCCAGACTCACCCGCGTAATCTCGCGCCGATGACCACCCCCAATCCGAAGGACTCTCTACCAGACCACGCCGAACCGGATTTTGGTGGATGTACTCGATCTTCTCCCGGATATCACTCTCACTCCGCAGGTTCCGGTCATACCCTCCCCCGCGTTGCCAGAACAACGCTCGCCCATGCGGCCCAACAAGTTGTTGAAGGATCGGCGCATCCTCTCGTCGATATCGTTCGATCATCTCACGCCCGAACCCCTGCTTGAGTCCACGCAAGACCCCGCTGATCTTCCCATCATGAGGCACGACGATCAGGTGCACATGATCCGGCATGATCACATACGCGATGACATCGAACCGCAATCGCACGGATTGGTTCGCGATCTCGTGGAGATAGAGATCGCGGATTTCAGGTGTGTTGAGGAGGGGAATTCGATCGAAGCAGGAGTAAGTCAGGAACCGGGCTTGGTTCGGAATGTCGTAGTGCTTGACTGGCATTTGGTATCAACCGGTTCCTGCTTTGCCCTTCGGGTCAAAGCAGGGCACCCACAATCATTGAACTACCTTTGGTTTTCTGCTGGGAAACAAACCAAACACGATCGGAATCAGCCCAAACAGAGCAAACAAATAGAACGCACCCGCATCACTCTGCCGACGAACTTCACGGTAGATCACTTCGAATGCTAAAGATTCAGCTTCATCTACATCTTCGAACGTTGCGCCCTGCGACTCCATATCTTCTATCAACTGTATCGCCGCTTCAAAGGAGTACGGGTTCCCAATCCGACCGGAAAGGAAATCAGATGTCCAGCCAAGCATCACGCCTAGTGCGATCATCAGCAATCCTGCCAAGACACAGATGACGCGTCGTCTACGAGACATGTTCACTCCCCAATCAACCAGTTCCTGCTTTGACCTTCGGGTTAAAGCAGAGCACCCACGCGGTACTCTACTACTTTCGGCTTCTCACAAAGTACACGATACCCGACAGCACTTCGAGGAGACCAAGAAAACCAAGCAAGAGAACCGCCAGCCACAACCATTCCGATTGAAACCAAACAGATTCATCGATCATTGATTCGAGTTGAACAGGTGTGAGACCGTAATCCTCGAACAGCCCATGCTCTTCAGACAAAATACCCGGAAGTTTGTTCATTGCCGACATCTGTGCCGCTGCACCACGCAAGACCATAATGGCGCAGCCCCAAGTCATCAGACCGAGGAACAGCAGCATGATCGCGAGTCGCTTGTTCGACATCACTCACCCGTATCCAACACCGCCATAAACGCCTTCTGCGGGATGTTCACCGA
>DDGE01000019.1:0-896 GCA_002337545.1 Phycisphaerales bacterium UBA1910 | reverse complement strand
AGCTTGCCGCGGGCCACCGCGCGGTCGCGGTGACAGATCAGTGACAACGCCTCGACCGGCTCGCCGTTGATCAGGATGGAGACTTTCACCAGATCGTTCTTGTCGTACCGCTCGACGGCATAATCCATCGTCGCGTATCCCTGACTGATCCCCTTGAGCTTGTCGTAGAAATCAAAGATGATCTCCGCGAGCGGGATCTCGAAGGTCAGCATGTCGCGCCCGTGCGAGACGAACCCCTGGTTCTTGAACACCCCGCGACGCTCCATGCAGAGTTTCATGATCTCGCCGATGTAATCGCCGGGCGTCATGATCTCGACCTTACAGATCGGTTCGGAGAACTCGACAATCAGCCCCGCGTCGGGCAGGTCGGCGGGGTTGTGGATCTCCTTCTCGAAGATCTCTCCGCCCTTGCCGCGCATCTTGATCTTGTACGACACCGTCGGCGCGGTCTGCACGACCTGCACGCCGCCCTCGCGCTCCAGACGCTCCTGAATGATGTCCATGTGCAAGAGCCCCAGGAACCCGCACCGGAACCCGAATCCCAGCGCCTCGGAGTGCACCGCCTGATAGGTAAACGATGAGTCGTTGAGGATCAGTTTCTCCATCGCGTCGCGGAGTTCTTCGAAGGAGTTGCCCTTCTCTTCCGTCGTCGATGGGTAGAAATCACAGAACACCATCTGCGCCGGCGGTTCGTACCCAGACAAAGGCTCGGGCGCCGGGTCGTGATCGATCGTGATAGTATCGCCGACGCGGACATCGCCGAGCGTTTTGATCGCCGCGACCAGGTAACAGGTCTCGCCGGGCCCGATCTCATTGTGCTTCTCTGCCTTGGGCGTGTACTTCCCGAGCTCTGTGATGTTGAATGTCCGCTCGATCCCCATCATGCGGATCTTGTC
>DDGE01000022.1:95107-113423 GCA_002337545.1 Phycisphaerales bacterium UBA1910 | reverse complement strand
CGGTACTACAACGGGCTCAAGTCATGCCCCGCGGACTTCAAGCCCGACGGGACACTCAACTTCTACGATGTCAGCGGTTACATCGTCACATTCCTGGCGGACGATCTGCTCGCTGACATGAACGGCGATCTCCAACTCGACGCGATGGATGTCCTCGACTTCCTCAATGCGTACACCGCCGGGTGCCCCTGACCCCGAGTTGAACTGAATGATAAGCCCCCGCTCACTGAGCGGGGGCTTTTTTATGTCAACCAATATCAGCCGCTGGGCGCCTGCTTAGCGGATCAGGGAAGTGTCAGCTCATACTCGATCATGACACTGCGGACACCGAGGTTGCCCACGGTCGGCCATGACGAGGTCGAAAACGCTCGCAGCGAGTAGGTGCATTGCGTGTTGTCGATCACGAGTTCCGGGTCTGGCACGATGTCGAAGACCTGCACCGTGTTCGCGTTGAACCCCGATGAGGTCGCCAGCACCTCGGAAGAAAAATCGAGTGTGACACGATCGCGGGTCCAGAGCTCGAAGCTCAGGTTCGTCGCGGACGAACGATCAACATACTCCACATGGATGTTCGTGATGAGCGCGCCATGCGGGAGATCGACATCCATCCGGACATAGCCCGTGCTGCCCTGGGCCTCGACCGCACCCGCGAACGAGTTGAACAGCCGCTCGAAGGAGAAGGATTGGAAGATCGTGTCGGGCGTGTAGGTCTTGTACCCGAGCAGGGTTTCCCCGCCGCCGCTGCTCATCGAGGTGATCGTCCCGTTGACGATCAGGTTGTTGGTGATGATGACATCGTTGTTCTCATCGATCTCCAGAAGATCCTGCCCGCCCTTGCTGACGACCCACGCGTCCGTGACGGGGTCGTAGTAGGTCTTGGCACGCGAGAAACCACCGGACGCGTACCCGTAGTAGGGCATCCCGTTGAGCCATGTCGAGACGGTCATCCCGCCGGGGGCATTCTCGGAGGAATGCACGACGAATACATCTGTGGTTTCGATCGCACGATTGTGATTGATAAAGATCTGGTCATCACCCTCGTGGGTGCCGATGAGCTGCACGCCGGGGGCGATCGTGGTCCAGAACTGATCCTCCAGCGCGGCCGCCTCGCCCGCCTTGCTCGCGTAGCCCGCCTGCGGCGTGTTGCCGATCTTCGCACGAGGATTCAGCGGCACATACGCGCCTGTCGAATCGCCGTCGCGAACGACGATCGCGACCCAGCGATCCGAACCATCGAACGCGTCATCGCCGAAATCGAGCTCGGTGAAAAATGTCCCATTGATCACTTCAACATCGTCGAGGATGTTGAATGAACCGATCTGATTCCCCGCGGTTTCAGCGTCATACAGGATGAACTGAAAATCGTACATCCCGTTCGCGGGGACACCCTCGTCATTGAGGGCGCCTTGGAAAACAAACGGCTCTGCCTGTGCCAACCCTGCCACAAGCACTATTCCTATCACGCCAATACGCATTCTGTTACTCCTCCGGCACGCTGTACAACTCTTCGCGAGCACAAAGCCCTATTCGGGGCTCCTCAAAGAAGATATGCTGAAAAAGAGCAATTCAACAGGAATATCTTGGGAGTTGACTCGATTCTGCTACCTGTGCATGTAAACGGTCGTGTACAAGAACGGAAACACCATTCACCTGCGAGGAAACGCATGCCGAATAAACCAACCAAACTGGGATCGACTCGCGATAACCTGCGTGATGCGGCGATCCGATTGGGCGTGCGTGACGGAATCGACGGTGCTTCGATCCGGACAATCGCCCGAGAGGTCGGGATCACCGAAGGAGCGGTATACAAACATTACACCAACAAGGATGAGCTGATCCGCGAGGCCTACACGAGCATCGTAGAGGAGATGGCCCGAGACAAGGCCGTGCTTGTGAAAACGGATCTGCCATTCGAACATGCCGTTCGTGCATGGATCAAGCTCACATACCAGTACTTCGATGAAAACGCCGAAGCATTCTCCTATGTGCTGCTCATGCCGCATCGCATGGCCGAGCGCTTGGGTGAGGTCTACTCAAAGCAGGGACAGCTCTTCCGCTCGTTCTTTGTGCGATCCATGCAGGAAAAGAAGATTCGCCAGATGGATCCCGACCTGGGCATCGCACTCTTTACAGGCATGGTTCTGAATATCCCCAGGCTGATCAACGACGGCTCGATCCCCGGGCCGGCTTCAACCTATACAGACGAGATCGCGGACGCTGTGATCCGAGTCTTCTCGATCTGAAATCGTTCACATCATGAGGGGGACCCCGCGAACGCGGGGGCGTGTCGGGCGTCGTGCCGGCACGGCGCGATCGTTGTGTGCACAACGCGTGCCCAATCCACGGCGGCATCTTCAATGACAGGAGTATCCTAATGAGAATCCCAACCACACTCACCGCACTCACACTCATCACCGCCACCGGCGCGGCGAACGCTGAGGTCATCTCGGTCCAGGTCGAGAATACCCTCGGCGACAACAACTTCTTCTTCACGCCCGTTTGGGTTGCCGCCCACAACGGAGGCTTTGATTCATACACCACCGGTGAGTTCGCGAGCGACTTCGCCGGGATCACCGATCTCGCAGAAACCGGGAACACCGCGCCGATCTCGGACGCGTTCGCGAACAGCGCCGCCGGCGCAGCGGGCGGGGTGGACGCAACCCTCGCGTCTTTCGCATTCGAAGGCGACGCGCCCGTCTACTCACCCGGCGAGTCGAGCACTTTCGATATTGAGATCGGCGATGCTTCCGTGAACCGATTCTTCTCGTACGCGTCCATGGTCATCCCGAGCAATGATCTGTTCTTTGGGAACGACAACCCCAACGCCGTCGAACTCTTCGACGCACAGGGCAACTTCAAGGGCCCGCGCGTCATCGAGATCTATGGGCGCGATATCAACGACAACGGCACTGAACTGAACGCCGCTGAAAACGGCGCAGCGTTCTCCACCAACGGCGGCGATGCCATCTCTGAGCTCGCCACGATCCGTGACTTCTTCGCAGAAACAGGCGACGATGACTATCTCGCCTCGTTCATCGGTTCGACCACCGCGAACAACTCGAAAATCAACTCCGCGTTCGGTGCAGACGACCTCGTCGCCCGGATCACGGTGACCCCCACACCCTCCGGGTTCTTGGCGTTCGCGGGTGCCGGTCTGATCGCGTCTGTTCGCCGCCGCAAGTAAGCCAGATTCTTCTCTCTTCATCTCTCTTCCCGCATCGTGTTCTCCGCGAGGAGATGGCGGGGTCGATGTTCACATGTCGGCCCCGTCTTTTCTTTGAGATCTATACTGTCCTATGCGCATCTCTGTCATCATCCCGGCCGCCGGTTCATCTACTCGTTACAACTCGGGTGCGGACGATCCGCTCGGAACCGGCCGCTCAAAGCTCGATGAAGACCTCGGGGGCAAGACCGTGCTCCAACGCTCGATCGAGCTCTTCAATACCCGCGAAGAAGTCGCGCAGGTTATTGTCGCGGGCCCGCACGACGATGACGCGTTCGCGGACTTCAAGCTCCGCCACGCGGATCGCATCTCGCTCCTCGGCGCCACGCTCGTGCAGGGCGGCAAAGACCACCGGTACGAAACCGTCGCCAACGCGTTGCGGGTCGTTGATGCGTCCTGCACCCACATCGCGATCCACGACGCGGCACGCCCCGCGACAAACGCGGCGTTGATCGATCGTCTGTTCGATGCCGCCAAGACCCATCCCGCCGTGGTCCCGGGCACACCCGTGAGCGACACGCTCAAACGCATCGATCCTGACCCGCTCGATGACAGCTCGGAAGTCGATCCTGTCGCGTCCATCCTTGGCGTTGGCACCAGGCACTCGATGCATCGGGTCGATTCAACGATTGATCGTACGAACCTGATGCAGGTGCAAACCCCTCAGGTGTTCGAGCGCGAACTCCTCGCGCGTGCGTATGCGCAGGACGACCTGAGTTCGACCGATGACGCGGGGCTCGTCGAGCGATTGGGCGAACCAGTAGTCATCGTCGAGGGCGATCCGCAGAACATCAAGCTCACGCGTGCGGGTGACCTACCCTTGGTTCGCGCAATCATGGGCGTCAAAGGCCCGAGCGAGCGACCGACGCACAAGCGGTTCTGAGACGCGGCATCAAATAAAATGGCCGCTCAGCACGAGCAGCCATGAACGCATCGTTCGTATCTCAGCCAGTACGAGAAGAAGATCAGTACCGGCGCACGACACCCTTGACGATCCCCTGGATCTGACAGAACTTCACGCGGATCGGCTCGAAGTCCGGGTTCGCGGGCTGCAAGCGGATGTGATCCGGTTCCTTGAAGAAGGTCTTGAGTGTCGTGGATCCGTCCTCCAGCAGCGCGACGACGCGATCGCCGTTGCGGGCGACCTGAGCGCGTTCGAGGAGAACGAGGTCGCCGTCGAGGATGCCCTCGTCACGCATGGATTCGCCGTCGACCTGGAGCGCGAAGGTCGAACCCGCCTTGTCGACTGTCGAAAGGAACTCGACAAGATCAATCTCGTCGGCGTCCGCGACCTTCTCGATCGGGTACCCGGCGGCGATCTTGCCCACGAGCGGGAACTTGAGCGGACGCGACTCGTCGGGAACAGAGATCCCCTCAGCGATCGATAAAGAGCGTGCCTTGTTCGCTTCGCGAACGAGCGCTCCCTTTTTGATGAGCGCTTCGACATGCTCGAAGACCGTGACCTTGCTGACCCCGATTTCGTCGGCGAGCTCCTGCATCGTTGGGGAATAGCCACGGCGAATACGAGAATCGCGGATCAACTGCAGAATCCGAAGCTGTTTGGGTGTGAGATTCATGTTGCTCATCCTTTCGAGTCGAGTCATAGCCCGTCGCGTTTCGTGGAACGGGTTGAGTGCTCGTCGTTGCGTTCAGTCTCCCAAGCGTTTCCTGGGCCTGTCCCAGAAGATCGCGCTGCGTTCCGATGAGTTGCTGCGCAATCTGCAACAGCCCGATCGTCTCCGCGTGGGACATCTGCTGCGTTTCACATTGCAGCGGTTCTGTTTCCACGCGTGTCATCCAGCCGCGGAATCCGCGACGGAGCACCTGAATGAGTCCCGCCCGGCGTGGGGACTCGTGAAAGTCAGATACATAGTCGCCGCCGGGGCCAAGTCGTAACAGTGTTGGGCTGCTGGTGCTCATGTCTTTACTCGTCTTTCGTGTCTTCAGGACGAGTCGTCACGACCGTCCTGTGACAGTTCTGATCGGGTATCAGAACAAAAGAGCAATAGCATTTCAACCCTGTTTGTTTGGTATATTGTAGCCGATCATGGTCCGGACGACAAGGAAAACCGAACAAACCCTGCATATCGACTCAAAAACAAGGCTCAAATACCCGAACATGCCCGAACAATTGAGGCGCAAAAGATGCCGAAACCAGCGATTGTGAGTCCAAAACCCGCATTATCGGACGCGAACGAACAAAGATCCCTCGCGACGGATCAGCCCCTGGATTTCCAGCATCGTCAGCTGCGATCGCAGCGACCCCGGGTCCATATCCAATGATTCCGAGAGCGCATCCGCACTCATCGGCTCGGTCATGACGCGATAGATCTCGCCCAGAACGCCCTCGGGCTCAGGGAGCGGCTCGGGTATGGGCCTGGGTGAGCGGACGGGGTCTTTGGTCTTCGCTTCGTGCGTTCCGAAGAAGAAATGCCGCGCATCCTGACGGAGGATGTTGAGCACATCTGCAGGTTCCACAACGAGATGCGCGCCGTCACGGAGCAGATCCAACGAGCCGGCACTGCTCGGGGAATCCACCCGCCCCGGGAGCGCCATGACCTCACGCCCGTGATCCTCGTTCGCATGGCGGGCGGTGATGAGTGCTCCGGATTTACGCCCGGCTTCGATCACAAGCACCCCGAGGGACAAACCGGAGATGATCCGGTTTCGCGCCGGGAAGTTCTTGGCGTCGGGTTTCGTTTGGATGGGGAGTTCGGAGACAACCGCGCCGCCTCCTTCGACAACCTCATCGAAAAGCGTCGCGTTCTCAGGCGGGTACGCGTGCGCAATCCCACACCCGAGGACCACGATCGATTGCCCGTTCGCGTTCAGTGCCCCGCGATGAGCCGCCGTATCGATCCCGCGTGCCCCGCCCGACACAATGCACACCCCGGCGCTGCCCATCGCGCTCGCGAAGATCCCCGCCTGCTCCACGCCGTAGATGCTGCAATCACGCGAACCCACGATCGCGCACGGATACTTGTGTGTCTTCTCGATGTCGAGGTGCCCTCTGATCGTCAGGATCGGCGGCGCACCCGGAATCGACGCGAGCAGCGGGGGGTATCCGGGGTCTCCGATCGCGAGAACATGCGCTGCTTGATCCGCGATGCGTTCGAGTTCCTCGTCGACCTTGTCGATCGACTTGTGCAGGTGCGTGGCGATGCTCGAGGCGGTCTTTGATCCGATCCCGGGGACCTGCCCGATCCGCGATGCGGTCGCACCGAGGACGGCGTCGATCGATCCGAGCGATTCGATCAGATTCGCGATCCGCACGGGCCCGAGCCCTGGCACGAGCGTGAGCGCGAGGATCGAGCGCCCGCGCTCAGAGCATGCTCCCGGCGCCGGACCTGTTGTCCCCTCCGCCGAACTCATGACGAGCCGGGCTCCGCGAAACTGAGCGGGGCGTACTGGTCCTTGTTGCCCTTCTCGTTGTGCTCAAGCATCCGCGCCATCACGCGGATGGGCTGATCCGCTTCCACTTCTGTAAGGAGCCGTTTGTCCACGATCCGCTGGGGATACATGAACGCGGGGTCGGGCTTGCGGATCGTGATATACACGACCCAGCCATCACGATCTCGCTCATCGCGATCGAGCCGGTAGGACCAGCCCGGGTGCGGGGCCTGCATCACGAGCATATGGTGTTTGCCGAGTGCTTCGAGCCGGACGGGCGGAGCGTTTTCGAGTCGTTCCACCATGGCGCTCGCGTCCTTGTTCTTTTTGATCACCCTGCAGCCACCGAGCATCATCGTCGGCGATGCGATCAGGACGACAAGTAATGATTGTGTGAATAGCGATCTGCGTTTCATAGATAGAGTCCCCATTCCAATTCGCCGATCGAATCTGAGATTTCGCATGGTTGTTTGCGTGTTGTATGGTAGCATGGGCACGCACACCCTGCAAAGGGGTGTTGCCATTGATCATTATTTCATTTGCTTTGAGAGACCGGATGATGCCCAAACCAAGACCCAGACACGCGATGTCGCTGGTCGAGCTGCTCGTGACGATCGTGATCGTCTCGACGCTCACCCTCACGATCCTCCCCGCGCTTGCGTCCGTCCGCGACAAAGCAGAGAACGAGCAGAGCCGGGCAAAGCTGATGCAACTCGGGCAGGGACGCGACCAGTACGCGCTGGACAACAAGGACCGGATCTTCTCGTACAACTGGATCCCGGGCGAATCGTACACGCTGCCGGACGGGCGCACAAAGATCGGCAACAGCTGGGAAGATGCGGCCGTGAATCAGAATCTGGAGATCCTCATGCGTCGCACCGGACGCATCACCGGCGTCACGAAGTTCAGGTCAATGTCCGGGCGACTCCCGCATCGCCGGTTCACACACCTCATCCTCATCGATTTCCTCGCGGGTGATGACGATTCCGTATTCAACGACGATCAACTCGCGATCGACCCCGCGGACCAGAACCGGCTCGTCTGGAGCGAGCACCCGCTGCAGTATGATTCGGTGAGTGGGTTGCCCTACGCACAGGGCGTATCCAACGGCTATGACACAGACCCAAACTGGTCCCAAAGTGGAATACTGCAGCGATGGGCGTTTTCAACGAGCTATGACGTTGTTCCTGCGTCATGGCAGGCCGACGGGCCCGACGGGTACCAACCAGTCTCAGATACACCCCATCTCTTTGCGGGTGGCGGCAACGCAGACCTGAGTGGTCGCTCCACGACCGAGGTCGCGTTCCCATCGCAGAAGGTTCATATGCACGAGGACTTTGATCGCGAGCAGAACCGCTACCCGTGGTTCGCCTACGACCATGCCCGCGTTGAGAAGCTGATGTTCGACGGGTCACTCAACAATCTGAGTTCTGGCGAAGCAAACGATTCCTACTCACCCGCCGACCCGAACAATGTCTGGCGTCAGCGCTATGTGCCTCTAGAACACTTCCCGCTCCCGCTGGGCGGCTTCAACGATCAGACCGAACTGAATATGCGTTATCGCTGGACGCAGGGCGGGCTGCAGGGGGTCGATTATGAATAACTCGCCCAACAGCAGGCGTGCCATGACACTGATTGAACTGGTTGTGATGCTCGTGGTGCTTGCCACGCTCACGCTCACGATCTTGCCCGCGATGACAAGGATGCAGGATGCGGCAGAGAACGAGCAGAGCAAAGGGAATCTGATGCAGATCGGGCAGGGACGCGATGCGTACGCGAACGACAATAAGGACCTGATCTTTACCTATTCATGGATCCCCGGAGAGGCATACACCCTGCCAGACGGGCGTGTAAAAACAGGTAGCTCTTGGCAAGACGCGGCTGCGTACCAGAATCAAGAGATCCTCCAACGAAGAACGGGGCGGATCACAGGCGCGTACAAGATCAACTCGATCACCTCTCGGCTACCGCACCGCCGATTCACGCACCTGGTGCTGCTCGATTATCTCGCCGATTCAAACGACGCCTTCAACACCTCCACGCTCGCGATCGATCCGGCGGATCAGAATCAACTCAACTGGCACGAGCGCCCGCTTTCCTACGGCTCGGGCAGCGGCGTGCCCTATGCCGACGATCTTCCCTTCGGCTACGACTCAAGCGCTTCATGGACTGACTACAACATCCAGTCTCGCTGGGCGTTCTCATCAAGCTATTCAATCGTCCCTGCATCCTGGCAGTCCGACGGAAACAATGGCGAATCACTCTATGTTCCAACTTCGAGCACCCCGCACTTGTACGCGGCGAGCGGGTCGAACATCGTGCTCGGCGGGCGACGCATGAGCGAGGTCGCCTTCCCCGCAGAGAAGGTGCACTTGCACGAAGAGTTCGATTTCGAGCAGAAACGCTACCCGTGGTTCGCGTACGACCTGTCGAGACCCGAGAAACTCATGTTCGACGGCTCGATCAACTCGGAGGAGTCACGGCGTTCAAATCATTCGTACTTCCCGGGTGGGGGGACCATATGGGAACAGACTTACATCCCGCTCGACGCGCACGCGATCCCGCTGGGCGGCCTGAATGACTCGACCCGACTCAGCCTGCGCTACCGATGGACACGCTTTGGTCTGCAGGGGGCAGACTACGACTGAGCGGCTAGAGATACAGATCCAGCGCCCGACCGGTCGCGGGTTGAATCTGCTGCCGCGTCGTGATGATCCGATTGATCTGCGTGGGATCCGCGTCGACAGGGAGCACCTCACCGAGCGTGGGATGAAGCTTCGAGCCGGCATCAGATCCGCTATGCACGCCTTTGGACGCACAATCGGGGCGGTAGATCACCGCGTCTTCGGAGAGTTCGCGGGCCTGGAGGCCCAACGCGTATGGCGTCTGGTTCGTATCCTGCAGGACGCGTGCGAACCTCGTCGGCGTTGTCGCGTCCGGGACCTTCTTGGGAATCACGACCCGATCCGGGTGCACACGCGCCCCATGCGTCGGGAGTCCCCACGCGCTCGGGTTCGTATATAGAGGTAGATCGGACGACATACGCAAGAACCGATGCACGAGCCGTGCCGGCGATGAGCGTCCGAAAAGAACAGGGATGAACTCGTGTTCGGGCGATCGGGCCGAACCGTTCGTGCGGGGTGTTGCATCCACGCCACACGCGTGATGCGTAGGATGTGCGTCCATGCGGACGGACGCGCTCGATTTCGATCTCCCAAACGCGCTCATCGCGACGAAACCCGCGGAGCCGCGTGATTCGTCGCGCCTGCTCGTGGTGCAACGATCGAACCCAGATCGGCTCGAGCATCGCGTATTCCGCGATCTTCCCGCGTTGTTGTCACCCAGCGATCTGCTGGTTTTCAACCGATCGCGTGTGGTCCCCGCCCGATTGATCGGGCAGCGCGAAGACACCGGCAGCAAGTTCGAGGGGCTCTACCTCCACGATGCACCCAGCGTAGACGGCATCGAGTGGATCGCGATGGTGAAGACCAAACGCGCTCAGGCGGGCAAGCGATATGTGCTCTTCGATGCGGACGGTGCGAAGTCAGGCACGATTGTGCAGCTGGTGGCGCGTGACGATTCGGAGGGCCCCGGCGCGTGGCGGGTGCGTGTGGAGACAGACGCCTCTTCCGGGCTCGAAGCGCTGCAGCGGGTGGGGCGGACACCCCTGCCACCCTACATTCTCGCGCAGCGAAAGGCACGGGATGAGGACCCGGGCGATGCGTACGACCGGTCGCATTACCAGACCACCTTCGCGAGCGAGACGGAATCGGGATCGGTCGCAGCGCCCACGGCCGGGCTCCACTTCACTCCAGATGTGATCAATGCGTTGCATCGCGGGGGCGTCGAAACAAGCGAAGTGACGCTGCATGTCGGCGCGGGGACCTTCAAGCCCGTCGATACAGAAACGCTCGAAGAGCACCCGATGCACCATGAGTGGTGTTCGCTGGGCGACGCGGCGGGGCACTTCCCGCCAGGACCCGATCGTCGGGTGATCGCGGTTGGCTCCACGAGCGCCCGAACGATCGAGAGCTACGCACAGCTTCACGCCGCAGACCCGTCCGGGCCGCTGCCGGAGCGATACAGCACCGACATCCTGATCGCCCCGGGCTACGCGTGGCGATGGGTGAGCGGGATGGTCACGAACTTCCATCTCCCCCGATCCACCCTGCTGGCGATGATCGCGTCCATTCTGGATGTGCCGGGCCAGGTCGATGGGCTGGCGCGCGTGCACGAGATCTACCGGGCAGCGATCGCGGAAGAGTACCGGTTCTTCTCCTACGGCGACGCAATGCTGATCCTCCCCTGATCCGATATCATTGATCACGGAAATCTGCGTGCGAGACGCGGAAATCGACGATGATGAGGCAGCGATGCGATTGGATGAACTCATCTCGGGCCTGGATGTCTGTTGCGTCACTTCGGGCGCGGATCTGTCATCGATCCGTGTCTGCGATGTGACGGAGGACTCGCGGACGGCCGTGCCCGGCTCGTTGTTTGTCGCTCGCGCGGGCACCAAGGATCAGGGGCTGCGATACGCGGAACCCGCGATCGAATGCGGAGCCGTCGCGATCCTGACGGAACGGGGCGGCGGCAAGGGCATCGAGCTGCCCATGCGATCGAAAGTGGTCGTCCTGGAGTGCGACGATCCCATCGTCACGACAGCCCAGATCGCCGAGCGGTTCTACGGGCACCCCGCATCCAGTCTCATCACGGGCGGGATCACGGGAACGAACGGGAAGACCACGATCACGCATCTCACACACCAGCTCGTGGAAGGCGCGGGGGTTCGCTGCGGGCTGATCGGAACAGTGGAGATCGACGACGGGCGGGAGCGATCGCGGGCCGCGATGACCACACCGCCCGCGCTGGAGCTGAGCCGCACGCTGGCGACGATGCTCGAGTACGAATGCCAAGCGGTCGTGATGGAGGTCTCGAGCCACGCGCTGGATCAGCACCGGACCGGGGCGATCGCGTTCGACGCGGCGGCGTTCACCAACCTCACGGGCGACCACCTCGATTATCACCTCACGCTCGATCACTATCGGCAGAGCAAGGCGAGGTTGTTCTCATCGCTCAAGCCCGACGGCGTCGCGGTGATCGTGGGCGACGACGAGAGTGCCCACATCATGATCGACGCGTGCACAGACGGGGCGAAAGTGATCCGCTGCGGCCCCGAGTCCACGAAGGACGCTTGGGTGCGGATCGAGGAAGAATCGATCGAAGGGACGCTCGCCGTCATCCACACGCCGAGCGGCGATTTCCAGACTCGCATCCCCATGTTCGGTGCGTACAACGCGCTCAACACGCTGCAAAGCCTCCTCATGGCGGAAGCGATCCTGACCCGGCTGGGTGTGCCAACGGACGAGCAGCGGGCCGCGTTCGAGAAATCCCTCCCCCGGCTCAAGCTCCCGATGGGGCGATTGGAACATTGCGAGACGAGCGAGGACGACATCACGGTGCTCGTGGACTTCGCCCATACAGACGATGCCCTGCGCTCGGCGCTCTCCGGCGTGCAGCGGGTCCTCCCGGAAGGGGCGAAGCTCTGGTGCGTATTCGGCTGCGGCGGTAACCGCGATCAGTCCAAGCGTCCGCGGATGGGCGCGGCCGTGGCGGAGTTCGCGGATCACATCGTGGTCAGCTCCGACAACCCACGCACGGAATCGCCCAGCGACATCATCACCATGGTGCTCTCGGGAATCGATGACGGGCAGCGTGATCGTGTGCGGGTCCAACCCGATCGCGCACGCGCCATCCACGATTCGATCATGGACGCCGAGCCGGGCGATGTCATCGTCATCGCGGGCAAGGGACACGAAACCGAGCAGATACTCCCTGACGCCATGGGCGGCACCCGCACGATCCACTTCGACGATCGCGAGCACGCCAAGCTCGCGCTCCGCGAACGCCGACTCAGGGCGAAGGAGTCCAACGCGGAGCGGGCAGGCGCATCATGAACGCATGGGCATGGGATGAGATCGCGCGGCTCGCGGGGGGCGCGTGGCACATCGCGCCTGAATCGGGCCCGTGTGCGTTCGTCGGCGTCTCCATCGACACACGATCCATCCAGCCCGGGCAGCTCTTCTTTGCATTCCAGGGCGAGCAGGTCGACGGGCACGATTATCTCAGAAACGCACAGGATCGCGGAGCGGCAGCATGCATCGTGACCCACGCGGATCGCGTCCCGGAACAGATCAAGATCCCGGTGCTGGCAGTGGGGGATGCGCTGGATGCGATGACGCGCCTCGCGAGCGCATGGCGCGATCGGATCCGTGCGAAGGTCATCGCGATCACAGGTTCGAATGGGAAGACAACAACCTGCCGATTGATGCAGGGTGTGTGCAGCGCCGCGGGCAAGACACACGCGTCGCCCAAGAGCTTCAACAACGCGTTGGGTGTGCCGATCACCGTGCTCAACACACCGATCGACGCGGAGTTCCTCGTCGCCGAGGTCGGCATGAGCACGCCCGGCGAGATCGCCGCCCGCACCCAACTCCTCCGCCCCGACATCGCAGTCATCACGAGCATCGGACGGGCGCACCTCGAGGGGCTCGGCAGCATCGAGAACATCGCGAAGGAGAAGGCGTGCCTGATCTCGACGGCACCGCCGGCAACAGTGGGGGTGATCCCGCACGGGATCGGCTCGCTCGACGCAGCACTCGTTGGCGATCCGCACCGGATCGTGCGTCTCGATGATCGGTTCAAACTCGAAACGAGCGACGCGGACGGATGCGCGTTCTCGATCGATGAGGCATCGTTCCGTGTCCCGATCCCCGGCAATCACAACGCACACAACGCGGGGCTCTGCGTGCTCGCGGGGCGCGAGCTGGGGATCTCCGACGAAACGACCCGCGCCGGGCTGGCCCGGGCGACGCCCCCCGCCATGCGATTCCAGCGCGTCGAGATCGAGACAAGCGGCGCACCGATCATCGTCATCAACGACGCCTACAACGCCAACCCCGACTCCATGCGGGCGGCGATGGCAACCTTTGTCGAGATCGTGGTGCCGGCTCGAAAAATCGCCCTGCTCGGCGAGATGCTGGAGATGGGGGCCATCGCACCCGCGGAACACCAGTCCCTCGCGGATCATGCGCTGGGGGATGAATCGATCGATCGCATAATCATGCTTGGTGAATCGTTTGCGGGGGTGCGGATCGAGGGCCCACGCGGGATGATCATCGCGGATAGCTCCGATGATGCGATCGCACGAGTTGCGGGTTCGATCCTGCCCGGCGACACGGTCCTCATCAAGGGTTCACGGGGCGTCAAACTCGAGCGTTTGATCGACAAGTTGGGCGATTTGCACGCGTCTGGCCGATCGAAGAGACAGGAAAACGCCCAGACGAACGCATGATCTACATCCTTCTCGACATCCTGATCAACCGGTTCTACGAGTACAAGGTGTTCGCCGTGCTCGCGGTATTCGATCAGGTCCAGTTCCGCGCCCTGCTCGCGGCCGGGCTCGCGTATTTCATCGTCGTGTTCTTCGGCAAGCGTGTCATCCGGGCGCTCATCTCACTCAAGATCGGCGACGGCGGCGAGACAGACGCCGAACTCCTCCGCGAGCACGCGGCAAGCAAGGCCAATGTCCCCACGATGGGCGGCGTGCTCATCGTCGGCGCGATCTTCATCTCCACCTTCCTCCTCGCGGATATCCGTGTGAATCGGGTATATCTCGGGCTCTTCGCGCTGCTCTGGCTCGCGGCGGTCGGCGGGGCCGACGACTGGCTCAAGCTCACCGCGTCGCGTCGGGGCACCGGTCGCCAAGGGCTCTTCTCATGGGAGAAGCTGGTGTTCCAGCTCGGCATCGGCGCGATCGTGGGCTACTTCGGATACCGCTACGGCATGACGCCAGACGGCACCGATTCACTCGCTCATGTCCTCAACCTTCCCTTCCAGCGCACATACGACCCGGACACGGGGCTCGCGAGCGAATCGCTCTGGTATCTCGGCATGCCGCTCTTTGTCATCTTCTCCACGCTCGTCGTCGCGGGTGTGTCCAACGCGGTGAACATCACGGACGGCATGGACGGGCTCGCCGCGGGCTCGTCGGGGATTGTCAGCTTCGGGCTCATCCTGCTCGCCCTGATCGCAGGCACACAGAGCGCGGCCCAGTACCTGCTGGTCCCATACATCCCCTTCACCGATGAGCTCGCCGTCATGGCCGGCGCCATGGCAGGCGCCTGCCTCGGCTTCCTGTGGTGGAACTGCAAGCCCGCGCAGGTGTTCATGGGCGACACCGGCTCGCTGGCGCTGGGCGGGTGCATCGGCTACATCGCCGTCATGACACGACAGGAGGTCGTCGTCCTGCTCATGTGCGGCGTATTCCTCATGGAGATCGGCTCGGTCGTGCTTCAGGTCGGCTGGTTCAAGTACACCCGCATCAAGACCGGCACCGGGCGACGCATCTTCCGCATCGCGCCCTACCACCATCACCTGCACCAGGGCGGCTGGGCCGAGAACCAGGTCGTGGTCCGCCTCTGGCTGATCGCGATCCTCTTCAGCGTGGTGGCATTAGCGACGCTCAAGCTGCGGTGAATCACGCGTCGGGGTCTTCCGAGTCTTCCTGATTCGCGCTGATATCCAGCCCGCCGATTTCACCGCTCGAGACGCCCTCGATCGCATCCATCGACAACACACTGAGCTTGGCGTCCGATTCGAGAACGACCAGCCCGATGTCTTCGAGCGTGGCATACCCGTTCTCTCGGATCGCGGACATGATCTCCGATTCCGTGACGCGGGATTGCTTCATCGCGTCGCGTTGATACACACCGCGCAGGACCAGCACGCTCGGCGAGGCCCGGACGACCGTGCAGACGAGCTCGCTGCGGATGTTGAGACTGGTGAGGAACCACTGAAGCCCGAAAAGCAGCCCGATCGCGAGCAGGCCCTCGAAGATGGACACATCCTTCAGCAGCACCGGCGAGGCGATGATGCTGCCGATCGCGACCGTGACGATCCAGTCGAAGTTGTTCATCTGCGAGGTCGAGCGCTTGCCGGTGAGGCGGACAAAGGCGATCACCGCGATATACAGCACCGGCGTCGCGATGAGCACACGCTCCAGATTGTCCCAGCCATCAAAGAAGAGCGATGCGAGTGTGTGCATGATTGGTCCTCTCATGGGTAGGTCGGGTCTCAGAGAGTGTACGGCGTTCTTTTCTGCACCAAGCGATCCTATTATGATTCATCAATCTGCACGAAATTGAACAAAGGAGAGATCATGACCACCGCGACGCTGCCCAAGCACTATGCCGATCTAATTGCCCTCAAACGCCAGACCGGGATGCTCGGATCGATCGGCGCACTGGTGAGCTGGGATCAGGAGACCTACATGCCCCCGGCCGGCGCCAAGGCACGCGCCGAGCAGGCGTCGACCCTCGCGGGGATCATCCACGAGCGCAAGACGAGCAAGAAGATCGGTGATCTGATCGCCCAGTGCGAGCAGGACCCGGAGCTCAACCACGAGGGCAGCGCCGAAGCGGCCAACATCCGCGAGATGCGCCGCGATTACGACCTGGCGACCAAGCTCCCCAACGATCTCGTCGAGTCGCTCGCCAAGGCGCAGTCCGAAGCGCAGGAGTGCTGGAAGCAGGCCCGCAAGAGCAACGACTTCCCGGCGTTCGTCCCCGCACTGACCGAGGTCATGAACCTCACCCGCCAGAAAGGCGAGTGCTACGGCATCGACGACGGCGGCGAGATCTACGACCCGTTGCTCCAGGAGTACGAACCGCACACGACGGCCAAGGACATCGAGGCGGTCTTCACCCCGCTGCGCGAACGCCTCAGCGCGTTCATCGCGAAACTCACAGAACAGGGCACCGCGCCGCGCGTGGACTTTTTGCACCGCGAGATCCCGACCGACAAGCAGCACGCCTTCGGCGAAACGGTCACGGCCAAGCTGGGCTTCGATTACAAAAAGGGTCGCCTCGACACCACGACCCACCCGTTCTGCTCAGGCTTCGGGCCCGGCGACACACGCATGACCACGCGCTACGCGCTCGACAACTTCCCCGACGCGATCAGCTCAACCATGCACGAATGCGGCCACGGGCTCTACGAGCAGGGCCTCCCCAAGGAGGACGAGCTGTTCGGCACTCCCCTGACCGACTCGGTCTCGCTGGGCATCCACGAGTCGCAATCACGCATGTGGGAAAACATGGTCGGCCGCAGCAAGCCCTTCTGGAACTGGGCGCTGCCCGTCGCCAACGAGCACTTCGACGGCGCATTCAAGGACATCGACCTGGAAACCTTCACCAAGGCGATGAACACCTGCACACCAAGCTTCATCCGCGTCGAGTCCGACGAGAGCACCTACAACCTGCATGTCATGCTCCGCTTCGAGATCGAACGCGCCATGATCTCTGGCGATCTGGCGATCAAGGACCTCCCCGGCGCTTGGAACGAGAAGTTCAAGTCCATGCTCGGCCTCGATGTCCCCAACGACGCACAGGGATGCCTGCAGGATGTGCACTGGAGCTTCGGCCTCATCGGCTACTTCCCGACCTACACGCTGGGCAACCTCTACGCCGCCCAGATGTGGGAGACCATCAACGAGCAGATCACCGATCTCGATGATCAGATGGCCCGCGGCGAGTTCAGCGCCCTGCTCGACTGGCTCCGCGTAAACATCCACCAGCACGGCCGCCGATACTCAGCCGCCGAACTGTGCGAGCGTTCCACAGGCAAGCCCCTCAGCGCCGACCCACTGATGCGCCACCTCGAGTCGCGCGTAAAGCCGGCGTACGGGCTGTGAGAAACGGATCCGGGTGCCCTGCTACGACCCGAAGGGCGTAGCAGGTCTTCCGTGGTTCAGTGTCTTCCGTTCCTGCTTTGTCCGCTTGCCGGGTGCCCTGCTTACGCCCTGACGAAGTCAGGGTTTAAGCAGGAACGGTTGTGTTTGGGTATGTGATCCGGCTTAAGCTGCGCGTAAGCCGGGCACCCAGCGCCGGGTGGCCCGACGGAACCGTCTTCGGTTCCTTCGGGATCATTCCCTTGAACTTCGGTCCCAAACCAGACTTCCTCACCATCGTGCAACCCACGCAACCCCTGAGGCGTATCATGCCCCGACACAACCCGAGAGGAACGGAGATTGTGCTCAAGGGAGATGCCTTTGACATCTACAAATCGCTTCGGACCGCAAGGGTGGACGCCTGAACGCATCGGTTCGCTCGAAGGAAAGGTCTTCGTAATCACCGGGGCCAACGCCGGCGCGGGGTTTGAGGCCTCGCGGGTGCTTCTCTCCAAGGGCGCCAAGGTTGTGATGCTGAATCGCAACCCACAGAAATCGTCGGCCGCGATCGCACTCCTCAAGCAGGAGTTCGGCGACGACTCGGATGTTTCATTCGTGCGCATGGACCTCGCCGTGCTCGATTCCGTGCGGGAGGCGGCCGCGGAAGTCCTCCGGACCATCCCACGCATCGATGCCCTGATCTGCAACGCCGCGATCGCACAGGTGGCCAAGCAGGAGATCACCGTCGACGGCTTCGAGAGCCAGCTCGGCGTCAACCACTTCGCTCACTTCCTCCTCTGCGGCTTGCTCTTCGAGCGAATCGAAGAATCACAGGGACGCATCGTGGTCGTCGGCAGCAACGCCTACCGCATGGGGCTCAAGCGGATCCAGTTCGAGGACCTCAACTTCGACACGAAGTACACCGCGTGGAACGCGTACGCACAGAGCAAGCTGGCGCAGATGATGTTCGCCTA
>DDGE01000022.1:94698-94842 GCA_002337545.1 Phycisphaerales bacterium UBA1910 | reverse complement strand
CGCATCGCGGACAAACCTGCTCAAGGACACCGCGAGCCGGTTCAACAAGATACTCTGGGCCATCCTCTCCCGTTTCATCGCACAGTCCGCCGAGCGCGGATCATGGCCCGAGGTCATGTGCGCAACGGAGCAGGGCCTCGAGCA
>DDGE01000022.1:71354-94452 GCA_002337545.1 Phycisphaerales bacterium UBA1910 | reverse complement strand
ACCGATCAGGAAATGGCCGCCAAGCTCTGGTCAATCTCCGAGCAGAAGACGGCACTGAGCTGGTCCGTGTGAGCCGGGTGGCCCGATGGAGCCGTCTTCGGTTCCTTCGGGAACAGACAGCGACGGGCTTTGATCCCGAAGGAGACTTCGTCTCCATCGGGCCACCCTATGCGTTCGCTTGTTCGGTCGCGTTGAGCGGCTCATAGTCGCTATACCCCTCCGCGCCACCGCCATAGAAAGTAGACTGGTCCGGCTCCCGATACGGCCCGCCCCGCCGAACACGCTCGGCAAAGTCCGGGTTCGGGATCCACGGGCGACCAAACGCGATCGCATCGGCCCAGCCAGTTTCGATCGCCTCCTCCGCCTGCTCGGGCGAGTAGTCGCCGTTGCCAACATACACCCCGCCGCCGGCGTTCTTAAACGATTCAACGATCGCCGGGATCACCTCCGCCGTCCGCGGATCAAGCTGCGTGCGGTCCCAGGTTTCCACGGCATGCAGAAACGCCAGACCCAGCTCGCCCAGGCCCCTGGCCAACGCAGAGAAGGTCGCCTTCGGATCGCTGTCCACCACATCGCGGTGCTCACTCAGCGGCGAGATGCGATAACCAACCCCGCCCGCATCGCCCCACGCGTCCACCACAGCGCGTGTGACCTCCAGCGGCAATCGGAGCCGGTTCTCAAGCGACCCGCCATAGCTGTTCGTGAGCTTGTTCACTCCGTCGCGGGTGAACTGATCAAGCAGGTAGGTGTTGGCCCCATGGATCTCAACACCATCAAACCCAGCCCGCTTGGCACGCGCGGCCGCATCAGCAAACTCACTCACGATCTCAGGAATCTCATGCTCCTCAAGCATCCGCGGCGTCGAGTTGTCCACCCGCTCAAAGCTGCCGTCGATATAAGTCTGGGATCCCGAAGGCACATCGGTGCTGCTCACCGGCGGCTGATTGCCCGGCTGCATCTTGTAGTGCGAAACGCGCCCAACATGCCACAACTGCAGCACGATCCGCCCGCCGCCCTCATGGACCGCGTCGGTGACGCGCTTCCACCCGGCCTCCTGCTCGTCGCTGTGCACCCCCGGTGCACCGTAGTAGCCGTGCCCACGCAACGAAACAGGAGTCGCCTCGGCGATGATCAACCCAGCCCCCGCCCGCTGACGGTAATACTCCGCCATCATGTCATTGGGAACGCTGCCGGGCATCGTCGAGCGCGCCCGCGTGAGCGGCGCCATAAAGATGCGATTGGGAACCTGAATCGAGCCAACAGTCAACGGCTGAAAGAGTGCGTCGTGCATGGGGGTCTCCGTCAATAGGGGTACACATCCGTTCGATGGTACCGAAGGTGCAGACGCATAACCAACCGATCGGTTGGTATATTCTCACAACCCCAAAAAAGTTCTCCTCCCCCAAGAGTCCCAGATCCGCCCCCGGCGGAACGGGCGAGGTGCCGAGCAGAGCGAGGCGGAGGGGGTCTTCAGGTACGATGCAGATATGGGAGATGATAAATCTGATCGCAACGCAAAGGTCGCGAACCCCGCTGGACGATCAAATGCCCGATCGCTCCGCCGAAACAACTGCCGAAATCGCCTCACCCTCGCAAACGCAGGCCACCTCGGCGGCGTGCTCGTCCACGGGCATGGAGTCCAAGCGCCGATCACCGCGCCGACATCAATGGGCACCGTAATCGATGGCGCAAACAACGAGACCCACGACGACGATGACGACGACTAATCACCGAATTAAGAGCCTGCGTCGGCGGCATCAGCACAGCCCCCAAATACGCCGACCAGGACAAGGTCAACCCCGGCTCAGTCATCCTCTCAGGCGATCTGATGCTCCGCTTCATGGGCTGGACCGAAGCCGCCGACCTCATCATCAAAGGCATGATCGGTGCAATCTCTGCCAAGAAAGTGACTTACGACTTCGAGCGACAGATGGAGGGAGCAACCATTCGGAAGTGCTCGGTGTTTATGGATGATGTGGTGAGCCACATGGGGTAACAAACTAGCTGTTGTAACGCCATTTGTTAAAAACTTCCACAATTTGTTCATCGCTCGGCGGCTCGCTAGACCATCCTTCCGTAAATGGAGGATCATTAGATGCGGGTCGCTGTTCTTCTGGGAGGTCGTTAATTCTAATGCGGCTAGGAATGTTTGTGGCGTATCCGGCTAGAATTGCTTCTTGTGGCCCCAGTCCAGGTAGCGCGTCTACTAAACCTTTGACGCCGTCAGGCATGAATGATTTGACTGTTGACTGGTCATCTGGATTTGTAAGCCTCATCACTACCCAAGTTGAGCACTGTGAAAGAACAGTCGATTCTATTTCTGATGGTCTTTGGCTAACCACAACCATGCCAATGCCGTATTTTCGGCCTTCTTTAGCGATCCGAGCAACACTAGATCTAGCACTCTCGCTTAATGTGTTTCCGAATTTGGGTACATATCTGTGAGCCTCTTCACAAATGACAAGAATAGGGTCCTTGTGTCGATTCTCTATTGATTGTCGAACTTTGTATTCAAACAATAATGAGAGGAGCATCCATACAGTAACCCCTTCGGCTTCTGAAGGTACGGACGATAGATTGATAATTGAGGCTGAGTGGTCTTTAGAAACAAATTGACGAATTATATCTACAGATTCATCTGGATTGTCCTGTTCTGGCCTAGTCATAAAATGCATTCTTCGGTCTCTCAGGCACCGATCTATGCTATCTTTCACATCATTAAAATCTTTGTGAGTGATCTTGTCCGAAAGATCCTGTAGCGAAAACGGAATGGGGCTGTCAATACTTACTTCTTCTTTATCACGCTCATGCGCCTCAGCCCAATCCTGCTTCAAAGATAGCAAGTTCTCTTTGAAGGCTGTCCACTGCTTCGTGGCTTGCGAAGTAGATTTTGGATGTATAAACTCGAATAGTTTTCCGGCTTCGCATAACCACGCTGGTAGCCTTAGTGCTCCAGGAGTGGTGGGGTCAAGTAGTTTTGCTCTAGGTATGGCATTTGCATACTCGCCATGAGGATCGAGAATGACAATATGAGGATTCCAGTCAGCGGCTTTGTGCTCAATTAACTTATTCACTAGTGTGGCAACTGTGCCGGATTTGCCACTTCCGGTTGAGCCAAGGATTGCAGTATGTCTGCCAAGAATTTTGTCTATTGGTACTCGGCAGGGGATCTTGGCTGAAACATGAGTTCCAATAGGTATGGACTGCTCTTTGTCGCTGCCTCCAAAGATTGCCTGTTGCTCAGTGTCCACGGTGATGTAGACCGATTGTGCATCGGCAATGGATAGTTGATGACGCCTCGGTTGTATTGGAGATGCTTGGTGTCGCCTTGCTGGGCAATGTAGCCCTCTCCAAAAAGTTCTGTGTGCAAAACCCGTGCGTCAGAAGCTAATTGCTCTGCATCGGATCCAAGCTCTCTCAGGTAGTCGCTCTTCATCTGGATTCGAGACACAAATCCAAAAATTACTCTGCTGCCATACTGAATCTTGATTATCGATCCGAACTGCCCGATAGGATACTTGGTTCCTTCGTACTGGATGGTCAAATCTTGAATCGAACGATCTAGCTCCACGACAAGTTGTGAGCCGGACACTTCGATGACGGTGCCAATCCTGAGTTGCGGCGATATGTGAATAATGGAACTCATGTCGTGAGTGCTCCTGAAAACAGCAACTCGCTGATCTCTTCAAATTTGTAGAGCGTGTTGTCGTATGGGCAATTGATTTCTTCGTCTTTAGAATAAACTTGTGATTTATTAATTATCAATACTCGCTGCTGTATATGCGGGCTTTGGCTCCAAGCTAGAAGTGGGGCGGGTAGTGCGTCATCGCCTGAAAAGATGATGAAAAAGAGATCGGATGAGTTGGAGTATGTAATAGCGTCGCTGAGAATGCGGTTCACGTGTTCATCCCCAAAGCTGTAGCCCATAATGTATACTGTATGGGGTCCACGGCGGCTTAGGTTTTCCCTGAATCTCTTGAACATGTAGGCAAATGGGTCGTCTTGAGTCTCTTTGTATTTGGTAGAGGCAGGGTGGATGAGGACTTCTTCTGTCAGGCTGATGCCACACTCTTCAGAGGTGAATTTGTCCGAAAGTCGGAGTGGCAAGCGGGTGTCCTTATTGTTCTTCCAGTCAATCGATCCGTGTAGTTTGAATAGTCGAGCTTGCGGAGATATCCGATGGCCATCCTCTAGCGTTTCTGGTGCCCAGTGTCCAGTTCTTCCGCCCATCATTCCATCGCAGTAAGAAATTGAGCAAAGAGCTAACGCGTGTTCAAGTAGTGGGTCGTAGTTCAGTGAGTAATAGTCAATTGGTCCTCGGCCTTCATGTTTTCCGTCACGAATGGCTTGATGAACGCTCCGAACGAAATTGGTGTGGTGTTTGAGTGTGGTTGGTTTCTTGTCTAGTTCTTCACAAATAAGAGATTTTATATTGTTGATGAGTTGTGTTGCAGCGTCGTGAGATATGCTGATAGGCTCTGCTTTGCCAATGCCATTTAAAAGGTATGGATTGTGTGATTCCAGTGTGTTTCGGCGTTGAAGGATTGAAGCGATGTCTACCAGCTCACTCAGGTGTGATTCAATGTGAAGTTTCGTAGGCGTCATGAGATCATTGCGACTCCCGCCCTGCATTTCACGGATCCGCAGGATCATTTCACGCTCCTCGTCGTTCAGTCTCTCGACAACGCTCTTGGTGAGTGCGGGCATCATCGGGTAGCCCGCGCAAACGCTGCAGCCGGAGCCAAATAAAAACGAAAGGCGTCCGGGTCGCTCAAAGATATTCTGGATAATAGCTTGTTGCAGTTTGTCTTTGTTCATTTGCTGTATCTGTGTGCTATGTCATCAGGGATCAGGTAAGTGTTATTATACTCCATTTCCCAGAATCTCGCCGGGTGCCCTCCTCCTCCATCTTCTGTGCCCTCCTTCGACTCGAAGAGCGAAGGAGGCCGGAGTGCAAACGGTCTCATTCCAAAGCAATCCCTGAACACCCAACCACATGCACCACCTCCTCCTTCGTCCTCCGGATCGAAGGAGGGCACCTAGCTCATCGCGTATCCCCCATCCCCTCCCCTATGCGGCCTCTGCGTGATCTTCGCGTCCTCTGCGTTCAGTCCCCTCTTCGAGCCCTTCGCGATCTTCGCGTTCACCCCCGCGCATCACCCGAAATGTGCGCACAAAACGGTCGCCGAGCGCGCGCACGCCCAGATTATTGACAATTTTTTCTACCCCCTGCTCCACAACACCTTACGCCAAAGCAAGCACCCGCTTACGGACCGGTTCTGTGCGCACAAAACGGGCGCGGCCCTGTGTATATAGAGGCACGCAACTCCGCGGCACCTCAACACAGCGAAAGGGCCAACCCATGCGCATGCTCACCATCGAAGAACACGCAACCAACCACATACCAACCGATCACGCCCGCGTCGCGCCCGCGCCGTTCCCCTCTTCCCCCCAGCCCCCGACGCCCAGCGACCACGCCCTCACACCGCACCTGCTCCACGACCTCCTCGACCCCAACACCACACCCATGCAGATCTGCGAGATCCACAACATCACCCTCGACCAGCTCGCCGCCATCATGGACTCCACCGCTTACCACCAAGCCGCGGCCGCCATCAAACGCATCGCCCACCAACGCCAGGACCTCATCAACGACCACACCCACCTCCAGGACCTCGCCCTCCAGCGGGCCATCGCCAACGACGCCTACCTCGCCGCCACCGACATGGACCAGGCCGCCGCCTCCCGAGACCCCAAACGCGCCGCCATCAAAGCCAGATACCTCGAAACCGCCCGCAAAGCCACCCGCCGCCCCCACACCACCAGCAAAGACGCCGATTACTCCAAAGCAGACCCACCTCTCCTCCCCCGCGAGTCGAAGATCCGCCCCCGGCGGAACGAGAAAGTGGGCCCTCCTCCCAACCAACCATTTCCCTCAACAGGGTGCCACCACTCGCCGCAACGCGGCGCAGTGGTGCCGTCCAATCTACCAGTCACCCACTTCTCCTCCCCCGTGAGTCGAAGATCCGCCCCCGGCGGAACGGGGGGAGAAGAGGTGAAGACAGCTGTTGAAGGATCTCACTGCTTCGCAGCGAGCGTGTGTTCAGCTTCGGCGACGCATCGATCGATCCGCGCACCCACGGCGTCTTTGCCGATGATCGCCAGCGTCTGCCCCAACGGCGGCGACACCGGGCCGCCGGTCACCGCGACCCGGATCGGCTGGGCAACCTTGCCCATGCCGACCTCGTGCTGTTCGCAGAAGTCTTTGACACCCTGCTCGATCACTTCGGGCGTGAACGACTCGATGGAGTCGAGGAACACTCGGTAAAGCTTGAGCATCTCGAGCCCCTTGGCATCGCCCTTGAGCAGCGCTTTGTGCAGCGCCTTGCCGTCGAACTCGATCGCGTCGTCGTCGATGAACGCGAACCCGATGACGGATCGCCCGTCGGCAAGGGTCTTGCAGCGGGTCTTGACAGCCGGGGCGAGCAGCCGCATGTCCTCGGCACTGAACTTCTCGCACAGCGCGGGGTCATAGCTCGCTGCCCATTCCCGCCAGCGCGTCGCAAACGCATCGTCGGACAGCTCGGCAATCGTGTCGGCGTTAAAGCTCAACAGCTTCACGCGATCAAACTTCGCCTGCCCCTTGCCCATGCCCTCGAACCCGTAGTGCGACGCGAGGTAGCCCATATCGAATCGCTCGACATCGGTGCCGTCCTCGTTCTTGGCCTTGGGGTTCCACCCAAGCAGCGCGAGGTAGTTGTTGAGCGCCTCGGGAAGGTAGCCCGCCCGACGAAAGTCCTCGACATCGATCTCGGGCAGATGAACATCGAGATGATTCGCCAGCGCAATGAGCTGATCGCTCGGCAGCTGACGCGTCTTGTCCTTGAGCCACTTGGCAAAGTCAGCATCGCTGAGCCCGTCGATAGGTGACGATTCGAGCTTGGCCTCTTTGACCGCCTTCTTGGCCGTTTTGTCCTTATCCCGCTTGCTCATCTTCGACCCGTCCGGGTTAAAGATCAGCGGCATGTGCGCATAGGTGGGCGAGTCAAACCCCAGCGCCCGCTGAATCGCGATATGCCGAGGCGTGTTGATCAGGTGCTCCTGCCCACGCAGCACATGCGTCACCCCCATCAACGCATCATCGACAACGACCGCCAGGTGGTAGGTCGGGAACCCATCTCGCTTCCGGATAATGAAGTCGTCGAACTCGTCGGGCCCGACGGTCACATCGCCGAGGATCTGGTCGTGGACCGTGATGGGCGAATCGGGCATCTTGAGGCGCACGACATGCGGCTCGCCGGCCGCCAGTCGCTGCATCCGCTCCTCGCGTGGGATCTCAAGAGCAGCGCGATCGTACTTGTATCCGGTCTTGGCTTCGATCGCGACCTTGCGTTTCGCCTCCAGCTCTTCGGGTGTTTCGAACGCGGGGTAGGCGTGGTCGGATTCGATGAGCTTGTTGATGTGCTCGTTGTAGAGATCGAGGCGTTGGGACTGGTAGTAGGGGCCGACGGCGCGGTCGTCGCCGCCGATGGTTTTGCCGTCGTGCTCAACGCTTGGTCCGTCGGCCCAGTCGATCCCGAGCCATGCGAGGTCCTTGAGGATGCCCTGCGTGGATGATTCGGAGGAGCGGGTTTGGTCGGTGTCCTCGATGCGGAGCAGGAATCGCCCGTTGCCCCCCTCATTCTGGGCGTGTTGGGCGTATGCCCAGCACAGCAGGGCCGTTCGTGCCCCCCCGATGTGGAGGTGCCCGGTGGGGGATGGGGCGAAGCGGGTGATGACGGTTTGATCGTTCGGGGTGCTCATAGGCCATGATTTTAGCCGCCAATCTGATCGGCCTTGCACGGGCTTTGGGGTTGATTGCCTAAGCGGTGCTTGTGTTCAATCGCTGTTGATGTACACTCGCGGTATATGAGGCAACTTTCATTGATCTTGAGATGGAGATAAGGATGAATAATCGCATATCGAAGTATTCTTTTCGGTTGATCACATTGATCGCGATCTCAGGAACATCAGTTGCTTGGGCGCAGGATTGTGATCCCGATGATGTCTTCCGTGCAGGAGAATCCATCCTGTATCACGGCGATATCGATGGGGTTGACATCAGGGATGTCGATCAGGACGGTGTGCCGGAGATTCTTGTCGCGCAAGACACGCGATCGAACCAGGTTCGCATGATCCATGTTCTTGGTCTTGACCAGCACGGACAGTACGCGCAGGAGTCGATTCAGTTGCCCAGCGGTACGGGCGTGACGCAGGATGCGTTCTTTGCGGATATCAATGGGGATCAGCACCAGGACATCGTCGTTGGCACGCTCTTTCATGTTCTTGTCTACACAGGCAATGAGAGCGGGTCCTACTCTGGGCCCGCGATGTATGACGCGGATTTCAGCGGCAACTTGAATGCGTTGTATGCCGCGGACATCAACTCGGACGGTGCGATGGATGTCATGACCACGGTCAACCAGTCCAGCAATCTCAATATCTATCTGAATGACGGCGCCGGCTCGCTGCTGCCGCCTGTATCGCACAACTTGCAGGCGCAGAATCCGCGGGTATGGTTCGATGACATCAATGGCGACAATCACCTTGATCTCGTGTATCAGCCGGCTTTCGGTGATGGCAATGTGTGGTCGAGCTTTGGCGTCGGCGATGGTACATTCCAGGGGCTGTTCGTGCAGAGCGTTCCTGATATCGATTTCACGATCCGAGAGCTTCGAGATATCGACGGCGATCAGCACGCAGACATTTTTGCAGAGGGGCAGTCCGCCACTGGTCCTGAAACATATGTGATCAGGATGTTTGGGCAAGGTGACGGCTCATTTACCGTTGGAACACCCTATGAGACATCGTCGGTGGTTCACGGGATGTCCGACCTCGACGGCGATGGGATCGATGATGTAGTGCTTCAGTCGGATCAGGTTTCGTTTATGCGCGGGTTGGCTGGTGGCGAGTTGGAGCCAGAGACATCGCTGTTCTCGCTTGGGGCAGACCCGCTCGGAATGCTCTTTGCGGATCTGGATTCGGATGGCGATCAGGACATCGTTGTTCATCATGAGCCGGCGAACAGGAGTTATCTTCAGATTCTGCTGAACGCTGGCAACGCGGCGTTCCCGAATCCACTGCGCGTGGAGATGGACGAGGTTTCGAACTCGTTGCGGATTGCAGACCTGGATGCTGATGGCGATCTTGATCTCGTTGCATCCACGACTGGCGCGTTTGAGGAGGAGCCGAGCGTCTTCCTGAACGATGGCGATGGGACCTTCCCGGTTTCGGGTCAGGTCTCGCTGTCCGGGCGTCATAGCAATCTTGATCTCGGTGATCTGAACGGGGACGGGATACCCGACATCGTGACCGCGAACCAGTACAGCGATGACTTCAGTGTGCACCTCGGGAATGGTGACGGGACATATGCGACGCCGATGACTTACGGGATGGGTGAGGAGTATGTTCCGCTCATTGCGCTTGCTGATCTGACGAACGACGGGATCACGGATGTGATCGCGATGTATAGGAGCCTTGACAGGGTGGATATCTATCCGGGGCTTGGCAATGGTTTGCTCGGCTTGCCGATTTCTCAGGTGCTGCCTTCCCACCCGAACCGGTTCGCCGTGGGTGATATTGACCTTGATGGTGATCTTGACATGGTCGTCAGTCACTTCACTGACAATCTTGTATCGGTCCAAGCCAATGACGGGACCGGATCGCTCTCGCAGGTTGGTTTGATCCAGCCGGCTGATCAGGTCTGGTCGGTCACTCTTGGTGACCTTGATTCCGATGGGGATTCGGATCTCATTCTCGGATCCAAGGCGGACATGCTCCACATTTACAGCAATGACGGGAGCGGGAGCTTTGTCGCTCTAGTTGATCTGGACATGCCCAACACACCACGCGAAGCACATATCGCGGACCTGAATCATGATGGCCACCCGGACATTGTGAGTGGTTTGCTGCATCAGCTCAGTGTGTTTTATGCTGATGGCTTCGGTGGGTTTGAGCAAGCGGAGCACATGTTTATCGAGGGCAGCGCAATGGCATCCGTGATCGGCGACCTCGATGGGAATCAGAGTCTTGATGTCGCGGTCATGTCAGAGAACGATGATCAACTCACCGTGTTCCAGAGCGGCTGTATCCCATGTGCGGCGGATCTGAATCGTGACGGTCAGCTGAACTTCTTTGATGCATCCGCGTTCGTAGTCGCGTTCCTCGATCAGGATTTGTTGGCGGACTTTGATGAAGACGGGGATGTCACCATCGCAGATGTGTCCGCGTTCCTGTCCGCGTTCAATCAGGGTTGTCCGTGACTCGATTGTGAGAGCGTCCATCTTCCGGGGCATCTTCCCAGCGGGCGGCCAATGCCTCGTTTGCTGCGCGGTAGCCGCAGTAGATGCACTGGCCGCGGTTTACGCGTTTGCGCTGGGTCATCCAGATCCGTGCGTCTCCGATCAGATGCACAACGACCCATGCCCAGAACGGGACGGAGAGGGTGATGAGGAGTGTGGTCATGTCGATGGTGTGCTGACGCATCTCGTTGCCTGAGAACCGCTCGATCCGGAGCATGCCGTGGTCTTTCAGGTTCTCAATGAATGAGCCTCGTCTGTACAGGTCCTGATTGTCCGGGTCGAGTTCCTGGTTGTACCAAACCCGCAGGTGCGCGTAGATGCTCTTGAACCGGACAAGTGGCTTGCGATAGGCGAGCTCAGCATGTGTGTTCTCAATGACTCGGGGTCTCTCAGGACGAGGAGAAATGGATCGGTATTCGTGTCCGATCGCGACTCCAAAGGTATACCCCTGTTGCATGTAATACCCAAGGTGCGCCGGATCATGGACGAGTGACATCTTGTCAAACCTGTCGCGGAGGTACGAGCGTAAGAGATCCTGATCTTCGAGTATTGTTGCAAGCTCATCCGAGTCGAACCAACCCGTGGACTCGATCGGCGCCTTCCAGGCGCCGTTCATGCCGTCCAAACGGTGGGGTGTTTGCCACGCGATGAGTGCAACCAAGAGCAGGAGTGCCGCACTGGCCAGGGTCCGTGCTGACCATGTGTGGTTGCGGACCTTGGGTAACAACGAGATCGTCCACGACACCATCGCGATGAAGGTGATGAGCGCGATGAGCCGGGTGTAATGGAGTGTGAATCCGCGTCGTTTGGTGCCTCCCGCGAGATCAGATTGAACATCGTATGCCGGCCAGTACCGGCGCTGGACTTGCTCAACCGCGAGCGGGTTCTCGGGCATTGGTTCGCGAGTGCGATGATCCTTGACAAAGGTATCGTTTTGGGTGGAGATGAGCGGCCCAAAGAACGAATAGATTCGCGTTTGGGTATCCCACCCCGTGAATGTGGGGACTTCCATACGGATACGCCCAACTTCTGCGGGTGACCCATACACGCTTTCGGTTTGCAAAGCCTTCAGAATCTGTGTTCGGAACCGATCAAGGATCTCGTCATCATCATCGAGAGCACGCGTGAACTCGTCGAGCGTCAGGGTGTCCGAATCGATCGACGCATTCATTGTATAGATCGTGTCATTCGATCGAGGCGGCGGAGGCTTCCATTTCGATGTATGCCAATCGCTCATCACGATGATGAGCCCAACATACACACAGAGCAATACCGCGATCGCGATCCACCGATACGCCTTGGGTTTCCGCATGATCGTGGGGTGTCGATCGCGGATGCGCGTTGCGTCGCCGCCGCATTCGGGGCATGTGTGTGTGAGTTCGCGTCGTGTCATATCAGATCAGGATCAATCATCTTGGGTGGCGAGGGTGGTTGACTCTCTGGGTTCGCATCACGACGAAGTTGTAACGCGTGCTCATTGAGCGGGTATGCGCAGTAGATACACTGGTCGCGTCCAGCACGTTGGCGTTGTGAACGAAACGCGAACCGGTGCGCGATCCAGAGCGCAATCCGCAGTGCCATCCACGCGACAAAACCTGCAAAGATCAGGCGGGTCCAGTAGATCGATACATGTCTGGAATCAGAAGCAGAGTTGTATCCGATCCAGAGTGCTCCCCAATCTGCAGCATGATCAAATGTGAAACCATGCTCGAGGTATCCCGGGAGTGTGCCGGGTGTTGTCGTTGCATTGGGGCCACTCTCTAAAAAACGTAAACGACTGAATGACATCAACTCCGCGTTGTATCGGAGCTGCGCGTTGAGGATGGTGTATTCGGTGATCGAGTTCGCGTCTGTGTCCCGCATGGTCTGGTATGCCAGAATCAGATCGTCAGGGAGATCCGCGCTGAGCTCGCGCAAGCACGCGATCAAGGATTCCGTCTGGTCGGGATCCACGAGAAACTGCTCGAACTGTTCGGAGTCGATCCAATCCCCGATCTGACTCGGGTCTACCTTCGTGATGTCAACTCCTGCAATATGGTGATACTCACTCTTCAGGCGATATCCAAACACGAGAAGCACTATGAACGCAACTGAGATCGCGGCCCGATGGATCAGTCGATGGCGCTTGGGGGTGTGATCCCATTTCTTTAGGAAGGCCCAGAAAAGTCGAAACATAAGGTGCACGATGAGCAGCACCGAGATGACGGAGACCAGGAACTGGAAGACGTTGATTGATTTGCGATAGGACTGACCGCCGTTGAGTCGCTTCTCATCGATCCGCAGCCCGAACCACGAACGTTCGTTCGTGCGAAAGTTGGAATACGCATCGGTATCGACAACGTCGAGCGGGTAATCCCAAGGCCCATCGCCGATGGGTTCGTGTGTGACATCCGTAAAATAGGTGTTCGCGTGTTCACTGGACCAGACGCCACCAAAGCCACGCGTGCGCTGATCGTACCGCATACCTTCGGTACTGACAAAGACAAACCGGACTCGGGTATCCGCCCACCATCGCCCGTACTCAGTGCTCAATGGCTGGAATACGTCCCGGATCTGCTGAGGCCCAGTCGTGTCGTTCCGCAGATCTGCGATTGAGATCGCGGGTGTGAGTGGGTTGCAATACTCGTACTGCCCTCCGCCTGATGCGGACGTGTAGATCGCGAGTTGATTCCCGACCTTGTCCTGAACCCACGGCAGCGAGTACGCCACGACGAGCACGAGCAAGAACGCCCAGAAACCCACAGCAATGTACGCAGCTCGATGTGAGAGTCCTTTGAGTCGATGGCGTGTGATCCGTGGATCGCCGCCGCACTCCGGGCATGGGTGTTCGCAACTTGTTTCTATATCGGGCATGATCCCCCTCGCGACGGGTGAAAGTGTATACCGGATCGATTCATCCCGGTTGCCTCTTCCATAGTTGCACGAGTCTTGCTAGACTCCCTGTTGGACTGAGCACACCGGTCCGGACAACTCAACCCGCGGGCATTGCCGGCCCGCGATGCGACGACTGGCGTTCAGACCCGCCGCACCGGAGCCGACACTGCCCGCCCGAAAGGAGGCGGCAGCCATGGCTCAAAGATCCCCGGCGGATATCAGAAACATCGCACTTGTAGGACAAACCGGAGCGGGGAAGACGCTCCTGGCCGAACGCCTCCTGTTCGCGACGGGCACCATCGACCGCATGGGCTCGATCGAGGACGGCACCACCTTCTCGGATTGGTCCGAAGAGGAAAAGCACCACAAGCATTCATTGCGGACGAGCATGCTGCACTTCGATCACGAGGGGCACATGGTCAACATGATCGATACGCCTGGTCTGGCTGATTTCTCGGGCTTGGCGATCTCCGTGTTCCCGGCCGTCGAGACTGTCTGTGTTGTCATCAACGCGCACGACGGGATCGCGCCGATGACGCGGCGGATGATGAACATCGCCAAGCAGCGTAACCTGCCGCGGATGATCATTGTGAACCGGATCGATGATGACGGTGCGGACCTCGAAGCGTTGACCGATCAGATCAAGGAGGAGTTCGGCTCGGAGTGTCTTCCCATCAATCTCCCGACGCCCGATCGCGGGGCCTGCATTTCGGTCTTTGATGATGAGGGCGAGGGCGACACGCTTTTCTCATCTGAGGGGGATGCGCACCAGGCCATTATCGAGCAGATCGTCGAGGTTCAGGACGACCTCATGGACAAGTATCTCGAGGATGGTGACGAGCAGAATATTACCAAGCAGCAGCTGCACGATGTGTTCGAGCAGGCGCTGCGTGAGGCGCATCTGGTTCCGATTGCTTACTGCAGCGCCAAGTCCGGGGCGGGCATCCCGCAGCTGCTGCACCTGATCGCCTCGCTGCTGCCCAACCCGCTGGAGGGCAACCCGCGTCCGTTCCTCAAGCGTGATGAGGAGGGCGGCGACGAGCACGAGTTCCATGCCGATCCTGACCCGTCGAAGCCGGTTCTGGCGCATGTGTTCAAGTGCACCACGGACCCGTTCGTCGGCAAGCTCGGTGTTTTCCGTGTCCATCAGGGCACCATCAAGGCCAAGTCCGAGCTCATCATCGGCGACGCCAAGAAGCCCGTCCGCATCGGGCACCTGCTGAAGCGGCAGGGCAAGGACTCGCATGAGGTCGAGGAGCTGGGCCCGGGCGATATCGGGGCCGTGGGCAAGATCGACGATGTCCATTTCGACGCGGTGCTGCACGAGGGGCACGATCTGGATTCGGTGCATCTCAAGCCGCTGCCGTTGCCCAAGCCGATGTACGGCTTGGCGATCGAGCTGAAGAACCATGCGGACGAGACGAAGTTCTCTGGGGCGTTGCACAAGCTGCTCGCGGAGGACCCGTCGCTGGTTATCGAGCGGATCGCTGCGACGAAGCAGACGGTGATGCGTGGTCTGGGCGAGATGCATCTTCGGATTGTGCTTGAGAAGTTCAAGGACCAGATGGGCATCGAGCTCGACACCCAGCCGCCCAGGGTCGCGTATAAGGAGACGATCACGGCCAAGGCCGATGGTCATCACCGTCACAAGAAGCAGTCTGGCGGTGCGGGTCAGTTCGGCGAGGTGTACCTGCGTGTCGAGCCGCTTCCTGCGGACCATGAGACGGGGTTTGAGTTTGTCAATGCAACGGTTGGTGGCTCTGTCCCACGCCAGTTCATGCCCGCGATCGAGAAGGGCGTGCGTCAGGCGCTGGAGCACGGTGCGGTGGCCGGCTACCCGATGCAGAATATCCGCGTCGAGGTGTACGACGGCAAGCACCATGATGTGGACTCCAAGGAGATCGCGTTCATCACGGCGGGCAAGAAGGCGTTTATCGACGCGGTCAACAAGGCCCGCCCGGTGCTGCTTGAGCCCTTTGTGCACCTTGAGGTGACCGTTCCGTCTGAGAAGATGGGCGACATCGCGGGCGATCTGTCGACCAAGCGTGGGCGTGTGCAGGACACGCAGATGCTGCCGGGGGATATGTGCACCGTGGTTGCGGAAGCGCCGGTGAGTGAGCTGCAGACCTTCTCGACGGAGCTCAAGTCCATCACGGGCGGGGCCGGCAGCTACACCATGGAGTACTCGCACGACGAGAACACGCCGCCGCATATCCAGCAGGAGGTCATTGCGGCCTTCGCGGGGCATGGGGACGACGATTGAGTTTCGAGTAGTGTTCACTCATGAACCAAAGCCCGCTGATTCAGCGGGTTTTTTTCTGCCCGTGCACTGCCCTTATTCCTCGGGTATCGTGTCTGTATGCAACGCGATGGGGTCATCGAGATCATCTGCAAGCTCAGGGGCAATATGCCTATGGGGCTGTACCGGTACAAGCTCATCGAAGAACTCAAGCTTGTGTGCTTCTCAACCCGCGCCCGCAAGCGATCTCGCATGCGGAACCTGATCTCAGTGATTAAGGGGGCCCCGCCGAAGGGCCCGCAGCGCGCGAGCAACATTAAACTCGAGTGTGTGAAGTGCGGGTACGACCTGTCCGGGCTCGACTCGGTGCTCGGGCCTCAGCTCCCGGTCGGGCCGAGCACCTGCCCGGAATGCGGCAAGGATTATCCAGCGGTGTGGTAATCAGACATTCCGACTGAACACATGTGCGTATTATCTCCCCCATAGGAGATATCGCCATGACCGAAGCCGTCGAGACCCGCCATTTCATTCAGCAGATGATCGATGCCGACATCGAAAGCGGGCAGTGGGGGCAGCCGGGCGATCGGTCTGTCGTTACGACCCGGTTTCCGCCCGAGCCCAACGGGTGGCTGCATATCGGGCATGCCAAATCGATCCTCCTGAACTACGGGATTGCTCAGGAATATGGCGGAAGGTTCATCCTGCGTTTCGACGACACCAACCCCGCGAAGGAAGAGCAGGCGTTTGTCGATTCCATCAAGCACGATGTCGAATGGCTCGGCGCCAGGTGGGACGGTGAGGTTCGGTTTGCGTCGGATTACTTCGAGCGAATGTACGGCTGGGCGGTTGAGCTGATTCGGAAGGGCTTGGCGTATGTCGATGAGCAGCCGGTGGATGACATCCGCGCGCAGCGCGGGAATCTGAAGGAGCCCGGGAAGCACTCGCCGCATCGCGATCGACCGGTGGAGGAGAACCTTGATCTGTTCGAGCGGATGAAGAACGGGGAGTTTGAGAACGGCGCCATGGTCCTGCGTGCCAAGATCGACATGTCGAGCTCGAACATGAACCTGCGTGATCCGCTGATGTATCGCATCGTGAACACCCCGCACCACCGCACGGGTGATGCTTGGCACATTTATCCGATGTACGACTGGGCGCATGGGCTGGAGGATTCGATCGAGGGGATCACGAACTCGCTGTGCACGCTTGAGTTCGAGGACCACCGCCCGCTGTACGACTGGTTCATCGACGCGATCAACAAAGACCGCGACGAGCCGATCCATCATCCGCGCCAGACCGAGTTTTCGCGCCTTGCGATCTCGTATACGAACATGTCCAAGCGGTACATGAAGCAGCTCGTGGACGAGGGGCATGTCGCGGGGTGGGACGATCCGCGGATGATCACGATCGCGGGGTTCCGCCGGCGCGGGTACACGGCGCGTTCGCTGCAGATGCTCGCCGCGGATGTCGGGGTGACCAAGTTCAATGCGCTTGTCGATATGGGACGCGTCGAGAACATGATCCGTGAGGATCTGAACGAGCGTGCGCCGCGGCGCATGGTGGTGCTCGATCCGGTGAAGCTCACCATTACCAACTGGGGTGAAACAGCTGATGGTGGGGGTGATGAGGATCGCGTCGAGATGATGTCCGTCGCGAACCACCCCAAGGACGAGTCGTTCGGCACCCGCGAGATCCCGTTTGGTAAGGACCTGTACATCGAGCGTGAGGACTTCATGGAGGACCCGCCGAAGAAGTTCTTCCGCCTCGGGCCTGGGCGCGAGGTGCGCCTGCGTGCGGGGTACTGGGTGACCTGCACCGATTACACGAAGGACGCGGACGGCAACATCACGGAGATCTTCTGCACCTACGACCCGCAGACCAAGGGCGGCAACAACCCGCCGGCCGATGCGGAGGGCAAGGTTCGCAAGGTGAAGGGCACGCTGCACTGGGTCCACGCGCCCAGCGCCGTCGACGCCGAGGTGCGTCTTTTTGATCGTCTCTACATGGCGGAGCGTCCGGGCAAGAAGAGTGGCGACCACCTTGACGACCTGAATCCTGACTCCCTGCAGATCATCAGCGGGGCCAAGTGCGAGCCCACGATTATGGAGAAGAGTGGCGACGAGCCGGATTGGGAGGACGGGATCCGTCGATTCCAGTTTGAGCGGCAGGGGTACTTCTGCGTCGATCAGGACTCAACACCTGAGAATCTGATTTTCAATCGCACCGCTTCATTGCGTGATTCGTGGGCAAAGAAGCAGTAACGGAACCACCGGGCACCGTCCTGCGAACCGGATCGCATGATCCTCACCCCCATGCAGCACGATCACTCGGGCGATGCCGAGCTGCTGGGAGATCTGCGCGCCGGCCCGTTCCGGATCACGCACAAGCGGTACACCCACGACTTTGCCCAGGGCTATCACGAGCACGAGCAGGGGAGCATCGACTTTGTGCTCGAGGGCGGCGGTCGGGGTGTGTACGCTGGGCGTGAGGTCGAGTCACGCGCGGGGATGGTCGAGTTCTTCCGCGAGGAGATCCGCCACAAGTTCGTGGGCGGGGGCGGCGGGATCCGCACGATGCATGTGCTGCTGCCGGGCGATGTGCTCCGGGGTTCCGTGGGTCTGCGGGACATCGCGCTTGAGACTCTCGTTCACACCAGGGCGCAGGCGATCGCGCTGGCGCTCCTGGGGGAGCTCCACGATACTGATGAATCTTCGATGCTGCAGGCGGAGTCGCTGATCCATGAGCTGATTGACGAGGTGACGCGGGCGGCGGCTCGCCCGCGTGCCCGTGCCGGTTGGATCGGCACGGTTCGGGATTATCTTCATGAAGTGCATGGCCGTCCGGTCACACTCGCCGAGCTTGCGGATCACGCGGGGGTGCATCGTGCGCACCTGGCGCGGGAGTTCAAGTCCAAGTTGGGCGTCAGCGTCGGGGCCTATCACCGTGCGGTGCGGGTCCAGCTGGCCGCCCAACGCCTCGCTTGCGGCGGCGTGTCGATCGCGCGTGTGGCCCACGAGACGGGCTTCGCCGATCAGGCGCACCTGACGCGCGTTTTCCGTGATCATTTCAAGGTCACGCCCAGCGTCTACCGCAGGCGTCTGCGACGGCGCTGAGCCAGCATGCCGCTTATTGCCAGCATCACCCCGGTTCCCGGCGACGGGACCGCGATGAGCTCGAACGCGCTGTCCGTGTCTTCGAGCACAAGCCAGCGGTTCTGCCCGTAGTCGAAGCTGCTGGAGCGCGTGTCGTAGTCGTCGCTGTCCTGCCACTGCCAGACATCCGCGGCGGGGTCGATCGAGCGGGCGCTGATCGAGATCCAGTATGTCTCGCCCGCGAGCAACGGTACGCCATCGCTGAGCGTTGCCTCGTGCATGTATTCGAGCGCGCCGGTTGCTGCGCTCCGCCCTGTGGCGGTCGCGTCGGTATCATCGGCTCCGATCGTCGTCGCGGCGATCAGGTCCAGCGGGCGGATGTTGCCGTTTGGCAGCGTGCGGCCCGTCCAGAACTCGATGGTGAACAGGTCGAAGTTGCTCAGGTCGGTGTGGGATGCGCCCTCGCTGAGTCCCCACCAGCGCACGGTGTCGATCATCGAATCCGAGGCGAGTACGAAGTTGTCGGCGTGCTTGAAGTTTCGTGTCGGGCGTGGCTCGCTGCTGCTGTACCACCCCATGCCGACATTCGCGGGGACGGAGGTTGTGGCCTGTGAGTACACTACACCGGCGTGCAGGGGGGCGGTGAGGAGTGCGAGCGGTGAGAAATAGGCGATGGGGCGTGGTTTGAGCTTGTGCATGCCCGAGTATGCCAGGGAACCAAGTATGCATCTTGTATAGGAGTTGCGCGGATCTCTTTCCCAGTTTTATCCGTAGAGAGGATGTAAGAGGGGATTGATTTCGCTCGTTTGATTGATGCAGGGGGTTGTGATGTCATATTCAGGTGTTGGTCGTTCGGTGATGGCTGCCGCGATCGTTTCCGCCGCCGGTTCGGCTTTGGGTGCGGATGTTCAGTGGGCGCAGGCGATGAATGGACTCTGGAGCGATCCGCTCAGCTGGGTTCAGGCGCGTGTGCCGACGCCGTCGGACGCCGTCCGCATCGATCTGGCGGGCAGCTATGCGGTGCAGATGGATGAGGAGGCGCTGATCCAGAGTCTCACCATCGCCAATGGCCCGACGCTGGAACTCCTCGCGGGGCGGTCGCTTCTGCTCTTGGGGGATCTGCACAACGATGGCATGATGCACATCAACCCGGATGGGCTTAATACGGATACCACCCTGTCTTTCTTTTATAACAACGCCAGCATCACCGGAACAGGAACTCTGCGGTTGGGCGGGTTCGGGAATGAGGCGCGTTTGCAGTTGCCCGACGGCTTCATATTCACGAACGGCCCGGAGCACACGATCGCGGGGGGCGGGCGCATCGATGCCAGCATCAACAATCTGGGTCGGGTCGTCGCGGATTCCGGGACACTCAGCCTCAATGGTATCGATCTGGTTGTGAACTCCGGGACACTTGAAGCTCGTGACGATTCGCTGCTCTCGTGCACCATCCAGGAGATCGATCAGACCGGGGGCGGATCGATCGTGGCTAACGGTCAGGGATCACGCGTTGCGATCGGTCACACGGCGGATATCACGGGGGGGACCATTCGTGCTGAGGAAGGAGGGTCTGTGAGCAAGAGCCGTGGATCGCTGATCGGAGTCGATATCGATGCGGCGGATGAGGGGAGCAGCATCCTTATCTCCGATGGGGTGATCTCGGGTGGCGTGATTCGCGCTCACCCGGACGCATCGGTGCGTATCGGAGATTGTTTCCTTCAAAGTGTGGATATTCAGGCACCGATCGAGGTGGACAACACCGTGACACTCTCGGGTGAGATCAGTCGCGATCTGGTGTTTCTCGGGTGGGTTTTTGATGAAGTCCTGCTCCGGCACGATGTGGTCATTGATCATCCTGTGACGATCTCAATGCCTGAGGGCGGCACGCTCCGAGTTGCGGAGAACGGCAACCCGACCGTGATATCTCCGAACCTCACGCTCAGATCGAGTGTTGATTTTTACTTTGGGGGCGTGAACTACGCGACGGTGATACTGGAGCAGGGACAGGGTGCGGGGTTGAGCTATGGCGAGCTCTTCAACCAAGGCGATATCTCCGCGAATCAGGCCGCCAGCGTGAACTTCGATAGTTGCCTGGTGGCCAACGGCGGCAAAGTCCTGATCGACAATGGCAGCACACTCAGGATCACTGATGCGACCTTTATCCGTCAGCCCGGGGGCAATATCCTCGCGGAGCGGAACTCGATCGTGGAGGTTGAGGACTCGTTGCTCCTGAGCGGATTCCACCTCAACCTGGGCACCGACGCCACGGTCAAGCGGACGAGCATCCAGCTGGAGCCGGGCGATGAGCTTCTCGCAGAACGCTACGGCACGACGCTGATTCTCGAAGACTCCGAAGTCACTGGTGGGCTGGTCCGCATGTACTCGGGGGCGTTGCTCGAGCCTGCACGCACGGGCATCGAGCACCTCGTGCTCGACAACGGTCAGCTCGAAGCGGGCCCGGCGTTCGAGATCACCGGATCGCTCACAAATAATGGGGAGATCCGCCTCGCGCATCGTGACTTGGGTGCGATGGTGGTGCCGGATGGGATGTCGATCCTCGGCGAGGGTGAGATCCTGTTCGAGGACGCCGGGCAGCTGATTTCGCGCACGGGCGGGCCGATCACGCTCGGCGTCGGTCAGTCGATTTCCGGCGTCGGGGAGATCCCCGTGCCCTTGGTGAATCACGGCATGATTGGATCGGGCATTATCATTTCCGGCAGTTCGTTTACTAACTCCGGACTCGTCAATGTGGCTGGGCCGCAGACGGTTGTTATCCGCTCCCCGGTGACAACGCAGTCGAACGATGCGCGTATCGAGGCGAGCGTCCCTGGGGCGCTCGCTCGGCTCGCTGGCACATCCGTCACAGGGGGCACGATCGCGTCGAGCAACGAGGGAGCGGTCCGGGTCGAGGATGCCACGCGGCTGGATGATGTGCTTGTGAGTGGGTGGATCGATGTCTTCCGCGACGCACAGCTCACGCTGGGCCCTGGCGTGAAGGTTGAGGGAACGATGCGCGTTTACCCGAGCAACGGATCGGACGCGACATCGATTGTCTGGGATCCTGATCATCCGCCCACGATCTCCGGTGTGATCGCCCTTGAGGGCACTCCCGAGCGTGCATCGATCTCAGGCTCGGGCACCACGCAGACGCCTATCACGATCCCGGCCGATCTTCGTGTCGAGGGGATCGGTCTGATCGACGCGCCCAGCCTGATCGAGGGTGAGATCGCGCCGGGGCTTGCATCGGGGCTCGGGTCGCTCAGCGCCAACGGGGTGATGCAGTTCGCTCCAGATTCATCGCTGCGGATCAGCGTGGATGCAGCGGGCGCCGATGCGCTCGTTTGCAACACCCAACTCGGTCTCGGGGGCACGCTCGTGGTCGAGCATTTGGATTCGGACCAGCTGCCCGGCGGGTACTGGACGCATCAGATTGCGTTCGCGCCGAGCATCACCGGCGGGTTCGACGCGATCGAGGCGGTCGGGATCGCGGCGGGGCGGGCGATCCGCGTGGAGCAGGCGGGCCCGGTTCTGAGGATCGTCCACACCTGCCTGACCGACTTCGACCTTGACGGCGATCAGGACTTCTTCGATGTCAGCGCATTCATTGATGCGTACAACGGGGGTGATCCAGCCGCGGATGTATCGGGAGACGGGCTGTTGAACTTCTTCGACATCAGCGCGTACCTCACTGCCTATCTGGGCGGTTGCGTGCTCTGAGCGTGTTTTCACGCGCGGTTTGCCCTTGCCCAGATTCACATGTTCTTTCGATCTGCGTTGCAGGCCTGATATTTCATGAGGAAATTAGACCGTTCTCCGCTACGCTAGATAGAGATACTTCCCCCTCACATGAGGGTGTGCGGGGGAGCCGATCATGAGAGAAGGGACAGAAAGATGACGAACTCACGCACACACGCGGCCAGCGCGATCGCTGCCGTTTCGATCGCATCGCTCATCGCGAGCGCGGGCGCTCCGACACACAGCTGGCTTTCGCCGGTGGACGGTGACTGGAACGATGGAGCCGCATGGGACATCGGGACGGTACCCGATATGCTCGATCATGCCCAGCTTGGGCTCTCCGGTGCGTACACCGTGTCGCTGCCGACCACCGGCAATGTGATGGAGCTGAGCATCACCAATCCTGACGCCGTGTTCCAAGTGAACAACGCGCGGACGATGAACCTCTTCGGGGACATCTCGAATGAGGGGCTGATTATCATCAATCCCACCGGATCATCCAGCGCGACGCAGCTCGATTTCGAGGCCGACGCCATGCTCACCGGCACGGGGACAATCCTGCTCAACTCGATCAGCTCGAGATCACAGATCCGGACCGGGGTCGGGGTGACATTCACCCAAGGACTTCAGCACACAATCGAGGGCTATGGGCAGATCACGGGCTCGATGGTGAACAACGGCACAATCGATGCCAATGTCGCGACACTCGTCCTTGGTCTGAACTCCAGCGACAAGGCGAACAACTCCATCATGCGCGCCAGCAATGGAGGCAATCTCGAAATCACATCGATCAGCGTGAATCAGGGCTCCAACGGCAC
>DDGE01000022.1:70146-71087 GCA_002337545.1 Phycisphaerales bacterium UBA1910 | reverse complement strand
ACCCAGCTCGACTTCGAGAGCTCGGGCTCGTTCCTGGGTTCTGGCGAGGTTGTGCTCAACAGCATCAGCTCACGCGCACGACTCCGCACTGGACCGGGCGTCACGATGACCAACAGCGCCACGCACACCATCCGCGGGTACGGGCAGATCGAAGCGGACTTCATCAACGACGGCGTCGTGAACGCGGATGTCGCGTCGCTCGATCTTACGATGACCATCAACCCGAAGATGAACAACGCGATGATGATGGCGACCGGCGGGGGGATCCTCGATTTCGCAGCCGTCCCTGTGACGCAATCCGCCTCCGGAGAGATCCTCGCGGACGGCGTTGGTTCACGCGTTGATTTCAGCGGTACATCGATCACCGGTGGGCAGATTAACGCCACCGGGGGGTCGAGCGTTGAGATCTCCAACGCGACCTACGACGGGGTGGCGATATCGGGGCCGCACAACATCGCAAACGCAACCACGCTTGATGTGTTCAACTCCATCGTCAATAACGGCGTCATCACCGTGAATCCCAACGGGTCCAGCAGCGCCACCCAGCTCGACTTCGAAAACACCGGCTCATTCCTCGGCAGCGGCGAAGTCGTCCTCAACAGCTTTGACTCGCGAGCCCGCCTCCGTACGGGATTGGGCGCGATGATGACAAACTCCGCGAGTCACACCATCCGCGGTTTCGGTCGGATCGAGTCAGCACTCATCAACGACGGGCTCGTCCGTGCGGACAATCCCGGGAATGAGATCTTCCTCAACATCGAGAGCAAGGTGAACAACGCCACCATGGAAGCCGTCAACGGCGGCGGGCTCGATTTTAACTCCATCACGATCGATCAGACCGGTGGTGGGGAGATCATCGCCGACGGCCCGGGCACGGGTATCGATCTCAACACAGCCGTCATCCTCGGCGGCGATCTCATGACCATGAACGGCGGGCTCAT
>DDGE01000022.1:69135-69950 GCA_002337545.1 Phycisphaerales bacterium UBA1910 | reverse complement strand
ACGCTTTCAATCTCCAACTCGATCACGAACAACGGCACCATCACAATCAACCCGGACAGCTTCGGGAGCGCGACGCAGCTCGACTTTGTGAACGATGGCGCGTTGATCGGGAACGGACAGATTGTGCTCAACAGCTTCGACTCTCGCGCACGCATCCGCACGCTCAACGACTCGACGGCGACCAACACCGCGAACCATACGATCCGCGGGTTCGGACGCATCGAAGCCAATATGGTCAACAACGGGACCATCCGCTCAGATGTCTCCGGGGGTACGATCTTCCTCAACATCCAAAGCAAGACAAATAACGCCACGATGACCGCGGTCAATGAGGCGGAGCTCGACATCAACTCGATCACTGTGACACAGGGTCCGTCCGGTCAGATCAGCGCCAACGGGCCTGACACGCTCGTTGATCTCGAAACGGCGACCATCGTCAACGGTCAGCTCGGCGCGATCAACGGCGGTATGGTTCAGGCGACCAACTCGACGCTCGACGGTGTCGAGTGCAACGCTACGATCGGTGTTGTGAACGCGACAGCGCTCAACATCCGCAACGGCGTGACCAATGAGCAGGCGATCATCGTCAACGAGACAGGTGGCGGTACTGCGACCCAGCTCGTCTGGCTCGATGACTCCGAGCTCGGCGGGAACGGCTCGGTGCTGCTCAACTCGTTCTCATCGCGCGCACGCATCTTCATCTCCGGCGATGCCACTATGGCGACCCTCGGTGCGAATCAGCGTCTCGAAGGCATCGGCCAGATCGCGGCACCGTTCACCAATCATGGGACGACCGCCCCGGGCATGAGCATCGG
>DDGE01000022.1:68665-68935 GCA_002337545.1 Phycisphaerales bacterium UBA1910 | reverse complement strand
TGCGGATCTGCTCGACAGCACCAGCTCCATCGCCATCGACGGCACGCTGGAGGTCCAGTTCATCGATGGCTTTGCGCCAAGCGGCTATTGGGCACGCAAGATCATGGAGGGCAGCGAGATCACCGGCAAGTTTGATGCGGTCAATATCGCGGCCCCGCCCACTGGGTTCGTGACCCGCGTTTACAACGACGGAACCAACCTCTATGTCGGTCAGACCTGCCCCAGCGACACCAACCTCGACGGAGCGTTGAACTTCTTCGATGTGTCCGT
>DDGE01000022.1:39755-68423 GCA_002337545.1 Phycisphaerales bacterium UBA1910 | reverse complement strand
CGGGCAAGTGCCCGTCCCTTTTTTCATCGTGAATCAATCTTGAATCAGTGATCTACCCGCGACCCGAGCAACGGCGACACTTCCGCGTACACCTCGTCGAGTTTCTCCTGGGTCTTCGCTTCGATGTTCAGACGCAGCAGTGGCTCGGTGTTGGACTTGCGGATGTTCATCCACCAACCTTCGGATTCGAAGCAATCGACCGTGACGCCGTCGAGTTCATCGATGTCGCCTCGGTCGCCGAAGGTCTCCATGACGGTTTCGAGCGCCTCGTCCTGCTCTTCGTTCTCGAAGTTGATCTCGCCCGACTGCACATATCGCATCAAGGGGGCGACCATGTCGCTCATGGGCTTGTCCGAGTGCGCGAGCACGGAGAGGAATGTGGCCATCGCGATTGCGCCCGAGTCCGCGTTGAAGTTTTTGCGGAAGTAGAAGTGCCCCGAGAGCTCGCCGCCGAAGATCGCGCTGTTTTCTGCGAGGAGCTGCTTCATGAACACATGCCCGACGCGCCCGCGCAGGGGCTTGCCGCCGTGCTTCTCGATTTCTTCCTTCACCGCCTTGGTCGAGCGGAGATCGTACACGATCCCGCTGCCGGGTTGCTGCTCAAGGAAGTAGGGGACCAAGAGCGCAGTCATGATGTCGCAGGGGACGATCTGCCCCTTCTCGTCGACCGCCACACACCGATCCGCATCGCCGTCGAAGCACAGGCCCAGATTCGCGCCCTGCTTGACGACCTCTTCGCAGAGCATCTCGAGGTTCGACGCGACGAGCGGGTTGGGCTCGTGCACGAACTCACCCTTCGAGTTGTCGAAGTGCATCTCGACGATCTCGAGCCCTTCGATCGCGTCGCCGTTCTTTCCGAAGATCTTGGGGCACATTGTGCCTGCCATGCCGTTGCTCGCATCGACGACGATCTTGAGCGGTTTGCTCGCGTCGTGTTCGCCGAGGTCGAGGAACTTGCGGACATGCTTCGCGTACGCGTCCCAGAGATCGCGCTCTTCAACGCTTGTGCCTTCCTGGGGCGTCAGGTTCTTGTCCACCATCGCCGCGTACTTGCGGACCTCGCTGAGCCCGGTCTGCTCGCCGACGGGTTTCGCTTTGCGCTTGGAGATCTTGAACCCGTTGTATTGGGGCGGGTTGTGGGATGCTGTCACGACGACCCCGCCCGAACAATCGAGGTAGTTGATCGCGAAGTACATCATCGGGGTGTCGACCATGCCCAGATCGATGACCGACGCGTGATTGCAGGTGAGCCCGCGAACGAGCTCATCGCGGAGCTTGGGAGAGGACTGACGCATGTCGCGTCCAACGATGACGGATTTCATCATCGGTGTGGTCTCGCCGTCGCGTTCGGCTTCCTCGAGGAGAAACTTTGCGGTCCCGCACCCGATCTGCCATGCCATGTAGTCGGTCAGCAGGTCCGGATAGGTGCCTCGAATGTCGTATGCCTTGAAGACGCGTCCGAGCATATGAATGTCTCTCCCTGAGGGGTGTGTGCGTGTGAGGGCGGAAAAACGCGAAACTCCGCCGGGCAAAGAGGATAGCGCACCCGATATCGGAGTTCCTCTTTTGAGCCAGTTCCCCGCAACGCGACCCCCCAGGATCGGTAAAACTCGCATGAATCCAGGAACTTCCACGAATCTCGGGATGATGGCCGCTGTGGCGCTCGCTGGAATGGGGACACCCGCGAGTGCCACCGGCCCATCCCATGATGACCCGTCCGAGACCCGGTCCTACATCTTCTCATATCTCGTGCTGGACGAACCAGAGAAGCTCTCGCAGGAGGAGATGGGGGAAGCCATGCAGGGGCACTTTGCCAACATGGGCGATATGGCCGACGCTGGCGATCTACTTATTGCAGGACCGCTCGCCGACCCTCGGATCGATGAGACCTACCGGGGCATCTTTGTGTTCTCGACAGATGACATCGGAGAGGGCAGGGCGCTCGTCGCGACGGACCCGGACGTGAAGGCAGGCGTCTTCAAGCCAGAGTTGTATGTGATCTCTTGCGATGAGCCGCTCGGCGAGCTCACGCGTCTTGAGCGGGAGTATGAGCAGCGCCGCCTGGACGATCCAGATATCCCCGATGAGTGGGTGGGACGCATGTTCGTGCTCGCCATCGGCCCCGGAGATGAAGAGTTCGAGCATACCGAAGCCGTGCTCATCGACGCCACGATGGACCGCGTCGACGACAACGAGGATGAGGTCCGCCAGCTCCTCTGGCTCGACGCATCGGATGTTGAAGAAGCCAGATCGAAGCTGAAAGCCGAACATCTCGACGCGTGGTCGTTCTACGGCTGGTACGGCTCGCCCTGCGTTGCAGAACTCAAAGACATCAACTGAGCCCGATGATCGATCGGATCGCATCTGCGCAATAACGGTACTGCTCGATGCTGTTGTACACCTGCGGGCTCACCCGGATCATCGGCGTGTCGCCGCCCGGGTTGGGCACGATCATCGCTTCGATTCGGAACTCCTCCATCAGTCGCTCACGCAGTGTCCGCGGGTCCATCCCCGGCGCGGGGACCTCGATTGTCGCGAGCGGCCCGAGCATGGAATCGGGCACCATCGGTGCGGTCCCCATCGCATCGCACAGCAGATCCCTTGCTTCAAGGCACATCGCGAGGTTCCGGCGCATGAGTTCAGCAATCCCGCCCTCGGAGAACGATCCGAGCGTCTCGACCGCGTCCGCGACGACCAGCATCGGGGTGCGATCGTCGGTGCCCATGTAATCGAACTCGTGGTTGAACGCGCTTCGATCCGATCGTGCGATCGCCGGCTCCATGTCGTACGCGTCGTTCGAGAGGATCACCGGGCGGAAGCCATCCTGCTTGTCCTTGTGCACATAGAGGAACGCGCACCCCTTCGCGCTGCACAGCCACTTGTGCGCGTTGCCCGTGCAATAGGTCGGGTTCCATGCTTTGATGTCCATCGGCACACACCCGGGCCCGTGGGCTGCGTCGAGCAGGGTTTCCACACCCCGTTCGTGGAGTTCGTTGATCAACCGCTCAGCGGGCATGCGGATCGCCGTGGCGCTGGTGATCAGACTGAACATGACCAATCGCGTCCGATCCGTCACCCGATCCATGATCGCGCTGAGCACCGACTCCTCATCGATCGGGTTCCAGGGCAGATCCACAACCACCAGCTCCGCGCCGGCTTGCTCGCACGCACGGCGGAGGTTGTTGTTGCACGCGGGGTACTCGAACCGGGTGGTGATCACCTGATCGCCGGGTCGCAGGTCGATGTTCGCGATGACATTCGCCACGCCGCTCGTCGCGTTGGAGACAAAGACCAGATCCTCCGCGTCCGCGTTGATGAGCCCGCCCAGCGCTGATCGCGAACGATCGATGTCCCCCCACAGGTCATAGATGTAGAACCGCATCGCGTCCCGCTCGATCCGCTCGCGATGGGCCGACTGCGCGTCGAGCACCGCGCGGGGGCACGCACCGAAGGAGCCATGGTTGAGATAGACCACATCGGGATCGAGCACAAACTGTTGAGCAAGAGAAGACGGCGAGGGAAGGGTGTGGGTCATGCCGGGATTCTAAGCCCGCCGTGGGCGAAATCGGCTACACTCATCCCATGAGCCAGCCCTACCGCGTGCGACTCGAGGCCTTTGAAGGCCCGATGGATCTCCTCCTTTACCTCATCCGTTCGCATGAGGTCGATATCCATGACATTCCTATCTCCACTATTACGGACCAGTACATCGGGTTCCTGGACGATGTGGACCGGATCGATATCGATGTTGCGGGCGAGTTTCTTGTGATGGCTTCCACGCTCATGGAGGTCAAATCCCGCATCCTCGCCGCCGAGGCTGAACGCAAGGATCGCGAACAGGGTGACGACGAGGGTGATCACTCTGACGAGCCCACGATCGATCCCCGCGCTGAGCTCGTTCAACAACTCCTCGAGTACAAGAAATATCGCGACGCCGCCGATGCGCTTCAGCAGCGACAGGAGACCTGGGAGAAGCGATTCCCGGTCAAGGCCGCGGGTCTCGATGACGACGCGGTCCAAGCCGCTGCCGATGATCTTGGCGAGCTTGAGATGGAAGATCTGGACCTGTCCGACCTCGTCGAGGCGTTCCGCCAGATTCTCTCCAGCGTCAACTTCGATCGATTGGGCGAGCACGAAGTGCTCTCCGATGACACCCCTCTTGAGGTTCACGCCAACAACATTCTTGAGAAACTCCAGCAACGAACCGGCTCCGGTTCGAATGGGGCGCTTGGGCTCCGTTCCATGATCGTCGGCAAGACCCGCGCCGAGTGCGTCGGGATGTTCCTCGCGATCCTTGTGCTCGTCCGCGACCAACGCGTGAGCGTTTCGATGAACGAGGGCGAAGTCGAGATGGAGCTCAAGGACGCCGACGATCAGAACCTTGAGATTGCGTCGGTGGTGGATGAGTTTGATTGATGTCTCCCTGCTCGATCCAACTCCGTGAAGTCACTCACGACGACACATCAGTCTTCTTCGATCATCTCCAGCACGCACCCGCCCAGCAGATGGCGGCCTTTATCCATGAGCACCCCGAGGACCGCGCTGCCCACGATGCGCACTGGAACAAGCTCCTTGCGAATGACTCGATCACCAAGCGTTCGATCGAGTTGATTCACCCTGGCGCCGAGCCCGAGCTCGTGGGGCACATCATCAGTTTCATGATGGAAGGCGACCGCGAGATCACCTACTGGATCGATCACAAGCACTGGGGCGAGGGCATCGCGACCGAGGCCCTGCGCGAGTTCCTCTCGATCGAGAAGGCCCGACCGCTTTATGGACGGGCGGCCCAGGACAATGAGTCCTCGATCCGGGTGATGGTCAAGAACGGGTTCCAGCTCCTCCGGCAAGAACGCGGATTTGCCTCCGCCCGGGGCGAGGAAATTGACGAAGTTGTCATGGTTCTCCGGGTTTAAGATATGAAGAGTGGGGGGTTCGGGCTTGTTTTCCCCCCAATTCTCGTCGCTGCGAGCGAGAATCCGGGTAGAGAGGCTAAGGTATGGTCAAGCCAGGTAGCGAGACAGGCCGATCTTTGTGGGTAGGAACAAAGCACAGGGCAACACACAGGGTCCACAGATATGAGTACTGACAATAGCAATAACAACAGCAGCTTCTCCCACGCCTTTCTCCCGGGATTAATCCTTGGGATCATCGTGGGCGCTGTGGCCGCGACCTTCCTTCCCGTGCTGACGGGTCCCAAGATCCCCGCCTCAAACCCATCAGAAGCGACTGTCAGCGACTCCACCCCGCATGATCGTGTAGATGATTCAATGAGTGACGAGGAGCTTCAGAAGCTCATCGATGAAGCGGAAGAGCAGCTCGATGACGCAGCGGAGGCAGGCGAGGACGCGATCAATGACGCCGCCGAGGATCTTGAGGGAAACATCCCGGGTACCCCGCCCAGCGACGGCTGATTCCTTACGATCACAACCGAACAACACGCACAACCCCGCCTGTATGGCGGGGTTGTTTGCTACCATGAACCCATGAGCCCCGACGCGCGACAACTCATTGCTCAGCATGCCAGAACCACCGAACTGCTCGGCGTCGATTTTCTGCCACTGGGGACGCCGCCGGCGGCCTTGATCGACAATGAGCCTGCCGCTGGGATTGAAACCAAGCCAGCTCACGAGCCCCCGCGATCATCGCACACGGCCGCAGAAGATCCCCGCTCGGATCAAGGATCCCGTGTTGACCCCATCGCGTTTGGAACACTCCGAACACAGAGCGATGCGCTCCCCGATGCCCGATCGAGACTGGCGGCGCTCAAAGAGCGATACGAATCCGACGCGCCGCATCAGCATTTCAATACCAGCTTTACGAACATCGTGTTTGGTGAGGGTGCGGCCGACGCGGACCTGATGTTCGTTGGCGAAGCGCCGGGGGAACAGGAAGACCAGACCGGGCGCCCATTCGTTGGTAGAGCAGGTCAGCTTCTTGAGAAGATGATCGTCGCGATGGGCTATTCGCGAGAAACGGTCTACATCTGTAATGTGCTCAAGACCCGCCCACCCAATAACGCGACACCCACGAATGAGGAAGCGCGATTGTGTGCTCCATATCTCCTTGAGCAGATCAGGATTATCGCCCCCAAGGTGATCGTGACTCTTGGGCTTCCCGCGTCGCATCTCCTGCTGGGATCAACGAGCCCGATGCGATCTCTCAGGGGAACCTTCCATGAGTTCCCCCCCAACGCGAGCACCGGTGGGCTCATTCAGGAAGAAGATCGTGAGCACTTCCCCCTGATCGAAGTGATGCCAACATATCACCCGGCGTATCTGTTGCGTTCATATACCGAAGAGAATCGGCGCAAGGTTTGGTCCGATCTTCAGCAGGTGATGAACAGACTCAAACCCGAATAACTTCATCTGGCGGGGATCACGCGGGTTTTTTGCGTAATGTCGCATCTTCACACAACCAAACGCATCCAAACCCGAAATCACGCGTATATTTTGTCGAAGAAACTGTCATCAGATGGAACCATGTGTTTCTCTGTGTCGAACAGTGATTCGTCTTTTCCCCCGCTCATGCAGGTCTCGCATGAGTGATGAACAAATGAAACGCACGGCGAGTTATCGGCACTTTGTGCTCAGGGTGTAGTCCCTTCGCAGCATGTGATGCTGCCCAACCAAGACCCCCACGAGACTCGGCGCTCGGCCTTCGGGCTGAGTGCCGGGTTTTTTTCTATCCCGAGCCAAAGCCGGTCCCATTAAAAAAGCACACCCTTGCGGGTGTGCGGCGGTGTGTTCTCTGGAAGCGTGCTCAGGGACCGTCGTGATCGTGGCCGTCGTGATCATGATCCATCATGTCGTGAGCGGCGTCCTTGAGGTCTTCGATGTTCTCTTCGATCGCGTTTGTGAAATCGAGTTCGGTGTCCGCGGGAAGCTTCTCGATCCGGGTGATGAACCACGCGGGTGCAGATCCGCCGCCCCAGTTGACGGTGAAATCAAACTCGATCTTGTCCCCGACGCTGAGCCCGTCGAGGTTCACCCCTTCGCCTTGCGGGAAGGGCATGGTCATGGAGGCCATGCCTGCGATGCCCTTGGCATTGACATTGATGGTGCCGTCCTTGGTTTTGAAATCCCGTATCTGCTCGTGCCGGATCATCAGTTCGCTGTTGGGCACGCTGGGGTCGGGGATGGCTGAAATCTCACCCCGGATCCCGGAGTACACATCCGGCTGGCGTTCTTCGTCAGCGTGGTCATGGTCGTGACCGCTGTGATCATGGCCGTCATGGTCTTCGTGCGCATCCGATTGTGGTGCGTTTGTGCTTGGGTTGCTCTCGCCGGAGCATCCAACGAGCGCGAGCCCAGCGATCAGCGCGATCGCGGCGGAAGTCATAGTCTTGTTCATGGGTTTCCTCCTTGCGTAGCAGTACTGGCAATGTCTGCATATATCGTAGTCTGCATGAACCCTGTACGAAAAAACCCGCTCAGACTGAGCGGGTCGATCGTTCTGGTGTCTGCTTGCTCGATCAGGCCTTCTCGAGCGAGAGGTACTGCTCAACAGAAGTGAGGTCCGGTGCGATGTCGTATGTGAACCGCATCGACCAGGTGTTGCCCTGCTCGCAGATCGCGATCTGCGCGGCCTTCTCGCGCGAGTACCACATGCGTCCACCACGGATGTATGCGTGCATCCGCTGACGACGCATCCGCTGGGCGCGAGCGAGCCCGCGCTTGATGTCGGGGTCGCGACGCATCAGGCGGGTGATGGTATCAACCGAGCCCTTGTTGTTGGGGACCTTGTTGATGGTGCACTTGATCGTGTCGCCGGCGCTGAGTGTGTCGATCATGACAATGCCTCGTACTCTTCATCACGCGGACGCTCGTGTTCCCGATCAAGCATCGGTAAGCAATTGCGTCCGTAGGGGTTGCAAGTCGTTGTGTCCACGGAGCGATTGCGCTGCGCGGGACGACAAGTTTAGCTGGAAAATTCATTTAGTCCACCCTCTCCCCTACACTACTCTCCCAACGAGAGCAGATGACAGGCACAGAGGAGCGCCGATGTCCCAGACCCCACCCGAACAACCCGCCCAGCCCCAGTTTGATCCGAACGCATCTCACCAGCAGAGTCCCAAGCTCCGCAACATCCGCGGCGTCCCGGTTCCCGTCAACGGACCCGAGGGGAAAAAGGTTACGATGCTCGGTTTGGCCGATGCACAGCAGATCTCCAGCAAGATGGTGGTCACCCATCCTGCGTTCCAATCCGTGCTGCCCATGATGGACGGCACCCGCAACATCGATCAGATCGTCGCCGAGGTCGGGAAAGGGCTCCAGCGCCCCATGCTGGAGCAACTTGTTGCCCAGCTCGACGATGCGGGGCTGATTATGGGACCCAACTACGAATCACTCGCACAGAAGATGCGTGATGATTTCGATGCCAACGACACCCTGCCCCCCGGATCAACCGCTCAAATGGCGGATCTGCTGGTTGCGAACGCAGTTGAGGGCGAGCCGACCGATGAGCAGAAGAAAGAGATGGGGCCCCAAAAACTTGCCGAACAAATTGACAAGTGGATCGATGATTCCCTGAAGGACACCGAAACCCCCAGTCTGGAAACACTGCCCGCGGGCATCATCGCGCCGCATCTCGATTATGTACGCGGCTGGATGAACTATGCCCATATCTATGGACGCATGCGGGTCGTTGATCGCCCTGACCGAGTGATCGTTCTCGGCACCAACCACTTCGGTATGTCAACCGGTATCTGCGGTTGTGACAAGGGTTTCGAGACACCTCTGGGTGTGTGCGAGCTTGATACCCAGTTCCTCGAAGCGATCGGGAACGCGTTGGGTCAGGAACAGACTCAGAAAATGCTCGAGAACCGGTTCGATCATGAGAATGAGCACTCGATCGAGCTTCACATCCCCTGGATTCAACATGTGTTCGGGAAGGATGAGGCCGGGAACTATCCCAAGGTCTTCGCGGCCCTGATCCATGACCCAACAGTCAATAACGGCGAGAGTTACGACGGAAACGGGCTTGGGCTCGACCCGTTCGTTGACGCCCTCAAGGCTGCAATGGGCGAAGTGGGAGGGAAGACTCTCGTTGTCAGTTCTGCAGATCTGAGCCATGTCGGGCCCGCGTTTGGGGATCAGCAGCCCCTCGCCGGTGAAGACGAGCAGGCCGTCCAGTTCCGTTCCAAGGTCGCTTCGCACGATCAGGAGATGCTCAAGCTCATCGCAGAGAAGAAGGTTGATGATCTCATTGGCAACCTGGCTTGGCAGCAGAACCCGACCCGCTGGTGCTCAATCGGCAACATCAGCGCGATGATGCGGACGATCAACCCCTCGCAGGTGGACATCCTGAACTATGCCGCGACGATGGATCCGCAGGGCACGGCCTTTGTGTCCTCCGCGAGTGTTGCCGTCTATTCTTGAGCGCCGCTGACCTTATCTATACGCGTGCGTTTGTCACGCGTATGTCACAACCGGCTTTTCGCGCGGAACACCCGCGTTCCTGTCCCGTATCGTGTGCATGTGCCGCGAAATGCGGGTACGATTCACCCCCCTCGCGTCGAGTTGTGCGCGGGCGTGGACGAACTGACGATTTCAACCCGGAGATCCCATGGCTTCTTCGAATATCTGCTGGGGCATCGAGATGGGCTACGGTGCCATCAAGGCCCTGAAGCTCGAGAACGACGGCGGCGAGTACAAGGTGCTCGACTATGCCGTCATCAATCACCCCAAGGTGCTCTCAACCCCCGAGCTCGACCAAACGGACGCGATGCGCGTTGCCTTGGGCACCCTCGTGAATCAGCACGACCTGAGTAACGCGCATGTCGCGGTATCTCTTCCTGGTCATCAGAGCTTTGCACGATTTGCCAAGCTCCCGCCTGTCGAGCCGAAGAAGGTTCCGGACATCGTCAAGTTCGAAGCGGTCCAGCAGATCCCCTTCCCCCTCGAAGAGGTGGAGTGGGACTACCAGACCTTCGTTTCCCCGGATTCGCCGGATATTGAGGTCGGGATCTTCGCGGTCACGCGTCAGCGGATCATGGATCAGCTGTCGATGCTGAATGATGTCGGGATTACCCCGGATCTGGTGACGCTCTCGCCGATCGCGGCGTACAACGCCCTCGCGGTGGATCTCGGGTTCACCAATGACACCCCCGGAACGATCATCCTCGATATCGGCACGGTCGCGACGGATCTGATCATCGCGGAAGCAGGACGCGTCTGGGTCCGCACCTTCCCGATAGGTGGGCATCAGTTTACCGAAGCACTCGTCGCTGCGTTCAAGCTCAGCTACACCAAGGCCGAGAAGCTCAAGCGCGAGGCCGAGCAGTCCAAGCACGCTCGTCATGTATTCCAGGCGATGCGCCCTGTGTTTGGCGACATCGTTCAGGAGATTCAGCGTTCCATCGGGTTCTATCAGAGTGTTCACCCCGATGCGGACCTCAAGCGTCTCGTGGGTCTCGGGTCGACCTTCCGTCTCCCGGGTCTCCGCAAGTACCTCAAGCAGCAGACCGGGATGGATGTGTACCGTCTCGAGCAGTTCAAGAAGATCGCAATGGACGGTCCGCAGGCGGGCGAGTTCCAGGCCTCGAGCTTCAATCTCGCCACGGCGTACGGGTGTGTGCTCCAGAACTTCGAGCACGCACCGATGCGGGCGAACCTGATGCCGGTTGCTGTGATCAAGAACGCGATGTGGAAACGGAAAGTTCCGTACTTCGCGACAGCCGCCGGTCTTGCCGCGGCCGCCGCGGGGGCGATGTTTATCCGTCCGCTTCTCGATTCGAGTGCTTTCGAGGGCGCGGGCAGACCACCGGTGCTCCAGCAGGTTGCTCGCGAGGCACGCGCTTTGGCGACAACCGCTGAAGAGCGGGGTGTCACGGACGGCGCGATGGCCGATCTCCGCGGGGCTCAGATTGTCGGGTTGCTCGACGAGAACGCGTACTACACGCACATTCTCGAGGACACATCACGACTGGTGGGGGCCGTGGAGGCCAATGCTCGTGCTGCCGCCCAGAACGACCAGCGTCTCGCCGATGCGATCCAAGACGCCGAGCCGTTCCGCTTGGTGGCATTGACCAATGACTACCTCACCACCACGGAAGAGGGGATTGCCTCTTCCGGTAATGTCACTCCCCGCGGGGGACGCAACCAAGGGAATCCCGCGGCTGGTGTCGACCCGGCGTTGGCGCCGATCCAGGCCCTGCGGCGGATCAAAGTCCAGGCCCAGTTCGAAGTTCCGCTTGCCGATCCGCAGGTCTTCCTGCTCGATTATGTGGAGCCCTTCCTCCGGAACCAGATGCAGCGAGACGACGCCCCTTACACGATCGTGCTCAGTCAGGCCGAGCCGTGGGAGACTGGTGCCACCGCAACCGGCACGGGTGGGCGCAGAACCACCAGTCGCCCAGTTGCGCGTCCTGTCCCGCAAGACTTCGGCAGCGGTGGTGGCCGGAACACAAATCTTGATTCGATCGCACCGATCGAGAAACCCGCGGATAGCCGCGACATCAACTCGAACGCGACTGATGCTGCGAAGAGCGTGGTCACCATCACTTGGTACGCGGTCATTGATTCCATGAATGAGTCGACCCAGAACAACGGAGACGAGCCGTGAACAAAGTGCTTGGATTCATCAAGGGCAACCTGATCATCGTGATCTCGATCGTGCTGATCCTGGCGTTGCTCCCCGTCGGGTATGTTTTCTCGAGCAAGTGGAACGCGAGCGTCTCCGAGAAGGTGAAGGGCGCGTACGACTCCGAGAAGCGCTCGCTTACATCAAGCGGCAAGGTGAACTACGCGCTCCCGGCCGTGCTCGAGGGCGAGCAGGATATCTCAGAGTCTCGCGCTCCCAACGACGCGGTCACCGCGTTCTATGAGGAAGCGAAGCAGGCACGAATCGCGCAGGTTGAAGATGTTGTCGAACGCGGCACAAGCTTTAACCAGGGCGATCATGTCGAGATAGTGCCTGGGCTGCTCCCCAAGGCACCGAACGCTCGTGAGCGTCAGCGTCTCGGGCGAACCATGAGCGAAGCCATCGCGGGAACGCCCGACACCCCTTCGATTTACCAGCGCAAGCTCAGGCGAATCAATGCCGGGGCACCGCCGTCCGTGCCAGCCCTCGCGACCATGCTCGATCAGTACAAGAACCAGCTCGAGCAGGAATACCGCAGCGCCAACGCTCAGGGGCAGGTTTCTCAGGAACAGCAGAGCGAAATTCAGGAGAAGCTCACGGCTCGCCGGCTGAACGAGTACATCTCTCGTGCAAAGTCGCTGACCTTCTACTGCTCGCCAAGAGCGTTTGTGAACGGCAGCGTGACGGGCGAGATCACGACCGTCGGCAATGATGGATTCTCCATTGTTCCCGCGACGAACTGGCCCCCGAGCCAGGTGACGGAATCCGTCGCGTTTACATGGCTCTGGGACTTCTGGGTGATCTCGGATATTCTCGACGCAGCCGCCAAAGCGAACATGAACGCGGCGTCGGGTGCGATGCCCGTCCCAGATGCTCCGGTGAAACGCGTCGAGCTGATCCGTGTCTCTGCACTGGATGTCGCGAGCGGGGCATCCGGCACCGATGACGATGTGAGCGGCAGGGGCTTTCCTCGTGGAAACTCGAGCGATGATCCGATCAGCACAACGCAGGGCAGCTTCACGGGGCGCGAAGGCGGAACGGCGAACTCGCCTTTCGATCTGCGCCAAGTTGAGGTGACCGCGGTAGTCGCTTCCAAGGACCTCCCGAAGTTTCTCGATTCGTTCAGCAAGGTCAACTTCATGACTGTCACGGATGTCGATCTTGAAGAGGTTGATGTCTGGGCCGATCTTGAGCAGGGCTTCTACTACGGGACCGACCATGTCGTGCGGGCCCGTGTCAAGGTTGAGACCGTTTGGCTCCGCTCGTGGACCACACCGATCATGCCCGACCCGGTCAAGGAAGCCCTCGGGATTCCTGTTTCGAACCCTGACGAAGGCGGCTGAGATTACTGAGCTGATTGATACGCGTACACGATTTCGATAAACGCAAAAAGCGAGCACCATATGAAACTCAAAGGCGTCAACCAATTCGAGCAGCACATCGAGAAGATCGTTCTCGGCGTGGTCTTCCTCATTCTGCTCGGCGTCATCGCGCTCCAGTTCGTGACGACCCCGAACAACATCGAGGACGGCGGACGATCGATCCCGCCCGCGCAGGTGTACACTGCGCTCGAGTCGCAGGCGAATCAGCTCCAGAGCCAGATCAGTGATCTCAGCCCATCGCTTCCGGAAGTGCAGCCGGTCGATCTCGTTCAGCGCTACGACAACGCGTTTCAGAGCGCAGGCACCGATCGTCTTGCACTTTCCAACGCGCTCGGCGAAGGGGTCGATATTGCCGCCGCAACCGGCGCCGACGCAAGCGTCGTTGGTCGCGTAAACGATGGCCCGCTGGTCGCCCTGGCGGTCCCCCAAACCTCAACCCCCGTTGCCGCATCGCAATGGGCAACCCTTGATCCATATGCCCTGCTCGAGGTGCCTGAGTACGCGGACTATGTCCCCGCTCAGCAGCCCTACGACTTTGCATCAATCACGGTCGAGGCATCGTTCAGCGGTACCGAGCTTCAGGGCGTACTCAACGGCGAAGGGGGCGGCACCCCGATTCCCAGCATCTACTGGTCCTCGACCGGTATCGCGGTGCTCGGTTTTGAGGTCGAACGCCAGCGTCTCCTCCCCGGCGGCGAGTGGGGGAACGCAGAACCCATCCAGACCCCGCCGCACACCCCGATCCCAACCAACGCAGTCAATGCCGAATCGGGGCTTCAGGAACTCGTCACGGTGGTCAGCGATGCCGCACGAGAAGCTGGCGAAGTCCAGCGTCCCTCGTTCCCACCGACAATCGCGGGTCCTCTATGGACCCCGCCGAGCGAACGGATCGCGATGGCAGGCTCGAGCGAAGCGGATCAGATCCGTCGGCTCCAGCGAAAGCTCGATCGGGCTCGCGAAGAACTCGAACGACTGGGGAACACCGGGCGACCGACTCGGCCGCAGGACCCCGGACGCGGCCCTGGCAAGATCGACGACACCCGCTCGCCCCGGAGCCCGAATACCAACGATCGAACACGCGAACGGATCGATCGCGTTGAAGAAGAGATCGAGGATCTTCAAGAGCAACTCAAAGAGCTGGGCGTCAACTCAGATGATGCACCCGCAACACGGGTAAGGACATCACGCGTTGACCTTCGTTCCGTTCTAGAAGAGGAATCCATCGAGCTGTGGGCGCACGACATGGGTATCGAGCCCGGCGCAACCTATCGCTATCGCACCCGTGTCGTTGTGAACAACCCGCTCTTCCGCAAGCAAGCCGATATCAATCCGGATGACCCTGAGCAGCAAGCGCTCGCTCGCGATCCATTCGCGAGAGGGGATTGGTCGGATTGGTCTGAGCCAGTCGTCGCCGGCGATCGCAAGTATTTCTTCGTGACATCAGCGAACGAGGGGGCGTCGGGGACCACCGCACCGGACAAGACCACGATCGAGCTGTACCAGGTGTACTACGGGCATTATCGCAAATCGACCCTGAATGTATCGCCCGGTGATCTGCTCTCGACGGATCTTCGTGTTTCCGGTGATTTGCTTGCCTTTGACACGCAGGTGGTCACGGCCGAGCAAGCCGCAGAAGTGGTCGCAGCGCGAGACAGTGGTGAGCCCGACACGCAACTTCCAGAGGGTGTCTCTGAGCTGCCCAACCGTCTGAGCATCGAGATCGGGGCATTTGTGCTCGATATCTACCCGGGTCAGGAGCGGACCGAGGGTGGGCTTGGTCGAGAATCGACGCAGATCATCCAGGTTGTGCTCCGAGATGCGGATGGGCAAATCATTGTGCGGACCGAGCAGGGCGATGAGAGCTCTCTCGCGTACGCCCAGGCATCTGATTCAGCATCTTCTGCGAGTTCATCGCCCATCCGTGCCCCTGGTCAGGAATCTGCCATCTCGCCCGCGGCGGAGCTCTTTGAGCCTTCAGAGCCCTGATCTGCGTTGCACGAGCATCACAGTTGTGTTTCAAGATCGACAAGACCCCGCTCAGCGGGGTTTTTTCATGGTCTGAAGAGGTGATTGGGAGGGTTTGGGGGGAGGAGAAGTGGGGCAACTCCCGCAGTGTGCGCAAGAGGTGTGTGATCGTCGTAAAGAATTGTGAGAGAAGAGCCTGAATTGTTGATCAAGCAATTTGACGAGCGATTTGAGTGGCCTATCATCCCCCCGCCTCTCAACGGAGGCGAAACCGATCTGAACCAGCTGGCCTGGGAATGATCAGCTTCTCTGACAAGTGGATGACGACGAGCGGAACTCAGATCGCTCAACTTCAAAGGAGGTTGAGATCGAGGCTGAGTTCGGCAAATACTAACTGAGTAATCTCAAAATGCGTCGAAATGGTGCCCGTGAATCATTGCCCTTTGCCTGGTGATGTTGAGCGGGTTGGTCGTCCTAGCCGGCAGGTTAGGGAGGTCATTGGCACGCTGAGTTGATGTTCGATTTCGGTCGGCATCAGGTCGGTGTGATCAAGCCACTAAGGGCATACGGTGGATGACTTGGCGTCAAGAGGCGATGAAAGACGTTGGAACCTGCGAAAAGCTACAGGGAGCTGGTAACCGAGCTGTGATCTGTAGATGTCTGAATGGGGCAACCCACCCGCAAGGGTATCGTGCACTGAATGCATAGGTGTACGAGGCGAACCCAGGGAACTGAAACATCTAAGTACCTGGAGGAAAGGAAAGCAACATGCGACTCCGTAAGTAGCGGCGAGCGAAAGCGGATAGATGTGAACTCTGTGAACACGTTGGAATGCGTGACCAAAGACGGTGAAAGTCCGGTAGCGGAATGTAGCATCATAGCTCTAGAGTAGGCTCGGGCTCGTGGAACCCGGGTTGAATATGGGAGGTCCACCTTCCAAGGCTAAGTACTCCTTGACGACCGATAGCGAAGAAGTAAAGTGATTGAATGTTTAAAAGTACCCCTATTAGGGGGGTGAAATAGACCTGAAACCGTGTGCCTACAAGCGGTCGGAGCCCTGAGGGGTGACGGCGTGCTTTTTGCATAATGAGCCCGCGAGTTAGTCTCAGTGGCGAGCTTAAGGCCTACCGGGCCGGAGGCGGAGCGAAAGCGAGTCTGAATAGGGCGTATAGTCGCTGGGGCTAGACACGAAACCCGTGTGATCTACCCATGGTCAGGGTGAAGGTGGGGTAAAACCCGCTGGAGGCCCGAACCCGTCATCGTTGAAAAGATGTGGGATGAACTGTGGGGAGGGGTCAAAGTCCAATCAAACCGGGAGATAGCTTGTTCTCACCGAAATAACTTTAGGGTTAGCCTCAAGAAGCAACTGTTGGGGGTAGAGCTACTGGATGCGTGGTGGGCCCGTCTAGGGTACCCCATGCAACCAAACTCCGAATACCAACAGCCAAGTCTTGGGAGATAGACTGCGAGTGAAAATATCCGTAGTCAAAAGGAGAATAATCCAGATCGCCGGCTAAGGTCCCCAAATCATGCTTAGTTCTTAAGGAGGTCAGACTGCCGTGACAACCAGGATGTTGGCTTAGAAGCAGCCATCATTTAAAGAGTGCGTAATAGCTCACTGGTCGAGGAGTTTGGCGCCGATAATGATCGGGAATAAGCATGATACCGAAGCCGCGGACTTCGTAAGAAGTGGTAGGTGAGCGTTCCATTCAGCGGTGAAGGTGCTCTGAAAAGGGTGCTGGAGCGTATGGAAGTGAATATGCGGGCTTGAGTAACGATAAAAAGGGTGAGAATCCCTTTCGCCGTAAGTCTAAGGTTTCCTGGGGAAGGTAAATCCGCCCAGGGTTAGCCGGGTCCTAAGGCGAGGCCGAAAGGCGTAGTCGATGGATAGCAGGTTAATATTCCTGCGCACCTGTTGAGATCAAAGCATAGTGCGGATTTCCAAGCTCTTCTGGACTGCTAGTTGTCCAGGCCTTCGGGCCGTTGAAGGGGGAGGGAGTTCCTAGAAAAGCTATGTGGGCAATACAGGTCCCGTACTAAAACTGACACAGGTAGACGAGGCGAATAGCCTCAGGCGCTCGAGAGAATGGTCGTGAAGGAATTAGGCAAAATCACTCCGTAAGTTCGCGAGAAGGAGGCCCTTCGGGGCGCAGAGAAAAGGCCCTGGCAACTGTTTATCAAAAACACAGCACTGTGCTAACTCGCAAGAGGATGTATACAGTGTGACGCTTGCCCAATGCCCGAATGTCACGGAAGCAGGTTAGCTTCGGCGAAGCTTGCAACTTAAGCACGGGTCAATGGCGGCCGTAACTATGACGGTCCTAAGGTAGCGAAATTCCTTGTCGGGTAAGTTCCGACGCGCATGAATAGCGTAATGACTGGGGCACTGTCTCCACGACCAACTCGGTGAAATAGTAGTGGCGGTGAAGATGCCGCCTACCCGCAGCAAGACGGAAAGACCCCGTGAACCTTTACTGCAGGCTCATATTGGTCATGAGCACATGATGCGCAGGATAAGTGGGAGGCTTTGAAATCGATGTTCAGGCATCGGTGGAGCCGTTGTTGAGATACCACTCTTCTTGAGTTTGTGGCCTAACCCTGATTCCCGTGAAGCCGGGCAGGGAACAGTGTGTGTCGGGTAGTTTGACTGGGGCGGTCTCCTCCTAAAGAGTAACGGAGGAGCGCAAAGGTTGGCTCAGCACGGATGGAAACCGTGTTTTAGAGTGTAAGAGCACAAGCCAGCTTTACTGCGAGTCCGACAGGACGAGCAGTCTCGAAAGAGGGCTCTAGTGATCCTGCGATCGCGTGTGGAAGCGTCGTAGCTCATCGGATAAAAGGTACTCCGGGGATAACAGGCTTATCGCTCCCGAGCGTCCATAGCGGCGGAGCGGTTTGGCACCTCGATGTCGGCTCATCGCATCCTGGGGCTGAAGGCGGTCCCAAGGGTTAGGCTGTTCGCCTATTAAAGCGGTACGCGAGCTGGGTTCAGACCGGCGTGAGCCAGGTCGGTCCCTATCTGTTGTGGGCGTTGCAAACTTGAGAGGAGTCAACTTTAGTACGAGAGGATTAGGTTGGACTGACCCCTGGTGATCCTGTTGGGCTGCTAAGCCCATCGCAGGGTAGCTACGTCGGGCAGGGATAACAGCTGAAAGCATCTAAGCAGGAAGCCCCCCTCAAGATCAGGTTTGCTTGTCTTGTACGTGAGACCCCTGGGAGACTACCAGGTTGATAGGCCGCAGGTGTAAGGGTTGAGAAGCCCTCAGCTGAGCGGTACTAACGGTCGAAGGTTTGGTCACTCCGACCCGATGCCGAAAGGCGGACGGTCAGAAGTGAGTCAACATCATTTCTACGCACTGAGATTAATCAGTTTGCCGGGCTTGTTTGATGCAAATCAAACAGGTCTCCGCTCGTCGCATCCGTCAGAGTCATGTCGGCCTGAGAAATCAGACCTTTCATGATTGTTGGTGACCATATAACTGGGGTCACACCTGTTCCCATCTCGAACACAGCAGTTAAGCCCAGTTAGCCGATGATACTGTTCAGCGGGAAAGTAGGTTATCGCCAACTCTTCAGCCCCTTAAGGTAAACCTTGAGGGGCTGTTTTCATTTTTGCAAATCACTCCACACTTCCCCTCTCCCTCCAATCTCCACATACAATCCTGAAGATACCCAAGGAGGGATACATGTCCACAACACAACGCACTTTCAAACTCTACGACGAGGGAGCAGACGATCTGCTCAACGCTGAGTCATTCCCCGATCGAGTCTCACTCCTGCAGGCAAATCACGGGGCACCCCAGTCCGGTTCACGCCTCAGGATTCTCTGGGGGCAGGACCTGCTCGCGGATGTGCTCGATGGTCGCTATCGTGCCGTCATCTGTGGCGTGAATGATGCGGATAACTCGCATGGCGTCATCGCACAGATCTGCTCGCTCCTTACCACTTCGCAGTGGTCCGCAAACTCGGTCACAAGCTACGCGAAGATGTTCCAGGAATCGCTGCAGGTTCATGCCGCGAACGATCGCGAGCCGTACATTCTGAAATATGACCTGGATTCCGTGCTGATCCTCGCGATGCTCCGTCCTCACGGGCGTGAGTTTTTCACGGTGGGGGACATGGCCCGAGGATTCCGGACGATCACGAAAATGCTTCAAGGGCGCGCGGATCGCCGCCCGGTCTGCTCGGTGTCGTTCCTCGGTGCAACGAGCAACAAACTTGTGGTGGACGACTCCAACCAGCATGAGCCGAGCTTCGAGACGGTTCTTCGAACGATGCACGATGCGGGTTACCGTGGTGATGTGTACCCGTCGCCGCAGATGTGGAACTTCGCGGACACTGGTGTCTTCCCGAGTTTTCCGTATCCCAAGGGCGTCGATCGGATGCGTGCAGGGTCGAGCTGATCGGTGCGTTGATGCGCAGAACACACAAGCAGGTTTTGCTCTGGGTATTCCTCGGGTTTGTCGCCGCCGCGATGCTCGCAGCGATCGTTGCGATCATCCTCCCGGATAAGTATGTCAGCAGCGAGCTCATGGGCACGATTGTGCTCGTGGGGCTCTATTCGCTCGCTGGGATGATCATCGTCGCGATCAGCCGGGACATGAAATGGACGACCCGAATCGCGTTTGGTGCGATGGCGGTCTCGATGTCCGTCTTTATTCTTCTGATCTGGTTCGAGCAATCCTTCAGGGGGCAGACGGAGGAACGCGTTTTCAATACCGCGACGATCTCGCTGATCGTCGGATTTGTCTTTACGCACCGGTTATTGATCGTTCCGGTCAAAACACCGCTGATATGGGGTGTTGTGTGCAAGCGCACGGCACTGATCTTCGCAGGATTCTCCGCAGCGATCCATATTGTGGGGTTGCTCAATTATGGGTTCTATGGCTGGGACGACGCGGTTGTGCGTTTGCTGGGTATCGCCCTGGTGATTGCCGCGGGCTCGAGCATCGCCACGGGCGCGATCGCGATCTTCGGTCCCAAGGCCGGTGATGACGAGCCGGGGATTCTTGGCGAGTCTATCGAGGTTGAGTTGACCTGCCCTCGGTGCGATCACGCCCAGACAATCCGATCGAATCGTGATGCCCGATGTGACCATTGCCGACTCAAGCTGAAGATTGTGGTTGAGGAGCCAAGGTGCTCGTGCGGCTACCTGCTTTATCAGCTGGAGAGCGATACATGCCCTGAGTGCGGCAGCGCGATCGCACCAGATGACCGATGGTTCCCGAGTCCAACCTAACGCGTCCAGCGCTGCGCGATGGGCATCCGGCGCCCCGCGCCGAACGCCTTGCTCGTGACACGCAGCCCGACGGCCATCTGCTGTCGCTTGTACTCGTTGCGATCGATCAATGAACAGAACCGGCGCACCACATCTGCATCGATCCCTGTCTCCTCGATAATCCGCGAGGCGCTCTGGTGCAGCTCGATGTGCCGGTGCACGATCTGATCGAGGAGGTCATATTCCGGGAGCGAGTCCGAGTCGAGCTGGTCCGGTGCGAGCTCCGCGCTCGGAGGCTTCTCGATCGTGTTTACCGGTATCGGCGCCCGATCAAACCCGAGCGACGCGTAGTGCTCGTTGATGTATCGGCACACGCGGAACACCATAGTCTTGGGCAGGTCCGCGATCACCGCGAGCCCGCCGTTCATGTCGCCGTAGAGCGTGCAGTACCCGACGGCGATCTCGCTCTTGTTCCCGGTTGTGAGGACCAACGCCCCCGTCCGGTTCGAGAGCGCCATCATCATGGTCCCCCGGATGCGTGATTGCAGGTTCTCCTGGGTGAGATCGGGGAGCTGCTGCCCGAGTGTACGCTGCCCGAGCTCGGAAAACGCGGGGTTCAAGACTTCGCTCAGCCCCGCAAACCCGGGATCGATGGGCATCGACACGCACTCGATGCCCAGGTTCCGCGCCAGATCGAACGCGTCGGTCTTGCTCCCCTCGGAGCTGAACTTGCCCGGCATCGAGGCACCGACAACTTTGTCCTTCCCGAGCGCCCGCACCGCGAGGGTCGCGACGAGGGCCGAGTCGATCCCGCCTGAGAGCCCGATGCACGCCCGCTCGAACCCGCACTTGGACAGGTAATCACGAACCCCGAGTGTCAACGCATCCACGATCATCCGCTCGTCGTCAATCGGCTGCGCATCGATCGGCTCCATCGCATCCGTATCAACCAAGAGCAACTGCTCTTCAAACGCGTTTGCGAGTGCACAGATCCGCCCCTCTCGATCAACGACGCAGGACTGCCCCGCGAAGATCAGATCATCGTTCGCGCCGACTTGGTTTATCGACACCACGGGGACCCGATGTGCCAACGCGTGCTTGATCAGGATCTCGCGATGGCGGAGTTCTTTGTGCAACGCATACGGCGACGCGCTGGGTGCGATGATCACCTCCGCGCCCGCATCAGCGAGGAGTTGCACCGGGTCGGGCTCGTCCGCGTACCGGTCTGCAAACCCTGCGTCGTGTCCCTTCCACAGATCCTCGCAGATCGCCAGCCCGATCTTGGTGCCGTTGATATCGAAGACCCGGGTCTGATCGCCCGCGACAAAGTACCGATCCTCATCGAAGACATCGTAAGTCGGGAGCAATCGCTTGTCGTAATAGCCCACGAAGGCGTTGTTCTGGTAGACCACGAGCGAGTTCGCGAAGTGCGGATGCGTGTCGGGGTCGATGTCCATCCCCTGCGCATTCACCTCGATCGGGAGGGGCGTGCCGAGCACGATCGCGATGTCCTTCGTGTGGAGTTCACCGATCATCTTGGCTGTTTGGGCGCACTCTCGCACGAATCCCTCGACATGCAAGAGATCCCTCGGCGGGTATCCGCTGATCGCGAGCTCGGAGAAGACCACAAGATCAGCGCCCTGCTTGCGCGCTTCATCGATCGCCCAGACGATCGCGTTCGCGTTGCACGAGAGGTTGCCGACGGTCGGGTTGAGCTGGGCGATCGCGATCTTCATCGCGTAATCGTACGCGTCGGGTCGGGGTTATTCGCCCTCGATGCTCCGCCCGATGAGCTCGGTTTCTGCGAACTGCCCCTCCGGATCGAGGGGCTTGCGGGCCTTGAGCCACGCGATCCCGAACCCGGCGCACCCGAGATTCACAATCGCCTCGACTGCGGTGACAAAGAGCACCGTTGCGGCGATCGGGACCTGCCCGGACTCTGTCTCGCTCAGCGCGTTGCTCGAGATCCCAACCAGTTCGGCGATCCCGATGGTCCCTGCCTCGCGCGTGCCGAGCATCCCAGCGGGTGATGCGGCCCCGATGATAAAGTAGGTTGCGCCGAGCAACAACGCGTCCTGCATTGAGATCGGTAGCTCGAGCACCCGCGCCGCGACATAAAACCGCAGCGCGAAGGTGATGATATCGATCAAGCGGAACGCGTTGGCGATCAGGGTTGCACGCGGATGCCCGAGCATCTCGAACCCGGAGTGGATCCGCGAGAACGCGTCGGATCCGCTGAGTTTCTCACCGATCCCGATCTTGGAGAGTCGGGTGAGCCCGACATCGCCCGCGAGTTGACGCGCGAGGGCACTGCCGATCGCCGTGCCCACGCACACGCCCGTGAGGGAGACGATCCACCAGAGGAGATTCACTTCTTTCAGCCAGATACTGGTCAGCACGAGCGGTGTGAGCGCCGCGCCCATCAGGATCGCCTCCGCGATAATCCAAGCGCCGATGGTCAGAACTGGCACTTTGTCTCGCCGGTTATGGATCACGAACCGCGAGACCACGGAGAGTTTGAACGGGAGGTACGCCAGGAATGTCGCGATCGCGTTCGTGGCGATGACATCCGTCGCGCGGATCCTGTGGATGGGGTTCAGGACGACCCAGAAGATGATCCCGTTGAACCCGACGGAGAGTGCTGCCAAGACGAGAAGGAGCATCAGCTCGCCGGGTGTCGCGTCGGAGAGTTTGGAGAGCTGCTCGCGGTTTTCAGGACGAAGTGCCATCCGCACCGCCCATCCGAGCAGGAAGATGCCGATCGCGAACCCAATGATCTGCACGCTCACCCCGACCGCGCTGCGCGACGGTTTGATGGGGTTGGGGGTCTCGGTTGCGTCGCTCATGGGGTTGGGGTATCCGGGGTGATGCGGAAGATCGCCCGGATGGGGATCTGGGTTTGCGGATCGCTCCATACCTGTATCGGCGAACCGAGTGAATCGATCCACACGATCAGCCGATCGGGATCGACCGGATCGGGCAGCCACTCGCTCCGCGCGTAGCGTTCGATCTCAGAAAACGCGACAACGACCAGATCGACCCCCCTGTTTCGTAGATGCTGCGTCCACGCTTTGGGATCGTTCGGGTTCGATTCGATCGCTTCGGCGATCATCCAATCGTCATACACCGTGTTGTATCGTACATCGCCCCTGATGTAGATCGGGGTCGCGTCTCCGAGCAGGTAGATGGTGTCGTCCTCCCCGGCGAGGCGATTGAGCGCGGCGGTCCAGGGGAGCTGCTGCATCTCGTACTCGCCAAGGGCATACCCCGGCCCCAGATCGAACAGCACGAACGGGTTTCCCCTGTTCTGGACCAGTGCATGACCGATCGACCACATCAGCACGCTGATGCAGGTGATCTTCGCGACCGCTTCGCGGGCGGGCCGGTTCGGGATCCGCACGATCAAAACAGAACCAAGCACGATCAAGGTTGGTGCGAGCGGGATCAGGAATCGTGATTGCAGGTGCGTCAGCATTGCCCATGCGATGATCGGCCCACCCAACGCGAGCAACGCTACAAAGCCCGCTCGATGCGTCTTCATCGTAAAGAGCAACCCGAGTGCACCGAATACACCGAGCGCCGGGATCAGGCCCCATTGTCCGTTCGTGAACCCGCGGAAACGCGACACATGATCGATTCCGTTCGCGTCTGGGACCACCAGCATCATGAACCGATCGAGGATCGATCCCCCGAACGCGTGTGCGGATGCGTATATCGCGTGCTGTGTTTCGTTCCAGTGCCCGTCGTGAAAGATGCCGTGGAGCTGCGGGAAGACCGGGTTGCCCGTCGCGAGCTCGTTGCGGATCAGCCAGGGCGCGATTGTGAGCGAGCCGACAACAACACACACCATCGACATGACGATCCAGTGCTTCTTGGGCGAGCACGCGAGCAGCACGATGCCCACGCTCGGCGCGAGCATGAACAGTGCCGTGGGTTTGCACGAGCACGCCCCGCCGACGATCAGCCCGCACAGGACCGCGCGTTTCCATGTCTCGATGTCCGCTCGCATCGCGACGATCAATGCAGCCGATCCGAGCAGGACCACCGCGATCTCGTTGTACGCAAGGGTCCCGACCACAATCAGCCAGGGTGTCCCGAATGCCAATGCCATCCCGATCCGGCCCGCGATCAGCGCGTCCGCGTCCGGAACGATGCGGTCGCAGGTCAGCCGCGCGAGCTCACCGATCGACCCTGCCGCCAAGATCAGCATGAACGCGCTGAGCAGCTGGGTGCTGATCAACGCCTGCCCATTGTCCGCGTGCATCCCGTCGCCCATCATCAGCGCGATGTGCGCGTACGCGCCTTCCATATAACTGGGCAGGAACGAGTACACATTGTGATCACTCGGCCAGATCCGCCCGTGCTCGATCCACTCGCGTGGCAGCTGCAGGTGGTAGCTCAGGGCATCGAACCCGCCGTACTCTGAGCCCCACAGTATCCCAGGCGGGTTGCATGCCATTACCAGCGCGAGCATCAATCCGCAGACGATCACGATGTGAATCAGCGTCACACGCTCGGTTGAAAAGGAACCTTTGAGTTCTTTGTGTACTGGAAGGAAGAGCGCGATCCCGATCCCCGTGATCACCCACGCGCTGATGCTTGTCAGGAACCCGAGCATCCCAGTGATGTGCGTGAGTGAGAGCAGCACCGTCAATCCGAAGCCAAGCTCGATGCACCAGCGCCCTGTACGCTTCGGGATCCATCGTCGGATCAAACGACCGTACCCTGCGCTTGCGATCAGGTAGAGCAGCGGGGCCCATCCCGCGAAGATCAGGGTCTCGACGAGTGTGATGACTCGCGCGAACCACGGCCCACCTTCTCCCCGCATGAGCAGGACCGCGGGGAACGCGATCGCAACCGCGGTCAATGCGGCCAACGCCTGTGCTCGCGTTTGGGTTACCTTTGTTGCCGCGTCCTGCTCCATTGCAACCATTGTACGATCGAGCGAGCGGGTCCGGGCACGATCGAAACCCTAGAATCACCTATGGCACTCGAACCCATCAAAACCAACGCGGATACCCAGGCACCACTCGATATCATCGAACCGTTGTGTGCGGTCTTCCGCCGGGCGCTCAAGGAAGAGAACCTCAAATACACCCCCGAGCGGGCGATGATCCTCGATACGATCATCGCGTTCGATGGGTTGTTCGAAGCCGATCAGCTCCTCGACGCGCTCAAGGACAAGGGCCATTCGGTTTCCAAGGCCACCGTCTATCGCACGCTCAAGCTCCTCGAGTCCTGCAACATCATTCAGCAGGTGCTCTTCGATCGCGAGCAGTCGCATTACCAGCTCACTGTGGGTAACACGGGCAACACGCTGCTGATCAATATTGACTCGGGCGATGTGGAAACACTGGAAGTGCCGGAACTGATCGAGCTGCGCGACAGGATCTGTGCCGCCAAGGGACTTAAAGCCCAGGGGCACAAGCTGCAGATTTTCGTCAGCGCCGTCGGCGACTGAATCCAACCCCGAGCCCGATCAATGCGATCGAGCCCGCGGGTGCGGGGATCACCACCGCGGCTTCTCCAGCGATGTCGTTGTATCCCCATCGGACGGGGGCGATCGAGACATCGACCTGCCCGCCGAATACCTCGATGGTGCGTTTGAACTCCGCGAACCCGTAATGCAGAGCGCCTTCACGCTCGAACTCGACGCCCACGGTGAAGATGTCGTCCGTTGAGAACACACCGGGTGCGCCCGTCAGGTTGTTCATCCCGTGGATGATCCGCCAGCCGTCCGCGAAGTTGGCCTCATCGCCGATCGAGTCAAAGTCGTTGTAGAGCGCGGGTCCGTAGTAGGCCTCGCCGAATGGGAGCTCGGGTGTGGGGATCAGTGTCGCGATGGAGGACTCCGCCGTACGCGTGACCGTCCCGGTGCCCAGCCACAGGTACTGACCCGTGAAATCGTTGATTTGCATGAGGAACAACGACCCGCCGGGCGTCACCCCGATGCCAGGTTGATTGTCCGCGGGGTTGGTGATGTCGAGCGCCTGTCCCAGAATTGTGTCCCCGAAGTTGGGGTTGAACGCGCGGAGCGCACCAACGGTGTTGTTGTTCTGGAAAACCACCATGTCCGCGTATAAGCCGCTCGCGATGATCGAGATCGTGCCTGCTGCGAGGATCGCGTGCGTCTTCATCCGGAATCTCCTGTGTGCGGTTGCTCCCACGGGTTCGAGGATACCCGATCCCGGACGCACACATCGAGCTCGATTGTCGTGAAACAGGGCTCAGCGGATCGCAACCCGCATTTTTTTGGCGTTGCCCGCGTCATGAACCGCGACGATTGCCCCGTACGGCACCTCGTCGCTCGCGCCGATTCTGAGGATCAGCCCTTCACTGAGGTCCGCGTCCATTTGTTCGATGCGCTCAATGACCTCGTCGATTCCGATTGCTTCGGGGCCCAGTCCACGCGCCACGACCCGATCACGCTCGACAAACAACTCGAGATCAAGCATCGGCGTCGGGAGGGTGAACCCGTTGGTCTCACTCGTTTCTTCGCGCTGCTCGGGCAGATCCGCTTTCAGGAACCATTCCTGCCCGACGATCGTGGTCGCGGCCATGAAGAAGATCAGGATCACCAGCACGACATCCACCATCGGGGTCATGTTGGGACCGAAGCGCCCCTTGTTCCCGAAGATGTTCCGTTGCTTGAGCGGTCGCGAACGCGTTGGTGAACCGGACTCACTCATGGTCGCTGCTCCGTCACGAGTTCGATCTTCCCGACACCCATATCGCGCAGGACATTGAACACCGGCCGCACGAACCGGTGGGGGGTGTCCTTGTCCGCGCGAACCCGTACGGGCGTGCCCGGCGACCGCGCGAGCATCCCCGAGACCTGCGCTTCCAACCGGTCGAGCTCGATCGCGTCGCCGTTGAGCGATCGCGTGCCGTCGATCGTGACCCCGATGATGATCGGATCGGTCCGCTGGGTTTCTTCGATCCCGGTCGCGCTCGATGGGAGCGCGATTCGCGCGCGTCGATCCGTCGCGAGCTGCCCCACGAGCAGATAGAACACGATCAGCACCATGACCACATCGATCATCGGCGTGACATTCACCCTCGACGATGTCCCCTCGTCGTTCAGGATGGAACGACGGCGCATCATCCCGCGTCCGATTCCTCGGGGATCATGTCCACGAGCTCACCCGCCTGCGCCATCGCGCTGTTGCAGTGCTTCTCGACGAGCGATCGGAAGATCCCATAAATCAACAAACACGGTATCGCGAGCACCAACCCGAGCATCGTGTGGAACAGCGCTTTGGAGATGCCCAGCGACAGATCCGTTGGCCCGGCCGCCCCGCCCGCCTGTCCCAGACGCACGAACGCGATGATCATCCCCCATACCGTCCCCGCGAGCCCAACGAGCGGGCCCAGTTCCCCGATGATCCGCAGCAGGTCCAGCGGGCGACTCCATCGGGCACAGGCGTTGGATGCCGCGATCTCCGCCGCGTCGCGCATCGCGTCGCGCCCCTTCGTCCTTGCGTCGTACGCGGCCTTGCACGCGATGGAGACGATCGCCGTCCGGTCGGAGAGCCCCTTCTCGAACCCGCCAGTATTTTTCTGGATCAGGTTCGATCGCAGGTTCTGGTAGATCGAATCCGGGGCGATCACGGATTGGCGCGCGTCCATGACGACCCGCGCGATCAGGGTCACCGCGACGAGCGACCCGAGGATCAGCGCGATCGTGAAGACATCGAAGGAATCGACAAAGAGCGACCACGCGTTCGTCGCGCCGGCGCCATCCGTTGTTTGTGCGAGCGTCAGTGCATGCATAGACACAGGGTATCACGCAAACCCGGGCCGTGTTACTCGCCCTGCTCGAGATCCGCCTGTTCGATCGGACGCGAGATCACATGCTCCTCGTTGAACCATGCGTTCAGGTCCGCCATCCGCGCCTTCTCGGACGCGAAGGGCCAGGTCAGGGATTCACCCGAGACGGGCTGCCCGGTCACCGGGCAGGTGGTGTCGGGGCGTGGGCGGATCGCATCGAAGCCGGCCCGCTCGGCCCAGTGATCCGGGATCGAGAACCGGAAACGCCTGCTGGTCTCGTCCACATGGTCGATTGAAATCCGTAACGCGTCCTCGGGGATCGCGTCGTCGATCCGTTCTGCCCATTCGATGAACACGATCGCGTCGCCGCCGATGATCCGGTCCCAGCCCAGCGCGTCGAGCTCGGACTCATCGCCCAGGCGGTAGCAGTCCAGATGGGCGAGGGTCGGATGATCCGACTCCTCGTCGCCGTAGATATTCATGATGACGAAGGTGGGGGAGGAGACGGCATCTTCCGCGATCCCGTAGTTCTGCGCGAGCAAACGCACAAAGGTCGTCTTCCCGGCCCCCATCTCCCCTTGCAGGCGCACGACATCGCCACGGCGGAGGACTGCGGCAAGGTCATCCGCGATCATGCGGGTGTGGTCGAGACTCGGTGCGTTGCGGGTCAGTTCGATCGGCATGCGTTATTCTTCGCACCCAACCCACAAAAGACCGGTGGCACAGGCGTCTGGCCAGTGCAATCTCTGAAGGTCA
>DDGE01000022.1:20345-39608 GCA_002337545.1 Phycisphaerales bacterium UBA1910 | reverse complement strand
CGGATCGATTCGTCGATCGAATCGATTCGGTCCGCGAGCGTCTTTGCATCGCTGGGGTCCGCGTCGAGTACGAGGTACCCGATCTCCGGGTTCGTTTGCAGGTACTGGGCGCTGATGTTGATGCCGAGTTCGCTCGCCGCCTCGTGGATCTTGCCGAGCACGCCGGGCACATTGCGGTGGAAGTTCAGGATCCGGTGCGGGCGTTTCTCACCCTCGACAAGGTGGCGATGCTGATCGGGGAGGTCGACCTCGGGGACATTGACCGAGCCGGTGGTGGTGCCCATGTTGACGAAACGCAGGAGTTTTCCCGCGGCGTCCAAACTGATCGCTTCCTGCGCCTCGATCGTTGATCCTCCGACATGCGGCGTGAGGATGACATTGTTCAAGCCCTGCAACGGACAGGTGAAGGGCTCGCCGCTCTTCGCCGGCTCGTCCGGGAAGACATCCAGCGCCGCGCCCGCGATCGCGCCCGACTCGATCGCGCCCTTGAGCGCTTCGAGATCCACCACACTCCCGCGTGCGTTGTTGATCAGGTATGCGCCGGGTTTCATCATCCCGATCTCATTTGCGCCGATCAATCCTCGTGTGGTTTCCGTGTCCGGCACATGCAGCGTCACGACATCGCTCTCACGCAACACCTGCTCGAGCGTATTCGCGGTCGATGCATTCCCGAGCGGCAGCTTGTTGATCGCGTCGAAGAACAAGACTCGCATCCCCATCGATTCCGCGAGGATCGAGACTTGCGACCCGATGTGCCCGTACCCGATGATCCCGAGGGTTTTGCCGCGGACCTCGTGAGCGCCCGTCGCGCTCTTGAGCCACTTGCCCTCGTGTGCCGCGTGGCTCCGCGCCGTGAGCTGTCGGTGCAGCGCGATGATCTCCGCGATCGTCAGTTCCGCGACCGATCGTGTGTTGCTGAACGGCGAGTTGAAGACCGCGATCCCGCGTTCCGCGGCCGCGTCCAGGTCCACCTGGTTCGTCCCGGCGCAGAAGCATCCGATCGTGAGCAGACGCTCGCAGGATTCGATGACTTCGCGGGTGAGCTGGGTCTTGGAACGCACGCCAACGACATGGGCCCGGCGGATCGCGTCGATCAACGCTTCGCCCTCGAGTGCGCCCTTGTGCGTGGTGACATTGAACCCCTCGTCCGCGAGCAGGCGCGTGCCCGACTCGTGCGTCCCTTCGAGGAGCACGATCTCGATCTGCGATTTGGGGAACGAGGTTTTCATCTGTGTTTGGGTTGCCGTATCACTCATCGGGGTTCACCGCGGGGATGTCATTGGGTTCGGGGACGGGTTCGTCGATGTTCACCATGCCCATCGCGATCAAACCACCAAGGGCGGCGGCAAGCACCAAACGGTAGTACCCGAAGAGCGCCAGGCCGTGCTTATTGAGGAACGCGACGAGCCATTTCACCGCGATCGCGGCGGAAATTGTCGCGACGATCAATCCTACAGCGATCGGGACCCATCCGAGCATCTCGAACATGTTTGCCGTGCCTGCGTCGGACGATTCCTTGAGGTTTTTGGCGAGGGAATAGACACACGCACCGCCGAGCGTGGGGAGCCCGAGCAGGAAGCTGAACTCCGCGGCCTGCTTGGGGCGGAGCCCGGCCATAACGCCGCCGACGATGGTCATCATCGATCGGCTCGTGCCGGGCACCATCGCGACGCACTGCATGAGCCCGATGAACAACGCTTTGCCCATGCTCAGCTCGATCAGGTCGTTCTCCGGGTCGCCGTCGGAATCGACCTTGCGGAACTTCATCCGATCGATGACGATCATGAAGATCCCGCCCAAGGCCAGCGCGGTAATCACGGAAGGGGTGTTGAAGAGCTTCTCTTCGATGATGTCGTTGAAGAGCACACCCAGCACCGCGGCTGGCAGGAACGCCACGATGATGTTGAGCGCGAGTTTCAGGCCCGCCCGGTCCTTGCCGAGCAGTCCCTTGCACATCTGCACAACGCGCGGGAAGTACAGCCCGAGGACCGCGAGGATCGCGCCCCCCTGAACGACGATATTGAATGTATCGACGGCTTCCTTCTGGGCCGCGGACTCGCCCAGCCCGAGCAGGTCCGCCGCGATGATGAGGTGACCCGTGGATGACACGGGGAGATACTCTGTGATCCCCTCGACCAAACCGAGGACGACGGCCTGTAGAATGTTCATCGATCCCGTGTCGATCATGCGCGTTTCATCCAATCCACGAAAGTATGTGCCTACCCCATGTCCATCGGCTCAATGATTGAGATCACTGACCCATCAGACCCGAGAATCGGGGTCTTTCTTAATCAAAAAGACGCGTGGCTCAAAGCCGCCCACAACCCGGACGCGTCAGGATCTGAGGCGGACCTGGGGTACTTCATCGCCGAAGGGGTGCTGGTGGTCGAGCATCTTCTCGATTCACGCTTCCCGATCGAATCGGTCTTCGTCAGCCATTCTCGCGTTCCGGGTGTCGAAGAGCTGCTCAAACGCGTGCCGGACTCCATCCCTGTCTATGTCGCCGAGCAAACGGTCATGGACGAGATCGTTGGCTTCCCGATCCATCGCGGGCTGCTCGCGTGCGGCAAACGGATCCCCAACCCCGATCCGGTTGAGCTCGCCCGCAGCTCTCGCGCGCTCGTGATCCTCGAGGACCTGAGCAATCACGACAATGTTGGTTCCGTGTTCCGCTCCACCGCCGCACTTGGGGGCGAGGGGGTCTCGGTGATTCTCAGCGCCCGATGCTGCGATCCGCTCTACCGCAAGTCGCTGCGGGTCTCGATGGGGCATGCGCTGCGTGTTCCCTACGCGATCGTTGAGGATCTGTCCGAGTTTATCGAGAAGATACGCACGCTGGGGTTTACTTCCCTCGCCATGACCCCAGATCCGGGGGGTGAGCCGGTATCGATGGCTTCTCATCGTGCCATAGAGCGTCCTGCGCTGTGCTTTGGGGCAGAAGGGCCCGGTCTTACCGGACGAACGATGGAGTCTGTGGACCTCCGTGTACGAATTCCGATGGGGCGAGGTGTGGATTCGTTGAATATTTCCGTCGCGGCGGCCGTTACTCTCCATGCATGCCTCGAGCCTCGATAGGTTTGGGTGCATCCAACTTTCAATCCAGACCCTGAGGGGAAGCCGATGGCCGGGCGAAGGCAGGCCTATGACAAGGAAAGACACCCATGAGTTTTATCTCCATTATCATCGCCAGCGCCGGTATGACTCTCGCCATGGCAGGTCCGGGCGATGCGCATTGCCCGCTGTGTGATACGGCAGAAAAGCTGCCCACGATCGAGACCAAGGCCTACGAGACCGCTTCGTGGCCAACCCATAATCCTGAGCGCAACCTCTACTCGGACAACTTCCAAGGCAAGCAGATGCCCGTCGCGCTCGGCAAGGAAACGGTGATTTCCGATGGCATGTCTCTTGAAGACACCGAAGGCAAAGTGATGATCATCGACTTCTGGGCGACATGGTGTGGCCCCTGTATCGCCGCTGCCCCCAAACTCGCAGATCTCCAGGAGAAGCATGAGGACGATCTGATCGTCGTCGGCGTGTCTGGTCTGCGTGAAGATCAGAACACGGTTGAGTCATTCATCGCAGAGCACAAGGAGCCTTTCCTTCAGCTCTACGACGCTGACATGAAGGTCTTCCGAGAGTTTAAATCCACTGGGATCCCGCTTGTGCTTGTCGTTTCGACCGATGGCGTCATCCGCTGGATGGGCAACCCCCACGAGCAGGGATTCAAAGCAGCCGTCGAGAAGGTCATCAAGGCCGACCCGTTGATCCAGGCGAAGGGCTGATCGCGTAGTTCACTCGATCTCACACCGCCCTGAAATGGGCGGTTTTTTGATGCGCACGCTGATCTTATTTGTAGATATGTGTCATCTGTATTACGATGCACCAAGAAGAATCGCCCACACTGATCGTAAGGATCGCGGAGGAACTCAATGTTGCATCACGCCAGCACGCGTCTGCTTGCTCTCTTTCCTTTCATCGTGCTCACCGGCACCGCGATGGGCACGGGGACTTCCTCTGCACCCGGGATTGAGCGGGAGGGGACCAAGAGCCATATCGCTGAGATTCGCGAAATGGAGTGCGCTCCGTTCGATCTGGCACACCTCGAATCGCTCAAAGACTGGACGACGGGGGAAGCCGTCACTGCGTCGAGCATCGAAGAGAAGGTCGTGCTCATCGGATTCGTGCACTCCTCAGAACCGAAATCACTGCTCACACTTTCAACGCTTGCGCGATACGAACGGCAGAACGCGAAAGACGGGCTCGTGGTGTTCGCCGTGCATCCAGATATGGGTTGGGAAGAGATCCAGACGAAGGTTGATGCAGGGCGCGTGCGGGTTCAGGTTGCTCAGGATCCGGATGGGGCGTTTTCCAAAGCGATGAAATCCGATGATGTGCCCGACCTATACCTGATCGATCGTGCCGGGCAACTCCGCTACGCGGATATCGACAGCAGGTCACTGAAAACCGCGGTGGGGCAGTTGCTGCGCGAGACCCCAGAGGAAGCAATCGCGAACGCGGCGATTCAATCGCAGGACCTCGCGCTCGCTGAAGCGGTTGAAGCGCAACCTCAAGAGCCGGAAAACAAGGTCATTCCAGCGGAGGCCTACGCGAATGCGAACTGGCCAGCGGTGAATACGGGAGAGATCTACGCCGATGATTTTCAGGGTCAACCTCTGCCTGTTGCGTTGGAGAATGAGAAATGGCTGACCAAACCGGTCGACACAGCGGGCAAAGTCATCATGCTCGACTTCTGGGCGACATGGTGCGGACCGTGCAAGCAGTTCTCGCCGATTGCGAACAGGCTTCAGGTGAAGCACAAGGACAAACTCGTGGTCCTCGCGATATCGGGACAGCGAGATCCCGAGAGCAAGGTGCGTTCGTACATCGATCAGAACCGGGTCGCATACTCCCATCTCTACGACGAAAACCAGACGATCTATAAATCACTCCAGGTCCGGGGCATCCCGCATGTGGTATTGCTCTCGACCGATGGCGTTATCCGCTGGCAGGGTTTTCCCTTGAATCCTGGCTTCGAGCAGGAGTTTGAGCAGGCCCTTGAGCAGATTCTGCAGGTCGATCCGATGTTCACGGACTGAACCCCACCCGATCCGGGTGTGAATAATCCCCCATGCCCGAGCCACACCCAACCGATCATGAGCACACCCGCGATGGCGATTTCGCGAACGCGGGTGTGCGTTTAGAACAGCCACGCGTGCATGTGGTGCTCATCGAGCCAGAGATCCCGAACAACACCGGGAACATCGGGCGCACTTGCGTGACGACGGGTTCGCGGCTGCATCTCGTGCATCCGCTCGCATTCGATATCGATGAGAAGGCTTGCCGTCGTGCCGGGCTGGACTATTGGGCTCGACTGGATCTTATTGAACACCAGAGCGCGGACGCGTATCTTCAGGCGCACCCGCCGAGGGATGAACCGCCCGCTCGGTCGTGGTTCCTGACTTCGCACGCGACTCGATCGATTTTCGATGCACCAATCGGCGTGGGGGATCATCTCGTGTTTGGTCGCGAGACCAGGGGCTTGTCGAGCGAAGTCCTCGATCGCGTGCCGGAGTCACAGCGGATCAGTGTGCCCATGGTGCCTGGAGAGCGTTCGCTCAACCTCTCCACCTGCGTCGCGGTGTGTGTGTATTCGGCGATTCGGAATATGTACGGGTCTGGGGAGGTGGTCGTGGATAGAGATGGGCGCTTGCTACACCCCTCAACAAAGGGGTTCTGCGTGGAATGAGCGCCGATTCTTCGAGATTTTTGGACTCTTGATCGAACAGGTGAACGAAGTCTTCGTATATCTGTAGTTGACAGACTCTCTCTCATTTGGAACGGCACTGAAGAGGTGCTGGGCCGACCAGTGTGACCCGGATTCTCTCCTCTCTCCAGAACAGTGTGCCGCCTTACGGTGGTGCACTGTTTTCTTTCACCGCTTCCTGAACGCACTCATCGTGATCGGGTGATACGATGAGAACATGACCCGTATGCACGCGAAGAAGTCAGTTCCCGCCCTGATCCTCACGACCGCTCTGTGCGTTGTTGTGAGCGGGTGTCAGAAGACGGCGCTCCGCCCCGATGATCAACGGAGCCAGTTCGATCGGTATGACCAGTCCCGATCGCAGCGAGCACAGCCGTATCTGGAAGACGAGTATGGTCGGCGTACACCAAATCTGAAAGATCGACTCCTTGTGCGCGATGAGTGATCGTCCGATCACGCGCATAAATGCGCGCCGTGATTCCATCTGTTCGGGATATGCAAGTTAGATTGAGCGCCTCGGATTGGATTGCGCTGCGCATTCCACAATTTGCGCGTCAATGTGCAAGAAAAACACCTCCGTGTTCCGAATGGTATTGATACTCTTAGGGAGTCGGTTCTTCATCCCGCTTGTCACGAGACCAACATTGCCACATCAATCGATGTCATCCAGGCCAGCACGAGCGATGCGCACCAAAGTTGTTTGGGGCGTGCTCGGTATCGGTATGACACTCGGAATCGGTGTGCTCTCGGCGCTCGATTCGGGCAACGCGACCCGCACGGGTGGGCGTTCGTTGACGCCGCTCATGGGTATCGAGCGGACCGTGGGGATGGAGTCGATCTTCCAGACCTCCAATCCGATCGAAGAAACCCGCTGGGATTCAATCGTGATCGTCCATTCTGGCCAGCCAGCTGGTTCGCCCGCGGATATCGCGCAGGAACACAAGTCCCTCGGCTACGACGGGTTGGGTTTCCACTTCGTGATCGGTAATGGCAAGCGAATGGGTGACGGCGAGATCCATGTCGGCTATCGCTGGCTCGATCAGCAGGCCGGCGCAGACCTCTCCGGGATCAACTCGGGGTTTAACTCGAGCAATGCCATCGAGATCTGCCTTGTCGGCGACGGCGATCGTCGTCCCTTCTCCGAAGAGCAGCTCTACCGGCTCGCCCAGCTCGTTGACTCGCTGAGCGATGAACTGGGGATCGGGGCCGATTCGATCCATCTGCACAAAGATCTCGCGGGCACCTCGTCGCCCGGGCAGTTCTTCCCGCGGGCGCAGTTTGATGATCTGCTCGCCTCGATGGATTGATTTTCCCTATTCCAGTCTACGAATCCGCTTGCCGCGCCTGTTGAACGCATCCGTGTGCGCGTGCTGTGCGTATGATGGGGTGCCCAGCACTCGTCTGGCGTCCCAACTCTCGCCGGGTCGCCTGGTGTTATCGAGTTGCTGGGGCTCGTCCCCGGACTCTCGAAAACATAAAGACTCTGTGAGCGCACACTCGGCAGGCGTGCGCAGGGTGGATACCATCATTGCCGATAACCGCGTTTCTGGTCCTTCGGGCTGGAATCGGGCGGGGATTAAGCCGAATAACGACACCTGAGGGTGTCATCTCACCCTGCCCCACGCATGGTGCCTTCCGATGGACCTTGTCGTAAGGTTAGAACCGGGGAACGCGAGAGCATTGCAAGCATGACGACAGATCCTGTAGCAGTCTGGAAGAAGGGCGATACCGTAGAGGGGTATCGGGTGATCTCTGAGATCGGACGCGGAGCTGCGTCTGTGATCTATCTTGTGCAGGATCCGAAGACCAAGCAGATCTGGGCGCTCAAGCATGTGATCAAGAACAATCCAAAGGAACAGCGCTTCCTCGATCAAACGGAGACGGAATACAAAATCGCGTCTCAGCTCGATCACGATTCCATCCGCAAAATCCCGCGCATCATCAAGAAGGGGTCGCTGCTCAAGACCAACGAGCTCTACCTCGTCATGGAACTCGTGGACGGAATCTCTCTGCACGAGGAACAGCCCGACGATCTCGCGACCCTCGTTGATATCTTCCAGCAGACAGCCGACGCCCTCGCCCAGATGCATGATCGTGGGTTTGTCCACGCGGACATGAAGCCACACAATGTCATCGTGGGTGTCGATCTCGATGGGAATCACACGGCAAAGCTGATCGACCTCGGGCAGTCCTGCAAGATCGGCACGATCAAAAAGCGCATCCAGGGCACCCCGGATTACATCGCACCCGAGCAGGTCCACCGGCGTGAGATCACGCCCAAAACCGATATTTACAACTTCGGCGCGACGATGTACTGGGTCCTGACTGGCAAGAACATCCCGACGGCGATGGGGCACCAGAAGGACTCGCTCATGGGTTCCTTGGACGATTCGCTCATCGAGAAGGCGACGCCCGTCTCAGAAATCAACCCGCTCGTCCCGGACCGGCTCAACGACATCATCATGGCGTGTGTCGAGGTCGATATCGATCGACGCCCCGAATCGATGCATTTCGTCGCCGACAAGCTCGACATGATCCTCGGCGTGCTGCGTGCGGAATCAATGACGCAGGCGGACTGATTCCTATTTCTGAAACCCAGATCTGACCCCGCCCGCCCCATCGGGCCGATATGCACTGTGTCATGTGGACCCTCGATCTCAACGATCTCGATGAAGTCGTCGACACCCTCCGAGCGGGTGCCAAGGCCATGCGTGAGGCATCGTGCCGACGCGGTTCGATCGATTACATCGAATCCCCCGGGCAGCTGATCGCCACGGGCGACACGCACGATCATCCCAAAAACTTCAAAGCCGTCCTCAGCGCTGCGGGCCTCGATGGGGAGTTCGGTGCCGAGGAAAAGCACCTCACGCTCCACGAGATCATCCATGGGGAGTTGCCCGAGCAGCCCGGGTTGCCGCTGGACACCTCCTATCGCGGGCTCACCCGCGTCGCGGCGCTCAAGTCTCTGCACCCCGAACTGGTGCACATCCTGCTCGCGAACCACGAACTCGCGCAGGCGATCGGCTCCGGGATCATGAAGAGCGGCGTCCCGTGCGTGAAGGCCTTCGATGCGGGTGTCGAGTCCGTCTTTGGCGACAAGTCCGACATCGTCTTCGAAGCCATCCGCGACTTCGTCTTCGCGATGCCTATCGCGTTGCGTTGCAGATGCCCGCAGGGCGATATCCTGTGTGCCCACTCGTTGCCCGGCCCGGCTTCGATGGGACGGTTTGACGCGTCAATCATCGATCGCGAGCTGACCGAAAAAGACTACGAGCCCCGGGTCGGCTCGGCCCACCTCATGGTCTGGGGGCGCGGCTACGACCACGACCAGCTCGAAGACCTCACCGAGCGATGGGGGGTCAACCTGTTCATCCTCGGGCACGAGCACGCCGACAAGGGCTACAACATCGTCGAGCCCAACGCGATTGTGCTCAACACCGACCACAACCGAGCCGTGTATCTACCGATCGACCTCGAGCACGAGCCGACGGTTGAACAGTGCGAACAACAGATCGTTCGCATTAGCTGAACTCCCAGTGATCAGTTCTCCTGCGGACCCGGATGGATCGCGTGCGAATCATCGAGGCCGAATGCTGCGGGATCGAGGTACTTGCCTTTGTGCCGATCGGGCTTCTCCTCCTCAACAATGATCGGGTTCTCGATTGCGCTCGGATCCTGGCGCACGCCCATCACCTCCCAGCTCACTTTTGCGTTGGGCACGCCACCCGCGATGACGAACTGGTTGGACGAGATCTCTGAAGCGATGTACAGGTTTGGCATCGGTGCCCCGATCGCCGTGAGTTGGTAGCGGAAGTCACGATTGAGGGCCTCGAAGTATCCCGGGAGCGCGACCACTGCGCCGCCGCTTGCATCGAGTGTTTCAACGCCGTGGTATATGTTCGTCATATCCGGCGATTCAACAAACGAGTGCGAGAGGTATTTGTTCTCTGGCTCCAAAGGATGATCAATCTTGAATGAACCCGAAGACTTTGACAGCGTGCCCGCGATGTGCACATCGCCCTGAAAATAGCCAGCGAACTTGACTCCTGCGGGACCAAACACCTCGCTATATACACCGTACGCGGTGTTAAACATGTCACCAGTTTGTGCCCCGGAATAGATCCCATATGCGGTGTTTGCTCCCTCGATAACCGGGGCTTCGGCACGAGTATACACGCCATAGAACTCGTTCCCAATGACCGTCGGCCCACCCGCCCGAGCGTTCACGCCGATCCGCGTGAGCATTCCGCCGCCATCACCAATCGCGTCCGCGACTGCCTCGATCCCGATCTGTCCGCCCTCTGCGTATAAGCCCGTTCCGGTTCCAGGCGTATCGATGTTGTACGCCTCAAGACCGTACATCTCCGTGGCGAGATAGGCCTCAGTACCGGAGTTCGTGTTGTCAGCGAAAACAGCCCGATCACCGTTCGCGGTCCGTGCGTGGAGTGCCTCAGCGCCAGTGTTCGTGAACCCATATATACCGGTTCCGGTCTGGCTTGTGCCGTACAGCCCGAACCCCGACGGCGCGGTCCCGAACACCCCGTAGCCGTCGCCCTCAGAGCGCCCGTACACCCCGTAGCCTTCGCCGGCGTGGGTGCCATAGACCCCGAAGCCCGCCGTGCCCTCGCCACGATTTTCTCCGTAGACGCCCGCGGAGAAGAACCCGGGTTCGGTGTCGGAGATCACGCCGTGGATACCGACGGCATCTACCGATTCTGAATCACTCTGGCCGTAGACACCCGCGTGTGATCCGGTCAGGCTGGTGGCCCGCCCGCTGATCGCGGTGCTGCGTGTAGAGGTAGCATCGATGATCTCCTGCGTATCCACGACAACCCACGGCACCTGCAGGTCGAACGCCAGATCGGCTTCCTGAGCGCTCGTTGCGCGGATGGCATACGGGGTGTAGTTGATCTTCGTGCGTGGTGTGAGCAAGGCCCCCTCGATCCTCACGGCCAGCCATCGGTCAGCTCCGGTGAAATGTACATCATCGAAGTCGACCTCGATCTCAAAGAGACCGCCGCTCACCTGCACATCATCAACCGCGATGTCTTGGAGCGCAAACCCGCCGACCGGCTGGTCCGCGAGTGTAAAGACCATGTCATACATCCCGTCCGCTGATTCACCGCCGTCCTCAAGCACACCCTGATAAGTAATGGGCGAGGCAAGTGAGCTACCGGCGAGCATGGACAACGCGATGAGTGCGTTCAGGTGCGAGTTCATGATTCCCCTCCGTATTGATGTAGTTGTAGTGCATCAAAAGAGTAACAGAAACGGGCACGCGCACAAAGAGAATCAGAACCGATGCAACATTTTTGCAATGTGCGCGTATCAGAGTCCATGGAGGAACGCGATCGACCCATCTGCCCCAAGTGCGGCTACGACCAAACGGGGGAGGTCGCGACCTGGGGTACGCAGTGCCCAACCCGGGGGATCTGCACCGAGTGCGGGCTTGTGTTCAACTGGTCCTATGTCATGCGCCCGGAGCTGGGGCAGGTCCCGTGGTATGTTGAGCACGCAAGGGGATTGCGCAGCTTCGTTTGGCGCTCGCTGCGCACCCCGTTCCACCTGATCCTCCCGCACCGATTCTGGAAACAGCTCGACCCCGCCAAACCGGTCTCGATCGTGCGTTTGGTGCTGTGGGTGATCCTTGCGCTGTTCATCGTCCACACCCTCGTCGCCATCCCCAACGGGTACAACGCATGGATCCGCTCAAGTTGGAACTGGAGCCGGGTCACATTCCAACAGTATCAACAGATGCATGGCAACTATGCCTACGCGGAGATGCTCTTCGACGGATACTTCTACCCCTACCTCGACGCGATCCCCCGCCCGTGGTCGCAACAATCATCGCACAAGTGGACGCTGGATATACGACGAGGCTGGCATTTCCGAGTTGGTCATTCTCATTCCCCACACATTGTGAGCGCGGGAATGCTCCTGCTCTGGTCGATCGTGCTGCTCGCGATCCCGCACACCCGCAGACTTTCCAAGCTTCGCGCACGCCATGTCGTGCGTGCGATCATCCTCTCGATCTTCATGATCGCGATGAGTTACGAGCTCACCCACCTGATCCGCACGATGTATGAGCTCGATTGGATCCCACGCGCGGCTTTCCCCGTGCTCGATGGGTTGCCCGTGATGTTCTGCTGGGTCTGGTTGTTTGTCTTCTGGGGATGTGCAGTGCATCTGGGGTGGCTTATCCGCCCGTCACGATTACTCATCGCGCTGGGCACCATCGCCTCCATCCTCGGCGGCACCACCCTGAGCGTATACATCTTCATCATCACCACATCATGAAACACAACAACCACCAACCCATCTGTCCAAAGTGCGGCTACGACCAGTCGGGCGAGATCGCGACGTGGGAGACGCAGTGCCCGATTGAAGGCGTGTGCACCGAATGCGGGTTTGAGTTTCAGTGGTTCATGATCCTGAACCCAGTGCGAGGTCATCTACGCTGGTTCGTTGAGCACTCGCCAACCAGACGATTCACAATCAAAAGCTCACTGCTAACACTCTGGATGGTCCTGATCCCGAATCGCTTCTGGCGAAGAGTCGGCGTCGAGCGCCCGGTGTACCCAAGAAGGATCTGGATGTGGGTCTGTTTACTCGTGATGGCTTCGTACTGCATATCCGTCCTGCTCGGTACCTCGATCCAGATCATCAGAACAGACTATATGAATCAAGAATACACGTTAATGATGACTCAGTACCCCCAGTACGCGAACCAGTTGAAAGCCAACCTCGTTGATATGTTCGAGTTTAGCTACTGGGCTAGTGTTGCCCGTGCGTCGATCGCCGATCCAATCGTCATGACCCAGTCCATCAGTCAGGCTGGTTTGGGGTTCTGCTTCGTCTTATTGATGACGATCTTGATGTGGTTCGTAGTGATATGCGCGACACCAGTCACGCGCCAACTCGTGAAACTCAGGCTCGCACACATCTCGCGAGCAATGGCGCTCTGTCTCATCGCGCCACTTATCGTGCTGTTGACCTCAAATGTCAGCTCGGGAGCAATCATTATCGAAGGCATGCTCCGCCCGCCAACTGCTGTGCCATCACAAGGCCTGGAGCCGACCCTTCTCATGCTGATCGGGGTACTGGGCGCTGTGTCACTCGTCTGGGTCCAGTGGTTCTGGATGGCCGCATACATCAAGGCATGGCGTGTCCGGTCAAACCTGCTCCTTGCACTCGCAGTGTTTACATCACTGCTTGGTGGTTTTACGGTCTTTGTCTACATGCTGGCGTACTGATCCGCGCTCACCCCGCGTCTACCATTCTCCATGACCACCACCACCCCCTCGATCGACGCCGCCATCCTCGACACCATCGCCGCGACCGACCCGCAGGTCGCCGACATCGTCCGCGCTGAAGCACAGCGCCAGGAGACGACGATCGAGCTGATCGCTTCAGAAAACCACGCCAGCCCCGCCGTTACCATCGCCGCGGGCACCTGCATGACCAACAAGTACGCCGAGGGGTACCCCGGGCGTCGGTACTACGGCGGGTGCGCCCACCACGACGCCGTCGAACAGCTCGCACGCGATCGGGCCAAGGAGCTTTTCGGGTGCACCTTCGCCAATGTCCAGCCCCACTCGGGCGCGCAGGCCAACACCGCCGCCTTTATGGCCCTCATGGAGCCGGGCGACACCTTCCTTTCCCTCATCCTCAAGGACGGTGGGCACCTGTCCCACGGGATGCACCTCAACTTCTCGGGGATCTTCTACAGCCCCGTCCACTACGCGCTCCACTATGACAAGGGCCACGAGCAGCACGAGCAGATCGACTACGAATCTGTCCGCGCCGCCGCGCACGAGCACAAGCCCAAGGTCATCCTCTGCGGCTACAGCGCCTACCCCCGCACCATCGACTTTGCCAAGTTCCGTGAGATCGCCGACGAAGTGGGGGCCTACCTGATGGCCGACATCGCCCACATCGCCGGGCTCGTGGCCGCCGGCGAGCATCCCTCGCCCTTCCCGCATGCTCATGTCGTGACGACCACCACGCACAAGTCGCTGCGTGGCCCACGCGGAGGGCTCATCATGACCAACGATGAGGAACTCAACAAGCTCATCAACCGCAATGTCTTCCCCGGCGTGCAGGGCGGCCCGCTGATGCACATCATCACCGCCAAGGCCGTCGCCTTCGGCGAGGCCCTCAAGCCCGAGTTCAAGGCCTACCAGAAGCAGGTCGTCAAGAACGCCCAGGCGCTGGCGACCGCCCTGACCGGGCACGGCTTCCGCATCACCTCCGGGGGCACCGACAACCACCTCATGCTCGTCGACCTGACCGTCAAGGACAGCGAACTCACGGGCAAGGACGCGGAGAAATGGCTCGAGACCGCGGGCCTGATCACCAACAAAAACGGCATCCCCGACGACCCACGCCCGCCCATGATCACCTCGGGCATCCGATTGGGCACCCCCGCGACCACAACCCGCGGCTTCAAGGAGCCCGAGATGACCCAGATCGCCGACTGGTTCAACCGCGTGATCGAGTCCAAGGGCGACGAGGGCGTGATCAACACCGTGCGTGAGGAAGTGAAATCGCTCTGCGCGAGCTTCCCACTCCAGCACTGATCGATGTCAAACCGAGTACCAGAGCCCCCCGATTTTGATCCGGATGCGCCCCTCGAGTCTGTGTCTGGGCGTGGGCTTGTGGATCGCACGGTGCTCGAGCATGTCGAGCTGGTCGAGCCGATCGGCATAGTCCGAAACGCATCGGTATCGATGAGTCGGATTGCTGGGGCGGCGCTGAAGGATGCGACGCTGCCAGGTCTACGGGTGATCGATTCTCGGTTCGTTGGCGCGGATTGCTCCGGCGCGACCTGTGTCGACGCTCGCCTGATCCGCTGCGTCATCGAATCCTGCAAATGCGTTGGGTTCGACACCCGTGGCGCGACTCTCCGCGATGTTCGATTCCACGAATGCAAGATGCCCGATGCGTTCATGCATGAATCCACGCTCGATCGCGTGTGGTTCGAGGCGTGCAACCTCGACGGGCTCGATCTGTCGGGCTCAATGCTCGATCGTGTCACCATCCGAGGGTGCGAAGCACGCGGGCTGCGGCTGCTCAACACACGGATTTCGTTGCTCGATCTCCGAGGGTCACGAATCGATCACCTCGCGATTGATCCCGGATCGGTTCGTCACCTGATCATCGATCCGGTGCAAGCACCCGCCCTCACCGAATCACTCGGTGCGCGGGTCGTGGATCAGCATGAAGATATCTGACTTCCTCTCCTGCAGGTGCGGGGGAGGAAGCAGGGATCACGGCTGAGGGAGCGTCCGGCTTGTATACCGTGTATCGACCTTGATCTTGCCCCAGTCGTAGTATCCGTCCACCGTGCGATCGCCCTGCGGGAGCTTGAGATAGGTCATCGAGCCGTCGGCATGAAACCGAATAATCCGATCCGACAAGCCAACCCGGTCGATGACCGCTTTGGGGTCTTTGGATTCGGCGGGCTGGGCACTGCCCATTCCACCGATCGCGACGCCCACCATCAGCGTGATGGAGGAAACCGCGAGCAGGCGCCAGCGGGCGTTGGACTTGGAGAGCTGAGATAAACGATCATCGTGGGTGTTGTGTGTATCCATGGCATCAGTATGACCGAGTTTGGTACAAGGTGCTGACACAAAATGTGATACGATCACGAAATGAATATCAAAATCATCATGCTGATCGCTCTTTCGCTGTGCATGTCGGGTTGCTGGGGATACAAAGCCCCCCGAGGCCCAGTTATTGCGCACGCGGCCCCGAGGCCTGCCCTGATCGGGCACATCGTCTTTGTACAACTTAGTGATCCAACGAAAATCAATGCGCTGCAGCGTGATGCAGACCTCATGCTCGGAACCATCCCAAGCGTCACCACCTTCGCGTGCGGTCCACACCTTGATACCGGCAGGGCAACCGTCAGCGACGACTACGACATCGCCATCTACCTCGGTTTCGAATCACAAGAGGAACTCGCGGCATATGTTGATCACCCGCAACATGTGCAGTTCGTTGAAAGGTGGAAGCCGCACCTCAAATCACTCCGTGTGTACGACATGATCGATTTGCCCGACGCGCAGACGCAAGTGGGGTACTGCGGCATCGGCGGACGCAAGAAGTTCCTCGGGATCTTCTGATCTACTCGAGCAACTCTGTTTTCGCCGCTTTCGCCTCGCGATGACCGCGGATCATGTCCCATGAGTAAATGCCTACAGCGACCCAGATAATCGCGAACGCGGCAAACTTCAGCGGCGTGAAGTGCTCGTTAAAGAACACGACGGACAACAACAACTGCCCCGTTGGCGCGGTGTACTGCAGCAATCCCACCGTGCTCAGCGGCAGCAGCTTGACCGCATTGGTAAAACAGATCAGCGGCACGATCGTCACAATCCCGCCCAGAATCATGATCATTGACACCCAGAGCTTGGTGTCCGGCGCGAGGAAGATCCCATCACCCGTACGACCGAGCCAGATTACCAACCCCACGCACACCGGCAAGAGCAGCATCATCTCAAAGGTCAACCCAACGCTCGGCCCGACCTTGGCCTGCTTCCGCAACAGCCCGTAGGTCCCAAAGCTTGCCGGCAGCAGGATCGACAACCACGGGAACCCCTTCGAATCCGCGCCATTGAGTTCCGCGTACGCCATCACGAGCACCGCCGTGCACGCGAGAACAATCGAACCCCATTGCACCGGGCGCGGGCGCTCACCAAGGAACAAGAACCCCAGCGCGATCGAGAACAGCGGGTTGATGTAGTAGCCCAGCGATGCGTGGCTCAACCGATCCGTCGAGACCGCGTAGATAAAGAAGAACCAGTTGATCGCGATCAGCACGGTGCTCGGGATCAACACCTTGAGCGATGCCCATTGCGTCGCGGCCTTCATGAACTCGCCGAGCTTCCGACTCAGCGCGAGCATGAGCAACAGAATCGGGATCCCAAACAGTACCCGCTGCGCCAGGATCTCAAACGGATTGGCATGGTGCACCGAGAGCAGCTTGAAGTAGCTGGGCACGATGAACGCCCACCAGCCGAACGCGCCGGCCGCGTACGCGATCCCTTTGCCCCGATTCGGGTACTGCTCATCGGAGATCGGCGGTGGGGATGCGTCGGACATGAGCGGCAAGTCTAGGTCGATCGGTGCGGATACCTGCAAGATCACACACGATCTGGCATAATCTGGAACACGAGTTTGCACGACACTATTCCATTACAGGGAAACCCCGCATGATCGCATCACTCGGACGCATCCTGACCCGCGTGTTCACGAAAACGGCCCCCGATCCCTTCGTCATCGCCGTCGGGCTCACCCTGCTCTCCGCGATCCTCGCGCTGACGCTTGGCACCTATCCCGACGCGGAGACAATCCCGCAGAAAGCAAACGCCATGATCGACGCCTGGCGGGGCAGCGACGGGCTCTGGAAGTTCCTCAGGTTCGGCATGCAGATGTGCCTCATCCTCGTGACGGGTCACGCGCTCGCCGCTTCAAAGCCCGTGCGGGCCTTGATCGAGAAACTCGCGGGGCTTCCAAACGCCGCGCCAACAGCCGCGGCACTCGTCGGGCTTCTCGCCGGGGGGCTGGGGCTTATCAACTGGGGACTCGGGCTTATCGTCGGCGCACTCTTCGCCCGAGAGGTTGCAAGGGTGTGCGCCCTGAAGGGCATCCGCGTACACGGCCCGCTCCTGGCCGCCGCCGGCTACATGGGCCTGCTCACCTTCCACGGCGGGTTCTCCGGCTCCGCTCCGCTCAAGATGTCCACCGAGGCCCAGGCACGCGATGTCCTCCCGACCAGCATCTATGAATCACTTGAGACCGGCGCTGTCCCCATCAGCGACACGATCCTCAGTCCTATGAATCTCTTCGTCTCCGGCGGGATGCTGATTCTGATCCCCATCGTGCTCTTCCTCCTCACACCAAAGCACGACAACGAGATCATCCCCATGCCGCTTGACGACGAGTCCAGCGCGCCCGAACCAAACAACACGGACGCCCCGTCGGGCTTCCCCGACTGGATCGAACGCTCACCCATCGTCGTCTGGGCATTGGCATTGATGCTGCTCTGGGCGTTCACACGCTTCTCGACCAAACAGGGCTTCATGTCGCTGGGCCCCAACGAGGTCAACACCCTCATGCTCGCCCTCGGGCTCATCATGCACGGCTCCGTCCGCTCCTACCTCCGCGCCGCCGAGGACGGCGCGCGTGGTTGTTCGGGCATCATCCTCCAGTTCCCCCTCTACGCCGGCATCATGGGCATGCTCGCCAGTTCCGGGCTCGTGAGCGACTTCTCCCGGTTCATGGGCTCCGTCGCCAACGAGACCACCGCGCCCATCTTCACGATGCTCAGCGCCGCCATCGTCAATGTCTTCGTCCCCTCCGGCGGCGGCCAGTGGGGTATTCAGGGCCCCATCGCCCTGCAAACCAGTGCCGAAGCCGGCGTCGCTCCCGCCAAGATGATCATGGCCGTGGCGTATGGCGACCAGCTCACCAACATGCTCCAACCCTTCTGGGCCCTGCCCCTGCTCGCGATCACCAAAGTCAAAGCACGCGAGATCGTCGGCTACACCGCCGTGGTGATGCTCATCGTCGCGGTGTGGATGGTGGTGGGGCTGTTGGTGTTTTGAGGCAATAGGCAATAGGCAATAGGCAGTGGGAACTGAACAGGATGCCACCCATCAACTACCACGCATCCTCCTCCGCGCCTGCGGGGGAGGTGGGTCCGCCGCAGGCGGAGCCGGAGGGGGGGTCACAACGATCGGTTGCGATGGGTGCCCTGCTTTGATCCGCGAAGCGGACAAAGCAGGAACGAGAATCCTCCAAAGAACCTGCTTTGCCCTCCGGGTCAAAGCAGGGCACCCACCGAGATCTGAATGCACCCATCCCCTGTCCCTCCCCGCGCCCCGCCTTTGGCGGACGAGGGAGGTGCCGATCCGCCAAAGGCGGAGAGGCGGAGGGGTCTCCTCCGGGTGCCACTACTCGCCGTCTACGGCGCAGTAGTGTCTTCAGAACTCCTCAAGATCACTACTGCGCGGCAAGCCGCGAGTAGTGGCACCCTGCCACGGATGACTCCACCACATCTCCCCCCAACAATCACCCATGCCCCGAACCGCACCAACCCTGATCATCTTCCTCGCCGCCCTCCTCATCCTCCCGGGTTGCGCCGCCGCCGTCCCGCTCGTCTCCGCGAGCGCCGCCGCGGGCGAAGCCGGGTACAGCTTCTGGCAATCGGGCAAGCTCGTCTATGTCGACGAGGGCACCACCCAACAGATGAACCGCGCCGTCGATCGCACCCTCGATCGCCTCGATCTCATCATCGACACCACCCGCGAACGCGACGAGCAGCACCCCGAACTCGAAGGCCGCTGGTGGTCCATCGAATCCGACCGAGGGCACCTCGTCACGATCGAGACCCGCCCCCTCACGAGCGTCATGGTCGAAGTGAAGATCAACGCCGGCGCGTTCGGTAACAAGGCCGCTGTTGAACTCATCGCCGACCGCCTCAAGGCGGA
>DDGE01000022.1:5495-20183 GCA_002337545.1 Phycisphaerales bacterium UBA1910 | reverse complement strand
TTCACCACAGAGCACACGGAGCACACAGAGAAGAGAAGGCTGAGCAGGTGTGTGCCTTACTCGCCTCGCAGAGTACCCTTCGTGAATCATGTGCGCCGGGTGCCCTGCTTTGATCCGCGAAGCGGACAAAGCAGGAACGGAGGATATCCAATGGTCTTGGCTTAAGAGAAGGATGATCGAACAGCATCTACCGAAATAAGCATCACCGTAGTTCGTATGAGGCGGGTGGCCCGATGGAGCCGTCCGCGGCTCCTTCGGGAACGAACATCCTCCCTTCCCGCTGCGTCCCCCCTCCCCGAAGGAGACTGCGTCTCCATCGGGCCACCCAATCCTCTCCTCTTTCTCCCCCTCCGCGTCCTCCGTGTGCTCTGTGGTAAACTCTTCCCCCCAAACCACTAGCATCTCCAAATCAGGGCATACCATTCCGCCCAATGCCCACCGAAACCCAGACCAAACCCGACGCCATCGAGACCATCTCCTTCGTCTCCCTCGGCTGCCCCAAGAACCTCGTCGACTCCGAGAAGATGCTCGGACTCCTCGCGGCCGACGGACTCCTCCCCGTCTCCGCCGAGGCCATCGAGGATCAGGAGCACGACGACCTCTCGCTCTCCGGGTCCGAGCAGGACTCCAGCGCGACATGCGGGCGCGTCACGCCCGCAGACGCCGTCGTCATCAACACCTGCGGCTTCCTCGAGGCCTCCAAACAGGAATCGCTCGGCGTCATCGAAGAAGCCGTCAAACTCAAAGAGCAGGGCAAGATCAAACGCGTCGTTGTCGCCGGGTGTCTCGTGCAGCGCCACCGCGCCAAGATGCTCGATTGGGCGCCCGGCATTGACTCCATGGTCGGCGTCTTCGATCGCGAGCACATCATCGAAGCCGTGCGAGGCGTCAAGTCCCAGCGCGAGACCCTCGAAAAAGTGCCCAAGTACTGGATCAACGCCAACGCCCTCACCAGCGCCGACGCCAAGGGGCTCAACACCGTCGGGCTGACGGTCTCCGGCAAGGACGGCAAGGGCATCGGCTACTACGAGTCCGACAACGCCCGACTCCGACTCACCCCACGCCACTACGCCTACCTCCGCATCTCCGAGGGCTGCAACCAGAACTGCGCCTTCTGCACCATCCCCTCCATCCGAGGCAAGATGCGCTCCAAACCCGAAGACCGCATCATCGAAGAAGCACGCGAGCTCATGCGCGACGGCGCGTTCGAGATGCTCATGATCGGCCAGGACACCACCAGCTACGGCGACGACATCGGCGTGGGCCTGTCACAAGTGGAAGGCGCCGACAAGTTCCGCGCCGGGCTCCCAAAGCTGCTCCGTAACCTCGACAAGGCCGTAAGCGAAGAAATCGGGCGCGGCTGGCTCCGCATGATGTACGCGTACCCAACCTACTTCTCCGACGAGATCATCGACGCCTTCGCCGAGCTCGCCGACAAGGGCAACCTGCTGCCCTACCTCGACATCCCGCTCCAGCACGGCTCCGATCGCGTGCTCGAACTCATGCGCCGCAATGTCACAAGCGCCCACCAGACCGAGCTGTGCCACAAGCTCCGCGAGCGCATCCCCGGCATGGCCATCCGCACCACCTTCATCACTGGCTTCCCCGGCGAGACCGACCAGGACCACCAGGACCTGCTCGACTTCATCGAAGAGGTCCAGTTCGACGCCGTCGGCTGCTTCCAGTACTCCAAAGAGCCCGGCACCGTCGCCGGACGAATGGAAGAAGACCCCAAGCTCGCCGTGCCCAAGCACATCAAGCAGCAGCGCCACGACGAGATCATGGCGGTCCAGCAGGAGATCGCCTTCGGGCAGGCCGAGTTCATCGCCGAGCAGTTCGACGAGACCAAGCCCACCGAGTCCGGCGCTCAGTTCGATGTCATCATCGACAAAGACACGGGCAACCAGGTCGAACCCACCCCCGGCGTCTCCCGCGGCGGCACCCTCTACGCCGGTCGCACCTACTTCCAGGCCCCCCAGATCGACGCGACGACGCATGTGATCAGCAGGAACCCCCTCGCCGCCGGCGAGCTGGTCCGATGCACCATCGTTGCTGCCGACGGGTACGACCTCATCGCCGTCCCCGTCGAAGAACTCGAACGCAAGGTCTCTTTGCCGTTGGCATGATCTTCGTGCCTCCCCCGTCCTGACGGGGGTGGTCTTCTCAGACTGCAGGAGCCCCCCATCTCAGGGTGCCACTACTCGACGCGCAGCGGCGCAGTAGTGCTCTCCGATCTACTGAAGACACTACTGCGCGTCTTCGACGCGAGTAGTGGCACCCTGCAAACAAGCATCTATGCTTGCTACAATGCACATCCGCACCCAAGACCCCGCCACCCCCGACATCACCGCCCTGCTCAACCAGCACCTCGAAGAGATGCGCGCCATCTCCCCGCCCGAGAGCAAGCACGCCCTCGACATCGAGGGACTCCGCACCCCCGACATCTCGTTCTGGTCGGTGCGCGATGATGACGGCGCATTTATGGGCTGCGGCGCACTCAAGCAACTCGACGCCACCCACGCCGAGATCAAGTCCATGCGCACCGACCCCGCGCACCGACGCAAGGGCGTCGCGGCATCCCTCCTTGCGCACATCATCGATCACGCCCGATTACAACAGTTCACCCGATTGAGTCTCGAAACCGGCGCGCAGGACCACTTCGTCCCCGCGCGAGCGCTCTACACACGCTTCGGATTCACGATCTGCGCCCCGTTCGCGTCATACCAAGAAGACCCCAACAGCGTCTTCATGACGCGTACGCTCCAACCCTGAAAATTTGTACAGATTCCCTCCTTTTCGCAACCCGTTACCCATGACGCAGATGCACCCGATTCGTCCGCATTCCGGGGTCACAGCCCCCTGAATCCGGTTGATTCGCGATCCATTCGCGTCTACAACCCCTCCCCAATTCTCATTCCGATTCGTTCCTTGTGCCGATGAGGTGTTCATGGTCCGCAGCGGTCATGTTGTCATGTTGTGCGCGCTCGTCCTCCTCACGATCGGTGTCGTGATGGTCCAGAGCGCAGGGATGTCCGTGCGTCCGCTCGCACCGGACGCCGATCCGACCGCCGCCGCTGCCGTCTCCGGCGTGAGCATCAAATCGCTGCTCACCTCCCGCACAAGTCTCTACCTCCTCCTTTCTGTGATTGCGATGGGCATCGCGACCCGACTGCCGGTACGGCGCGTCGCAAACCGTCTCGAACGCGTCGTCTGGTTCCGGCCCGGCGGCGATATGGGCGTGCTCATCATCGGATCTCTGATGCTCATCGGGATGCTCCTGCTCGTCTATGTGCCGGGCATCGCACGCGTCAACAACGGCTCGGCACGCTGGATCAATCTCCATGTTCCGGGGCTCGAATCGGTCCAGCCCTCCGAAATCGCCAAGTGGGTCATCATCATCCTCGTTGCCTGGTACGCCGCCCGACTGGGTTCGTATAAAGATCACAAGCTCAAGAAGTTCTTCTCAGGGTTGCTGCCTGTGTGTCTTTGTGCTGGTCTCGTGGCAACGGTCGTGATCAAGGAAGACCTGGGAACCGGGGCCCTGATGCTCATGGCCACCGCCATCGTGCTCCTCGCGGGCGGCGCCCGATGGGCCCACTTCGCTGCATTCATCCCCTTTGCCCTGCTCGGGCTCGTTGGCGCGATCATCGCCGCCCCATACCGCGTCACACGCATCACCACCTTCCTCAACCCCTACGCCGATCCCGCGGGCGACGGCTACCACATGATCCAGTCCATGTCCACCGTCGCGGGTGGGGGCATATTCGGGCGCGGGCTTGGAAACGGGCTCCAAAAATTCGGCTACCTCCCCGAAGACACAACCGACTTCCTCTTCGCCGTCGTCTGCGAGGAGCTGGGTCTCATCGGCGCGGTCATCGTCATCAGCGCCTACGCCGGCATCGTCTGGTCCGGCACCAGCATCGCCACGCGAGAGCGTTGCAAGCCACTCCAACTCATTGTGCTCGGCGTCATCGCGACCTTCGCGATCCAGGCCTTGATCAACCTCGTCGTCGTCACCGGGCTCGGCCCGACCAAGGGCATCGCCCTCCCGCTCATGTCCTCCGGCGGCACCGGATGGATCATGACCGCGTTCATGCTCGGGCTCATCGTCTCGATCGAACGCACTCAGGAGTACAGCGCCCTCTATGTCGACCATGTCCACGACGACGACGCCGCAGACTTTGCCATCCGCGCATCGCGAGGTTCGATCATCGAAGCAAAGCCAACCGTCGCGGACCGGGCGGTGCTCTTCGACGCACCCATCGCGTCCACCTCCACGACGGAATACGCGTCTTTCGAAGAGCCCCAGCCCGAGCCGGAGATCCACGACGACGAGTTCTCCGAACTGTTCGGCGAGACCGAGCCCGACCGCGCACCCGGGATCATTGCTCGCCTCCGTGATCGCATGAGCGCCCGCGAGGAATCGACCGAGCCAGAACCCGAGCTCGCATCAAACAGCGCCCGCAGCGCCGGGTACTCAGAAGACGAGTCGCAGCGAGCCGATCTGTTCTCATGACGGATGGAACCGCCCCATCGAGCGTCTACCTCTTCGCGGGCGGCGGCACCGGCGGGCACATCTACCCCGCACTCGCCATCATCGAACAACTCCGCGCCATCGACCCCAGTGCTCACTGCGAACTGCTCGTCTCCGATCGCCCCAACGACCGCGCCATCCTCGAACCACTCGACATCCCCTTCGCGCCCCTCCCCGCCAAACCATTCGGGTCACGACCCAAAGCAATCCTCAGGTTCATCCCCTCGTGGGGCCCGAGTGTGCGGCAGACGCGAGAAACGATCCGCCAACTCAAGCAATCCCACGATCGCGTCGTGGTGGTCGCGATGGGGGGCTTCGTCGCCGCGCCCGCGGCCCGTGCGGGTCATTGCGAGAAGTGCAGAGTCGTGCTCATCAATCTCGACGCGGTCCCGGGCAAGGCCAACGAGCTGATCGCACGCAAGGCGCACGCCATCTACAGCGCCTGCGACATCGCGGGGCACCCCGCGTGGACACGCGTACCGCCGATCGTGCGAGCATCCACCATCAAGCACATCGAACACCCCGAGGCACGCGCACGCTTCGATCTCGATCCGAACACCAACACCCTCCTCATCACCGGCGGCTCAACCGGCGCGCAATCACTCAACCGATTCCTCGCGGCCTTCGTTCGAGCGCACCCCGATGCACTCCAGGGCTGGCAGATCATCCACCAAACCGGCAAACAGATCGCCGACACCGAGATCGATGATCTCCGCACGATCTACCGCGATGCAGGCATCAACGCGTGGGTCGAGCACTACATCGATGACATGGGGGCGGCATACGCGGCGGCGGATCTGGGGATCGGGCGTTGCGGTGCCGGGACGGTCGCCGAATGCTGGGGCGCACAACTCCCCTCAATGTTCTTCCCGTATCCATATCACAAGGACGAGCACCAGCTCCATAACGCCAAGCCGCTACTCCGCATCGAGGGCGCCATCGCATGCACGGATCAAGTCGATCCCGCGTCAAACCTCCGCGCCTACGCCGACATCCTTGCCGATCTGCTGACCAACCCTCAACGGCGGGACCGCATGCGGTCCGCACTCGAGTCGCTCGGCGAACCAGACGGTGCCTTCCGGATCGCACAAGCCCTTGTGAACACACAATAAAGGTTCTCGGACCCAACGCGAAACCGAGGCGTCATTTGTCTAACAACCCTGTGAAGATGGGTGTTTTTCGCCCATCGCGCGGTACACTGTACATACGCCGATGAAGGACTCTGAAACGCCCAAACACGACCCGCTCAAGGACGCGCAGGCATGCATTGTCTGGCACCCGGTTGATCGTGCACCCGCACCGAGTCTCCTCAAAGCCCTGAACAACAAGGGTATGACGATTGTCGATGCTGAAGACGCGCATACCGCGTTTGCGGCCGCTCAACGAGCCTCCAAGAGCGCGAAACGCACCGTGATCGTCCTCGATACCCGCGATGAGCTCCACGATGTCGATCGCATGATCGCATCCATCGAGCGATTTATGCCTCAGGTTCTCTGCTGGGCGCACGAACCGGGCGCGAACCCGCCGCTCATCCCGCTCGTACAACCCAGGAAGACCCGCGAACTCACGCCGAGCACCTCAAGTGGGGTATGTTCAGGCAAAGCACCCACCCCGCTGCGTCTCGTTGGGCACGACGACCACGAACTGAAACCTGAACTCAAGCCAAAGCCAGAGCCAAAGCCAGAATCGACCGTGCAACCGACTCCCACCCCCAATCCGCCACCCACGAAGCCCGCTGCACCACTGAGTGCCCGCGATGTGCTCGATGCGGACGAGCTCAATGCGCTGCTCGCCGGTGAGCTGGGCGATCGGAAGCACTAACCCACGGCAAACCGAATCAATCTGTAAAGTCAGCTGTCAAGCCAGACACCTCATTAGAAGACATGACCACAAGCTCTACATCTCGTTCTGCGAACAGCGCCCACAACCCGTGGCGGGTGATCCTTGTCGGCCGAACGGGCCTCGATCAGGTCCTCCGACGCGACGCGAACATCGAGCTCATCCGCACGCGCGAAACGATCGAAGCGATCGGCGAGCTCGGCGATCCCATCGACCACGAATCCCCCGCGCAGGCCATTGTCATCGTGAATGCGGACACGCTTGAAGACGAACCCTCCCAGCGCAAACGCTTCGTGAACGCACTGCGTCTCGTGGATCCGGGCGTGTGCACCATGATCGTCAACGATTCAGACGACGCGTTCGATGGGAGTCTCCGCAGATCCCAGTCACTCGACGAACTCGTCGCGTCCATCCACGATGCAATCGAGCGTGCAGACCGCTCTGCTCCCGTTACGCTCCGCTACATCGACCCCGATGATCTCTCCGATCCGATCGATCAGATCACAGGCACTGATTCTGGTGGCGAAAAATCTGACCGCGAAGATGAAGCGGAATCCGCAGCCGACGGAGAGCCGGTCGCGGAATCGAAACCGGAAGTCACGGTTGTGGTTCAGAATGACTCCTTCGAACACCGCGCACAACGCACCTTCGAAGATGAAGACGACATCCACAAGCAGGTCGTGATGGGGCTTGATCCAAAGAACACGCCCCAGACCGCATCCACGCACCTGCACCAGGCACCAGTCGTGCACGACGACGAGCCCCTCGTCCTCGCCATGCTCAAGGGGAAACCGATTCTCGACGCGGCATTGGTCCAGATCAATGCCCGTCTCGGACGATCGGATATCACCCTCGTCAAGCCCGATGAACCCGGCGCGATGCTGGGTGTTCCCATCGTCGTCGGTGATCAGAATGTAGGGGTGCTCTGCTGCGATGATGAACGCTGGCTGAATACCACCGGGCGTGCGCTGCTCATGACCCACGCCTCTTGGCTTTCCGCCTGGGTCCGTCTCGAGATCCAGCAATCACAGCTCCGCAAGTGTGCATTCACAGATTCGCTCACGGGTGCCTGGAACCGGCGTTACTGCGAGCGATACCTCGAAGCCGCGATCAAGCAGGCACGCAGCGCCCGCCAGACCGTCACGGTCATGGTGTTCGACATCGATTCGTTCAAGCATTACAACGATACATACGGGCACAGCGCTGGCGATGCGATCCTTTCCGAGACCGTCAGTCTCCTCAAGTCCGTCATCCGCCCGTCCGATCGCGTCTGCCGTGTGGGTGGCGATGAGTTCGCCGTCATCTTCTACGAACCAACAGGCCCACGCGAAGCTGGATCCAAACCTCTCGAATCAATCTATCAGATCGCCTGCCGCTTCCAGCATCAGATCTGCAACCACCGATTCCCCAAGCTCGGCACCGAGGCGCTCGGCACCCTCACCATCTCGGGCGGGCTCGCGAGCTTCCCCTGGGACGGGCACGACGCCGCCTCACTCCTCGATGCCGCGGATCGGTGCGCGATGGAATCCAAGCGGCAGGGCAAGAACGCGATCACCCTCGGGCCCGGCGCAGAAAGCGTCTGCCACCTTGACCGCTGATCCAACTCCCCGCGCTATCCTCCAATCATGCTCACGACCAAGCCGATGATTGATGTCCTCGCGATCGATCTCGATGGCACCCTCTTGGATCCCGCCCATAAGGTTTCCCAGAAGAACATCGAGGCTGTCCAGCGCGCCCGCGACGCAGGGATCACCGTGCTCGTCTGCACCGGACGCGGGTTCGGTGAGTCCACACACGCCCTGCAGGCCATCGATCAGCGTGACCCCGTCATGGTCGCCGGCGGCTCCATCATCGCCGACCCAACCACAGGCAAGACCCTGCACCGTTTCACGCTCTCAGACAAGGTGGTCAAGGCGGCAACAGATCTCTTCCATGAGGTCGAGTGCCCCGCGCTGGTCATGAAAGACCCGAGCGACATCGGCTACGACTACCTCGTTCTCAACTCCGACGACGAGCACCCGATCCACCCCATCACCCAGTGGTGGTTTGACGATCACAAGCTGCGCGTCAACTACGCGCCGCACGCGCACCGAGACGAACACCCTCAGCACAGCGTGCGTGTGGGCATGTGCGCCGAGAGCTCGATCTCGAACCCGATCTCCAAAAAAATCCTTGACCTCCTCGCCGACGAGGTCTGGCTGTACGACTTCCCGTGTGTGATGCCAAACTCGCACTCGGGCGAGATCGTGCACATCCTCGAGCTCTTCGCCCATCGGATCAACAAATGGGCCGCGATCTCCTGGTACCTCGACCAGCACGACATTGATCCCCAGCGTGTGGGTGCGATCGGTGACCAGGTCAACGATGTCCCCATGATGGAGCAGGCCGGCATCGGCATCGCCATGGGCAACGCCGTCGATGAAGTCCGCGCCCACGCGAAATACAACACCGCGAAGAACTCGGAAGACGGAGTTGCCATCGCCATCGACGCCATCCTCTCCGAATCACTCCACACCCTGGAACGCTGAGCATGCAAACCCTCTCAGAGATCCGCGAGCTCCTCGAAAGAGCGGGGCACCCTCCAAAGAAAGCGCTGGGGCAGAACTTCCTCACGGATCACAACATGATCCGCAAGCTCGTCGATGACGCCGGCGTGGCAGAGAACGAACGCGTGCTGGAGATCGGGCCCGGCACCGGCGCACTGAGCATCGAACTCCTCGAGCGCGGCGTGAAACTCATCGCGTGCGAGCTCGACGCCGCCCTCGCCCAGGTCCTCCGCGAAACACTCGGCGAGCAATACCCCGATCGGTTCGACCTGATCGAGGGCGATTGCCTCCAACGCAAGCGTGTCATCAATCCCGAGATCGTAGATGCGGTCGGATCGGAACCATTCAAGCTCGTCGCGAACCTCCCGTACCACGCCGCGACCCCGCTGATGCTGGCGCTGATGACCAAGCATCCCAACTGCACCGGGATGTTTGTCACAATCCAGCACGAGGTCGTCCAACGCTTCGGCGCTCAATCGGGCACCAAGGAGTACGGGACCATCTCTGTCATCGCGCAGCAACTCGGATCCGTCGGGACCATCGCAAAGCTTCCCCCCGGATGCTTCTGGCCTCAGCCCGGTGTCGCCAGCGCCATGATGCGTTGGGTGCGCCAACCCGATCACACAAACGACCCAGACTGGTGGGTCTCGTTCGCCGAGATCACCCAGCAGCTGTTCCAGTCACGGCGCAAACAACTCGCGGGTGTTGTGAACAAGTTGTGTACATCCCAGATCGATTGGCCAGACGGAATCGCGCCTACAGACCGGATCGACGCACTTTCTCCCGATCGCGTGCAGGCGCTGTGCAGGGCAATACACGAAATCTGCTATACTCAATAGTCCAGCTCCCACGGAGGTTTGATTCAGGATGCATGAGCACGATTCCCAATCGTTGGCCAGCACCCTCGATCCCATCCTGCATCACGAATGCCACGGGCATCTGGGCCCAATATCATGGTTCCAATGCGATTGGCAACGCGGCGGCGCCTCCACGGGCTTCGCAACCTGGCGCCTCAAAACCCCATACGGGAAAGCCAAGGAAGTCCCCTGCGTCGTCAAGTTCCCCGTCGGATACCGCGAGTACTTCTGGACCAAGCGCCTCGGTCTTGTTCGACAGGACGAGTGGGATGAACCCACTTCGCTCGCACTCCCCACACCACGCGTCCTCGCGGCCGGCTTCGAACTGGGCGGGTACGACCTCGCGTGGATCGTGATGGAACGATTCGTAAACCCACCAATCGCGATGGAACGCTCAGATACCGCCCTGTGGTCCATGTTCGAGTCCGCCGCAGAGTTCCACGCCGCCGCCATCCTCGAACAGCCCATCGAGCCCAAACGCACCCCAGCATCACCAGACTGGCACGAACTCCTCGAACGAGGCCTTATCGCCGTCCGTGAGAACGAGATCGAGGAGGAATCCGCCTGGGTCGAGATGCTCCACAAGACCCAACGGGTCCTCGATCAACTCATCAATGACTGGGAATCGCGACCCATCGACACATGGTGCCATCACGATCTACACCCACATAACGCGATGAGGCGAAAGAGCCATGACCGCAATATCCCGGGCCATTGCACCCTCATCGACCTGGCCATGGTCGCCCCGGGATGCTGGATCGAGGACGCGTTATACATGGAACGCCTCTTCTGGGGTCGCGAATCACAGCTCTGCGGGATCGATCCGTTGACCACCCTTGCGGACACGAGAAAGGCCATTGGGCTGCCGTCCGATAACGAAGATATCGTCCTCGCGGATGTGCGTAGAGTGTTAATGGCCGCCTCAACACCGGCCTTTCTCCGAACAGAAAACGATCCTGTCTATCTAAAAGCCGCCCTAAGCACGCTTGAGCGACTCCTGCCCGCGTTTTTCGGGTAAGATGTCCCCAACAAGGCGGCGACGGATCGTCGCGACAATACACAACAATCGCCCGAATCGCACACACGCGTACGGGACGAGAGACAAAGGGAGTGCCACATGGATCTGCTCGATAAGATGATGCAACTCGTTGAATCCTGCCGCGAAGACTACAACAAGGCCAAGGGTGGCAACAAGGCAGCAGGCACCCGCGTCCGCAAGAGCATGCAGGACATCAAGAATGTCGCGCAGGACATCCGCAAGGAAATGCTCGAATCACGCACCGACTGATTCGCCCCTCTACAATCGCTCATACATCCCTGAGCCACTCTCAAGCGATACTGCGCCATGTCCTCATCGCCAAGCATGACCACCCAATCCCGACCCGATCGCAAGTTCCTCCTCGATATTGAGGGGATCGACATGTCCGCAACCATCGCGGACCGCGATGCAATGTTCCAGATGATCCCGCACCGTCATGAGATGGCGTTGCTCGATCGCATCGTCTGGGCACAGGATGGCGGTCTCTCCGGGATCGGAGCCATGAAGGTGCAAGGCGATGAGTTCTGGGTCCGAGGCCATTTCCCCAGCCAGCCCATGCTGCCTGGCGTGCTCATGGTTGAGGCAGGCGCGCAGCTCTCGTGCTATCTCTACAACCTGCGTCAGGAATCACCCCAGCTCGCAGCGTTCCTGCGAATCGATAACGCAGCGTTCCGACGCTCCGTGACCGTGGGTGAAGAACTGTTCCTGCTCTGCGATGTCGTCAAAGCATCCGATCGTCGATTCATCTCCGATATCCAAGGGGTCGTCGACGATCAGGTCTGCTTCGAAGCACGCATCTCAGGAATGCGCATCGGCGAGTTCGAACGCTAAACACAACCGTGTTCGACCCCGCCTACTCCATCACGCACATCTGTGATATCCAACAAGACACGCTCCCGAACGATTCGGAACGCGTGTCTTGTTTTTTTCCATCGCACCGGGGCGTCGTCGAGTTCCAATCACACGACGGCGCAACGCTTCTGCTCGCCGCCACCGGGCATCTCCGCGACTTCATCGCCCAGCGTCTCAACGAGTCCAACGAACCAACCGCCCGCGCCGACCTGCGCCCCATCACCCACCGCATCCTCGCGCACCCCACCGGCTCCGCATTCGAGTCTGATCTCTTCGTCCTCGAACGCGCCCACGCCGTAGACCCGGACCTCTACACCAAGATCACCAACCAGAACCGACGCGCCCTGCTCGTCCTCAACCCCGACACGGGCACCTGGCGCACCACCGAGACCACATCGCTCGAACTGCGCGGCTGCGAACGCGTCGTTGGCCCCTGCCTCACCAATAAATCCGCCCAACAACTCGGTGAAACCCTCGACAACATCTTTGAGCTCTGCCGCTACCCAAACGAACTCGCGCTCGCACCCAATGGCACCCCCTGCGCCTACAAAGAAATGGGACGCTGCCCAGCCGCGTGCGACGGCTCCGAACCCATGCACGCCTACCACGAGCGTTTCGCCCTCGCGATCAACGCCGCCAGTGGGGGACTGAGCGACTGGGAATCCACAATCAAAGATGAGATCGCATCCGCGAGCGCCGAGCTCGACTTCGAACGCGCCGCGAGCGCCAAACGCCATCTCGACGCCGTGCGAAATCTCCCCCGCGACACCCTCGGGTGCGCCGCAGCCCTCGACGCGCTCTCATGCGTCATCATCGCCCCCGCACGCCGTCAGGGATATGCGTTGTGCTGGGTCCTGAGCGCCGAAGGGTGCAACCCAGTGTGCTCCATCGGGCTTCTCGACAACGACCTGCTCGAAACCCTCCCCGGTCTCCTCGCATCAAGGTTCTCCCCGATGGGCTATGAACAACGCCAGCTCGACCGATTCTCCCTCATCGCACGCCACTGGCTCACCAAACAAACCAAGCAACGCAAACGCCGCGTCACCATCCTCGACCCACGCCACCCGGACTGGTCCAAAGGCATCCGCCGCGCCATCGAGGACGCCCAATCCGCCTCCGACCTCGGACACGACGATGAAGAGCACACCCTGCTCCCCATCTGAATACCATTGGGCATGAGCAACGCATACCCATTGATCCTCGAACCCATCCTCAAGCCCAAAGTCTGGGGCGGGCGCCGACTCGCAGAGTACGGCAAGCACCTCCCCGCCGACGAACCCACCGGGGAATCGTGGGAACTCGCCGACCTCGCATCCACCAGCACATCAGGTGGCGGAGGCGACAGCGCCCACTCCACCATCACCAACGGCGAGCTTGCCGGTCAAACCATCCGCGACGCCATCGAGCAGTGGGGCACCGACCTGCTCGGCGACGCGTCCCTCAGCTCCGATGGCGGCTTCCCGCTGCTGGTCAAATACCTCGACGCCCGCGAACACCTGAGCATCCAGGTCCACCCCTCGCCCGAGTACGCCAAAGACCACCCCGGTGCGCACCTCAAAACCGAATCCTGGTTCATCCTCGACGCCCAGCCCGATGCCGACGGCAACCCGCCCGTCATCTATAAGGGCTTCAAGGACGGCGTCACCCCCGACGATCTGAAGGCAGCCATCGAGAACGGCACCGTCCCCGAGATCATGCGCACCGAGCACGCCGTGCCGGGCTGCTGCCACACGCTCCCCTCCGGCACCGTCCACGCGCTAGGCGCAGGAGTCCTCGTCGCCGAGATCCAGACCCCATCCGACACAACCTTCCGCGTGTACGACTGGGCAAAGGAATACAACCGCGCCGGACGCGAGTTGCACATCGATCAGGCGGTCGAGTGCGCCAGCCTCGATCACCCACCCGTCGCCGAGCACGCCGAGGCCTTCCTCGCCGACGACATGGCCAACCTCTCCACCATGCCCCCCAAGATCGGCTCCACCCGCCACAATGTCGCGAAGACCGACTTCTACACCATCGACATCGTCAGTGCGAGCTGCGAATCGGTCCCTCTCGCTGCAAAGGACGACGATCGCAACACACCCATCGTCGTGATGCTGATCAAAACCATGGGTGCCTCCGTTGCCACCAAAGACGCCGAGCACCAGCTCGAACCCGGCCAAACCGTGCTTATCCCCGCGTCCATCACCAAGGACTGCGCGCTGCGTGCCGGGCCCGGGACCGAAGCGGTGATCGCGCGGGTGATGTAATCCGGTAAGAAGCGACCACAGAGCACACAGAGCACACAGAGAAGAAAATACAGAGGGGTGGCCCGATGGAGACGAAGTCTCCTTCGGGATCAGTGCACATTGACAAACCAACCACCCCAGGTGCCCTGCTTTGATCCGCAAAGCGGACAAAGCAGGAACGGAAAACTCCCGACAACCTGCTTTGCCCTTCGGGTCAAAGCAGGGCACCCAGCCCTTACACACCCAGCAGCGTCTATCGCACCAGAATTTGATTTCAGCACCGACCTTCGATCTGGTACACTGGCAACGGACGATCCCAAACGACCTAGAGGGGGTACACCATGGGGACGCAACAATACCGCACCAAGTTCGTCGTGGTGATCACCGCGATCATCGCATCCACCGGCTCCCTTGCCGCGGATGACACCGCACGCACAGCCACACAACTGAACGCACCAACCAACGGCACCGCACCCATCCGCGTGGTGGTCCTGGACGAAACCAGGACCAACTTCTGCGGCACCGCGTGGGACACCAACTTCCTCACCGGCAATGTGTTCGCCGACGCCCGCTCCGCGCTGCTCAACCCATCCTTCTTCGGCCCCGCCGGCACCGTCAACCGATCCATCAACCTCACCGCTGTAAGCGAGCTCTCAGGCCCCGCCCTAGAGGACGCAGACGCCGTCTTCCTGTCCTCACTGAGTGCCGACGCCCTCCTCGACGAGTGCGAACGCCAGCAGCTGCAGGCCTTCGTCGATCAGGGCGGCGGGCTCTTCGTCTTCGAGAACGGCGC
>DDGE01000022.1:4016-5345 GCA_002337545.1 Phycisphaerales bacterium UBA1910 | reverse complement strand
CCAGAGCATGAGCTTCGGCTTCCATTTGACCTTCGAGGACCTCGGCCCGCACGGGCGAGCGATCGCGACCGACGCCCCCAACTCGGTCGTCGCCGCCGCCTTCGACTACGGCCTCGGCAGCGCGATCATGATCGCCGACGAAGAATGGATCTCGTCCTACAACTCACCCAACAACTGCGGCGGCGCCACACAGAACGCGATCCTCGCGCGAACGGTGTTCCTGAACGCTGTTGCCTACATCGCCCCCGATGCTGGCTTTGCCTACCAGGCAATCGATCCAAACTGCTGTGTTGCAGACCTCAACGCCGACGGCATGCTCAACTTCTTCGATGTCTCCGTGTTCCTGACGGCCTACTCGAACGAGGACCCGATCGCCGACTTCAACGACGACAACATGTGGGATTTCTTCGATGTCAGCGCCTTCCTGACCGCGTTTAACGCCGGCTGCCCCTGATACGAGAGCGATTAGGCACATACGAGCTCAACGACCAGAGGCACTCTAATCTCCACCCTTCTTCCCCCTCTGACCGCTTTCTCTGTGTGCTCCGTGTGCTCTGTGGTCCCTTTTGATCTTCATCCCCACGAAAAAACCGCTCCCTCACGGTCGCGGCTCGTTCGGATTCAGTTATCAGCGTTTGCTCACTTCCGGAACGCGTCCGCCACCTTCGCGATCGCATCACACACACCGTTGACCTGCTCGTCGCTCAGGTTCTGGTGGATCGGGATACAGAACACGCGGCTCGCAAGCTTCACACTCACAGGCGTCGATGCTTCCTGATCCGCGAGGTCCGCAAACGCCGGCTGACGGGTCAACGGCTTCGGGTAATGCACCGCGCTGGGCACGCCTTCCTTCATGAGCGCTGCACAGAACTCGTCACGCGTGCAGCTGAACTGCTCCAGATCAAGACGGCAGGTGTACAGGTGCCACGCCGGGTTGCTGCCCTTAGTTGGAACCGGGCGCTCCACGCCCTCGATCCCGTCGATCCGCGACGCGTACAGCTCCGCGACTTCGCGGCGCCGGTTCGTCTCGTCGCCGAGCGTGTCGAGCTTGCTCAGCCCGATCGCACCCGTGATGTCGTTCATCCGGTAGTTGAACCCGATGGTCTCGTGCAGGTACTTGTCGGTCTCGCCGTGCGAGCGAAGCAGACCGATTTTCTTGGCCAGCGCCTCGTCGTTGACCGTGACCATCCCGCCCTCGCCCGTGCCGAGGTTCTTGGTCGCGTAGAACGAGTAGGTGCACGCGTCGCCGTACGCGCCGATGCCCTTGCCGTTGTACTCCGCGAGGTGCGCCTGGGCGCTGTCGTAGATGACCTTGAGCCCGTGCTTGTC
>DDGE01000022.1:0-3775 GCA_002337545.1 Phycisphaerales bacterium UBA1910 | reverse complement strand
ACCTTCGCGCCCGCCGCGACGAGCATCGAGACCGTCGCGATGTAGGTCCACGCGGGGGTGATGACCTCGTCTCCGCGTTCGAGCAGCGCTCCGTACGCCAGCTGCAGCGCGCAGGTCCCGTTCGCACAGGTCATCCCGATCTTCGCGTCGCTTGCCTGGGCGAACTTCTCTTCGAGGGCCGCACACTTGCTCGCAGCGCGGAGCATGCCCGACTCGAGGACCTCGTTCGCGGCCGCGATGTCCTTCTTCGTGAGCCCGACGGCCATGAATGGGACATTGGACTCGAACACCGGGGTGCCGCCGTTGATCGCCAAATCGCTCGCGGTTGCAGTCGTCATATTGATTCATCCTTGCACGCGATGTCCCTGCTCCTCCACACGCGCCGGATCTTCCCGGCCCGGGGGCACGCATCGCGGTCCGGAATAGTACGCGTCCCATCGAAATCAATACACTTTTTTCAGGACCAAAAACCCCCTTCTATTGGTCAAAAAACGCGATCTTCCCCTCAAGGTCCAAGAAAAACGACCCGATCGACTGGCACATCACGAAACCTGATGTACTTTTCGGGCGTCGGCATAACCAACCGACGGAAAACGAAACAAACGCCGAGTCGCACGCGACTTCGCGAGTAACAAACTCTCTTTCTCTCTCTGCCAATAGGCAAACACCGCCCGGAAATAACCCATCCGGGCGGTTGTTTTTTTGCACCTTCACAGCCCAACACCGGGTCGCCCTGAACCCGCCCCACAAAACGCCCGATATCGCCCGAGCACCCACCAATCGGAGCGATCACATGAGCGAACAAACCCCCGCATCCTTCGGCGACAACAAAGACACATGGCGCACCGCGACCCTCGTCACCGGGTTCGCACTCCTCATCTCCATGGCCGCCAACTTCGGAGGCCCCTCCAGCGCCCACGCCAGCGCAGACAACCCCAACCAACTCCAGATCGCTCAAATGTCCGCCCAACAATCCCTGAGCATCGGCGGGTTTACCACCCTCGACCAGCAACCCGCGTTCATCGTTCTCAACGCGAACGGACAGCGCATCGGGAAACTTCCGATGAACCTCACACCCCAAACGGGTGATGCCGAGTCCATCGGCGAGTAAGCACCAAACCAACATCTGATCTATGTCAAGATGGGCAAGTAACTTATACTTTGCGCATCTTGATTCTCTTTTTGCATGTTCTCCATGGTTTGCTCTTTGCATAAAAACCCTCAAGGGATACGATCAGGTAGGCCTTCCGGGATCGATCGCACGCGGTCGGCGTCTCGGTGTCTGAGAGGGAACACCGAGGCGTGCCCGGCGTCTTCGAACTCGGTATTGAGCAGGGATTCATTTCAAATACATCTGGAGAGAGCAGTATGTACACCAAGGAAATTATGGTGCTGACGATCGCTTCGATCACAGCGGGTGCCAGCGCAGGCGATGTCTACCTCAGCGAAGCGGACCTCATCGCCGAGATGGGCGCCGGATACACACACAACGACTTCAGCTCCGTCTCTGACGGCGCGGTCGACTCGTTGGACTACGACTTCGGCACCTTCGCCTATGAGATCACCACAGGACCCATCCCCACATCGGGGCTGTACAATGAGGGCGGCGTCATCTCGACCGCGTCGAACTTCGACTCGATCGTGATCAACTTCACATCGGGCAATGTCCACGCCATCGGGGCCAATGTATGGGCGACAGATCCGGGCTTCGATCCCGCTGGCGCTCTCATGCTCGTCACACTCAGCGATGGCACAGTCGAGGCATTCCCCTCAGGCGGGCCCAGCGCCTTCTACGGCTATACCTCCGACATGATCATCACCAGCGTCGAAATTCGCGCCGTTGGTTTCCTCTCCCCGCGATACGCAACCATGGACAACCTCTATGTCGGAACCACCGGCGACTATCCCATCGTCCCCCTGCCCCCAGCCGCATGGGCCGGGATCGGCATGCTCGGGCTCATGAGCGCTCGCCGTTCGATGCGTCGCAGCTGACAACCAGAACCCAATAGCTGATCAACGCCGGGCGTCCTCAGGACACCCGGCGTTTTCATTCTGCACCCAACGGAAGATTTCTTCTTGACTCCGATGGGGGGATATGTGATATCCTCTGCGCGCCGCAAACACACCGGACCCGAAGACCCGGAGCGGCCACATCCCCGGCCCACGCCGACGACGAGAACTGGCACCCAGCCGCCATGAAAAACTCGACACACCGAAACGATCGCGATGAGCATCGTCCGAAACCCGCGCGGGTGACGCCCGCCCACCACACCCCCTCAGCCAATGAACGACGCCCCGTCACGCTCGCGGACGAGGATCTGTTCCGCCGCGCGTTCGCATCGCTCGATGAGCCGATCTCCGACACCACCTTCGCGATCTGCCTTGGCTGGTGCCAGCCTCTTGCACTCACGCATCGTGTGATCGAAGACCATCTCTGCCTCTTCAGCGCCGCCGACGAGGACCTGACCCTCATGCTCCCGCCGCTCGCGCTCACCCCCGATGCCAGCAGCAGGCTCGCTGCGTGCATCGACCAGTGTTTCGCCATCATGGACGCAGAGAACGGCACCGAACGGATCGATCAATCACGCATCGAATATGTCCCCGACGAGCTGCTCATCAAGATCCAGAACGCGCTGCCGATGGAGCTCTCAACCACCGCCATGCCCGGCGATTACATCTACCCCCGCCAGGCCATGGTCGACCTCGCCGGCGGCGACCTCAAAGGCAAGCGAAAGCTCCGCAACCGCTTCGAGCGAGAGAACCCCGAGATCACCATCGCCCCGATCACCAGCGCAGACCTCGACGAGTGCAAGGCGCTGCTCAAGCGATGGAGGCACGCCGCCGACGATCGGCACGAGGGCGAAGCCAACGAACGCCTCATCGGCACCGACATCCTCCGCAAACGAGACGAGTCGTTCACCCTCTCCATGCTCGAGCACCTCGCGACGCTCAAGCTCGAATCCATGCTCGTACGATCATCCGGCAAGCTCGTCGCCTTCACCATCGGCGAACGCCTCACCCCAGACCAGGCCGTCATCTATGTCGAAAAAACAGACCCGGACCACGACGGCGCCCCTCAGTTCATCTTCTCCAAGTTCTGCGAGATCAACTTCCCCGATGTTTCCGAAATCAATGTCGGCGACGACTGGGGCATCGAGTCACTCCGATACACCAAAACCAGCTACCGCCCCAGCCGCATGATCCCCAAGGCCATGCTCGCCCGTGTCCCTGTCCCCGTCGTGCAAGGGGTGGAGCACAGCATGATCCGCACACTCCGAACCGTTCCGATAGACCCGGCCGCGCCCCTCCTGACCCCAAGCTCGGGCATCACCGTACGCCACGCCGTCAAGGCCGACGCGGACACACTCGTCGAGATCGAAGCCAGCGCCTTCATCGACGAAGACCGATTCAGCGCCCGCCAGATCCGACGCCTCATCGAGAACCCCCGCGCCATTGTCCTCGTCGCCGAGGAACAGGCCGAGGGGCGGGGCAGGGTGCTCGGCTGGGCCGTCGCACTCATCCGCAACCACCGACGCTGGCGATCAGGGCGAATCTACGGCGTCGCGGTCGCCCACCCCGCCAAGGGCCGAGGCATCGGACGCACCCTCGTCACCACCCTCATCAACCGTCTTCAAGACGCCGACATCACCCGCGTCTACCTCGAAGTCCGCGCCGACAACACACCCGCCATGACCCTCTACGAATCCCTCGGCTTCCAGCCCATCGCCATCCTCGCAGATTACTACGCCGACGCGATCCACGGCATCCGTATGCG
>DDGE01000030.1:50391-62072 GCA_002337545.1 Phycisphaerales bacterium UBA1910 | reverse complement strand
TTCTGACCCTTCTTGACGATGGGCTTCTGGTTCTGGCAGGTCCGCTCATTGAGGCCGACGAACTTGCGGAAGACATACTCGTCCGCGTTGTCGATGATGATGCGTTCCGCATCAACATAGGTGACGGTGCCGCCCCGCTTGGCACGGATGAGCATGCCGGAGTATTTCCCGACTTCCTTCTCCATACCCGTAGCGATACAAGGCGGATCGACCTTCACGAGGGGCACGGCCTGTCGCTGCATGTTCGAACCCATGAGCGCACGGTTTGCGTCGTCGTGCTCAAGGAACGGGATGAGCGACGCGGAGATACCGACGAGCTGCTTGGGCGAGACATCGACATAGTCGACCTCCTTGGCCTTGAGCTCCGCGATTTCACCGTCCGAACGAGCGAGCACAAGACCCGGCTTGAACTGCCCGTCCTCGTCGAGGGCGTCGGCGGGCGCGAGCACCGAGCGAATTTCTTCGTCCGCACGGAGGTTCACGACCTTCTTGGTCACTTCGCCGTCCTCGACCACGCGGTATGGTGTGCGGAGGAAGCCGAACTCATCGACCGTCGCATAGATGCCCAGCGAACAGATCAGACCGATGTTGGTGCCTTCGGGCGTCTCGATGGGACACACGCGACCGTAGTGCGATGTGTGAACATCTCGAACCTCGAAGCCCGCACGCTTGCGGTTCAGACCACCAGGGCCGAGTGCCGAGAGGCGGCGTTCGTGAACGAGTGTCGAGAGCGGGTTCGTCTGGTCAACAACCTGCGAGAGCTCAGAGCGACCGAAGAAGAAGTCGATCGCGCTGGAGATGGATTTGGAGTTCACGAGATCCGCGATTTTCGCGACCTCTTCCGGATCCTTCACACTCATACGCTCCTGGACGGTGCGGCGGAGCTTGAGCAGGCCCTTACGGATTTCTTCAACCGCGAGCTCGTCGAGCGTACGCAGGCGACGGTTGCCCAGGTGATCGATGTCGTCGATGAACGCGACCGGGCGACCCGTGTCCGGGTCGATGCGGTTGGAGCGCAGATCGAGCATGTACTGGACGACCTTCAGGAAGTCGATGCCCAGCAGGAACAACTGATCATCAGGGATATCCTGAATATCGAACTTCCGGTTGATGCGGAAGCGACCAACCTTGCCCAAGCGGTAACGGTTGTCGTCGAAGAACTTCTCGTGGAAGAGCTGCTTGGCCTTATCGACCTGCGGCGGGTTGCCCGGACGCAAACGCGAGTAGACCTTGAGCATCGCGCGATCGTAATCGCTCTCGACACCAGGGACCTCGTCGAACTGCTCGAGCTTCTCTTCCGCGATCGTGTTGAGGATCAGCGAATCGCTCGGATTTTGCACCACGCGGATCGTGGAGAGCGCGGAGGCCTTTATCGCCTCTGCGGCTTCCTCGCCGATCTGGCAACCGACATGCACGAGCTCTTCGCCCGATTCGGTGTCGATGATCGACGCGGCGGCCCAATCCTCGGGATGAACATCCTTGGCGTTGATCTCAGCGACCTCATAAAAGAGGCTGATGATCGCGTCGGTACTCGCGACGGATTCATCGAGACAACGCAGGAAGGTCGTCGCGGTGAGCTTGGTGCTCTGATCGATGCGCATCGCGAGCACATCTTTCTTCGTCACTTCGAGCTCGATCCATGAGCCGCGCTCGGGGATGACGCGTGCCTTGTGCAGCGGGCGGTCGCCTTCACTCGATTCAATCGAGAAATCGACACCCGGCGAACGATGCAACTGCGAAACGATCACGCGCTCCGCACCGTTGACGATGTATTCGCCGCCACCCATCATCACGGGGAACTCGCCGAGGTAAATATCTTCCTCGGGAAGATCGCCGTGCGTTTCGCGCTTCAGACGCAGACGCAGACGGAACGGGTATCCGTATGTCAGTCGCAGTTCACGACACTCGTCCGATGTATAGCGCGGCTGCTCAAGTGAGTAGCTCGCGTATTCAAGAGACATTGTCTCGTCGTACGATTCAATCGGAAAGATCTCGCGCAGGAGCGACTCGAGACCCAGATCGGGATCTCGTTCGTCGGGATCCTTGTCAAGCTGAAGGAACCGCTCATACGCGGCCTCCTGGACTTGCCAGAGATCGGGGATCTTTGTGGTGTCGCCTCGCTTCGCGAAACTCCGAACGCTGCGGGTACGCTCCATATCGCGCACTTTGGTCGCTGCCATCCAAGCACCTCGTGATGGTTCTGTTCACGACCAGTGCTGTAGATGCACCGGCCGGATATGCCGTTCGTTGTGTGGTATGCCCATACCGTCCTGGTCTGTCGCGCCGAATAGTGAAGACCGGAAAAATATTCTAGCCCTCTCAGCGCAACAATGCCACTCGGCACCCCGTTTGCAACTACTTATGCAAACCAAAGTTCCGAGCAGCCCAATCCGAGATCATCCGAAGCGTGTTTGCCCCATCGATCCTCTGCTACCAACAACCAACTACTGACGCTACTGATTCTATCACCACCGACCGAACAGGTCCCGAGCAAACACCCGGAGCTTCGAGCGATCGGACTTTTACGCTCACCGTATCCCCTCGAACGCAGGCACCACACCACACGCTCGAGCCAAACGAACGCCTCGCATGTCTGCGAAGCGTTCGGTGTTCTTTGAAGACCCCAGAACAGGGGGTTTGTATGATCAGCCGAGCTCGACTTCTGCGCCGGCTTCTTCGAGCTTGCCCTTGACCTCTTCGGCCTCGTCCTTGGAAACGCCTTCCTTGACCTTGGCGCCGGACTCTTCTGCCATTGCCTTGGCTTCCTTGAGGCCCAGGCCGGTGATCTCGCGGATCGCCTTGATGACCTGGATCTTGTTGCCGCCGGGGCTCTTGAGGACGACATCGAAGGATGTCTTCTCGGCTGCGCCGCCAGCGTCGTCGCCGCCAGCTGCTGCTGCCATAACCACACCACCGCCGGCTGCTGCCTCGATGCCGTAGGTATCCTTCATGTAGTCACCCAGGTCGACCGCTTCCTTGAGGGTGAGGCCTGCGAGCTCGTCGCCGAGCTTGGTGATTTTCTCGTCGAAAGTCTTGGTTGCTTCGTCGGACATGGTCCAACTCCTTCGTTTCAATGCATCGCGACTGGTGCCGCGTGCCAGACTCGCTCACCCAAGAGGGACCGAACCGTTCGGTTCTTTAACCCACCCCGCATACAACTCACGGGGACGCAAATAGGGCCAGTCGGGTGACAACGGGTTTCATGAACGAATGCCCGAACGGAAGACCGCCGGGCACCCGAGATTCTCATACCTTGGCGATCTCTTCGCCCTTCTCGAGCTTCTCTTCGATCGCCTTGATGACGCCGGCGAGATTCGAGCCCGGACCCTTGACAGCACCGACGAGCTTGCGCCCCGGGCCGAGGATCAGGGTGATGTCCTGAGCGATCGCTTCTTCGCGTGTCGGGAACTTGCTCAGCTCCTTAACACCCGCGTCGCCCTCAAACAACATCCCGTCGAGCACCGCGCCCTTGAGTTCGATATCGGGGAACTGCTTGAGCATCCCCACGATCTCGCGAGCAACATCGACGACGGACTCAGCGCCGTAAGCGATCGCGCTGGATCCCTTGAGCACATCCTTGAGCGGTGCCAGGCCGGTATCGCCAAACGCTTGCCCAAAGAGCTTGTTCCGCATAACGGTGACGCGGATTTCCTTCTTCGCAAGACCCGCGCGGATCGCGTTCGTGTCGTTCGACTCGATCCCGCGAAGCCCGATGGCAATCGCGTTCTCGTTGTCGCCCAGCAGGTCGCGGTACTCACGGATCATCATTTCCTTGACAGGCTTACTCATGATGTCCTCCTTATTCCGCCGCTGCCGCGGTCTTGATCTGAACGCCCGGGGTCATCGTCCCGCTGATGGTGATACGCTTGACATACTCACCCTTTACAGCCGAGGGACGAGCCTTTTCGATCGTCTCGATAAAGTAGTTATAGTTCTCGAGCAGATCGCTCTCGCTGAAGCTCATGCGACCGATGACCGCATGAACATTCCCGCCCTTGTCAGCACGGTACTCGACCTTACCCGCAGCGAACTCGCTGACCGCTTCCGCGACCTTGGGAGTCACTGTCCCGTTCTTGGGCGAGGGCATCAGACCCTTGGGACCAAGAACACGACCGAGCTTGGAGATCACACGCATCATGTCAGGCGATGCGATCGCGACATCAAAGTCGAACCAGCCGCCGTCAACCTTCTGCATGAGATCCTGGCCACCAGCTTCGACTGCGCCGGCTTCCATACAGTCCGAGACGAGTGCCGAATCACAGAACGCGATGACGCGTTTGGCCTTGCCAATGCCCTTGGGCAGTGAAACGGAACCGCGGACCATCTGATCCGCATGCTTCACATCGACACCAAGGTGCATGCAGACCTCAACGGCCTGATCAAACTTGGTTGGGATAAACTTCTTCAGAGCCGAGAATGCCTCGTTTGCCTCGAGCGCCTCGGCAGGCACGAGCTTCTCGTTTTCCTTTGCACGCTTTGTCTTCGCCATGATCAGCCCTCCACCTCAACGCCCATGGAACGAGCCGTACCCGCGATGATGCGAGCACCGGCGTCGAGATCGTGCGAGTTGATGTCCGCACCCTTTTCTTCCGCGATCTTGCGGCACTGCTCCCAAGTCAGCTTCCCAACCTTCTTTGTGTTGGGTTCGCCCGATCCCTTGGGGATCCCGGCGGCTTCCTTGATCAGCACGCTCGCGGGCGATGACTTGATCTCGAACTCGAACGAGCGATCGTTGTAGACCGTCACGACACAGCCAACGACCTTGCCGTTAAGCTGGCCGGTCGCGGCGTTGAACTGCTGGATGAACTGACCAGGGTTCACACCCTTCGCACCCAGAACCGGACCCAGAGGCGGCGCAGGCGTTGCCTGACCACCCGGGGCCATGATCTTAAACTTTTCTATGACTTCTTTGTCGGCCATGATGTCTCCACCTCCCACACCGGGCTGGTTCGCCCCGAAATCACTTTCGGAACATGCGTTCTCGGCCAGAAAACGCACCCCATGTGGTTACACGGTTCATCAAAACACCCTCGGCACATGCCGAGAGTAGGGCCTTGACTCTAGACCGCGCGAATCAAGCGGTCGACGGGGATACCACCTAAATTGTCACAATTCCTTTTCTTCACAGGGGTTCCCCGCGAACCTTTGCCCTGAGCATGCGAACATCAAGCTCCCGGCCCGGATCTGTATCGTAAACGATCACGGGCTTCACGAGACCCGATCAGAACTCAAACCAAACGCGGTTATCGGACTCGCTTTTACAGTTGTAGCATGTGCGGAAGATCGGCTGACTTCTATTTCCTTGACATCACCCTGCTCCATTATGCAGACTCGGAGTTGAGTTGCCCATTTTCACGCACCCCTCGCGATTTCGTGCGAACCACCCAACCGGTTTGTCCGATACCCTTGCCGGAGACCCCCAATGACGAACCTTCCCTCTCAACTTGTGCAGAAGCTCCTCAACCGCCGAAACACGCGTGGCATGCTGGCCGTCGCACTGTGTGGTGCCGCAACCCTCGCCATCACCCCCGCAACCGCGCTCGCACAGAACGACACGGCCACTTTCTGGACCCAGTTCTCACCCAGCGAGGACACACGACTCGTGTTCGTCTCCAGCTCAACCGGGCGAGACTCCAACTCGGGGCTCAACCCCAACGAGCCGGTCCAATCACTTGCACGCGCCTACGAACTCCTCCGCGACGGCTACCCGGACTGGATGCTCCTCAAGCGAGGGGATGTGTGGTACGAGTCCATGCCCAGACCAACCAAGAGCGGTCGAGCGGAGGATGAACGACTCGTCATCGGCGCATACGGCGACTCGCCTGAGCGCCCGCAGATCCGCCCCGCCGACGGCGAGCAAGGCCTACAGGCTACCGGGACAGATCTGCTCGAACATATCGCCTTTGTCGGGCTCCACATCGAACCCGCAGATCGCTCAAGCGACTCCAACCCAGTCGGTATTCGTTGGCTCGCTGAGTGTGACGACATCCTCTTCGAAGATATGTGCGTGCTCGGCTTTAAAGACAATGTCATCCTTCAGGCATATCCCACGACGAACAACCTCGTCGGGCTTCGCTTTAATGGGTGCGTCGTCGCAGATGCCTACTCAACATCTGGCCATGCACAGGGCTTCTATGTGCAGGGGGTAAACGGACTTACGATCCAGCACTCCGTAATCACAAGCAACGGGTTCAACGAAGACCTCGGTGCCGAACCCACCATCTTTAACCACAACATCTATGTCCAGAACGGTTGCTCAGGCATTGTTGTCAAAGACAACATCATCGCCGACGCATCATCGCACGGACTCCAACTCCGCCCGGGCGGGATCGTTGAAGGCAACCTCTTCATCTCCAACCCGCTCGCACTGCTCTTCGGCGGTGGCTCCTACCCCGAAGAGAACGGCGTATCCGGGTACGCAAACCACAACCTCGTGATGTACGGTCGAGATATCGCCGAAAACCTCCCGCGTTCGTTCGGGTTCACCATCTCGAACATCAACGGCGCAGAGTTTACAAACAACTACTTTACGATCAACTCGATCGGTGCGAACCGAGATGTGATCGCGATCAAAAATGACCGCGAGCTCATGGTCAAAGACCTCGACATCGCACACAACATGGTCCTGGATTGGCACGGCACACTCAATATCGCTCAGCCGACCGGATCGATGTTGGTCGAGAATGTCCGGATCAGAAGCAACGCGTTCTACCGTGACCTCACCACACAGTACAACCAGAACCTGAATAAGCCGTTTATCCAGGTCTTCGATGGCGCCTCACCGAGCCAGGTTCTGATCGAGAACAATGTCTATAACCATTACAACATGCACGATCGTCCGTTCCGCATCGGCATCGAACTCACCGAGGCCGATGAATGGTTCGAACTCATCGAGCCGACCGGTGTGAGCACCGAGCTCGACGCCCCCCCGCCGCAGGTTGGGCTTGAGCTCTACCTCGCACAGAACGAGATCAATGGCGACTTCGAGAACTTCATCAACCACGCACGCCAGCTGTCTCGCTCGAACTTCGATTCACGCTTCACCGCAGCGCGAGTCATCGAATGGTTCGAGTCCGAGACTCAATCGCGACAGTTCACGCTCGTTGATTGAGTTTCGATGTAAAATGAACCGAAGAACTGTATGCGATGATCACCATATCCATTGGCATCTTGGCGTACAACGAAGAAAAGGGGATCGCGAGAACCGTTCAGTCCTTGCTTTCCCAGAAGCTCGACGCACCTGCGGACGATGAAAACGCGCACCCAATACGAGCTGAAATCGTTGTCGTGCCCAATGGCTGTACGGACAACACCGCAGATGTCGCACAAAAGGCGGTAGAAGAACACGAGCCCGTGTCTGATGAAGACGCGGGCTTCTTTGCTGCTCGTGTCTGTGAGATCAAAGAACCGGGCAAAGAGAATGCTTGGAATAACTATGTAGACAACTTCTCGTACAAAGATGCGGACATACTCGTCTTCACCGATGCGGACATCAAACTCGCTCACGAGCGAGTGCTATACGACCTGATCAACACGCTCCTCAACACCGAGGGGTGCGTGGTCGCGGGTGGGAACCCAACGAAACACATCGAGAACAAGAAGCAGAAGAGCGCAAAGGACCGCCTGTCGATCGGCGCTACAACGCTCCGCAAAGGCATGAAGGGGATTTTCGCCGGCTGCCTTTACTGCGGTTACGCGGACACCATCCGCTCACTCTACCTTCCCACGGTTCTGATGGGCGAGGACGCCTTCGTCAGAGCCCAGATTGTCACCAAGGGGTTCACGCACCCCGGAGACGAGAACCTGATCGTCCGCGCCGACGACGCAAAGGTCATCTTCGAATCCTACATGAGCCCCGCCGAGATCATCCGCAACAAAACTCGCCGGCTCATCGGTCTCTCGATCAACGCCATCATCTACACCAAGCTTTGGGCTGAAAGCACCCCCGAAAAACCCGCCGGGGCGTTGATGAGAGAACTGCAAGAGCAAGACCCGCAATGGAGCCAGAAGCTCATCAACTCGACCTTTGAATCAAGGGGGTTCTGGGCGGTTCCTCGCCACCACATCTACAAACAGTTCCTCCAGCTCAAGCACCACTCGCTCAAGAGCAAGCTCAAACTCTTGCCCGTCGCCCTCGCGACACTGCCGCTGAACGCGATCGCGGTTATCAAGGCGAACAGACGCATCGCCAAGGGTGAGATTAGATCGCTCTGGAACAAAGCCGACGAAAGCTAAGAGAGAACGATGGACCTACCCAACAAGTTTGCCATCTTCGTCCTCTTTGCCTGGCCCATTCTCATGATCATCCTTGGGATAGTCATGCCAGTCCGTCGCGTTGTGCTTCTCTCAATCATCGGAGGCAACCTCTTCCTCCCCCCCACCGGGGTTGTGCTCTCTGGATTACCCAACTACACCAAGCTGCTCGCGGCGGGGATCGGTGCGCTGCTCCCCGCGTTCATCTTCGCCTCATCTGATCTGTTCAAGTTCCGTCCAAAGCTGCTCGACCTGTTTTTCTTCGGGTTCCTCATCGCGCCCGGGATCAGCTCACTCCTCAATGGGCTCGGCCCCTACGACGCATTTACGGTCACCGTCAATCGGTTTCTCGAATGGGGTGTCGCCTATTGGATCGGACGCACGCTGTTCACCGATCTCCCCGCGCTTCGAGACCTCTGCGTCGCCGTGATTGTCAGCGCCATGGCCTACGCCCCGCTGTGCCTCTTCGAGATCGTGATGAGCCCCCAGCTCAACCGCATCATCTATGGGTTCCGCCCATCGGACTGGATCATGACGAAGCGTTTGGGCGGGTGGCGCCCCATGGTCTTCATGCAGCACGGCCTTGCACTCGCCGCATGGATGGCTACCGCGGCGCTCGTCGCCTGGATCCTCTGGCGTTCGAAGGCCATCCGAAACATCTGGGGCATCCCCATCTCCTGGATCGCCATCGGGCTCGTCATCGTCACCATCATGCTCCGTTCAACCGGCGCCGCCCTGCTCCTGCTCGGACTCATCGCAACCGCGGAGTTCATCCAGAACACACGCCTCCGACCGCTCCTGCTCGTCGTAATCATCGCACCGTTGGGCTACATCGGGCTCCGATCATTTGGTTGGGAAGGGCAACAACTCGTTCAAATGGTCGAGCCCCTGGGTCAGGAACGGGCGGGCTCCCTGAACATGCGCCTTGAAAACGACCAGATGATTGTGGAAAAGGTCATGAGAAACCGGCCCGTCTTTGGCTGGGGAGGATGGGGACGATGGCGCGTTCGCGATGACTACGGCAATGACATCACCGTTTCCGATTCCTGGTGGGCAATCCTCATTGGTAGCACCGGGCTCTTTGGGCTTGTCTGCACATACGCGACCTTCATCTCGCCGCTGTTTCCACTTTCGATGCACAAGTCCCGCAAGCACATCTTCATCGGCCCACTCGGTGCCGCGTGGGCCATCGGGCTGGGAGTGCTGCTCTTTGTCATTGACTCGCTCGCCAACGCGATGCCCAACACCTCGTTTATGATTATGGGAGCGACCCTTGTTTCCGTCTATACGCTCGTTTCACCCAAGGCGATTCAACGCATGATGATGCAAGAGCAACACGCAAGGCACCAATCAGCGCTTGAGGACAAGGAAGCAGATTCCCAATCAACGAGTGAGCTCAAAACCGCATGAAATACGACGGCACCACAATAAAGGAATGGGCTGGCGACTCCCAGTGGCGTGCCTGGCGTGCAGATCTTGCACGCTTTAAGAAACACGGATACTCCGGGTGGGGCTCTGAGGGGTTCTGGGCACTGACGATCTACCGGCTCCAGCGTGGTCTCGCAAACAAGAAACCGAAGATCTTTTGGCTCATTCCCAAGATCATCGCCGCGATCTTGAAGAAGATCCTGACGGCCGTTACCCACATCAACCTCGACAAGGGGGCAAAGATTGGGCCCGGTCTCCTGATCCCGCATGTTGGCCCCATACAGGTCTACCCATGGGCGAGCGTGGGCGCGGACTGCGCTATCCATCAGGTGACAACCATCGGCGCCGGAGCCAAGCCGGGCGGACCAGTCGTCGGCGATCATGTCTACATTGGTTGCCACACATGCGTGCTGGGCCCGGTCAATGTCGGCAACGGAGCGAAGATCGGTGCCGGGGCGGTCGTTATCAAAGATGTCCCGCCTGGCGCGACTGCGGTGGGCGTACCCGCGAAAAACCTCATCCCGAAAGATGAGGATCGCACAGAAACTGCATCGCAAACCGCCTGATCGTTCTCCGGCTCAGGGCTGATTCAGGGCTGAGCGCATCTGGTCTGCAACCTCGAAACCGAGCCCGTGATCCTGAGCACGATCGATCATTCGCATCGCCGGGGCGTTGCGGCCTTCCCCTTGCATGATGATCGCCACCGTCAGCCAAGCGCTGCTGGATGGGTTCCGATGTGCCCAGCCAACGACTGACACGAGCACATCACGCATCAGGCGTTCATCCCCTTCGAACAGTTCAACTGGGATCGAGTCGTACGCCAGGAGCGGGTCCTGACTATGGGCGTACCCGATCATCGCGATCCCGTCACCACGCTGTCCGTCGCGAATCAATGCGATCCCAAGTTCCCGCAGCGTGTACCAGTCCTCTGGGTAGCTGCTGAGATGAGCCCGGTAGGCCTCGATCGCGACATCGGGGTTGCCGATCGACATCTCCAATCGGGCGACCTCGACCGCTGACAGCGGGACCGCCTCTGGGATCGTGTCCGGAACCTCGGTTACATAGCTCGTCGGCTCGTCTACGAGTTCAGCATCTGTGCCGTACACAATTCCGTTGTACGATCCCGGGATCGAGTACTGCCACCAGTAGCTGCGATATCGCGATGGATACCACCCATACCAGGGCGAGCAATCCCAGTAGGACCCACCCCAGTTGTACCAATAAACGGAATACGACCCATTCGTGCACACATAATCCAAGTGCCCATCGTGGTCGTAGTCGCCCCAGACATACCACCATCCCGTGGGACAGTATGTTGGATGCGACCAGAAGTTGATATCAATATCGATATGCCAATCATCGCCGTGATGGTCGTCGTGACCGCCATGACCACCGCCATGACCATCGTGTCCACCCCCATGACCGCCACCGTGACCACCGCCCGATTCGTCGGAATGGCCGTCCATCATCCCGCCCACGCCCGATTTGCCTCCGCCCCCCATTCGACGGGCGAAGGAGTTTCTCGCCTCCTGAAGGTCAAACCCACTGGGAGCCCCCTGCTTCTTGGCGCGTGTCACGGCGCGCCCGCCGCTCAGTACCCGCTTTGCTGAAGACTCTGTTCTGCCGCTTGCGATGGGCCGAACGGGCGAAGGATCCTTCGTCACACTTGGACGCGGCGTCTCCGTTCCCGTATCAACAGGCCTCCCTTGCGTGGTGCCCCCGTTGCTCGGGCGTGTGGCCGGTGTCGTTTTCTGCCGTGTCGACGAGGGGACCGGCATGGGGCGTGATCGACTCGGGGCCGGCGACACTCGAGACGGGGTTACCCGTGACGGCGTCGTCTTGCTCGGCGAGGTCTTGCTCGGTGTCGATTTGCTTGGTGTCGATTTGCTCGGTGAGGTCCTGCTCGGCGTTACGCGGCTCGGCTGCGTCCTGCTCGGTGTCGTTCGCTTGGGCTGCGTGCTGGGTCGTGCCGATGGGCGGCTCGCCGGTTGCGAGGCAGG
>DDGE01000030.1:40151-50242 GCA_002337545.1 Phycisphaerales bacterium UBA1910 | reverse complement strand
GGTTGCGCACTCGGACGGGACTTCGGTTGTGACTTCGGTCGAGCCGCGGGCTGCGCACGCGAGCGGCTCGGCGCGGCTTTCTTCGGTGCCGCCTTGGGCTGACTCGCCCCCGAGCTTCTCTTCGCCGATGCACCGCTCTTTGATCCAGAGGACGAACCGGAAGCACCCGATTTTTTCGCGGGGGCTTCGACCGTATGCTCGATCGCCATCCCCTGCGCCCCACCCGCGCAGGCAAGGATCAGCCCGAGGACCCCACTCGCGATCGTTTGCTTCATGCGTGCCATGCTCTTGTCCTTTCTTCCGATTTCCATCCCGTATCCCCCAAACCAACTCGCTTCGCGGACTGGTTCAGGTGCACATTCGTGCCCCTTCGCCCCCTCAAGTGATCCGATTCCCGCTATGCTCGATCCATGACCCAATACCGATCACCAATGAGCATTTGCCAGACCGGTCGCACCGCGATTGTCGCGGCTGCAGCCGCATCGATGACACTCACCCTCGCGGGGTGCAACGCCCTCAGAGGCGGAGGCGGATCCGGCGGAACCTCCACCATCATCTCCGATACCACCGGGTCTGTCTACGAAACAAACCTCAGAACACGCGTTTACACCTATCACGACGATAACACCGCCGACATATATCTCACCGATCTTTCAGACGATCAACTGACATCGTTCTTTAAATCAAACGCAGATTGGTCCCAGATTTCGGGAACGATCGTCCATATTCACCTGTTTCTCGATCCCAAGCCCGGCAAGACGCCCATCGAGCCGACCGCCGCGAACGCATCGATCCGCTACGGGATCATCTCCAACGGACAGATCGGGATCTATGACGGCGCGGGATTCATGCTCCCTGGCGAAAAACCAGGCAAGGGTTCGATCTCGGGCTCGTTTCGAGCAGCTCCGCTTCGTCTCTCCCGTGCCACCCCTGGATTCGCCGATCCGCTCACCCCGGCACGCATGGATCTGAGCTTCGACTCAAAGCTCGATCCATTGGCATCCCCGGAACTTCAGGCACGACTCGACGCGATGGCCGCATTGGCCAAGCCGGTCCAGTGATCTGAGCCGCACCAACACGGAACGCACACGAAAAAGCCCCGCGATCGCTCGCGGGGCTTCGTTGTTGAACCAGTCAGTCCCGTGTTACGGGCAACCCGCTCCGTACGCTTCGAGGAACGCGGAGACATCGAAGAAGTCGAAGCTCCCGTCACCCGTAAAGTCCGCCTGCGGATCCATGGCGTTGTAGGCACTGAGGAACGCGGAAACATCAAAGAAGTCCACATAGCCATCACCATTCAGATCAGCGGGGCAACCCGATTCATCACATGTTTCGGATGAGATACGGAACGCATCGATCCCGCCCTCGACCGTGGTGTCTGCACCGGCATCCGTGACACTCACCCGCATCTGCACAAAGTTCGTTGGGAGATTAAGCGATTCGAGATCGATCGCGATATCCATCCACTCGCCGTTCGTGCTCGAGAAAGACATGACTTCCTGGAACGAAAGCCCAAGGTCACCGCTGATCTGGATCTTCATCGAGTCCGGAGCCGTGCCCGTCATCCAAGCGGAGACACGCATCACCCCATCCTCAACACCGGTGATATCGATCACCGGCGAACGCAACCAAACAGTACCACTATCGACATCGAGCCCGTTGATGTTCGAAGTGACATAGCACATCCCCGAACCGTCAGCGTCACTGTCCGGATCACCCAGCCCATAGCCATTCGGCGTCGCACGGATGAAGGATGCGGACCCACCGGTCGTGTACGGCGTCCATCCCATATTCGTCTCGAAGTTGTCCTCCATCGCGATCACAAGATTATCGAGCGCCACCGTAGTAAAGGTGCCCGTCTCGGGGATGGTCACGATCGTGCCCTCTTCATCTTCGATCTCGAAGGAGTAGGAGACGCTGCTTCCGCAGTAGTACGAACCGAAGGTGCCGGAGTATGTGCCGTCACCGTTGTCCGTCATATCCTGAATAAAACTCGTGCCGTCCGTTGCATTCACGATGAACTTGGGAGCACCGACGACCGTGTGACCCTGGAGGTTATCGATCCGGAGAACGATTTCGTCGCCACCCTCGGGTTGCACATGCGTGGGTTGCATCACGAGAGAGGCCTGAATGTCACGCGGGCGGGTGATGCCCTGCGGATTCGCCAATGCGTTCTGCAGATCGTTGTTAAAGAGACTCGTCCCCTGATTCCCGCCCGAGGTGTTGCACCCCGCGTTGGTGTGAACGCCGATCACGGTCTGGTTGTTCTCGTCGAGAACCGCCGAGCCCGAGTTGCCGCCCGTGGTATCAGTCGAGTACTTGATGATGTTTCCAACATTGTACTCGAAGGGCCCGACATGGGTTTTCTGCACGAGATACCAGCTCGCCGGCACGGGCGAGCTCGTCGATCCATACCCGGTGATCCGGATGGGACGATCGTCCGCGGGGGGATTCGTTGTTGCGAGTGTGTGATGCACACCGTACGCCGTGCCCGGGCTCATCCCCGTGTTGGAGTTATCGAACACACCGAAATAGGCCCAGTCGTTCCCGATGAAGATCCCGCCGATGCTGTCCTGCACAGATTCGTTGTCAACGGGGTACTGATCCTGCGGCGGCGGATTCTGAGGCGAGCCGCCAGAGCTTGACAACGGAACATTGAACTGGATCACATCGCCACCCGCAGGCCCACAGTGCGCCGCGGTCATCATGCGGCTGCCGTGGTCATCGAACAACCACGCGGTGCAACCAATCGGCATCAGCCGCGCATCACGGTTGTCATAACTCAGCTCGCGATCGTCGATACTCCCACAAATCGAGCGGAGCCCGTCCGAGGGCGCCGACGCCTGAACACCTGTCACGCGAACCCGGTTCATCTGACCGGTCGAGTTTGGCGACGCCATGATCTCGAGCTTGACGGCGTTCCCGTTAAAGTACGCAGTTGTGTTGCCCCACTCCTTGAGCGACTTCATATCGAGGTACTGCTCATGACCATCGTACAACGAGGTGATCTTGAGGTAGCTCTCACGCACATTCTCCGTGGACCGGGCGAGAAGGACATCGCTGAACCGAAGTCGCAGCCAGTCCGCATCGGAAACCTCGATGACCTGCTCCCAGACCGGAACCTGCAGCTGGCGCGAGCCCGCCTGCGGGTTTTCAATCCGCACAAGTCCTGAATCAATATCGAAAGCGATCTCACGCAACTCGGGTTGCTCAAAATCACCGATGATCTGATCATCCGTCACAACACTCGCCTGCGCCATCACCGAGCCGGTTAATCCCGACATGCTGATCAGCACAAGCCCCAGGGCACACCCTTGCTTCATCGAATCGCTCCTGTTTGTCTTCACCACCCGATCCTTCGGGCGAGAACGCAGCAGAACACCGCGTCCACTCAATCACTACACGACGCATCGGCAGCCGAATAGATCGCTCCGAGCACAAGTCCAGATTAACGGATGAATCCAGCACTCACAAGGACTGAATCCGCGATTCTGCCCATGAATCGCGGGAATTAACCCGCCCAGGGGTTCTCCCCAGCATACCAGCGGTCGAGCGTCTGCTCGCACGCATCGCGATAAAGCGTCCGCAGACGCGATGCATCGAGCTTGTGCCCATGTAGCGATGGAGCACTCAGATCGTCGAAACGGTCCGGAGCCACCATCTTCAGGTCCGGGTCCGCGATGTTCGATTCACCCCGATAACCCGTCTCGTACATCGTTCGAAGCGCCCAATAGCGCGACGCATACAACTCGAACGCCTCCTGCTCGCTGCTCGCGAGTTGGTTCCCGAAAGCCGGGTTGTCCGGGTCAGACATCACCATGTGGTCATCGCTCGTCACGATGTCCGACCCGAAGAGGACCCGCCCCTGATAGCGATCGAGGAACGCGGCCAGTTCCGCCGTGTCGTGCTTGCTCAACTCGCGGATCATCCACTTGGTCGCGCTGGTATCGAGGATCAGCTTCGGGTGCCGATCGAGCAACCCACCGAGGAACCCCAGATCCTCGGGCCAACCGCCCATATGGGCCGCCATGCAGGGCATCCCCGTCTTTTCCAGCAGACGCTCGAGCGATTCATACTGCGACACCTTGGTGCCGTACTTCGATGAATCCGCATACATCGTCTGGAACCAGGTATCCGGATCGGCACAATGCACCATGAGCATCATGCCCAGTGACTTCGCCTTCTCTGCAATACGGATCTTCCACTCCGAATCAAAGGGCACGATCTCATCGGGCGTCAGCCCCATCGTCGCGACATAATCCCGCAAACGCGGCGCGCCCCAGAACTTCACCATCCGCGCCCCACGCGCATGCCAATGGTCCAGATTCTCAAGGAACCCCTCCGTATGCGCCCATTGGCGATCCTCGTGCATGTATTCCGGGATCGCGACGAACGAAATACGATCGCCCATCACCGCCCGAACAGCGTCCGCCTGCGCGAGCTGGGTTTGCGAATAGACCTTCTCGATCCCATACAGATCGCACACCCGCTTGTACACTTGAGCTGCACGCTCGCCGTTGATGTGCGCGTGCGCGTCGATAATCGGACACACGGGTGTCCCGAGTTTCTCCGCTTCGCGTTCGTAATCGAGCCCGAGCCGATTCGCGGAGGTCATCCCACGATCCGAGTCCGTCAACGCGTTCGTCTGATTCGTCACAACAGATCTCCCAGCCGTTCCCGCGTCCTCTGTACACATGATAGACCCTCAATCGTCCCATTCTGTTCCAGCGAAACCGCCCCTCCGGGTCGCTTTAGCGCACGATTGGCTCGTCGGATACCGAGGTGGCGAGATGGTCCTCGATGCGATCGCATCACTCCTCCTCACCCAGAACCACACCATCACCCGCATCTACACGATGTTCGACAACGGGTCCACGCTCTCTCCCACCCTTGACGCACTCCCCCGCACCGTATCCTCGCTCAACAACCACCCCGAGTCACTCCGGCGCTGGTTGCTCCCCCGATACCCCAAAGCCGTCCGAGAACTGAGCACCAAGCTCCATCGCGACCACTCCGACGAACCAATCGATCTGGTGATCTCGACCAGTTCCTCCGCGATCAAGTCCATCCAACCCCCGTCGGGTGTCCCCCACATCTGCTACTGCCACGCCCCCGCTCGCTACCTCTGGTCCCAATCGAGCAACTACACCTCACCCGATCTCAAAGGCCGACTTCGCGCACTCGGGCTCAAGGTCTTTGCGAATCGCCTGCGAACATGGGACTGCCGAACCACCGCACCACATACCCACTTCATCGCGAACTCAAACCACACCGCCGACGAGATCATGCGCTGCTACGCACACGACTCGAGCGTCATCCACCCCCCCGTCCGCACGGACTACTTCACACCCGATCCATCCGTCACTCGCGGCGACCACCTCCTCCTCGTCTCCGCGCTCGAGCCCTACAAACGCGTGGACCTTGCGATCGACGCCGCGATCCAGCTCGATCGCAAACTCGTCATCGTGGGTTCGGGGTCACACGAGCCCACGCTCCGAACGCACGCCAAGTACAACCCCCTCATCTCATTCGTCGGCAAGGTCTCAGATGACCAACTCCGCGACCACTACCGTCGCGCCCGCGCCTTCCTCTTCCCTCAGATCGAGGATTTCGGGATCACCGCCGTCGAATCGCAATCGTGCGGCACGCCCGTTGTCGCCCAGCACGCCGGGGGCGCACTCGACTCGGTTATCGACGGCTCAACCGGGTGTTTCTTCAACGACCCCACACCCGAATCGCTCGCGGACGCGATCGAGCGATGCCCACCACCGAACGCGGAACCCGACGCCGGGTGCAGGACAAACGCGCTGCGATTCTCACGCGAAGCATTCGATTCGCGTTTCCTACAACTTCTCAACGAGGTAATGGATCAACCCTGCTCCGGCTGACGCGCGATCTTTGCGACCTGCCCGTCATTCAGGACCCCGACGATCACGCCGACGAAGAGCTCCATCTCCGCTTCCAGATCAACACGCCGAGCAACCTCGCAATCGAACCAGAGCTTGCATCGTGTGATCAGCGGCGACCCCGTCACGAGCGTCCGTGTCTCGATCGCATCGAACGGATCCCGGTCGCCCTCGTGCGCTGTTTCTCTGGGCGGGGAATCCGTACGCTGGAATCGACGCTCGATCAGGCGGTCTCCACCATTGAGCACACCGATCGCGAACGCACGCGAGTCGCGGATGAGCGTATCGATCGCGTGCCCCTTCGGTGCGGCTACACAGATCATCGCGGGGTCTGTGCCGCAGCGTTGCACATAGTTCACAAACATCCCGCCGCGTTTGCCATCAAAACCGGCCGTCATCAAATAGAGACCCGAGACAAAGACCTCGAGCGCGGATTGGACCAAAGCCTGTTCTTTTGTTGTCATCGACGCTGAACTCCCCCTTGCGCCCTTATTCACACACGAGCAGACCTTTCACAGCCTGGCCGTTCCCCTGGATCCACTGCTCTGAAGCCGGTGGACGAAGCGCTTGCCCTATCTTCACACATTTTCGCGCACTTGTGGGCAAACCACAGAATTTTTTTCTAAGTCATGCCGAGCAAACCAGATAGAACAACAGTCCACTCATCCCCATCCCCTGTGTCTATCCACAATCGTTCCCCAATCTCGCGCGGATCTCCCGAATCTCCCATTTTGGGGGCGACTCGGCTTGCGTTGTGGGTGATAGTGGGCGATAATCCCACGAATGAACCACATCGGGGAACCAAACCGTGCCATTCACCGGACAAGCAGAGGCCAATATCGACGCGAAGCAGCGTCTGGCTATACCTGCAAAGTTCCGGAATCGCTGGTCGCCGGAACACGACGGAGCGACTTGGTTCTGCGTGCCCTGGCCGCAGACGGGATCACTCCGCCTCTACACCGAGAAGATGCACAACGAACTCTTCACGGCCGGTCGTCGCGATCCGAGTCTGACCCCCGACGAGGACCAGGCGGAACTCGATGTGATTCTGCACTCCGTGACGGAACAAGTGGATGTGGACGCCAACAACCGCATCCGTTTGCCCGCCTGGCAACTGGAGCACCTGGGGCTTCCCAAGGAAGTGATCGTCTTGGGTGCAGGGGACAGGCTGGAAATCCGTGCCCGGGACGCATGGAAGAGCGAGTTCGACGATCGACTCGCGAAGATGGCCGAGCTCTCCAAGAAACTGGCGCAGAAGCGTCCATCATGACCCGAATCACCCGACTCGAACGCATCGCAGGGCGCGAAGCACAGGGTCGTACAAGTCTCTTTTCGTTCACCATGTCTCCGACGCAAGGCCGCGGACGAGACTCCACCACCACGCCCGAGCAATCGGTCGAGACATTCAAGTAGAACTGCGCTGAGCTGGTGAGGGGTGTGTCCGCCCCCTTGACCCACCAAGGACGGCGATGCTCCGCAAGGACGCGAAGCACTCAAGGATCACGCTCTCCGACGGGAGAGCCCCAGCAACGCTCAGTTCACCCACCGACCCGGCTGACCCACCACCAGCCGGGTTTTTCAATTCTCCACCGAAGAGCTAGTATCTCAATCATGCTGAAATACAACATCACCTTCGTATCTGTACTCATTTCGCTTCTGATCCCGGCAACGCTCGCTGGGGCACAAGAAGCCGTGTACACATCCGAGGAAGCGTTCAGAGAGTCGGGATACAACTATTACTGGTCGATCTTCAAAGATGAGTGTGAGCAAAGAACCTTTGAAACAACAGAAGAAGCAGAAGCCTTCACTGAGCTGATGGACATCATGTTCCGCACCGGAACTGGCTTTGGCCACACATACGATGTCATCGATCTCGGTATCACACAGATGTATCCCCGATTGCTCAAGCTCGATCCAGATCCTCCTCTATACGCACAATACAGGCACATCGGCGCTCGCTTTGCACGCGGCGTGACACCCGAAGAGGGAATCCAGCTCGGGCGTGATATGCAGCGGGTTGCCGCAAGAATGAGCGACGCGGGATATCCCCCGTTCTTTGAAGGCGTCGCATGGCTGCGAGCGGCACACATCCTCAGCAATGTTGGCTTTGCCAATGATGAGGATACAGAGGAAGCGTACGAAACCGGACTGAACCTCGTCGTCGAGTCTGCTTCGCTGGAGGGTGTGCCGCACGAGAGCAGAGAGTTCATGGCGTACATCATTTCCCGGATGGCGTACACATCTGTTTCGCTCGATCTCCTTGAGAAAGAAGAGCTCTGCTACCGCCTCTTCGATGCGGAGACAGATCCATGGGTCGCATACACCAGCATGGGGCTCCTGATGACAAAGAAGGCGTGGGCCGCACGAACAAACGGCTTCGCAGGAACCGTGAATGATGCACGCTGGAGCATGTTCTATCAATACTTGCAGAACGCGGACGCATACCTGACCGCGGCGTGGGAGACCCGCCCGGAATGGGTAGCCGCTCAGGAAAAAATGATCACGGTGACGATGGGCAGGCAGCACCACCCCGATCGCGACGAGTACTTCTGGTTCAATGAGGTGACAAAGGTACGCCCCGATCTTTCGGGAGCCCATTACAACCTCGCGAGAGCAAGGCGTCCCAAATGGGGCGGCAGCATCCAAGAAGTTCGCAACATTCTCGATGATATCGCTGACAGATCCAGGTCCACTCCCCATCTCTGCACCGCGTACATGACCGTCCTCTCGGAACTTGCCAAGAGTCATGATGACCGACTCGATGTGTTTCAGGATCCCCAACTCGTGGACGATCTCTCTCGGATCGCGAGGGAGCACTGGAGCAATATACCCGAGAATCTGAACATCAATGGTGTGAAGAGAACGATGCGCGTCGCAGCATGCGCGAACTTCATTCAGGGCAACTACGAACTAGCTCGGGAGTTTTTAGTCAATGGCGGCGCACTGGCGTACAGAAGACACAAAACCTGGAAGGAACCATCGCGGTTTTTTCGCTGGAGAGTCCCACTCGCGATCGATGACTCGGGGGAAGTCATCAAGGCACTCCAAGCAAGCGACGAAGGCGACTTAACCTCCGCTTTGACGATTCTCAAGGCATTCAAAGAGAGACTCGACGCGGAACCGGAAAAAGAGTACCCCCATGTGCTCGTCACGAATCCTCTTCGATCAGTCGAGCAACTCATCACACACATCGAACTCCACAAGAGAGACAACTAACGAAAAACCCGGCACACAAACGCCGGGCAGAGGAGTTCATTCAGTTATTGCTCGTCTTCGACCGAGCCGGATCTTCAACCGGCCTGTCGATAACCGACCTGACCCACGCGACGAAACCCATGGGCGGTCTGACCCGCCGATCTCGTCCCTCGCCGACGCGTCGGGCGGACCATCCCCCCCACGATCGTGCCGGGCATCTTCGCGAGCAGCATCGCGGCGCACACTGCGCAGACCGCGGACCAGCGTGCGTGGCTGGGGACGCGCACCCGAACCACTCGGCTCGAACCATGCCCACAGCACGGGCACGCATACTTCCCGCGACGCTCCCACTTATTCCGCTCAATACCAAGCTCGCGATCTGCGATCGATGCCCGCTCAAGCTGGGTGTCGTCTTGCGCCTCAGACTGAGCACGCTCGGGCTGCTGCCCCAAGACCGGTGCGGGGGCGTTTTTCGGCCCATCGTCCGCGAAGGGGATAATCCCCGTGTCGTCGAGCGCGCTGCCCGTGGCGATGTCTTCTGATGATGTGTGTGTGCAGGTCAAATCCATTTCTCGTCCCTGTTCATGCTGTCAGACCCACAATCGTCATACGGAATCAGGCCGCTCAAGTTTCATCGACCATGTTCAGCCCACGCTTGAACGGACGCGTTCTCGGACCATTCCTGTCGCGAATCGCTGAAAACAACGCCCGGAGCGCAAAAAACGCCCGCTCCATTGCGGAACGGGCGTCTCGATTCAATCTTGCAAATCTCTGTGGATTCAGCCGTCAGCTTCAGCGAGCCCCAGCTCCATCGCCTTGTCATGCTCAAGCACTGTGACCTTCTCGATCACAACGGGCTCGACCGGCACATCGCCGTATGGGCCCTTGGTGGTGGTCGGAACGACACGAATCGCGTCAACCACATCCATACCCTTCACGACCTTCCCGAACACCGCGTAGCCCGAGCCGTCACGCGGCGTATCGAGGAAC
>DDGE01000030.1:28714-39993 GCA_002337545.1 Phycisphaerales bacterium UBA1910 | reverse complement strand
AAGTTCTCGGTGCTGATCGGCGCGAGCTCGTTGTTGAGCTCGATGAAAATATCGCCCTGGGAAGTCTTCATCTGGATATACACGAATGGCTCCTCGTCTGACTTCTCCGCCTTCGGTTCCGCCTCAACCTGTTTGGTCGCAGGCTCAGACTCAGGCTGAGCGATCTCACCCTGCTCGGGCTTGACCGCAAAGGCCGCAAACACCAGCGCCATGAGCGCGACTACACCGATTGCGAATGTCTTCATTGTTCACTCCTGATTGATTCAACCCGGGAACGCGCGTCCCCGCGACGATCCCGTCCGGTTCAATCCTAGCGTCCAAACCCGCAATCCGCAGGATCTCGGCGTGATCTGCGCCAATCCGGCTTAATCAAACGAGAACGCCCCGTAGTTGATCCCAGAAAGCCCGCCGAAGGTCCAACGGAACCGCTGGCTGACCTCCGTCGAGTCGCCCAGACCCCCGACTGGAACAGGGAACCTGTCCAGCGGCACATAGGCCTGCTTCCAGTGGAAGATGCCGTACTCGGGCACCACCGAGGGCGCCGCACGCCCGCTCTCCCAGTTGTTCACCGAGCCGTCGAACATCAGCTTCTCGACCTTCGCCTGGTCGTACCCAAAGTACAGATGCTGCATCCGATCCCGATCGAACTCCTCAAACATCCACACCTTGTTCGCGTTGTGCAACACGCTCGTCAAGCGGCGGCCTGCAGAAAGCGGGATGGGGAACCCCGGCGCCGAGAACAGATGGGGCGTCTCCGCGATAGGGATATACCTCGAGCCAGAATCCGGCTGCCACGCGTCGGGGACGACTTGATAGCTCGATGCAAACGCCCAGCGTTGTCGAACATAGTGATAATCCCACCCATTATCGTCATAACCTGCAGGTGTCCCATTGGCATACGGCACACTCGATCCTGGGTTGTATTCGAGCGGATTGTCCTTCCAGACCTGCTGCTTCCCATCATTGGGATCGATGAACAAATCACTCCCAAACGGCTGGTTCATGTAGTCCATCAGAATCAGGTGTGTAAATCGTCGATGCGGAAGCCGCCCTGCGGATCTTGCAATCTTGTACAGCCCAGTGATGCGACCCGTTCGGCGCTGGAGCACTTCTTGGTTCTGGTACGAAGCTGCATCGGTATCGGATATCGCGGTCTTCGAGCGCCCATCGGGCATCGTATAGGTTTCACCAAAACGCCATGTATAACTAAACAACCGATCCGCGTTGTCCTGCGCGTACATCATCCCCGCCTGACCGATCGTCATCAGTTTTTCAGCGCTGCTCTGCGCCCGCATCTGCATCCGTGAAGCACCGAGCATCGGCACGGCGATCATGACCAGCATCCCCACGACGACAAGCATCACCAGACACTCGATCAGCGAGAATCCCTTTGTGTTCGTTCTCATGATGTACTCCCAAAGAATAAGATAATTACGGCAAAAATAACGAGCCCCCACGACACGCCGATGCCACTGTATTCGCAATCAAACTATGAGTGTTGCACGAGATCCGGAATCAATGAGGATCTGAAGTATGATGATGCTCGTCGCCTTTGCGCTCCAGCCATCGCGCCACGCGATAGTTGGCATACAACACCACCAGCGAACCCGCGACGATCCCCAGTACAATTATGTGTTTGGGATCTGAAAACGCGGCTTCCATCGACTTCACAACATCACCCCACCCGACCTGAGCGAGGGGGTGCACATGCAAGAAGGATTGGAAGAACTGCCCGAACATCATCCGGAATTATCAGTTCGATGAACGCCGATCTCGACCCGAGTTCCGGAACAACGCCTGATCAGGCTCCAATAAGTCCTACTCGCACCTCCTACGGAGGATGGGCACCCATTTGGGGGTCCGAGAACTCAATCCGCGCCGTCATCGCCGGCCGGTTCTGAACGATCCTCATGCTTCTCGATGAGCGCCCGAGCCCGCTCCGCGAACTCCGCCGGCACCAGAACCTCGACGAACCCCGGCGCCTCCGCACGCATCCCACCGAGCATCCCACCGGAAACCTCGCAGGGAACGCCCTCATTACGGAGCATATTGCTCACGATGTTGGCCTCGAACTCGCTCTGGTAAGCCCCGATCACAACCGGCTCTGGGTGTTCGCTCATACCGCCTCCTCGCGTGAAACACGCGTTTGATCCGACATACACACTATGACCGACCCCACGCCCGAACGCAAGAACTCCATCTCGAAACCCCTGATCGCATTTGTCGCCCTGTACATGATCGTCTGCTCCGGGCTCGCGCTCAAGCAAGGCAACACCGAGTTCCTGATGTACGCCGTGGTCATGCTGGTCTTCATCGCGATCGTGCACGCACTGCATCGTGCGATCCATTTCACCCCTACGGCACTCTGGCTGCTCGCCATCTGGGGATTCCTGCACATGTGCGGCGGCACCGTCCCCGTCGACCCCTCACTCACCGACGCCTACCGCGCCGCCAGTGCCGAAGCCGATCGCCCTACCTCTGCCGTCCTGTACTCGCTGCGGATCCATCCGGATTTTCCCAAATACGACCAGATCGTCCATACCTTCGGGTTCTTCAGCGCCACGATCGCGTGTTTTCAGGCACTCGTCACGCTCCTCAACGCGCCACGCGCAGTCCCGACCGCGATCGCCGCCGCCCTCATGGGCATCGGGCTCGGCGCGATCAACGAGGTCATCGAGTTCATCGCGGTCCTCTCCATGCCCGAAACCAATGTCGGTGGCTACATGAACACAGCATGGGACCTCGTCGCCAACACCATCGGGGCGACATGCGCGGGCTACCTATCTTTACTTCTGTATAAGAATGATGATTTCCAAGAAGACGCCTGATGCGATCGGGATCTGATCCGATAGACTCTGGGCATGATGATTCTTCGCACGATGTTGATTCTTGCGATGTGCAATCCTCTTTGCACCGCAGCTGACTCTCAGGGATGTGATCGCTCAAAACGAATTGGTGTGATCGAGAACCTCTCTGAACCAGGCCGATTTGCGCTCAGTGGCAACTACGCGTACATGATCAATAACTCGAGCAGGGAACTCCTCACAATCGACATCTCAGATCCTGCGCAAATGGAGATCGTGCACACGCTTGAGATTGAATACCACCCCGGATACCACCACATCGTTGTGCACGAGAACGCCGCATATCTGACGACAGGATTCGGGTTCTTCCATGTGGTTGATCTGACTCAACCCGCAGAGCCCCAGTTTGCGCAACAAATCGATTTCGGTAACACGTACATCTATTGCCCCGTCATCATCGACAACCTCATGTACATCGGTGAGCATTCGATCCTTGATGTGACGAATCCGCTACACCCCACGCTGATTGGATCAATGAACCTGCCCAATCCGATCGCGGGCCAACAACACGACCTGACATACACGACCCACCTCGAATACGTTGATCTGAGTGACCCTCTCAACCCAACGCTTCCGAACCCTCTGCCAGATTTCACAGGACAGAACTACCTTCGATTTGAAATCGACATTGACACCAACACGCTGTACGCGTTCGGGTTTCAATCAATACAGATCTACGACATCACGAATCCTCAACTCCCGATTGAACTCCTCAACGAACAGGTCCAACCCGACCACTTCGACCAGAGCTTTGCAATCAGAAGAGATGACATCATCATCGCCGCGGGCTCTGCCTACACCGACCCATCAAACACGTACATATACGACATTGGGAACCAGACAAAGCTCAATAAAGTACCGCTCTCAACACGCGTGCTGCCTGATTACTTCGACACGGCAAAGTATCTCCAACACAGAAACGGCATTGATTTCATCGTTTCCAACTACTCCTTCGGCGCGTACGAAATCTCCACCACCCCCTATGTCGCGTCAGTGAATACCCAAGGCGAAACCGCGGACATCCATCTCCACAACGACCTTGCCATCACCGCGAACACCGACTTTGGCGTCGAGCTCTTCGATGCTTCAGATCCAACAAAGCTCAATCGCCTGAGCACTTTCGATTCGATCGAATCCGCGTTCTCCATCGATATGTCCGGAGACACGCTCTACATCGCCGCTGACCGAGACGACCTTGTCCTTGTAGACATCTCAGACCCATCAAACCCGCTGCAGATCTCCACAATCGAAACCGGTCGTCGCGCTCGAGATGTCCGCGCAATCGGCAACACCCTCTTCGTCATCGACCGCATAGACGGCCTCTGGATCTTCGATATCACCGACCCGACAAACCCGCTCCTTCGCGCCAACCTCGACCTGCCAGGATGGAACGACCAGATCAGTTTCAATGACGACATGACCCTCGCATGCATTGCGAGCGCGAACTTCGGTGCGTTCATCGTTGATATTTCCGACCTCGACGCGCCGGTGCACCTCTCGACCATTGAGCCGCTGCTCGTTGGAGACTTCAGTAACGGGATCATGACATCGACCTTCGTCGGCAACACCCTCTACACACCAGAGTTCACCGAGGGTTTCAGGATCTGGGACATCTCAAACCCCGCCAATCCGATCGAGACGGACCATGTCTACTTCACCTACCCAGACGAAGACGACGAACTTCACCCGATCGCATACCAACTCACCCTGCACGAAGACGAACTCATCATCGCAAACGGCAACAACGGACTTGCCGTCTTCAACAACTCAGACCCAACTGCTCCGGTCTTCAAGAAGTTCTTCAAAGGCGAATCAACTCGGCGCGTCGAACTCAATGCCAATCTCGCATACAGCGCATCAACCAACGGCGGTCTCAAAGTCTTTGACCTCGCCGACTGCTCCCCCTGCGTCGCCGACTTCAATATCGACGGCGAACTCAACTTCTTCGACGTCTCCGAGTTCCTCGTCGCATACCTCGATGAAGACCCCCGCGCCGACCTCAACAGTGACAACGTACTGAACTTCTACGATGTGTCCTTCTTCCTCACGAGCTACTCATCCGGCTGCCCATAAGTGAAATCTCGGGCGTCTCCTCCCCATCATGTACACTATGAACATGCTCCGACCAACCGCTATCGCACTCCTCCTGGCATTCTCGCCGCTCGCACACGCCCAGCCAGCCGACACACTCCGCGGCCCACAGGTCGAGCGAGACCAACTCGACACCATTGTCATCACCGATATGTCCGGGAACTTCATCCCCGTCGAGGAACGGCCCGAGCTCGTCGCGTTCGCTCGCGTCTGCGATGACCCCGAGGACCTCGCCCGCGCACGCGAGATGGGCACCTCCCGCGTGTTCGATCTCGCGGAACTCCTCGTCGATGAGATCGACACCGTCCGCACCATTACCGATGCGATCGCGGAGGGCAACACCACCTACGCCCAGACCCTGCTCGCCCAGCTCCGCCTGCGCCACGACCCGGACATGCTCCGCGATCCGCTTCGTGCCGAGCTCGAGCCCATGCTCGAAGCCACCCAGCGCGAGCGATTCGATCGCATCCTCGATGAATACTGGGACGCGTGGATCGCCGCCAACACACCCGAGTCCGAGCAGGACATGCAGGGACGCCCCCGCACCCAAGCAGTCCACCAACGCATCGAGAACCGACTCAACAACGAGCTCTTCCAGCGCGACATCGCCAACGCGTACGAATACTCGCTCCGGCGCTACCGCGACGCGATGCAGGCCATGTACGACGCGATCCAGCCCACCCCCGAGCAACGCGCCTGGATCCGCAACCGTGTCATCCAGCACATCAAAGACACCCGACTCAACCCCACGCTCGAACAACGCGAGGCCCTCATGCTCGAGATCTACGACATGCTCGATGAGGACCGCCAGACCAAACTCTTCCTCTATATGACCCGCGCCGCGATGACACGCGGGTAAATCCACCTACCAAAATCCTTTCAAAATCGCACCTTTCTGCTCACTATGGCTCTGACTGCTTGCATTGATGCCCCGGAACCAGTACTTTGGGTCCGGCAAGTCGTGTGCCCCGGACGCCCGGTTCTCGGGCCGTTCAACTCCGCATTCGCGGACTGTTTCACCCTGAATCCCATCGATTCAGCAGAACTTCAAGTCCCCAACGCAGGTCACCCTTCGGGTGTCCCGAAAACCCCATATCTGTCCCCAGAGCAGGAGGAGCCCCAACATGAGCATCGCTCGCACCATCACCCGCACCGCGCCGCTCGCGCTACTGAGCGTCGCAACACTCACGGCCGGCGCCGCAGACATTGTCTTCAACGCCGGAACCGCAACCCCCACACGCGCTCGCGCCATGCTCGACTTCAAGTCTGCGAACCCTCGCGCAGACTTCTCGACGCATCAGGACGGTCGCATCGGACGAGTCTACGGCCGCGCGTTTTCCCAAGGCGTAACCGCAGCACAGTCTGTCCAATCCTTCGTCTCCCAGCATGCCGACATGTGGGGCGTCGACGCCGCGGAACTCATCCCCGAGGGCCCATTCGAGGATCGTCGCCACACCATGCCGGTCATGTACCAGCCGGAAACCGACACCTACAAGTTCACCGCGACATACTTCACACAAACCCGCAACGGGCTCCCCGTCTACGGCTCCAAGCTCGTGCTCCTGACGCGGAACGAAGCGAACAACCCGCTCGTGCTCGCAAGCTCGCAGCTCTTCGACCTCAGCGCATTCAACGCTGACCCAGTCATCGCTCGCGCTGCCGCGAACCACAACAATCTCCTTGAGATCGCCAACGACCAGTTCAACGGCGCTATCCAGATCTGGTCCACCGATCGCGTCATCTACGCCGGCAACGAAGCGAACCCACACGAGCCAGTGGTCGCGGATGTCACCATCCTCGATATCGATGGCTACGAAAAAATCGAGATGATCACCGACGCCGCAACGGGTGAAATCCTGCACGCGGACTCGATCATCTGCACCGTTGATGCGACAGGGAATGTCTCCGGGATGGCATCCGACGGCCCAGCCGCGGACATCTGCGAAGATGAAATCGCGATGCCCCTCCCCTACCTCAATGTAAACCTCCAGGGCGGCGGCTCGGCCATCACCGATGTGGATGGCAACTACACCATCCCCAACGGCGGATCCGGCAATGTCACCATCGATGCAGAGCTCGATGGGCAGTGGTTCAACATCAACAACTACCTCGGCTCGGGTACAGCAGAGTCCATCACAGCGGACCCTTCCAACCCCATCAACATCCTCTTCAACTCGCTCAATAACTCCGAGCAGGTCCGATCAGAGGTCAATGTGTATGTCGAATCCAACCGCGTCCGCGATTGGGTCCTCGAGGCGAACCCCTCCTACCCGCTCGTCGCCGGCACCGAGATGGAAGTCTGGGTCAACCGCACCGACGGCTTCTGCCCCGGCAACGCCTGGTACGACCCAGGGATCGACACCATCAACTTCTGCCTCTCTGGCTCATCCAACCCCAACACCGGCTGGTCCTCCGTCGTCCACCACGAGTACGGGCACCACCTCGTCTCCGCGGGCGGTTCGGGCCAAGGCCAGTATGGCGAAGGCACCGGCGATGTCATGTCCGTCATCATCCTTGATGATCCGGATCTCGGGATCGGGTTCTTCGGGTCCTGTGGCAGCGCACTCCGCACCGCCGTTAACAACCTGACATACCCCTGTGCGACGGACGGGCACGCATGTGCACCGCTCTACTCCGGCGCTGTCTGGGGCACACGCAACCTCCTCGCCATCACCGAGCCAGATGATTACCAGAAGCTCCTGATGAGCTGGGCGCTCAACTCGATCCTCGTCCACTCGGGCACACTGATCACGCCACAGATGACGATCGATTACCTCACGCTCGACGACGACGATGCCGATATCGGCAACGGCACGCCGCACTACTTCGAGATCGACGGCGGGTTTGGTGCCAAGAACATGCCGGCGCCACCCCTCAACCTCATCAACATCGAGCCAGTCGCATTCCCCGACTTCGCAAACCCCGCGGGTGGCACCACCATCTCCGCCGAGTTTACGAATGTCACCGGCGAGTTCGACCCTTCGACCGCAACGCTCATGGTCGATACCGGTTCAGGTTTCCAGGCCATCCCGATGAGCAACGCCGGCGGGAACAACTACGAAGCCAACCTGCCAAGCTCCGACTGTGGAACGCAGATCCTCTTCTACATCGCGGGCACGAGCACCTCCGGCATCACCCAGACCTCACCGTCTGACGCACCCGCGAGCACCTACTCAATCATCTCAGCCACCAGCGCCCCAGTCGTCGCGTTTGATGACGACTTCGAATCCAACCAGGGCTGGTCTGTTTCGGGTGACGCACCCAACAGCGCCTCAGGACGCTGGGAACGCGTGATCCCGACAGGCAACGCCCAGCGCGGCGATCCAGGATCCGACTACGACGGTTCGAGCCGATGCTATGTCACGGGCAACGGCACACCCGGCGAGAATACCGATGTCGATGGTGGCGACACGATCCTCACCTCGCCAACGATGGACGCCACCGGCGCCGCATTCGTGTCGTACGCACGCTGGTACAGCAACACCTTCGGCGCATCGCCCAACGCGGACACATTCGTTGTTGAAGTCTCCGACGACAACGGCTCCACATGGTCGAACCTCGAAACCGTTGGACCCGGCGGCGACCAAGCCGACGGCGGGTGGTACGAAGTCGAATACGCCCTGAGCGATGTCCCCGGATTCACGGCCAACGATCAGTTCCGCATCCGCTTCATCGCTTCTGACTTTGGCGACGGCTCCGTTGTCGAAGCAGGCGTCGACGCTGTCTCGCTCTCAGTCGCGAGCTGCGATGCGACATGCACCGCCGACCTCAATGGCGATGGAAACCTGGACTTCTTCGATGTCTCCGATTTCCTCAGCGCATACAACGCGATGGATCCCAGCGCCGATTTCAACGGCGACGGATCCTTCAACTTCTTCGATGTCAGCGCATTCCTCAACGCGTTCAATGCCGGCTGCCCGTAAGCCCAAACGCATCGAAGACTGATATCCACAGCCACACTTGGCACAAGGCGCCCGAGCAATCGGGCGTCTTTTTTTCATACCTGAACACCCGATATCACACTCGGGTCTTGTTTATATACCCACCCTCCATTACCATGCTTCCATGATTTCAAGTTCGATACGCAATGCCTTGTTCATAATGATGTTGATAACCCCCGCGAATGCACTCAATGCCGGCGACGGGACGCAGGACGCCTTCGTGTGCGAGCCACCAACCCTGATCGGTGCGCTGTACAACACAAGCTACCCATACTCCTTCGACATCGTGGACGACCACGCGTACCTCGCGTCGAGCGGACGGCTGACCGTTATCGATCTGAGCGACCCAACCAACCCGCAGATCATCGCGGACACCGAGATCCCTGTAGACACATACGACCAACGCGGGTTCACCGTCCACAAAGACGCCCTCTACCTCGGCAACGCCATTATCAACATCGAGGACAAGTCCCAGCCCTGGTACATGCGCGCAGGCGGCGCAGGCGGATCGGTCATCATCAATGACTTCCAATACACCAGCTACATGCGCATGTACAATCGTGAGTTTTGCCCCGCCTATCTTGACCAATCGGGGTTCGCATTCAACGAACAAGCCGTAGGGGTCATCAACGATCACCTCATCACAACCCACCTCTCGCGATACGATATCACCGACCCCCTCAACCCGGTGCTCATCGAACCCGGGTCCAACGACCCAGGCGTCTCGCCCGATCGGTTCAGGTTCGAATACCCAAACCTGATCGTGCAGGAGAAGAGCAACGAGACCGCGATCCATACATACCACCCCGCGATCGACGCCTTCACCACAACGGTGCTCGAAGATGCGTTCCCATCCGACCTCACCATCCGCGGCGACCTCATCTTCGCCGCCGTCGAAAACGGGATCAGCATCTACACGAATGCCCCTGTCCCCGCACGGCTCACGCACCACGACCAAGGCCCCGGCTTCGAGAACGCAAAGTTCATCCGCCAGATCGATGACCATTTCATCGTCGTCGGCTGGAACTCTATCGGGATCTACGACATCCCTACCAACCCGATCTCCATGATCAACACCACCCACGAGCACACCCATATCGAGATCGAAGACGATCTCGCGATCGCCTCCGCGGGTCAGATCGAAACATCCGGGCTCGCCGCCAGCCTCTTCGACCTGAGTGATATCCGATCACCCCGATGGGTCGCCGACTTCCCCGTCGATGAGCCCTTCGGGATCGAACTCAAGGACGCCCGCGCATACATCGCCGCCAAACGCGACGGGCTCATGGTCTTCGATGTTTCCCCCCCATCATCGCCGGATCTTATCGCAACATACAACACAAGCGCCAACCAGGCGGGCACGCCCAACACACGCGACATCACCATCGCCGGCAATCACGCCTACGCCATCGATCGCAACGCGGGGCTCACGACCTACGAACTTTCAGCAACAAACGAGCTCACCCCCATCGGCTCGCTCGCCTTCGGGCAGGCAGCGCACCGGATCGGCGTGCAAGGCGACCTCGCGTTCGTATCCGGGGCCAGCGCCCTCTTCATCGTTGATATCTCCGACCCCACACATCCCAACACCCTCTCCCAGATCGGGATACTCCCGGGCACGCGCTCCTACATCCAACGCCCACACCTCGACGGCAATCTGCTCTACACCCCCGACCTCGACAACGGGTACCGGATCTTCGATCTCTCGGATCCAACGCAACCGATCGAACTCGCACAGTTCGATGCCGATGTCGTGATCGACGCAACCACCTACACCGGGCTCGTCTACGACCTGCTCACCGATCAGGACCTCCTGTATGTTGCGATGAGCTCGTTCGGGTTCGCCGTCTACGACAACACCGACCCGTTCAACCCCGTGCTGCTCAACCATTTCCACGCGCAACCCGAGATCGACAACAACATCCGCTTCCGCGAGTTCGCGCGAAACAACGACCGGTTGCACATCAGCGCCGGCAAGGCAGGGATCCTGACGCTCGATCGCAACCAGTGCGCCACCTGCCCCATCGACCTCAACAACGACGGCGTCCTCAACTTCTTCGATGTCACCATCTTCATCGAGTCATTCATCAACGAAATCCCCACCGCCGATCTCAACAACGACGACCTCTTCAACTTCTTCGATGTCTCGTCATTCCTCGTCGCGTACAAGGCCGGGTGCCCGTAACCCATATGCTCATTTCATTTTCCCTTTGCACGGCACATCGCATGTATAAACCCTCCACAACAGCCGCACTCGTATCCGCGTTCTGCATGGCATCGCTCACCGTTGATGCCATCGCACAAGCCCCGAGCTTCGAATGCCACCCCCCCGTCCTGATCGGCTCCATCGCAGATCTCGACAACCCCACGAACATCACAATAT
>DDGE01000030.1:14906-28436 GCA_002337545.1 Phycisphaerales bacterium UBA1910 | reverse complement strand
TGAATGCATACGACAGCCCAATCCCGACCGCCAACGGGTACATGTATGTCAATGAAGCCGCGGGCCTCAGTCTCGCTCGCCCGATGTCACCCGCGTTCGATCCGTTCCTGACCACCGGACTCCCAAGCACCCCTGCGCTCATAGATGACAACGAACTCATCACGCGCGACCGGTCCCGCTACGACATTTCCAGCCCGCTCCAGCCCATCCTCACACATCAGGGGCCGGGACCCAATCTCGATTACGATTCCCGTTACGACGCCCCATACATCTTCAGTTTCGACACCAACTCCTTCGAGATCACGAGAAACAACATCCCGAGACCAGATCTCGTGACGCACGCGTACGAGTCCATCAGCATGAACGACGCGACCATCCGCAGCGAAATTATCTACGCAGCCAACGGCTCGCTCGATCTCTACGCAATCGATACCATCCCCTATCTCATCGCATCGTTCGGCCCCAACGATGGGATGATCAACGCCAACCTCGTCCGCCAGCACGGTGATCACTTCGTCGTCCTCAGCAACGACGAGCTCGCCATCTACGACATCCCCTCCAACCCGCTCGCGGGGGTGAACTCCGAATCCGCGGACGAGTACCTCGCGAAAATCGGTAACACACTCATTTCCGTGGGCACCAACGCGAACAGCAACTCCGTGGCCTGCACCGTGATCGATGTCGACGACCCGCGTCGACCACGGTGGATCGCCCAGCTCCCATTCAGCACACCCAACCCAGCCCCGTCCGGTGTCGCCGTGCACGAAAGCACCGTCTATGTCACCGAGTACTCCACAGGCATCAACGCCTACGACCTGACCGATCCGCAGAACCCAATCCCGCTCGGAACTTACGCGACCAACTCCCCGCCCCGCGATATCCAAACTCAATCCGGGTTCGCCTACGCAATCGACGCAACCACCGGGCTGTACTCGTTCACCATCGAGCCCGACTCATCGCTCACACCGATCGGCACACTCCCGATCGAAGACGCGCTCAGACACCTGACACTCATGGGCGATCTCGCGCTCATCTCATCCGACGCCGTCGCGTATCTCGTCGACATCTCCGACCCACAGAACCCAACCTACCTCAGCACCATCCTCGGCAAATCGTTCAGATCGCCGAGCATCCCTACCGCGCACCGTGAGGGGAACCTCCTCTACACAGCGGAAAACAGCATGGGATACCGCATCTTCGACATCTCCGATCCAACACACCCGATCGAGCTCGCGCAGTTCGATGCCGATCTCACCACGCCGAAGGGCAAGTTCGACGCATATGTCCACGACATCCTCATCGAAAACAACAACCTGTATGTGTCCATGAGCTCGGGCGGATTCGCGATCTACGACAACGCCAACCCCTTCGCGCCGGTCCTCAGATCGCACACACCCACACAGCCGCTCCCGATATCCACCGACGCGCGATACCGTCAGTTCATCAAGGACAGCAACAACCTATACATCGCAAGCGCATCAGGCGGCGTCCGCGTCCTCTCCCTCAACGGGTGCGGCCTCCCGTGCGCTATCGACTACAACCAGGACGGCGCCCTCAACTTCTTCGATGTCACCGCATTCATCGTTGCATTCAACGCAGCCGATCCGATCGCAGACCTCAACCCCGACGGCCAGTTCAACTTCTTTGATATCGCCGAGTTCCTGATCCGCTACCAGGGCGGATGCCCCTGACACACGACTCAGAGCGACAAACGCATCCGGTGCACATCGTACGACTCGCCATGCAGACGCACGCAATCGGGCTCGACACCCCAGGTCTCAAACCCAATCTGCGAATACAGCTCCAGGGCCTCACTCGCGACCCCAGTAACATGCAACAGGAGGGTCTCGACGCCACCCCACGAACGCGCCACTTCGATCGCGTAACGCATCGCGGCTTCACCCAATCCCTGCCCGCGATATTCCGGAAGGGTGTACACACCCCACGCTACCGCCTTGTGCCGAAACTGAGTCTTCGTCTCACGCTGGATCCCCACCGCGGACGCAAGCTCACCTCGCTTCTCAGGGTGATCGATCACCACCAGCTCATTGCCGGGATCATCCAACCACTGCTGCACGACGCTCGGATGGCTCGATAACTCAATATATGGCAGCGAGGCGAACGCCCAAGGCGCCTCATCCAACATCGCCACCCGCAATCGCCGATACGCATTCAGATCCTTACGACCGATCTTCCGCGGCTCAGACATAATCACATCTCCAGCGCTGTCGCGTCGCTCCGCACCAACCCATTCATTAACCCAAGGTCCTCATCGTCCAACACGATCCGACCCGCACCCGCGTTGTCCCGCGCCTGCTCAGGAGTCCGCGCCCCAACAAGCGCGTGCGTCATCCCACGCTGCGAGACCGTCCAAGCGATGACCAGCTGCGCCATCGTGCAGCCGTGCTTGTCCGCCACGGGCTGGAACTGCCCGAGCAGGTCCGCGATCTTCTGTCGGTTCGCTCTGCTGAACCGCTTCTGCTTGCTCCGGAGATCCGACTCGGGGAACTCCCGATCCGGCCCAACCTTGCCCGTCAGCAGCCCAAGAACCAGCGGCGAATACGCCAGCATCGCAACATTGTTCTCTGCGCAATACTCCATCTGATCCGGCAGGCCGTCCTCGCCCTGGAACGATCCGCCCTCCATCTTGCGATGAATCATCGAGTACTGTTCCTGATCCGTATCCAGCGGCCCAACACTCCGGTACCGATCCATGATCCCCGGAGTCGCGTTGCACACCCCGATCGCTCGGATCTTCCCCTCTTCCTTCAACCGCACCAGCTCACCCATCGTCTCCTCGATCGGCGTGTCCTCTTCCTGCCAGTGCGTCTGATACAGATCGATGTAGTCCGTCTGCAATCGCTTGAGCGACAACTCGACCTCGTCACGGATTGACTCCGGATGGTTGTAGATCTTGATCTCGAGATGCCCGTTCTCGCTCGGACCGGCGGCCGTCGATCGACCGACGCTGCGACCACCCGGTGCGTTGATCACCATGCCGCACTTCGTCGCCAGCACAACCTTGTCGCGCCGATCCTTGATCGCCTTGCCCACCACGATCTCAGAATGGCCGAAGCCGTAAATAGGTGCCGTGTCGAGCAGGGAGATGCCCTCATCGATCGCCGCGTGCACCGCGTTGATTGAATCCTGCTCATCCGCACCGCCCCACATCCATCCACCCATCACCCAGGTGCCGATGGCTACGACCGATGCCTCAATCCCCGATTGCCCCAGTGGACGCGTCTGCATATCGAAACTCCTTCTTCAAGAAGGACGATTGTAGACACCCGATTATTCCACCCGTTCCAACTCACGCGCAACCTCACCGCTCCTTCACATCGGGCACCATCGCCCCCATGCATGTCAACGCCAAACACGATGCACCCCGACACCAAGACCATCCCCAGCATGGCGCACACATGAACGCTCCCACATCGGACACGCGCGCCGCGGAAACAATGAAACATGACCGCGAGACACGGACTGCTCCAGTAGATACCCGTGATGCGAACAGAGTTGCGCCGCACCTTTCCCGCAGATGCACCCGCCGCGCGGACCACGGTCATACCTCCACGCACGACAAATCTTCTAAAGGTATACAGAAAAACCAGCGAACGCCGCAACTGCAATCGTCACGCAAACCCCTATTCAGCAGGCGCTTACACGCGACCATCTCGCAAAGAATCATGCCGCCATTCACTATGAGCAAGATTTCATCAATCCTTTAGGACCGATTCATTCTCATGATTGATAGTCCAGCATCGACACGAAACAACTGGTCGCTCGGAGAGCAGCCGCGTGCCGAACACTGGACGGAGTCCGACAGATGACAAACCAGAAGACCACGATCACAGTTCTCAATCGCGACCCCACACGAGTCGCGCTCTACGCAGCGATCATCCTGACGAGCACCACTGCCATGGTGCTCTCAGGGTGCGTCGCAGCCGCGGCCGCAGCAGGCGCCGGCGCCGGATACGCCGTGGGACACGAACAAGGCGAAGACCATGTCACCTCGGGTGAGCACGGGGACGACGACTAAAACATCCATTCCTGCTCGTTCCCGCAGAGTTAAGCGACTCTGCGGGAGCTTTTCACACAAATCCCAGTGCCGCGCGTCGTTCGGGCAGGCTCCAGGAGCCCGGTGGTGGAACGCGCCGCACTGATCACACAACGACGCCTCGTATCGCGTCCCCGGCTCGGTGGGTAGGAGCTCGCGCTCGCGAGCAAAGTGAGAGCCGACACGCGTTGCGGGGCGTCGTTTCGCATCAACAACACCGGAATAGGAACACGGCAAGCGTGGTTCACCTCTGTCTACAGATATCCTCAATGAGTTGACGGATGCACACGCGAAGGAACACGACATGACCGCAACCACGGCTTCAACCCCCACAATCACCGATTACGCCAAGTCGCGACACACCGCGAAGGGGTACGACTCCTCCAAGACCATCTCAGACGAGCACCTGGAAGAAATCCGCAAACTCCTCCAGCTGGCGGCATCGAGCACCAACGCCCAGCCCTGGCACTTCGTCATCGCAGGAACAGACGAGGGCAAGGCCCGAGTCGCCAAAGCAACCGAAGGCCTCTTCGAGTTCAACAGACCCGCAGTCCTCGATGCATCACATGTCATCGTCTTCGCGTCACGCAACGAGCTAAGCGAGGACTACCTCCTCAAGGTGCTCGATCAGGAAGACAAAGACGGCCGGTACGACGCGCCCGAAGCATCCAAGGACAAGATGCACGGGGCACGCAAGATGTTCTACAACCTGCACAAAGAAGAAATCGGTGACGCAGAACACTGGCTCGACAAGCAGGTGTACCTCAATCTCGGCTCGTTCCTGCTGGGCGTGTCCGCGCTGGGCATCGACGCAACCCCGATGGAAGGGTTCGACACGAAACGACTCGACAAGGAACTCGGGCTCGATGCGAAAGGGATGCACTCGCTCGTCATCGTGCCCATCGGGTATCGCGACGAATCAAAGGACTACAACGCGAAACTCCCCAAATCGCGTCTCCCCTACTCAGAGATCATCTCAGAGATCTGACGCGGGCGACTCGGCCTTCGCCTTGATATCACGGAAGTCATCCGCGAGACACTGGGTCAGCTTCTTCGTCATAAACGAGAAGAACACCATCATCACCTTCGCGCCGAAGGTCTCGGGCGTCGCGCCGAAGTCCATCGTGATCAGCGTCGTCTGATCGTCCACACGATCGCACGAGATCGTTGTCAGATAATGACAGCCGTGCGAACGCGCCTCGACCATATACGATTCGGGCGGGTTCCATGCCGTGATCGTCATGTCCTCCGTCGCTTCCTTCCCGAACATGATCCGCGTCTCGCGCCAGGCGTATCCCAACCCGACAACGCCGTTGTTATTGGCGGCGGGAGGCGCTTCCGCGAGGGTTTCGATGGCCGTGATCCCTTCGATCGTCTCCGCGGCGTCGGGGATGTTGGAAGCGATCTGGAAGACCCGCTCGATCGGGGCGTTGATAGTCTCGGAAACGATGATTGGTTTCATGTCACCATCCTAACCGATCTCACACCATCGAGCTTGCCCTATACCCCCTCCGGAATCCGCACAAACAACGCCATGTCGCCGTGCGATCGGAACCCGATCCGCGCGTACACCGGAGCGCCCATCGCGGACGCCTGCAGCAACCCCGTTTGGAACCCCAACCCCCACGCCATCCGCAGCGGTTCCGCGGTCAGATGGGCCGCGAGCCCCTTCCCGCGATGCTCGGGCTTGGTCGCGACGCCATAGATCCCCGCGAGGTTGTTGTGCAGGTACAACATTGAGGTCGCGACCAGCTCCCCATCGCGCTCGACCGCGAAGTGGCGGGCGACGCCTGGCGCGCAGCGCTCGCTCGCAACTTTGATCCCAAAGCACGCACCGAGCTCGAGCGGCAATCCGTACCCCGTGGACACGGCCTCATTCCAGGCCGCGTCCTCTTCGATCGGGACCTCTCGGTATAGATACCCATCGGGCAACGCCGTGGGTTTGAGTGTCTCCGGCGTCACCGACATCAACGGCATCCCCTCCGCGAAGACATACCCGAGCGATTCGATCGCCTGCGTTTGTTCGGGCTGATCGTCATTCATGAGGACGACCGCGGACGGGCAGCCGCACGCGATGAGTCGCTCCGTCGTATTGCGGATCTCATCCAAACCCGCATCCCGCGAGAAGAACGCGGCATTCCCGAGCGGGTGCGGCGAGTCTGTGATGTAACAGAAACTCGTCGAGGGTTGTGTCTCCTCCGGGTCGCAGAAGAAAACCCGGAAGAGGTGATCGATGTGCTCGCGGATCGCGTCGGAGGCGGTATCGCCGAGCTGCTCGATGGTCGGGTATTGAATAGATGTCACTGGATCCCCCACTCGTCTATCAGGTTGTTTCGTCGGCCGAGAGCATATCACAAATATGGAGAGCGTCATTCCGAGCGGAACGGTTTTGTGCTATTCTGTCTGCTCGCGAACACACTACATCGAATGGGGGCAGTTTATGGCATTACAGGTCATCGGGGCAGGGTACGGACGAACGGGAACAGCATCGCTCAAGCTGGCACTGGAGAAGCTCGGCTTTGGGCCGTGCCATCACATGAGCGAGGTGCTGCCGAACCCGGATCGGGTGGCGCTGTGGACGCGGATCGGCGCGGGCGAGGCGAATGACGATCCGTCTCTCTGGGATCAGGCCTTTGAAGGATACAACGCGACGGTGGACTGGCCGGCGTGCACGCACTGGCGGGCGCTGATGGCCCACTATCCTGACGCGAAGGTAATCCTGACGCGCCGAGATGCGGGCAAGTGGTTCACATCCGTGAACGAGACCATCCTGAACCCCGCGGTCAACGAGCAGCTCGCAGGTTCGCCGATGGGACCGATGCTCGCCGGGAACATCAATCGGTTGTTCGATAATCGTATGGATGATCGGGATCACATGATGGCCTGCTTTGAGAAGCACTGCGCCGAGGTGGTCGCGGGCGTGCCGGCGGATCGGCTGCTGGTCTTTGAGGCCAGGGATGGCTACGGGCCGCTTTGCGAGTTCCTGGGGGTTGATGCTCCTGATGAACCGTACCCGCATGTCAACTCGATGGAGGACACCAAGCGATTCATGAATATGCTCGGCCAGCAGGCCGCCAGCGGCGCAGGTGCGGCTCAGAAAGATGAGATCAACGAAATCTTCAACCAGAAGGGATGATCCATGCCCACGACCACGCCGGAGCACGACAAGCGGGTTGCGGAGATGATCTTTGGCAAGATCTATCCGCTCTATCTGAACAGGCTTGAGAAGAACGGGCGGACGGAAGAGGAACTCGACGAGGTGATCGGGTGGCTGACGGGGTTCAGCCCGCAGGAGATCCAGGATTTGATCGACGAGGAAGTCACCTTCAAGGAGTTCTTCAAGCGGGCGAAGCTAAACCCGAAGGCCAAGGAGATCAAGGGGGTGGTGTGTGGGTACCGGATCGAGGAGATCGATACGCCGTTGACTCGGAAGTGCCGGCAGATGGAGAAGCTGATCGATGAGCTGGCGCGGGGCCGGAAGATGGAGAAGATCCTTCGGGGCGGGTGAGTCTCGGCTTTGGCTCAATCGTTGAGCGTGATGCGATCTGATCTGGTATGGATGTACCCCCAAGGAGCCATCTCTTGGGGGTTCCAATCGAGGGAGTATTCACGCGGCTCTTGGTCCTTCGCGGTGACTCGAACACGGATCGAGTCGTTGTCGAAGGCGACATCGAAGATGTCGGCCATCGTGTTCTCCATGAACATGATGCGACGGGGGTAGGTGTACTCGGGGTGTTGCCAACCGAAGTAGAAGGTGAGGACGGGGATCACGGTGCTCGATTGGGTTCTCACGATCTGGGCGTACCGGTTGTTCCCGTCGTAGAAAACCGTGTCGTACTCGTCCGCAAAGCGGGCGAGGGTTTCGCGCCCTTCGGTGGTGTGGAGCAGCGGGACGATCTGGTCCTTGGTAAGTGAGCCGTACTCCTCGAGTCGGGCGCGGAGGGGGCAGGGTTCGTCGGCGCTGGCGTGAGTACCGGCCTTGATCGAGCTGGTCGTGGTGCATGCGGGGAGCAGGGCGGCGGCGGCAGACAGCGCGATCAAAATCATTGTTCGTGGGGTTGGTTGCATCATGGTTTCCTTCCTGTGAGAGATAACTCCGACCCGGTGAGGTATACCGGGATGGTTGCGAAAGGGATGCAATCTTGGATTGATCGCGTCGAGGGCGATGGATTTGGGATGATCGGGGCGAGGTTTGTTGGAGGACACGGTCGAGGGTGGATGGGTGATGAGAGAAGCCTCCCCTCCGATTGCTGCGTCAACACCTCACCCGTTCCGCCAGAGGCGGATCTGCGACAGACGGGGGAGGCACAAAAGGAAGAGCGTGAAAGGCGAGTGGAATCGGGCTTGTTCGATTGTTGTGTGTTGATGATCATGCGGGAATTGTCGCATGTTTCATCGTCGGCACAAGCTTGGTGTGGGGTAGTGCACGGATGTTGCGCACAAAGCGTGAGATGCGCGATGGATTTGCGCACAGATCGTGCGATGCGCGTGGGGGGAAGAGGTTCGCGGGGGAGGCGGAAGGGGCGGAGGGGTGTTGGTACGGGTGGCCTGTTGCTTTGATCCCGTAGGGGCCGGGGGGCTCCATCGGGCCACTCCGTCGAAATCAAAAATTAGTTGATCCCCCCCGTTCTGTGGGTTATATTTTCACAGTCGCATACCTTTGACTGATGCCACGCTTGTCGCAGGGGATTTGTTTTGTATGCAGCAAGAGGGGCGTCAAGATGAATACATGGAATGGTTCTGTTCTCGTCATTGCTTGCGGGGCGTTCGCGGCCTGCGCATCGGCTGGTGATTTCACGCATGTGATCAATATTCCGCCGGACCCCGTGCCGGCGAATGATCGCATCGGTGGTGTGGTTGGCGAGACGACGCAGTTGAATGTCTTCGATTCCGGCGTGCTTCCCAGCGGATTCCTCGTCGCGTTCGGTGGTGAGCTCAATGTGTACAGCGGGACGGTCAGTGACAATCTGCTCATCGATCATGGCGGCGTTGTCAATATCCATGGCGGGCAGATCGGCGACTTCGTTCTGCCGCTCTCGGGCAGCGAGCTCAACATCCACGGGGGCACCTTCACGGACATTATTCAGGCCGACAACGCGGTGCTGAATATCACGGGCGGTGACCTGGGCAACTACCTCGTCGCGACAAACAACAGCGTGCTCAACATCAGCGGCAGCAATGTCGGCGCTGATCTCATCACCAACACGCTGAGTGTCGAGTCGGGCTCGGTGGCGAATCTCTTTGTGACCGATGCCGAGCTTGGTGATGGCACGGTGCTGGATCTCGAGTACGGCGTGACCACGGTCGTGGATGTACGCGGCATGGTTCTTGAAGGGCACTTTGCCGACGGCTCGGCGTTCATCTTCCACCTCGACGATGTCTTTGACGGCAACGACTACTTCCCGGCTGGGGCGCTGACGGTGACGCTTGTCCCCGCGCCTGCCGGCGTGGCGGTGCTTGGGATCGGCGGCCTTGTGGCGACGCGTCGGCGTCGGCGATAAAGCCACGGGTCGGAGCGGAGACGAACATCTCAAGTAAGCAATGGGAAAGACGGCATGCGGGTGGCGTCTTTGGCTCTTGCATGCGCTTGGACGAACGCAAGGCGATGCAGGAGACTTCGCCGCCTGCATGGCACCCGGCGGGTGGATCAGGTGTCGAAGGAGTAGCGGTGGCCGCGGGTTTGGTGGAAGTTGCGTTTTCGGGGGTCGGGAAAGGGGCGGAGGGGTTTGCCGGTGCAGGGGAGGAAGATGCGACTGTGCCCTCCTTCGCTCTTCGGTCGAAGGTGGGCACGGAATGGGAGAAAGAGGGCACCCGGCGATTCGGGGATGATCTATGGTGTGTATGGCACTGTGAATCCTTCGAAGAACCTGCCGATCAGGATGCCGAGGATGAACGCGATGCCGGCACCGAAGAAGGCGATGCCGGCTCGTTTCTTGAATCGCTGATCGGTGTAGTTGAAGTTCTCACGGATGTAGACCAGACTGATCAGCATGACAGGGATACTCAGCCAGCCGATGACGGAGAGGATCGCGTAGGCCGTCGTGAGTCCTGTGGGGAGCTGGAGGTATTCCAGTCTGTTGTGCCGATCCGTTGAAATCAGGAGCTTGCCATCGTGGATGGTGAGATGGCCGAACATCCCCAACAGGTTCCCCCAGTGCATGGCGGTGATGCACATCGAGATCGCCCAAGGGCGGGATGCTCGTTGTGGGTTTGCCTTTCTGGCCATGTGTACTCCGAATGAGTCTAGGGCTCAAGAGTACCTTGGTATTTGCGTATGCAGGGGAGGGGTCCCCTGCAGCCCCTCTTGGGGAGGGTGTGGTTGTCACCAGTCGGGTGTCCAGGTGAGATGCTTCTCAGTATCGTGGGCGAAGCCAGCGCCAACGAGGAGGTCACGGAAGTCTGTTTCGAAAGTAATGAGCACAGAGAGGAGGGTGTTGAGATTGCCGCGGGAAGCCGCGATAGCCGCGATCTGGCAACGGATCATGAGATTCTCGTGATTCCATGCCCACGCGGGGTCACAAGATTCGAGTGCTGCTCGGGCATTTGGTCGATCTGCCTCCGAGAAGGCCTGATCAATAAGGCTTGATACCTTGGGGTCGAGCATGGCAGATTATAGATGCGGGATTGGTTGCACTTTGGCCTCCTTCGCCCTTTGAGGCGAAGGAGAGCACGGATGGAGGGCACCCGGCTGGCGAATCGGATCCGGCTGCACTTTGGCCTCCTTCGCTCGTTGAGTCGAAGGAGGGCAAAAAAGAGGGGGAGGAGGGCACCCGGCACAAGCATGGCACCCTGAATTACCCACTAGATTGCAGACTCTTTGCCAATGTAGTCGCCTTTATGCCTTTCTTAATCTCACGCAACAAGGTAGAAATCATCGACAAGAAGTTTAGGCAGTCATCTGGAGAATCACCCAAGCTAATTTCGTGACCACGCGGGTTTCGAATATACATTACTCCTCCGGCAGCCAGATACTTCATTCCCTCCTGCTGATTAACACCAGTTTTCGTAGTAGTGTCAGCTATCTGAATTTTTGGATCTGATTCTTTAAACGCCGCCATCATCAAGGAACGCCCAAAATCTTCGATGCCCGATTGCTCACTTACAAATTTCTCTAAATATGTGTACGCCTTAAACGACGCTTCTTCGTAAGCCGCGTTGTCAAACAAAAATTTTACTCTGGATGGCAAATCCTGAATATTTCGCCTCACGAACGGATGCACATCTTCGTCATGCACCTGATCGGCATCCGTATAGCTAATCGCCTTTCTAGCGATCAGCTCAACATCAGTTATTTGTATGCGGCTCAATCAAATTCTCCCTTATACTAGTAAACAATGCATCGTATACCGACTTGTCATCAGTAGTCGGAAGATTCATTTCAATCCGCAACGAGAAAGACATATCACCAAGTGGATTTTGTTTTCCACCGCCGCCTGCGCCATCCAAAGTCACAGAGGGGCCGCTTGATACAACTTTCTTTTTCTTCGATCCCTTTGCCTTCTTTTTTGTTACCGAACTAGAAGCAGTGACAACTTTCACATCAGGAATATCGCCATGCCCGGCTTCAGCTGCAAGAGCGAGAAAAGTGCTTGCTTGACGTTGACCTACAATCTCAGAGGTATCATCAGACATTCTGAAGAACGTTACAAGCTCCGGCTTCGACATGCCCCATGTTGCGTCACCGTTGGTATCGAACAGGTCGTCATATGCATGCTTTACAGCTTCCTCCATGCCTGCGGAGTATTCAGGATCTCCAGCCTGAAAAAACCTAGCCCGCTCCTTATTCTTGTTGCCTTCATCATCGATCAAATCAAGAAAACGTAGTGTATTAATAATGTATGTCTCATTCTTTGCCGCAATGCCTTGCTTCTTTAGAGTGTCTACTGTCACCACGTCTGGAAACCGAGTGCGCAATTTCTTTAAAAACTGATGCAATGGACCAATCGTGTTGACATAAGGGAAGTTCGTCGCCATATTCTTCTCCATGAAAAGGGACGCCCCCTAGCAGGAAGCGTCCCTTGTGTGTACGGATCATGTGTGATTGCTCTCGAAATGAGAGACTCGACTTAAATCATTCATGCAAAGGGTGATGCGTGCTTTCACACGCAGCACCTAAGGGTTTTACCCACCGGACAGGGCCCGGTCAAATTGAATTAGTAATCAAAGTCCTCGCCCGAGTGCCCAGCACCCACGGGCTTGTCCTTGATCTCCACGATCGCGGCTTCGGTGGTGAGCAGGAGCCCGGCGACCGAGGCGGCGTTCTGGAGGGCGACGCGTTCGACCTTTGTCGGCACGATCACACCCATGGCGACGAGGTCGCCGTATTCGTGGGTGAGGGCGTTGTAGCCGAAGGTGTTGTCGTCGTTCTCTTCGACCTTGGAGGCGATGACGGAGCCGTCGAGGCCGCAGTTCTTGGCGATCTGCTTGACGGGGGCGGACACCGCACGATGGACGATGTCGATCCCGATGCGCTCGTCGCCGGAGGCCTTCTTGCGGATGGCTTCGAGTGCGCGGCGTGCGCGGAGGACGGCGGTGCCGCCGCCGGGGAGGATGCCTTCCTCGACTGCGGCGCGGCAGGCGTGGAGTGCGTCTTCGACGCGGGCCTTCTTCTCGGTCATTTCGACCTCGGTTGCGGCGCCGACATTGACCTGTGCAACGCCGCCGGCGAGCTTGGCGAGGCGCTCTTCGAGCTTCTCACGGTCGTAGTCGGAGGAGGAGTTCTCGATCTGGGCGCGGATCATGTCGATGCGGCCCTTGATGTCGCTGCTGGAGCCGGCACCTTCGACAACGATGGTGTTGTCCTTGGAGACGGTGACCTTCTTGGCACGGCCGAGCTCGTTGAGTTCGAGCTTCTCGAGGTCGATGCCGAGTTCCTCCATGACGGCGGTGCCGCCGGTGAGGGTGGCGATGTCCTGGAGCATTTCCTTGCGGCGGTCGCCGAAGCCGGGTGCCTTGACGGCGGTGACCTTGAGGGTGCCGCGGAGCTTGTTGACGACGAGGGTTGCGAGTGCTTCGGAGTCGATGTCCTCGGCGATGATCAGGAGCTGGCTACCGCTCTCGGCGACCTTGCCCAGGATGGGGAGGATGTCCTTGGCGTTGCTGATCTTCTTCTCGTGGATGAGGATGTAGGGCTTTTCGAGCTCTGCTTCCATCGTCGCGGGGTTGGTGACGAAGTGTGGTGAGAGGTAGCCCTTGTCGAACTGCATGCCTTCGACGAGCTCGACTTCGGTTTCGAGGGACTTGCCCTCTTCGACGGTGATGACGCCGTCCTTGCCGACCTTGTCCATGGCGGTGGCGATGATCTTGCCGATCTCCGCGTCCTGGTTCGCGGAGCAGGTGCCGACCTGTGCGATCTCCTTGGAGTCCTTGATGGGCTTGGACATGTTGTGGAGTTCTTCGATCATGGCGGCGACGGCCATGTCGATGCCGCGCTTGATCTGGTTGGGGTTGGCGCCCGAGGTGATGTTCTTGAG
>DDGE01000030.1:14424-14646 GCA_002337545.1 Phycisphaerales bacterium UBA1910 | reverse complement strand
CCCATGTTTTCGTATGGGTCGTCGAGGGTGATTTCCTTGGCGACGGAGACGCCGTCCTTGGTGACGGTCGGTGCGCCGAAGGATTTCTCGAGGATGACGACGCGGCCGGATGGGCCGAGGGTCACTTTGACGGCGTTGGCGAGTTTCTGAACACCCTTGAGGATGCGCTCGCGTGCGTCGGTGTTGAATGCGATCTGTTTTGCGGCCATTGGTTGGCTCCTT
>DDGE01000030.1:9500-14201 GCA_002337545.1 Phycisphaerales bacterium UBA1910 | reverse complement strand
CCGATGCGGATGTATGCGATCCGCTCGGCTTCGATGATGTACACGCTCTTGCCGTCGGTGACTTTGACGAGTTTGTCTGTCTCCTCGGGGATGAGCATGGCTGAGGCGATGGTCAGGATTGATGCCGACTCGTGCATGCCGGTGAGGGCGAAGTGCGCGTTGCGCTCGCCGTTGAGTTCGTTGAGTGCTTGTCGGAGTTGGTCCTGGTTCATGGATATCTCGGAAATAGGCAATGGGCAATAGGCAATGGGGAAGAGGGGTTGGCAGCAGGTCTTATCTATTGCCTATTGCCCACTTCCCATTGCCTGGACTTCTCAGTCGACAATCGCGAGGACATCGCTGCTGTTGATGATGAGGTACTCTTCGCCGTCGAGCTTGAGCTCGGTGCCGCCCCACTTGGAGAGGATGATGCGGTCGCCGGGCTTGACTTCGAGGGGGATGCGATCGCCCTTGTCGTTGAGTGTGCCTTCGCCGACGGCGAGGACGGTGGCGAACTGGGGCTTCTCGGTGGAGGACTCGGGGAGGTAGATGCCCGCGCTGGTGACGGTTTCTGCTTCGTCACGCTCGACGAGGATCTTGTCGTGGAGGGGGCGGACGGCGACTTTGGTCTTGGTCTTTGTTGCCATGGTTTGGATCTCCTGTTTCTCTTTTTTAAGGGACTAGGGACTGACCACTAGCCACTGGGGTGTGTGAATGGACGGAACTGAACTTTTAACTGGCACCGGGCCAGCGGTCTTTGTAATGGCGGGTCATGCATCGACGGAGGACATCGAGCAGGGATTCGATATCACGCTGTGCGTGGGGATGATCGACGACCGCGAAGGCACCGAGTCGCAGAGCCGCGTTCATCTCGCGGACGGCATCGCGAGAGGTGCGCCGGCGTTTGATGACGACGGTCGGCGGGGGCGACGCGAGTCGGGCGAGCAGGTTGAGCACGCGGGTGCCCGCTTCTTCGCCGGTGGGATCGCGCTCGTCGAGGGGGAGGGCGAGATCGACCACGGCGATGTGGATTGGGTTGGACTCGATCACCCGCTGGGCGGCGGACGCGGAGTCGGCGATGTGGGACTGGACGCCCATGGGGGTGAGCATCGCGGGGACGCGCTCGACCCAGGGGGACTCCTGCCAGCCTGCGGATGAGAGCAGGAGGTTGAGTCGCCCGGGCGGGCCGGCGTGGTCGGGATGGGTCGATGAGACCATCATGTGCCCGTATATAGGCAAAGGGCGTGCCGATCCGGGGGGAGATCAGGGGGCAAATTTCGATGGAATTCGGGGTTCGCCGGGGCGAAATGGTGTCAGGAGTGGCGGTTTTGGGGCGGCGGGTGCCAAGTTGGCAGGGGTGGATTGGGCTATGCCACTCCTGGCTTACTGGGTAGATGGTTCTGATTTCTCAACGATGATGACGGGTTCCCACTTGGGGGGGTGCTTTGAGATCGCTGATACGATCTGATTGATGAGTTGTTGATCTGCGGGGAATGGCAGATACATCCCAAGTACTCTGGGTTGCAGAATCGTGTTCGGCTGGTAGAGCTTTGCCCTGATCGTCGCGATGGAAGTTAGTGCTCCACGGACAGTCGTGCGGTTGAGCTCCTCGTCCTGCGGGAGTGAGCCGGAGATTTCCGGGCCGTTGACTCCGAGTGTCTGGACTGTGAGCGTTCCTTGGAGAGACTCGGCATCTGCGTTCGCAGTCAGGGCCGTGAGCCCAACATTAACCCCGGCTTTGAAGCTGACAACATCGGCTGTCACACGGAGCCCAACCCCGACATAAATCGGTATGTTCGCGTTGTATGGGATGGGCTCTCCCCACTTTGCTGTATCCTGCTTGTAAGGATCAATGGTCTGCTGACCCGTCGGAGAGTTCATCAGACTGAGAGCGATGACCTGATCATTCAGCTTGTTCTGATTTTCCGACAGGTGGATGCTGAGTTTGCTGACCCATAGTTTGTAATCCTGCAACGCATCTTGTTCGTCTACTTCCTGCGCTCCGAGTTTTTCGTTCACACTATTCTCGAACGAAGATGGGGTTGATTCATCTCGAAAAAGAACATGGAATGATGTCGAGTCTTCGACGAGCGCCTTTCCCTCATACTCGGATGGGGGCGTTTCGAATGGCATGATAAATCTTCGCTGTGTGCCGTACACAGCGGACTGAAGAATGCGCACAGGAAAACTGATCGTGTCCGAGTTGATGTAATCCGATACAACCTCGTAGGTGTATCCAGAGCTTGTGAGCGTCACTGGCGTGAATGAGAGTTTTCCCTCTTTCAGATCGAACTGCCTGATCGAGGTTCGGATCGAGTTATCGGGGAGGTAGTTGAAGAACTCTTTTTGATCGATTGTCTGCAGGTCGTCGCAGTCTGAGAAATCGATCGGAAACGCGTCCAACGGGATGTATGTGTATCCTGACTCCAACTCAGCACGAGACTGTGCCCTTGGGAGATGATGCCTTCCGCATCCTATGAGTTGGAAAATCAGTACGATCGCGCTGGATAAAATGATTGTGTGTTTTCTGTTCATCGCGTTCCCCTTTCGCTTGGTACAGATTGTTTGAATGTATCTCAGATTGTGGAATCGCAAGCGCTTCAAATTGGAGAAATATCAGATTCACTCAGACTCCGCACAGATCTGTGGCACATCTCATCACGAAACACGAAAGCGCGAACTCCTCCCCTGATATACTCCTGACATGGAAATCGCGATTATCGTATTGGGTGTGGTGGCGCTGGGGCTCGGGGCGTGGTGCTTTGTGCTGGTTCGTGGGCTCGGTGAGGCGCGGCGTGGTGAGAATGAGGCCAAGGGTGAGGCGGAGCGTGCGCGGCAGGAATATGCCCATGTGGCCGGCGATCTGGAGCAGATGCGTGCAACATTGAGCGAAGCGCAGGCGCGGGCGGAGGAGTCCGCGTCGCGGGTGACGAGTTTGTCTGTGGAGCAGGCCAAGCTCATGGAGCGATTGGACGCGGCGGGCAAGCTGATTGAGGAGTTCAAGGCGAATCGTGAACAGTTGCGCCAGGACTTCGAAGCGCTCGGGGGCAAGACGCTGCAGGCGAATCAGGAGGCGCTGGGCAAGTTCATCGCTGAGCGCCTCAAGGACGCTGATCAGTTGTCGCAGAGCGAACTCGACAAACGCAAGCAAGCGATCGAGGCGATGGTCAAGCCGATCCGCGAGACGCTGGACAAGACCAAGGAGCAGATCACGCAGCTCGATGAGCGGGTGAAGGCGTCGAGCGAGAGCAACGAGTCGCTCAAGGAAGAAACGGCGCGCCTGACCAAGGCGCTCTCACGCCCCGAGGTGCGCGGGCAGTACGGCGAGATCCAGCTGCGGCGCGTCGCGGAGCTGGCGGGAATGACGAGCTACTGCGATTTCAGCGAGCAGACCTCCGTGCGGGATGAGCAGGGGCAGCTGCTGCGTCCTGACATGGTGGTGACACTTCCCAATGAGCGTGTAATCGTGGTCGATGCCAAGGCAAACATCAACGCGTACATCGAGGCGGTCAACGCCCCCACTGACGAGATCCGCGAGGAGCAGATGCAGCGGTTTGCCCGCCATACCTTCGAGCAGGTGAAGAAACTGGCAGACAAGAAGTACTGGTCCATGTTCGACGGCAAGAGCGCGGAGTTTGTGGTGATGTTCGTGCCGGGTGATCACTTTATCGATGCGGCGTTGTCGCGGAAACCGGATCTGCTGGATGTGGCGGCGCAGCAGGGTGTGATCCTGGCCTCGCCGAGCACACTGATCGGCTTGCTGCGGGCGGTGGCGGTCGGTTGGCGCGAGCACGCGCTGACGGAGCAGGCGGCGGAGCTGTTTGAGCTTGGGCGTGAGCTGCATGACCGGGCCGCGACCGCGTTCGAGCACGCGTCGGATCTGGGCAAATCGATCCGTCAGGCCGTGGAGCGGTACAACAAGCTCGTCGGTTCGATCGATTCACGGATGGTGCCGACGCTCCGCAAGTTCGAGGAAGCGGGGGCGAAGAGCGGCAAGGAACTGACCGAGCCCAAGAAGCTCGATTCGGTGCCGCGTGAGCTGGCGAGCGGGACGGCGTTGTTTGAGGAGTGATGAGTTCGGCTGGTCTTCGTTTAGAACGCAGAGGACGCGGAGATCACCCAGAGGCGCAAAGAAGAGATGGGCGAACGCGAAGATCGCGAAGTTGATTTGACTTGCTCGTCAAGCTACAGGTCCGCCATTTCCCATGCATCACTGGTGCGGTAGTACATGAAGTAGCGGTCGTCGAATGATGGGCCGAAGATCATCATCCAGAGCAAGGATGGCGGTTCGGGGTTCGAAGAGGGAACACTGAGCTGGTAGCTGCGCTTGGTGTTGTGGTACTCCCACTTCTGCCCGCCGACAAGGGGTGAAGGGAGTTCATCAAGGTACTCAGGTATGAGGTCGTCGAGCGAATCGGGTTCGTCTGGATGATCCTTCCTGTACGCGTCGATTGCTTTGATGATGGGTTGGGCACGCTCGATGGTGACCTGCTTGGCCTCATCGTCCCAGCGATCGTTGGCGGTCGAGCTCGGCCATGCGAGCACGAGTGCGGTGATCGAGCTAATGAGAACAACACATGTCGCGATTAGGTGCTTCTTCATCTCCGAAGATGGTACTGCGATGCCCGCAGCAAGGTTCGCTGATCATCATGTAGCCTCGCCAGATGATCTACTCGGTGATCCGGGCGGGAAGATCTCTTCGAGCTTCTTGAAGCGGTAGCG
>DDGE01000030.1:7154-9371 GCA_002337545.1 Phycisphaerales bacterium UBA1910 | reverse complement strand
TCTTGAAGCGGTAGCGGAAGATGTTGACCACATCGCGCTGGACGAAGAACCGGTTGACGAGCGGCGCGAGGATCCAGCCCCTGGGTCTGTAGCGGACGGTGTCGGTGCAGATGGTGCCTCGCCCGTCTTCGGTGGGTTCGAATGTGTGGGTGTGGTGCCAGAGGGCGTATGGGCCAGAGTCCTGGTTGTCGACGAACTGGCGTGGCGGTGCCCAGTTGTGGATCGTGGTTTTCCAGTTGATGGGGATACCACGGACCTTGAGCTTGTACCTGATCTCGCACCCGGAGTGCATATCGATGGGCTTGGGCGTGAGGACATTGAACTTGAGGAAGCTTGGGGTGAGTTTCTCGAGGTTGTGTGCGTCCGCGAAGAATGGGAAAACGCTTTCGCGTGGTTGCTCGAGGACCTGGACCGCCCGGAGGACCCAGATTCGTCCGAGTGACGAGTCATGGGCTGGCGTGATGGTGATATCGTTCATTGCCGAAGTCTGCGTACGCGTCTGTTGATCTGATGTAAGCGAAAGCGTGGTCATGGGCACGGGTTCGAACTACACGCTCAATCAGATACAGAGGATGACATGACAACTGCGAATGCGGATCTCAATATTGGCGGGCTGATCGATGCGATTGAGCCCGGGAAGCTTTATCGGTCGGCGATCGAGGAAATCGCGGAATCGGTGGAGCCGATCATCGCGGAGAACGAGAGCTATCGCAAGGCGCGCGTGTTTGAGCGTTTGCTGATCCCGGACCGGGTGATCCGGTTCCGGGTGGAGTGGGTGAACGACGACGGCGGTGTTGAACTGAACTTCGGGTGGCGCATCGAGCACTGCAACGCGATGGGTCCGTACAAGGGCGGGCTGCGGTTCCACCCGACAGTGGACGAGGACACGCTGCATTTTCTGGCATACGAGCAGTGCTTCAAGAACGCGTTGACCGGGCAGCCGATCGGCGGCGGCAAAGGCGGGAGCAACTTCGACCCCAAGGGTCGCAGCGACAACGAGGTCATGCGCTTCTGCCAGGCGTTCATGCGTGAGTTGCACCGGCACATCGGAGCGAGCGTGGATGTACCCGCGGGCGATATCGGGGTTGGCGGGCGCGAGATCGGCTACCTGTACGGGCAATATATGAAGATCACCAAGCAGCGCGACGGGGTGCTTTCGGGCAAGCCGATGGGGCTCGGCGGTCTGCACGGGCGGACAGAGGCAACCGGCTATGGCGCGGTGACCTTCGTAGAGCAGATGCTCAAGCACCGGAGCGAGAAGATCGACGGGAAGCGGGTTGCGATCTCGGGAGCGGGCAATGTGGCCCTGTATGCTGCGGAGCTGGCGCATCAGAAAGATGCGCAGGTTGTTTCACTCTCGGACTCTGGCGGCACGTTGATCTGCGAGAAGGGGTTCAGCGAGGAACAGATCAAGGAACTGATCGATTTCAAGGAGAACCAGCGTGGGCGCCTGAAGGACTGGGAAGGCGATGGGTGCGAGTTCTTCCGTGAGGACAAGCCGTGGTCGCATGTTGATCATGATGTGGCCCTGCCATGCGCGACGCAGCACGAGATCGAGAAGGACGACGCGAAGGTGATCGCGGACCGCGGTTGCCTGTTCGTTGCCGAGGGCGCGAACATGCCGTGCACGCACGGGGCGCGAAAGATGTTCCATGATCGCGGCGTGACCTTCGGGCCGGGCAAGGCGGCCAACGCGGGCGGCGTGGCGACCTCGTGCTTCGAGATGCACCAGAACGCGGCCCACGACGCTTGGCCGAAGGAACGCTCGCTTGAGAAGCTCAATGAGGTGATGCTGCACATCCATGAGGAATGTGTGGAGCACGCACCGAAGGAAAACGGCATCGTGAACTACGGCGCGGGCGCGGATCGCGCGGGCTTCGTGAAGCTGGCGGATGCGATCGTGGCGATGGGTGTGTGAGTGATCTGATGAACGCCGGATGTCAGAGGACGCAGAGACGAAGCGGGAACTATCGTGGTATGAGGCGGCCTTGATAGGTCATCGCGAACTCACGCACGCACGCGAGCGATGGATGGTTCGTGATCGTTTCGAGTATCTCTCCCACCTGCTGATCGCTGAAGTCTCGGTGAAAGCGGACCTCGATGGTGCCCGGGGAGATCATGGCGGCGAGTGCGTTGCCCTTGTAGTCGTCGGCGTAGTGGATGCCGGGGCCGGACTGGTCACGGTGCTCTCGCGTCACGGGGAAGAAGATCGCGCCG
>DDGE01000030.1:3382-7017 GCA_002337545.1 Phycisphaerales bacterium UBA1910 | reverse complement strand
AGATCGCGCCGGGTGTACTCGATCATGTTCCAGTACTGAATCACGACAACAAGGACTGTGAAGATGAGCAGCCAGAAAAAATGAAAATTGATGAACGCAATGAGTAGGACAAGGATGCTGACGAGGATCGGCGTCAACCAAATCCAGATCTTGACCCGCTGCTGCGTCTTGGCGTTGTCTGTCAACTTCGCGATTCCGTCAATGTAGAGCAGCTGCAATGGGTAGAGAGCCAGTGTTGGGATGATTGTCGCGAGTTGCAATATCAAATGTAAAGTTGCCGGAACTGGCTTGAGATTTCCAAAGAAGAACAGGTAGTCTGCGATGGCAGCGACAATCAACACCCACAAGCTCATTTGAAGCAGCATGCGAACTGACTTGCGGTATGGCTGCCCGTGTTGATTGTGCAGTGGGATGAGCATGATCAGCCATGCGATACAGAACAGGATCTCTAGCGTGTTTGCGACGAGATGCCCATGGATTGCGGGAAACATAAAAGTCGTGATGATGCCAAGCTGGAAGATGCCGAGTGTGACTGTCACGAATAGCGACGCGAGCGTCATCATGAGTGTCACAAACAGAACCAACACGACACCCTTGTAGAGACGGCGAACATTGTTATTGCTTTGAAATTGCGAACGCGAATGCTCATGGATGTGTTCAGGCGCACGATCTGAGTTTGTAACTGCATACTCCATTCCTGAAAGTATAGCGGGAGTTCAAATCATAAAAAAACCCGGCCGAAGCCGGGTATGAATGGATCATGGATTCACTCACGCGGGGTCCGGGACTGTATCGCCCGGCATGTCCGTCTCGCCGTCTTCGGCGAGTTTGGGCTCCGCGGGGGCATTACCCTTTGCTGGGCCGGACGGTCCTGAGCCGAGGAGATCGGCGACGGTCGAGCGTCCGAGTGACTCGCCACGCATGAGTGCATGCACTTCGTCGGCGGTGAGGTTTTCGTATTTGAGGAGCGCCTGGGCGACGGCTTCGACCTTCTCCCAGTTGTTGAGAAGCATCTCTTCGGCTTGGGAATACGACTCGTCGACCATGCGGCGGACTTCCTCATCGATCACCTTGGCGGTGTCGTCGGAATAGTCCTTGTCCGGGATATAGGCCTCGCGGGAGTCTTCGCCGGCGTAGTTCACGAACCCGAGCTTGGCGCTCATACCCCATTCGAGGATCATGGCGCGGGCGAGACGGGTGACCTGCTGGATATCGCCCGATGCACCCGATGAGACATCGTCCATCGCCTTGGCTTCGGCGATGCGTCCGCCACAGAGGACACGCATGGTGGCGTGGAGCCATTTGAGCGAGTATCCCATGCGGTCCTTCTCGGGGAGAGAGAAGGTTGCTCCGCCGGCGGAGCCGCGGGGGATGATGGTGACCTTGTGGAGAGGGTCGGCGTCCTTGAGGAGTGCCTGGAGAACGGCGTGCCCAGCCTCGTGGTAGGCAACGAGTTTGTTCTCTTCCTTCTCACGGACGCGTGACTTGTTGGCGCGACCGAACTTGACCTTGTCGCGGGCTTCCTCGAGATCCTCGTGCTCGATAAACTCCTTGTCGAGCATGGTCGCGGAGATCGCTGCCTCGTTGATGATGGCTGCGAGATCTGCACCGGAGAACATGGGTGTGCCGCGAGCGATCTTCTCGAGATCGACATTCGGGCCGAGCTTGACCTTCTTGGCATGAACCTTGAGGATCTGCAGGCGCCCGGCAACATCCGGAAGCGGGACGGTGATCTGACGATCAAATCGCCCGGGTCGAATGAGTGCGGGGTCGAGGACATCGGGGCGGTTGGTCGCGGCGATGACGATGACGCCGTCGCCCGAGGCGAAGCCGTCCATCTCGACGAGGATGGCGTTGAGTGTCTGCTCGCGTTCGTCGTTTCCACCGCCGGAGAATCCGCCGCCGCGGCGACGCCCGATGGCGTCGATCTCGTCGAGGAAGATGATGCAAGGTGCGGAGTCCTTGGCCTGCTTGAAGAGGTCGCGAACGCGTGACGCGCCGACACCCACAAACATTTCGACGAAGTCGGACCCGGAGATGCTGAAGAATGGGACATCGGCCTCGCCGGCGATGGCCTTGGCGAGGAGTGTCTTGCCGCAGCCGGGCTGCCCAGCAAGGAGGACGCCTCGGGGGATGCGACCGCCCAGGCGAGTGAATCGTTTCGGGTTCTTGAGGAACTCGATGATCTCGGTGACTTCGGACTTGGCTTCTTCGATGCCTGCGACATCCTTGAAGGTGACGCCGGTCATCTCCTTGGTCATGGTCTTGTGCCGCGACTTGCCGAAGGAGCCGATCATGCCCGCTCCACCCCCGGCGGCGCGCATGCCCCGTGCGAGCATGAACCAGATGAGGGCGATGAGGAGGATGACGGGGCCGAACATGTAGAGGAACTGCACGAACCCTGAGGGGGATTTGGACTCAAACTCGCCTTGGGTGAGCTCGTTGAGCTGCTGCGCCTTGAGCTCGCGGTCGGCGGTGTTGAGTTCAACCCGGATGAGTTTGTCCTTTGCGCCGGTTTCCTGCTGTGTCTGGATCGCGGTAATGGCCGAATCGTGTAGGGTCACGGACTCGGTTTTGATGTTTCCAGCGACATAGGAGTTCTCGAACTCACGCCATGTCATTTTGGTCCCCTTCTCCGCTGAGGAGAGGAACATGACGAGCATGAGGATCATGAGCATGATCGCGAAGAACCCGAACATCCCACGGCTCTGAGGCTTATTGGGTACGGGCGGTTTCTGCCCGTTCGGGTCCTTGGGGTTCTTATTGTCTTGTGGTGTATTTTCAGGCATATGTATTCGTGGGTGTTTTCGTCCGTTACGACGGGTTCGATCCGTTCCCTGCGTTTCGGATCGGGAGTTTTCGAGCAGGGCTTCCCCAGAACATCGGTCGAGCGGGGACTTCTATTTCCCCCGAGGGGCGATGATCGCTGAAAACGGAGCCCTGATGTCGGATCATAGCGCGTCTGCACGATGACCCTTTGGGGTCTATACGCGTGAAATGGGGGTTGAGATCGAAATTGCCCGCAAGATGAGCGTTACCACCCAGATCGCATGTCAGAAATGAGATCCTGGGCGAGTTCATCGATCGCGGTGCGTTGCCCGAGTTCGAGCCGGTCCCCCACCGATCGGGAGGGGTGAAATACGGCCGAGGCGCTGTAGTTGTCGCGTGCGACGAGGACATCGCCGGTCCGGTTGTCTCGCCATTCGAAGCGGATGGTGATCTGGACGGCCTGCTCCTGCACCAGCCCGGTTTGGGGGTCGTCCGAGAGCGCGCGGAGATTTGTGCGTGTGACGACACCCACGAGGGTGGTATCGGCACGATCGGCGGGGGTGAGGCGCCAGGGTGTGCGCTGCTGGATCTGCTTCATCACCGCTTCGGTGAGTTGCACCTCGATCCCGCGAGAGGTTGTCTCATTGCGGAAGATGGGCACCGCGATGGTCTTGATCGACTCATCGAATGTGGTATCGAAAGCATACCCCTGATTGGGTGAGGCAGAGCACCCGGGGATGAGTGGAATCATCGCGGCGGAGACAACTGCGACACACACTTTTGCGAAGCACCCGGTCATGTGGAGGGTTCCCCTTCGGATGCGGGCTCTGATTCAGGGTCTGTTGCGGGGTCTGATGCGGGGTCTG
>DDGE01000030.1:0-3148 GCA_002337545.1 Phycisphaerales bacterium UBA1910 | reverse complement strand
GTCGCGGGGTGTCTGCGGATGAGTCGGGCGAGCACGAACTTTGCGGATGCGTCGTCATCGACCTTGAGATACCAGCGTGCGGTATCGAGGATCTGCTGGGCAGCGGATTCGTCGATCCAGGCATCGAGGCCCTCTGTAATTCCTGAGCGGATCGCGTCTGCGGGGAACTGGCGTTGGTATTCCTCGATCAGGAGTTTCGCATCGAGCAGGCCTGAACCGTCGTAGCGTGGGCCTTTGAACCTGGCGATGTTTGCTTCGATTTCGCGGAGCATGGCACGCTGCACGCGGGGTGAGTTGGGGTAGTTCTGGCGGAAGATGGCATACATGTCCGCGGCGAGTTTGAGCTCTCGGCGTTTGTAGTAGTGGTCCGCCAGCACCATCGCGGCTTCTTCTGCGAGTTCCGAGCCGGGGACTCGTTCCTGGGTGCGGATGAGGAGCTCTTCGCCGGTTGGGCGGGCGTTTTCGATCCGCATCCCGAGGAATCGGCGTTTCTTGCCGTTGATGTAGCTGAGACCGATCTGGTACTCCAGCTCGACGGCGCGGAGGAAGTAGGGCGAGTCTGGGAAGTCTTGAATAATGGATTCGAGACTGTACAGCGCCTTGTACTCGCGATCATTCTCGAACCGTGCCAGCCCGTGGAGGTAGTACGCCTGCGGGATGTATCGGTTACGGGATCTTTTGTTGCGATCGAGCCAGTCCCCGAGTTTGTCGGACGCGTTGCCCGGCTTGCCCTCCGCGATCAGACTGGTCATTTCGGCCATGAACGCGGCATCGGTGCCGGGCTCGGGTGCTTGGGTCTGGGTCCACTCGCCGGAATCGGTCAGTTCAAACTCTGAACTCTGAGCCAGCGCGATGCCGGGCACGGATACTGCGGCGATGGTGATGAGCTGTGCGATCTGGCGCGGGGTCGTCATGCGTGCGTCCTTATCGTCGCGTCGTTGCGAGCGTGTTCATATATAGGATAGCGTGGCGTGAGAGACTCTGCGCCGGCTCAGGGTGGATTTGCATCGGCTAGACTCTTTCCTGATGAGTGGAACAGCAGGCAAACAGGATGCGATGGGTTTGGCGCGTCTCGCGCAGGAACACGAAACCGCGGGCCGCTCTCGGGAGATGCTCTCGATTGGGCAGCAGATCGTGAAGCTCAAACCCCAGTGGGCTCCCGGGCATTACTTCGTCGGTGCCGCGCAATGCGATCTGGGTATGCTCGATGAATCGGAGCGGAACCTCAAAAAAGCGATCGCACGCGATGGCACTCAGTTCGCGATGTATACCAAGCTCGGTGAAACCCTGAACCGGCTGGGGCATCGAGACGAGGCCCGGGGGTGTGCGGATCGGGCAGTTGAGCTGGCACCCGACAACCCGGACGCATTGGTGCCCGCGGCCATGATTTGGTGGCTGGGAGGCGATGCGCAACGCGCGGAGCAGATCCTCAAGGATGCGATGGATCGGGGAATCCGAACCCCCAAGCTCGTAGGGGTGTACTCGAACCTCTGCGGCTCCATCGGACGAGCCGATGAGGGGATCGTGCTGATCCAGGAGACGCTCGCGGCACACGATGATGGGCGTGGGCTTGATCGATTGCTTCACTCGGAGCTCCGCCTACACCTTGCGAAGCTGCTGGATCGGGTGGGGAGATACGACGAGGCCTTTGAGCAGGCGCGGCGCGGGGGTGAGCTCAGAGATACTGGGTACAACTCCGACCGGATCATCCGGACCTGCAACTCACGATTGGAAGCGTGGAGTGCGGATCGCTACGCGTCGATCCCTGAATCTCGAACGAAGAGCGAGAAACCTGTCTTCATCATCGGCATGCCCCGTTCGGGGACGAGCCTGGTCGAGCAAATCATCGCGTCGCATCCCAAGGCATACGGGTCGGGGGAACTCCTTGATTCGTACTGGTCGGCGCGGGAACTGACGGATCCGAACGAGCTATTGGACGATCGGGTGGCGATCGCAGAGCAGTTGAAAGCCGCGGCGCTGGATCGGCACGCGCGGAAGGCGCTCAAGGCCATGGAAAAGGCGGCGAAGCGCGAGAAGGGCAGCGGGGTCGAGCGGATCACGGACAAGCTGCCCAATAACTACGAGCATGTCGGGGTGATCAGCAAGATGTTCCCCGGCGCGAGGTTTATCCACTGCGTCCGCAACCCGCTCGATGTGTGCATCAGTTGTTTCATGCTCGACTTTGTCGGCGATGTGAATCACGGGTATTCCTATGACCTGCTGCATCTGGCGAACCAATATCGGGTGTACGAGCGGTACATTGCCCACTGGAAATCGATCGGCTCGATCCCGATTCTCGATGTGCGATACGAGGAACTCATCGCGGACGCGGAGGGCGGTGCACGCCGGATCATCGATTTCATCGGGCTTGATTGGGATGAGGCCTGCGCCCAGTCGCACAAGACGGATCGGGCGGTGAGCACGCTGAGCAGCGATCAGGTGCGCAAACCCATGTACACGAGCTCGAAGGAACGCTGGCGGAACTATGAATCCCATATCGGTGTGTTGATCGATGCGCTGGGGACTGGTGATGGCGCGGGGGACGGGTGATGGATCTGCGTTCGATGCAGCAGATGATCGCGATCGCGGCGCACGGGCACATGACCCGCGCGGCGGAGGATCTGGGCGTGACGCAGCCGGCGCTTTCGGCGGCGCTCCGCAAGCTCGAAGACGAGCTGGGGACGGAGCTGTTCCACCGCACGGGGCACGGGGTCGAAGCGACCGAAGCGGGGAAGGTCTTTGTGGAGCACGCGAAGATCACGCTGCGCGCCTCGCAGCAGACCGCGGAGGCGGTGCGCTCGCTCGTGGGGTTGGAGACCGGTTCGATCCGGGTTGGCGCGGGTGCGACGGCGACCGGCTACCTGCTCCCCGGGGCGATTCAGGCCGTTCGCAAAAAACACCCGGGGCTGCGGTTCTCGATCCGTGAGGCGGGCAGCAGTGCTGTGGCGCAGGGGGTGCTCTCGGGTGAGTTGGACCTGGGGGTGGTGACGCTGCCGATTGAGCACCCGCGGTCGGACGAGCTGATGATCGTCAAGGAGATCCGCGACGAGCTGATGCTGATCGTGCCGGAGGGGCACGCCCTGCACGGTCGCAAGACCTTCCGCTGGGAGGAGCTGGCGGGCGATGCGGTGATCGCGTTCGAGGCGGG
>DDGE01000065.1:47672-48316 GCA_002337545.1 Phycisphaerales bacterium UBA1910 | reverse complement strand
ATCGAGGACGCGCTGATCCTCATCCACGAGAAGAAGATCAGCAACCTCGCGGACCTGCTCCCGCTGCTCAACAAGGTCGCGACCGCGAGCAAGCCATTGCTCATCATCGCGGAAGATGTCGAGAACGAAGCCCTCGCGGCGCTCGTCGTCAACCGCCTGCGTGGCATGCTCAACATCGCCGCGGTCAAGGCGCCGGGCTTCGGCGATCGCCGCAAGGCCATGCTTCAGGACATCGCGGTCCTTACCAAGGGAACCTACTTCTCCGAGGATCTGGGCCGTTCGCTCGAGAGCATCGAGATCAGCGAGCTGGGCAAGGCGCAGCGGATCGTGATCAACAAGGACTCGACCACGATCGTCAAGGGTGCGGGCAAGAAGGTGGACATCCAGGCGCGTGCCGACCAGATCATGGCCCAGCACGAGAAGTCCACCTCCGAGTACGACCGCGAGAAGCTCATGGAGCGTCACGCGAAGCTCACCGGCGGCGTCGCCATCATCTCCGTCGGCGGTGCGTCCGAGACCGAGATGAAGGCCACCAAGGACCTCGTCGACGACGCGCTGCACGCGACCCGCGCCGCAGCAAAGGAGGGCTATGTCGCCGGCGGCGGCGTCGCGTTCCTGCGTGCGATCGACGCGGTCGAGAAGGG
>DDGE01000065.1:2138-47473 GCA_002337545.1 Phycisphaerales bacterium UBA1910 | reverse complement strand
GCGTACCAGATCGCCACCAACGCCGGCTACGACGGCGACCTCGCGGTCGACACCGTGCAGGAGGAAGAAGGCAACTTCGGCCTCAACGCCGCGACGGGCGACTACACCGATCTGGTCAAGGCCGGCATCATCGACCCGGCGCTGGTCGCCAAGAGCGCAATCGTCAACGCCGCGTCCGTGTCGGGGCTCATGCTCACGACCGATGTGATGCTGACGGACCTGAAGGAAGACACCGACCCGGTTGTGGGCGCGGTGAGCTGATAGAAGAACACATGCCCCTCATCGGAAACGGTGGGGGGTGGTTTGATTTATGTGTCCAGTTCTAATCCCATCTTTTAGCTTACCAACGCGCGAAGCGATCCAAGGCGTATTCGATGCGCGAGGATTAGACTGCAAGATAGAGCTCTGGAAACCTTCGCTAGGATCGAACTGGGGCTCTGCAATCATGAGAGGCCATGAGGCAGTTGTCAGTTTTGATCTTCGAGAGATACATGAACAAGATCGGCAATCTGTGCTCTTATTCCCCGAGCACTTTGAAGATCAAGTTGCGATATATGAGACGGTAAAGGGTGGAGAGGGCATGTATTCGAATGCATTCTCTGATTGCCTAGAAAGTGCAGTTGGTGAACTCACTAATGGGCTGATTTACTTCGAGGACAGTCCAACTCCCTCCGAGCCTTGGTACCTTGAGAATCTCTCAGAGCAAGGATTCGAGTGGCTTAGCTTAATGGAGTTTGTGGTTGAGAACTACGAGGTAGGCGAGAAGTTCCATCCTAGTGAGATGCTAATTACGCCAGGGTTAACTCCCGAGGATCACATGCGTGTGCTCAATCGAGTAGATTTTGCATTAATCGATACAGATCGAAAATTTCGCACACTGAATCAGGATGGTGGATATCGCTGGCTCACTCGTGAGGGTAAGGAAAAAGTCCAGCAGATTCAGCAGCAAAACCATTCGGACCGACTGAAGTTTCAAGAACTCGGAGCCTAAATGCCCACCACCCGCGACTATTACGAAGTGCTCAGCGTCGAACGGACCGCCGACGGCGAGGAGATCAAACGCGCGTACCGACGCCTCGCGATGAAGTACCATCCGGATCGCAATCCGGACGATGCGGAAGCGGAGATGAAGTTCAAGGAAGCCGCGGAGGCGTACGAGGTGCTCTCGGACGATTCCAAGCGGAAGATCTACGACCAGTACGGGCACGAGGGACTCCGCGGTCACGGCGCAGCCGGGCACGACTTCAACCGGATGAATGTCGATGACATCTTCTCGATGTTCAACGACATCTTCGGCGGCGGTGGTGGATTCGGCGGACGCGGCGGCGCACGACGCGGACCCGCTCGCGGGTACGACCTGGAAACCGAGGTCGTTCTCGATCTCAAGGATGTCTCCACCGGCGTGAGCAAGGATGTCGAGTTCACCCGCATGGACATCTGCGATACCTGCACCGGCAGCGGTGCCAAACCCGGCACCACGCCGGAGACCTGCGGCACCTGCAACGGGCAGGGTAAGGTCCAGCAGGCGGGGATGGGCGGGATGTTCCGTATGGTGACGGCGTGCCCCAACTGCCGCGGACGCGGGACGGTCATCAAGGACAAGTGCGACTCGTGCCACGGCAAGGGTCGGATCGGGAAGAAGCGTTCGCTCAGCGTCAAGATCCCCGCGGGGATTCACGACGGGCAGGCCGTACGCGTGCCCGGCGAGGGCGAGCCGCCCGGCGTCGATGTGTCGGCCAACGGCCAGGGTGCCCGCGGCGACCTGCATGTCGTTGTTCGCGTCAAGGCGCACGAGTTCTTCGAGCGCGACGGCGACCACCTGCTCATGGAGATGCCGATCTCGTTCACCCAGGCATCGCTCGGTGCGGAGGTCGAGGTCCCGACGATCGAGGGCAAAGAATCGCTCAACATCAAGAAGGGCACCCAGTACGGCGATATCTTCCGCATCCACGACGCGGGGCTCCCGAACCTGCGATCCGGGCGCAAGGGCGACCTGATCGTCGTCGCCAAGATTGAGACACCGAAGAAGCTCACGAGCAAGCAGGAAGAGCTGCTGCGCGAGTTTGCCAAGACCGAAGACAAGCATGTCAACCCCGAATCCCACGGGTTCTGGAAGAAGATCACCGATTTCATCGGCGGTTGACTCAAGATATGAAGTGAGTGTTGATCCATGAACGAAACACACGAGCACATCGAAGATACGCAGAACGAGTCCCCTGAATCCGTCGAGCAGACCGAGGCGGAGCAGCAGGCCCAGCAGGAAGCTGAGGAGCACGCGGCCCGGATGGAATCCATCCGCCAACTCGCGGTGGCCGGCGAACTCGAAACCTCCGACGAGAACGAAGAGATCGTCGAGGCCCTCGTCGACACGATCCGCGCCCGCGACGAACTGAGCGATAAGCTCCTGCGCATGGCTGCCGATCACCAGAACTTCCAACGCCGCGCATCGGGCAACGAACGCGAAGCCCGCACCAGCGCGACGCAGGGTGTGGTTCAGTCGCTCATCCCGCTGCTCGATACCTTCGAGATGGCGCTGATGCAGGACCCCGAGAAGGTGTCTTCGCAGATGGTCATCGACGGCGTCAAGATGATCCGCGACGAGTTCATGCGGATGCTCAGCGGCTACGGGGTCTCCCCAATCAACCCGAGCGTGGGCGACGAGTTCAACCCCGCCGAACACGCCGCGATGATGCAGCAGGCTGTCGAAGGCATCGAGCCCGGGCATATCTCCATGAATATGGGCATCGGATTCAAGCTCGGCGAGCGTGTCGTCCGCCCCGCAAAGGTCGCCGTGGTTCCCCAGCCCGATGAGTCCACAGATGAATCGGGCGAGAGCGAGGAGGGCTGAGTCATGCCGACCTATGACTACCGCTGCAACGCGTGCGGGCATGAGTTTGAGTTGTTCCAGTCCATGAGCGAGGGCGCCAAGAAGAAGTGCCCCGAGTGCAACAAGCTCAAGCTCGAGCGACTCATCGGCACCGGCTCCGCGCTGATCTTCAAGGGCTCGGGGTTCTACGAGACGGATTACCGCTCCAAGGATTACAACAAGGCCAAGGAAGCCGAGACCAAAGCGGCAACCGAGACCAAGAAGTCGGACGACTCGACATCCAAGAAGAGTGACGACAAGAAGCCAGCCAAGAAAGAGAAGAAAACCGAGTCCAAGCCCAAGGCCAAGAGCACATCATGATCATCGGGCACGGGGTGGACATCGTGGAAACCGCACGCATCGAGCGGATGCTCGGCGATCACCCCGAGCGATTCCTCGAACGCGTCTTCACCCCAGGCGAGCAATCAGATAGCAGTTCATCGAAGCGCCAGCACGAACATCTTGCTGCACGGTTCGCTGCGAAGGAAGCAGCGCTCAAAGCACTGGGCACCGGCTGGTCGCAGGGCATCGGGTGGACCGACATCGAGGTCGTCCGCGCAGAGAACGGCAAGCCCTCACTGCATGTCACCGGACGAGCAGCGGAGATCGCGGGTGAACTCGGCATCGAGCGTTGGCATGTCTCGCTCTCGCACATCGAACAGTGCGCCATCGCATCCGTCATCGCGGAAGGAACACATACCCCATGATCCTCCCCAAAGTTCTTATGACGGATGTCGTGCGAAGCTCTCAGCAGGGCGATTCCCACGGCGGCGCGTACCTCATTAACCTGCAAACGGGTGAGTTCGATCAGGTGCTCGATTGGAACCGGGTCGATATCAACTGGGAAGGACGCGGGCAGGGGCGAGGACTACGCGGGATCTGCTATGTCGGTGATGAGGTGTTCATCGCTGCTTCTGACGAACTCTTCGTGTTCGATCAGTCCTTCGAGATTCTCCGGTCCTACAAGTGCGATTACCTTCACCATTGCCACGAGATCTGCTACGACGGGCACCGCTACATCTATCTGAGCGCGACGAGCTTTGACTCCGTACTCCGCTTTGATACACACCAGGAGCGATTCGATCGTGGCTGGTGGATGCGTGTGAAGAAAGTCACGCGGGGCGGACGCTCAGGTCACGAACTCCAAGCCCAGGTGTACGACCCGAACGGGGATGATGGCCCGCCCGAGGGTGACAACCTGCACCTGAACAATGTGTGCTACACCAACGGCGTGTGCATGTTCTCTGGGCTCGCAATGAATGTCCTCGCATCGATTATCGACGATCAGGTGCGCCCGTACGCGATAGTTCCGCCGACGACGCACAACTGCCAACCCCTCGAAACGGGTGTGCTGATGAACTCGACGGGCCAGGATGCCGTTGTTCTCGCCGATCGCAACGGGGCTGTGCGCACCAGATTCGAGTATCCACGGTACGATCCCAGCGAACTCAAGCATACAGATATCCCCGGCGACTTCGCTCGCCAGGCATTCGGTCGCGGATTATGTGTTGATAAACACAAAAAGATTCTGATCGCCGGGTCTTCGCCCGGGACTGTCAGTGCCTTTCAAATCAATAGTGGGCAGATGCTTGCGAGCGTGCAGGTCTGCAATGATCTTCGAAATGCGCCTCACGGGCTCGAGATCTGGCCCTTCTGAAACGGGCCACTTGCATTCTCCAATATATTAGTGTACGCTATCTTTGCCGATCTGGAGGGGCAACTGCATGTCGATCAATCCGCTGCTCATCTCGCTGCGTTCCAATCTGTCAATCGCACTGACATCGAGTTTCCTGCGCCGTCCGAACCGAGAAATCATCGTCGATGATCGGCGTAGTTATCGTGGCAAGGAACTGCTCGTCGCTGGGATGCACATCGCGGACCTGATCGAGACGCAATCGAGTTCAAGCACCATCGGGTTGTTGATCCCCACATCAGGGGCAGTCGGTATCGCGGCCTACGGAACATGGCTCGCTGGGCGTACCGCGGTCCCGCTCAACTACCTCCTCGACGAACCGACACTCAACTATGTGGTGAACGATTGCGGGTGTGATCTGATTCTCGCTTCGCGCAAGCTTGTGGAACACTTGGGGTTTGTTCCCAAGTGTAAGAAGATCATCTATCTCGAAGACCTCGATTTTCATAAGGCACCGACTCCACGGACACCCAAGGCGACCTCGCCTAGTGAACTCGCGGTGGTTTTATATACCTCGGGGACATCTGGTAAACCCAAGGGCGTGATGCTGACGCACAAGAATCTGCTCAGCAACGCGATCCAGATGCACGAGCATGTTGGGGTACGGTCAGATGATGTATTCCTGGGCGTGTTGCCCCAGTTCCACTGCTTCGGGCTCACAGCGTTGACGCTGGTGCCGATGCTCTTCGGGTGCAAGGTCGTCTATACCGCTCGGTTCGTACCCAAGAAGATCATTGAGCTCATGCGATCGCACCGACCGTCCATCTATGTCGCGATCCCATCGATGTACAACGCGTTGATGACCGTGAAAACCGCGATGCCGGAAGATTTTACTTCGCTTCGTCTGGCGATCAGTGGGGGGGAGCCATTGCCGGATGATGTTCGCAGCAGATTCCGGGAGAGATTCGAGATATCAATCGTTGAGGGCTATGGGCTGACGGAAACATCGCCTGTCACGCATGTGCTTCTGCCGGAAGAGAATCGGGCGGGGACAGTGGGGCGTCCAGTTCCGAACTTGGAGCAGATCGTGGTAGACCCCGCGACAGATCAGGTTCTTCCACCAAACACCGACGGCGAACTCCGCATGCGCGGCCCCAATATTATGAAGGGATATCTGGGGCTCTGCGAGGAATCCGCGAATGCGTTCGACGGGCGTGGATTTTTCCGCACTGGCGATATGGCGCAGATCGACGAGGAGGGGTTCCTCCGAATTACGGGCCGGATCAAGGAGATGCTTATTGTGGGCGGTGAGAATGTTTTTCCCCGCGAGATCGAGGAGGTCCTCAACGCCCATCCGAGCGTCCACGATTCAGGAGTCATCGGTCAGCAAGACCCGATGCGGGGCGAAGTCCCCATCGCGTTCGTCGAACCCACCGAGGATCATGCCGCGGACCCAGAAGAGCTCGTGCGATGGTGTCGAGACAACCTCCCGGGGTACAAGGTTCCTCGTCGCGTAGTCGTGATCGAGGCCCTTCCAAGAAACCCGACCGGAAAGATCATGCGGCGCTTGCTCAAGCCCGAACTTGAGAAGCGAGAGGCCTAAAGTCTCAACCCATCACAGGGCAACCCTCTCCTCACAATCCCCGGCACGGAGCGAATCACAGTGGAACTGTACATCGACACCGCAAACCTCGACGAAATCAAAGAAGCGCATGATCTGGGTATTCTCGACGGCGTGACCACCAACCCATCCCTCATCGCGAAGGAAGGCATTGATTACGGCAAACGACTCGAAGAAATATGTGGCGTCGTATCCGGCCCGGTTTCGGCAGAAGTGATCGCGACTGAGTACAGCGCCATGCTCGAAGAGGGCAAGGACCGCGCAAAGATCGCGCCGCAGATTGTTGTCAAGCTCCCGACGACGATCGACGGCGTCAAGGCATGCAAGGCACTCAGCGACGAGGGCATCAAGACCAACATGACGCTCTGTTTCCAGTCCATGCAGGCGATGATGGTCGCCAAGGCCGGCGCGTTCCTCGTGTCGCCATTCATCGGGCGACTCGACGATATCTCGCAGGACGGCACGGAACTCATCTCACAGATCCGAACGATCTACGACAACTACGGGTTCGAGACCAAGATCCTCGCTGCATCGATCCGTCATCCCAAGCACATGCTCGAGTGTGCCCTCATCGGTGCAGATGTTGCCACAGTGCCGCTGAAGGTCATCAAGCAGCTGATGAAGCACCCGCTGACCGACAAGGGACTCGAACAGTTCCTTGCTGATTATCAGAAGGCATTCGGCTAAGCCCGATGCTGGTTCAAGCAAGTACGAAGCAGCCGCCCAAGCCAGGGCGGTTTTTTCATTTCACCTCGAAGATGAACTCGATCTCGACGGGAACATTGAGCGGGAGCGCACTCACGCCGACGGCGGCTCTTGCGTGCTGGCCGATCTCGTGGCCGAATATTTCGACAAGAAGATCTGAGCACCCATTGGCGATTTTGGGTTGGTCACCGAATCCTGGCTCACTCGCGACGAAGACCCCGACCTTGACGACACGGGTGACCAGGCCCAGATCACCGATTTCGGCTTTGAGGCACGCAAGCGCATTGAGGGTGCACTGTCGTGCACACGCGGTTGCGGATTCGAGCGATGTTTCGGTCGGTACGCTCCCCTTGGCGAGCAGGTCTCCGTTGGCGACAGGGATCTGCCCCGAGATGAACACCTGATTCCCAGAGCGCCGACTCGGTACATAGGAGGCGACGGGCTGAGGTGCTTGGGGGAGAGCTACTCCCATGGACTCGAGTGTGGATTCTGGATGATTTACTGACATTGAGCACTCCAATGTGAAAATAGGGGGGAATTTTGCGGGTTTTGGGCATCGATGGAACTGCCCCGGGTTGCTGCTCGAATAGACTGATGATATGCTTGGACTGCAAACAAGCACTGGTGTGCAGATTCGGCTACGACGAAATATGCGTCCTTATTGGGCCCTCGATTGAGGATAACCCGTTATCAGATTGATTCCTGCCGAATCAAACACGCCGACAACTCGGCCTACGAGCTCACGGGGCAAAGCGTGAGCGGTTTGTGTCCCTGACGATTTGGTGCTGTGTACTTACAGCGTCGTCTGGGACGAAAGGCAACCGTCGATCGATTTGGTCATCGATCGGCAAAGGTTTAAGGAGTCAATCCATGAAGACCAATCGTAAGAATGCGTTTACGCTTATTGAGCTGCTGGTGGTCATCGCGATCATCGCGCTGCTCATCGGCATCCTCCTGCCCGCTCTGGGCAAGGCACGCCAGCGTGCGAACTCGCTGAAGGACGCCACCCAGATCCGCTCACTGATGCAGGGTCTGGTCGTGTTCGCGGGCAACAACCGCGACTTCTACCCGCTTCCGAGCCGCGTCGACAAGAACGACAAGACGATCGAACTCGGCGATGGTATCAACACCCAGAACAAGAATACGACCGGGAATATCTTCTCGATCATGATCGCTCAGGGTATCGTTGAAACCGGTATCTGCTTCAGCCCGATCGAACTCGGCAACTACGAGCAGTACGAGTCATACCAGTTCGAGAATCCCGTCGGTGGCGTTTCCGCAACCAGCGGTACCCTCTCCGAAGCACTGTGGGACCCGAACTTCAAGGCAACCCCCGCTGATGAGGGTTACAACAACGGTATGCCCGGCACTCCGCCAAACAACGAGCTTCCAGGTTGGGACACCCTCCCCGGTGGTTTCAGCTACGCTCACACCCCTCCCTTCCAGTTCCGCCGTCCGACATGGCAGAACACCTTCGACGCGCTGGAGCCCGCGATCTCCAACCGTGGCCCGGTCTACGAGCTTGATGGTTCAGACGCTGAAGGTACTTGGGACCTCTACGACGACGGCGGCAGCGGCGGCGGTGATTCACCCCTCGGCGTCAACTCCGTCACCCTCGCAATGAACGGGAACCGTTCCGAGTGGGCCGGCAATGTTGGCTTCAACGATGCACACGTCGACTTCTTCAACCGTCCCGATCCCGAGCAGGTCATCTGGACCTTCACCGGTATCACTCAGGATGAGAAGAAGACTCAGCCCGACAACCTCTTCGTGAACGAAGATGACCAGCTTCGCACCCCTGAGACCAACCCGGTCACCAGCGATTCGGTCACCCTCAGCGGCGAAGAAAACAACCGCAACGCTTTCCTCCGTCAGTACTACCGTGTCGAAGTTGACACAGAGACGGTGATCTACCCCTACTACGACTAAGTCGTAGCGAAAGCAACCATTTGCTTTTATTCAGCCCGCGGCGAAAGTCGCGGGCTGTTCTTTTACACCGGCAATGCAGCACCTAGATGATCGGGCTATCCTGTTTCTTCGATTGAGTGCGCAATGAACCAACTACCCGACGAACTCATTTCAGATCTTCTCGGCATCGGAATCCCGGTGCACACCGATGCGCACACGCGGGGTTTATACGCAACCGATGCGTCGATCTATCAGGTCGCACCCATCGGGGTTGTGGTGCCCTCGAGTATTGAGCAGATCCCCGAAATACTCCGTTTGTGCTCAAGGTATCAGGTCCCCGTTCTTCCGCGTGGCGGCGCGACCAGTCTCGCCGGGCAATGTGTCAATGCCGCCCTCGTGCTTGATGTTTCTCCCAACTGCTGCGAGCTTGAGTGGACCCTGTCTGAACGAAAGGCGTGCTATGTGCAGCCCGGGCTGACGGTTGATGATCTGAATGATCGCATCGCGGAGACGGGGTTGTTCTTTGCGCCCGATCCTTCTACGGCTCGACAGGCAAGCATCGGCGGATGCATCGGCAATAATGCCGCGGGTGTCCACTCGGTGCTCTATGGGCGTACCAGCGAGAACATCAACTCCATCAAGGCTTGTCTAGCCGACGGGCGCGTCGCACGGTTTGGTCCGGGTGCTGCTGAGGATGACCCGGTTACTCGTGAGTTGACATTGCGTGTTGTCAGTGTCGTGCGACGCTACCAAGACCAGATCCGTGAGCGTTTTCCAAAGACCAAGCGTCGGTGCAGCGGGTATCAACTCGATGTCATCCTCGAACAGCTTGAGGCGAACGACTGGGACATCAACCGTGTGAATCTTGCGCCGCTGCTTTGTGGGTCTGAGGGGACCCTCGCTGTAACGCTGGGGGCCGAAGTCAAGCTCCACCCGATCCCGAGCCGCAAGGGGCTCGGTGTGCTCTCCTTTGACTCGATAGAAGACGCGATCCGTGCTGTGGAACCGATGCTCGCCCTGCATCCCGCAGGGATTGAGCTGCTCGACGATCTCATCATGGATCTGGCTCGCGGAAACAAGGAATGCGCTCAGTACATCGCGGTTCTGCCGGATACGAAGGCGAAAGCGGTTCTGTTTGTCGAGTTCTTCGCGGATGATCTGCAATCGATCGAATCAGCCCTCGATCGCGTGGCTGAGCTCTTGCCCAGTGTACCGCTCGCTCGGTTCACTGATCCATTGAGTATGTCGGCGGCGTGGAAACTCCGCAAGGCTGGGGAGCCCCTGCTCCATGCTGTCGAGGGGCATCGCAAACCGCTCGGATTTGTCGAAGACAACGCAATCCCGGTGAATCGGTTGAACGAGTTTGTGGATCGATTCCGCTTGATCGTCGATCGTGAGGGGACCATCGCATCGTACTATGCCCACGCATCAGTGGGGGTCCTGCATGTCAGACCGCTCCTCGATCTTCGGATTGCCGAGGACGAGCAGGCGATGCATCGGATCGCATCAGATGTCGCTGATCTTGCGATCGAGCTTGGTGGGGTACCGTCGGGTGAGCACGGCGATGGTCGCGCCCGAGGGCCGTTCATCGAGCGTGTGTTTGGTGCCGAACTCCTTGAGGCGTTCCGTGAGATCAAATCGATCTTTGATCCGGACGGTCTGCTCAATCCCGGTAACATCGTCGATCCCCAATCGGTCGAGTCGATCAGCACCCACACCCGCATTCGTCCCAACCAAACACAGACGCGGATCGCGCAGCTGGATACTTATTATCAGTTTGCCCCCGAGCATGGGTTCGCGCACGCTGTAGAACTCTGCAACGGTGCGGGGGTCTGCAGGCGCAAGCAGGGCGGTGTGATGTGCCCATCCTATCAGGCGACGCTGGACGAACGCCATAGCACGCGAGGCAGAGGGAATGCGCTGCGGCTCGCTCTTACTGGGCAAACAGATCTTGGGCGAGAACCCACCGGCGAACCCGCACTCAACGATCAGGACACGCTTGCGACCCTCGATCTGTGTCTGAGCTGCAAGGGGTGCAAGAGTGAGTGCCCCAGCTCGGTCGATATTGCCAAGCTGAAGAGCGAGTACCTCGCGCAGGGATACGAGCAGACTGGGATCCCGTTGAGGGTCCGCGTGATGAGTGCGATTCACTCACTCAATCGCATGGGCTCTGTTATGCCGAGCGTCTCGAACGCCATGCAGAAACTTCCCCCGATCCGTTCGATCATCAATCATGCGATGGGTGTCCATCCAGATCGCTCACTGCCAGAGTTCAGACGGGCTATCAAACGCCGATCGATCGCGAGGAACGGCGCCCCCCTTGTGGTCGTGCTCAGCGATTCGTTCAGTTCGCACAATGAGCCGCACATCACGCAGGCCACGGTTTCAGTATTGGAAAAACTGGGGTACGCGATTGAGGTGATCCCGGTCAGCGACCTGGGTCGGGCGGCGATCTCACTAGGGAATCTCCCGCACGCAATCCGAGACGCGAACCGGACGATTTCCTTGCTCAGGAGGTACATAGAGGATGATCAGGTTCGTGGTTTTCTCGTTCCTGAACCTTCGTGCCTGTCGGCAGTTTGTGACGATTGGGCCGATCTGAATCTCGATTTTGAGCAGACCCTGATCGATTCCCTGATCGCGAAATCCGCCCTGCCCGAAACTTTCATCGATGTGTTCTGGGAGACGCACCCGGTCCGACCGAGCATGCGACCGATTGCAGGAGAAATCGTCTTACACGGGCATTGCCATCAGAAATCACTCTGGGGCGATGGCACAAGTTCTGCCATATTCATGCGGCTCTATCCTGATCAGGTCCGAGTTCTTCCGACAGGTTGTTGCGGGATGGCCGGATCGTTTGGATATGCTGCCCACCGGTTTGAGCTTTCGATGAGCATCGGTGAGCAGTCCCTCTTCCCGGCGATACGAGAGCTCGGCGACGAAGACATACTGGTGGCACCTGGTACATCATGCCGTCACCAGATTCTTGATGGAACCGGACATCGTGCGATGCACCCGATCGAGGCGTTGGATCGGTTCATGGTTTAAGCCGGTGAGCTCACACCTCGTGCGATTGAGTCGATCAGCTCCGCCGCGAGCATCCAGTGTGCCCCTGTGGCCGCGCCTTCCATGACGAGGCGGTGAGCACAAACTGGAACCAGCAATGACTGGATGTCATCGGGCTGTACATAGTCACGATCATGCATCCACGCCCAGGCGCGGGCTGCGTGGGCGAGGGCGAGCGATCCTCGGGGTGAGAGCCCGACCATGATTTCATCAGCGTTCCGTGACTGGCGCGCAATTTCGACGATGTACCGACGGATCGGTTCAGAGAGATGGATCGCGTCCACTTCGAGCTGCATGGCGATCACATCCTCCGCATGGAGCACCGGGCCAATCTGTTCCAGGACGGTGGTTGCCGGGCGGAGATCGAGCATCTCGATCTCCGCGTTCGCGCTGGGGTATCCCAGACTGATCCGCATCAGAAAACGGTCGAGCTGATTTTCGGGTAGGGGGTAAGTGCCTTCGAACTCGGCGGGATTCTGCGTTGCAACAACCATGAATGGCTGTTCAAGATCATGCGTGGTTCCATCGATCGAAACCCGGGCTTCGCTCATGGCTTCCAGCAGCGCGGATTGAGTTCGCGGGGTCGTCCTATTGATCTCGTCTGCAAGCAGCACGCTTGTAAAGATCGGCCCCGGCTGGAACTTCAGTTCTGCCCCATCCCGAGCGTAGATGGAGACGCCCAGAAGATCTGCCGGCAGCATATCAGGTGTGAGCTGCACCCGCGAGAAAGGGCAATCGATGGATTTCGCGAGTGTCGAAGCAAGCAAGGTCTTTCCTACCCCGGGCACATCCTCGAGCAGGACATGCCCCCGCGAAAGCAGGCAGCATATCAGCCAGTCGATTGCCGGCGTGTCCCCCAAATACACGCGTGCGATCTGGTCGCGGAGTGCGGCGATTCGTTCTCGGACTCGTTCTCGGTTGTAGTCGCTCATGCTGCGGCCTTGCTTCTGGGCGATCGGATCGCGTGGTCTTCTCGCACAGTTTATGCGATGAATGAACCACGGGGCCATTCGACGCGTGACGCATCCGGTTCCATCGTGTATGCTGGGAACTCGCTGCCAAGCGGTCTCACATCATGCCCCAACACACACAACAGGGCGAAGAGGGTGCACTTTCTCGGAACAGTTCCGATTCGGTGATCGCACGCCAACTCACCGGCAAGCTTTTCTGTATCGCGTGTGGTTACGATCTGCACGGGCTTTCGATCCGTGCCGAGTGCCCTGAGTGTGGTGTCCCTGTCCGAGCCACAATTCTCGGAATCGTCGATCCGCATGCCGACGAACTGACACCTTTGACATATCCGCGTCTCAGTGCCATCGGACTGAACTTGTGGAGCTTCGGGGCACTCGTCGCAGTGCTGATGATCTGGTTCCTCCGCGGTATTGAGGTTCTTCGTGACCTTGGTGTGAGCACTTGGATCCCCAGTGTTTTCGCATGGGTTGGCTTCGTCGGGCTCATTGTGTCGATGCTGGGTGCGTTTACGCTGATACGCCCCCATTCATCGGTCACGCGATGGGAGGCGATGAGGTGTGCGCTCGGTGTGTCTCTCTACTTTGCCCTGATCTTTGTCTACTACTCGATTTATCTTGGACACGATATTTCTTCCCCTTCGCCGCTTCTACATCCAGGTGGAGATGCGACCGGGAGATCGGTGCTCAGGATTCTCGTATTTCTGCTCGTAACGGGGATTGTTTTGGGGATACGCCCCGCAGCCGTCGGGCTCGCCGTGCGTTCCGTCATCGTTCGCACGGGGCGTGTGGACCGGCAATCAATGATCGCACTGCTCGCATCTCTGGGCATCGCGGCTCTTGGCGATCTGCTGTCGATTCTTGCCCAGTTTACGCCCGTCTCGGCACGCGATGTGCTTGAGATTGTTTCCATCGTTGTGATCTCACTTGGCTCCGTTCTGTTCACGGTAGGATTGATCAACATCTGCAGCGATACCGTGCGTTTGTACCCCGTAATCCGCCGTCCCGGGGTGGGTTTGGGTGATATCTTCGAAACCAATCGACAGAAAACTCGCAGAACCGAGGGGATCTGAAACACCGGATGAGCCGAACCCATAAACTGTGATGAGTCGTATAGATCACGGAGGTTACTTCATGCGCATATTCCCACGCTCCCCTCGTACTGCAGCGATTGCATCTGTTCTATCCGCCACCGCGATGTCTTCTGCGGTGCATGCGGAGGATGTCAGTCTCGCGGTCATCGAAATTGTTGGTTCACCGGCTGAGGTCGAGGTCGGGTACTCCTGGCTCGGCGACGGTAGTGATTCGCTTCTGGGCATTATCAATACGATCGACACCCTTGTGTACGATCGAGAGTTTTCCGGGCTCGTCATTCGTCTGAAAGACTCGGCCCTGAGTGCAACGCAGGTCGAGGAGATCGGGAGCGCGATCAAACGCTTGCAGGAAGCTGATAAGAAGGTTCATGTGTTCGCAGAGGGATACGGGACAACGGACCTGCTGCTCGCCGCATACGCGGATGAGGCCATCCTGCAGCGGGGCGGATATGTCTCCTTCCCAGGGTTGCACGCCGAGGAGATGTATCTTGCCGATACGCTCAACTGGATTGGTGTGCAGGCCCAGCTCGTGCAGGTGGGGGATTTCAAAGGTGCGAACGAACAGATGACGCGTTCGATGCCGTCCCCAGCATGGGATGAGAATATTGATGGGCTGCTCGATTCCATGTACGCGAACATCCGCACGATCCTGATGGAGGGTCGCGACCTGACTGATTCGGAACTGGACGAATCAATGCGAGTGATTTGGTCCGCGAACGGAGAGGAAGCCATCGAAGCCGGTGTCATTGATGCCGAGATCGACTTGCCCGTGCTCAGAGACTATTTCTCAGATCAATACGACGGCGAAGTTGAATGGGTCACGGACCCATACGACACAAACGGGCAGAGCGAGAGTTTTTCTCCCTTCTCGATCTTCTCAGGGCTCGCGACACCCTCTGGCGGATCGGTAGATGTCGATCACCCGACAGTTGCGGTCCTGCATATCAACGGAACGATTATCGACGGCGATTCCTCTGCCGGTGGATTGTTTGGCGGTGGTACCTCGGTCGGATCGCGCACGATTCGGAACGCCATCGAAACGATCCTCGCTGAGGATCTGATTGAGGGTGTGATCGTTCGCATCGACTCGCCCGGCGGCTCGGCGATTGCGTCTGAGGTGATGTGGCAAGGGGTCGAACGGCTCAAGTCAGAGAAGCCGGTTTGGGTGAGCGTCGGGAGCATGGCAGCGTCGGGGGGGTACTATGTGCTCAGCGCTGGAGATCGTGTCTTCGTAAACCCATCCTCAATCGTTGGCTCTATCGGTGTCGTCGGTGGCAAGTACGCTATGGGCGAGCTTTATGACAAAGCCAAGATCAACATCGTTGAGCGCTCCCGAGGCCCGATGGGTGATCTTTTCTCAAGCTCGAGCGCATGGGATAGCAATCAGATTGCCATCATGCGTCGCGAGATGAAAGAGACTTATAACCTGTTCACCTCGCGTGTAGAGGCGGGTCGTGAAGGGATCGACCTGAGCAAGACGGCTGAAGGACGGCTCTTTGTCGGGACTGATGCGGTCGAACTCCGTATGGCTGACGAGGTTGGCGGTATTGATGATGCGATCAATGGACTCGCCGCAAAGGTCGGGCTCGATGATTTCGATGTGGTCCATTACCCGCAGCCCCCGAGTTTCGAGGAGATGCTCCTTGAGCAGTTCGGGCAGTTCCTCCAGTCGCCGGGTGTCAATATAAACCTGAACCCGTTTGAATCTGTGCTCCGCACGATGCTGGGAGCGGAGAGGTACGAATCGATTGTTGATTCCCTCAACGCGCTGATGCTGCTCGATAAGGAGAGAGTCCTTCTCGTCAGTCCGCGCGTCATTCACTTCCGCTGACACCTGTTCAACCTGAACACAAAAAGACCGGGCTCATCGGAGCCCGGTTCTTTTTTTGTTGTGATGATCTGGGTATGAAACTCAGACCTCGGTGATCTCTTTGGATTTTTTGGTGATCAGATCTTCGATTTTGCTTTCGTAGGTCTTGAGCAGTTCCTGAATCTCATCGTGCAGAGTTGAGATCTCATCTTCGGAGTAATGGACCCCATCCTGCTTCGCGAGCGAGTCGGCTGCCTTGTTCGCATCGCGGCGAGCGTTTCGCAGAACGACTTTCTGCTCTTCGCCCACTTTCTTCGCCTGTGAAACAAGCTCCTTACGACGATCACTGGTGAGCGAGGGAAGCGAGATGCGGATCTGCTTGTCTTCAACCTGAGGATTGACACCGAGATTGGCCTGCTCAATCCCATTCTTGATTGCGCCAACCAACGAAGGGTCGAACGGTTTGATCAGGAGTTGGGTTGGTTCCGGGACCGAGACCGCGGCGACGCTCTTCAGATCGGTTTCTGATCCGTAGCATTCAACCTTGACATACTCAACCATGGCGGGTGATGCGCGTCCGGCGCGGATGCCCTTGAGTTCACTGGTCAGGTACTCGATCGCTTTGGTCATTTGCTCTTCGGCTTCGAGCAGAATGGTGTTTGGGTCGGTGCTCATCGTTCATTCTCCAGAAATCTGATTCAGGGCAGGATCATAGACCAAATCGGGCGTGGATTCGCGGCTGATTAGGCATCTGAACTCAGCAGGGTTCCGATCTCATCGCCCTCGATTACCCGGCGGATGTTCCCCGCGATCTTGAAATCGAAGACCAATACTGGGATCTTGCGTTCCTGGCACATCGCGAGCGCTGTCATGTCCATGATCGCGAGCTTTTTGCTGATCGCGTCATCAAATGACAGCTCAGAGTATCGTGTAGCGTTGGGGTCTTTGTTTGGATCGGCGCTGTAGACGCCGTCAACCTTGGTTGCCTTGATCAGCAGGTCACATTCCAGCTCTGTTGCTCGCAGGGCGGCGCAGGTATCGGTCGTGAAGAATGGGTTGCCGATCCCGGCGGCCAGGATGATGACCCGTCCCTTCTCAAGGTGCCGGATCGCTCGATGGCGGATAAATGGTTCAGCCACGGCGCGGATATCCAGGGCGGACATGACTCGGGAATCGATCCCGAGCGTGTCGAGTTTCTCTTTCAGAGCGGCCCCATTCATAACGGTGCCAAGCATGCCCATGTAGTCTGCGGTGGCCTGCTGGATATCTCCGGTTCGGGCGAGTTCCGCACCGCGGATGATATTTCCCCCGCCGACAACGACGGCGATCTGGGCGCCTGCATTGAGTGCGTCCTTGATCTCGTTGGCAATGATCCCAAGTTCCTTGGTATCGATCCCGAACCCACCAGGTTTGCAAAAGGCTTCGCCGCTGAGCTTGAGCAGCACTCGATTTGGCTTGCCCAAGCGGGCGCGGGATGAGGATGTATCAGACATTCGGGCTCCAAGTGCGGAAAGGTGATGAGGAATGCACCCCGAAGGGTCTTCAATGGTAGAACGCGGACGAACCGATGTGGTACTCTATACGAATCGGGATGCATCCAGGATGGGGACACCCTGCCGGCGAATCAATGGAAGATCCGCCGGGAACCGACGACGGATTGTGATCATTGACTGAACACACGCATCAAGACGAGCCCCGTGCGAGCGGGTACCCGACCCCGGGCAAGTCTGCCCGCAGGAGGCTGATCGAGCGAGCGACCATCATGGGGCTCGGGTTCTCGATTGTCATTCATCTCATTGTCCTCACGATCGCTGCGATTGTCACGATCGATTTCGGGACCGCGGATGTCGGCGGGGATCAGGGGGATGATGTCGATTTCGCGATTCTCACGGACGCGGAACTCGCACAGATGCAGTCGCCAGAGGTGAGCTACGAGAGTTTCGAGGTTGCGCCGATTGCGACCGATGCGGCCCGAATCGATCTGCTCTCTGACCAGAGCAATGAAGATTCGATTGATGAACTCGCAGACTCGATCGCCCCGTCACTCAATCCCGGTGGGGGGGCGCTGACGAGTATTGATACTAGCACGGGCAGCGCTGGTGCTGGGACAGGCGACGGTGCGAGCTTCTTTGGGTTGGAGGCATCCGGACGCCGTTTCGCGTACATCGTCGATATCTCTGGATCGATGAATACGCTCGGGGCATCGGGGGCGCTCACCCGATGGGATCAGACTCGCTCTGAACTGATTCGATCGATCAGCGGGCTCGATGAGAACGCCCAGTTCTGTGTAATGCTGTACTCATCCAACGCGATCGCGATCTTTGGGCAAGGGAACTGGACGCAGGCGACTCAGGCGAACAAGGTACTCGCCGCTCGCACACTGTTCGGCTTTGATCCGAACGGTGGTACGAAACCGCTCGCGGGTTTCCAGATGGTCTTTGACCTTGAACCGCAATCTGACGCGATTTATTTCATGACTGATGGTCTCTTTGACACCGAGATCCCCCTGCAGGTACGGGCACTCAATCGGCGAGAGCTCGTACCCATACATACGGTACTCTTTGGTGAGCTTGCAAACCCGGATGATGCCCAAGCGGCGCTGAACATGATGCGCATCATCGCACGCCAATCGGGCGGAAAGTTCACCCATGTCAGGGAGATTCGCCCATGATCTCCCCCGTGATGATTCTGGTAGGGGTTCTGTTGTGTGCAGAACCAGTCAAGATTGCTGTATCTTCGCAAGATGAAAGCCTCGTAGGCACGGTTGTATCGACGAACCCCCAGGGGGTGCATCTGTTGCTCGAAGACCAGAGCCCGCGGGTTGTGCCTTGGTATGAGTTCCGGGCTGGCCTCCTGCCCGCAGAGGTGGGATCGGAGTGGGAGGCTGTCGCGGCCCAAGCCTGGAGGGCGTACGAGCGACTCGCGCGGGGCGACGCTTCTGGCGCACTGCCGATATATCAGTCACTATCGCGTACATATCTATGGGAGCAGGGGCCTCAATCAATGGATGTCTGTGACGGGCTCGTCCGGTGTCTCATCGCGGCCAATCGTCGCAAACAGGCCGTCGAACCCATGCTTGCATCATTTGCCGCAGAGGGCTTGCCCGGGGCGGAGTCCGTGCCTCGGTCATCTCTGCTTGATCCAGATCTGAATCTCCGCAAAGACCTGCCACCAGTCTTTGCTCGCACGGACGCAGGTCGGCTCGTCGAATCGATCGAGGCACCGGGGCGTGTGCGCCTTATGCACGCCTATTTCGCGCTTGTCGACTCCGCAGATGCGAATCGGCATGACTTGATCGCTCGTATTAACGAACTGAAACGCGTCAAAGGAAGCCGTGATGCCGGGCTGGTGCTCGTCGAGCAGGTCAGCTTTGCGCAGGCACATCCTGATAAAGCTGTTCGGGTCAGTGCTCGCGAGGCGTTGGTTCGACGGACTCAGACTCAGCGTGGCGAGTGGATCGAGGTATGGGCGAGATTGAGCATCGGTGTGAGCCTGATCCGTTCAGACACCATCGAAGTTCGGGATCGTGGGCTGATCGAGCTGATCCACATTATCGTCCGTCTTGGCGATGTCGAACCGGAGCTGACCCTCTTTGCAGCTCAGATCGCGCACGATTACCTCAGCCAGACCGATCGTCCGGCCTGGGGGAGCACACTTTTGCAGGAAGCACAACGAAACATCCAACGCGGTCATGCCCGCTCGGCAGATCGAGGAGAACAGGAATAATGATCGATTCGGTACCTATCACGGTTCTCACGGTTGCGCGACCCGGCGGGGAGGTCCATCGCTCTCTGCTCGAATACATCCGTCAGGGTGGTCCGATCGGTGCGATCATCATCCTGATCTCGCTTGTGGCGATCGCGATGATTGGGGCACAGATTTTTCGAATCAGACGCGATCGGCTCGCGCCACCCGAACTCACCAGTGATCTTCGGTCCTTGCTCAATGATGGCAATATTGATGGTGCGATCAATCGGTGTGCTGATCAGCCGGGCTCGTGCTATCTCGCACGCGTTGTCGGGTCGGGGCTCTCTCGGGCGTCGCGTTCTGCGTTTGGGATGCTCGAACTCCGATCATCCGTCGACGAGACGGGGCAGCTTGAGGTGGATCGTCTCTATCGGCTAACAGATGGGATCGGACTCATCGCGTCCGTTGCACCGATGCTCGGGCTTCTGGGCACTGTTGTTGGTATGGTTGGTGCATTCGATACGATTACCCTCGCTGACGGGCCTGCTCGCCCGGACAAACTCGCCGGCAACATTTCGCAAGCTCTGATCACAACCGTGCTCGGTCTGATCGTCGCGATCCCATGCACCGCGATGTATACATATCTACGAAATCGAATCGATCATCTGACGACAGAGATCGATGAGGAGATCGAGGAAATCATTGCGCCTTTGGAGGCGACACAGGGAGCAGAGGGACAGGGCGCGTGAATAGGCGGACTGGAACATCAGGACACATGTTGAGCGTCGATTTGACGCCGATGATTGATGTGGTGTTTCAGCTCATCATTTTCTTTATGTTTACTTCCCAGTTCGGAGATCTCCGTCGAACCGAGGTTGATCTCCCTAGAGAACAGGGGGAAGAAGAAACCGTTCAGCAGCAGGCGGCGATGATCATTGATGTCACCCGAGAGGGGACATATCGGTTCGAGTCACAGGAAACGAGTCTACTTGAAGTTGAACGGATCGCATCCGCCGGGGTCATGAATCAGAGCGAGAGCACACCCTTTGATGTGCTCATCCGCCCGGATCGAAATGCACCGGTAGCCCATTTGGATCGCTTGCTTCTCAGGCTGTCGAATGTTGGTGTGCAGAAGTGGAAACTCGCCACCGTAGAGCCGGATGGGGGGGCACCATGACGCTCAATCGTACAAGGCGGAGGCGTTCCCAGCTCGGTGCACTGCCGTTAACATCGATGATCGATGTCGTGTTTCTTCTTCTCGTGTTCTTTCTCGTTACCGCGGACTTCGCGAAGAAAGAGAACAAACTGCCCGCTGCGTTGCAGACCGAAGGCGGTGGGGTCAGCTCGAGTGACTTGCAGCCTCAGATCATTCAGATCAGTCTCGAAGGCGAACAGGTAATCTATACAATCGGTCAGGTACGATGCTCGGATCGTGTTTCGCTCGAATCCGTCTTGAATCAACTCCCTCGAGATCCGGGGGTTGCCATCAAATCTGCCCCTGATGTGCCTATTCAAGCCGTCGCAACCGCACTGCAGGCTGCTCGCAACGCAGGATTCGCAAGGAGGAGCTATGTGCCCGGCGATTCGAGCAACTAATCTGATCGTGATCACGACGGGGTTGTTTGCTTCGTTTTCGTCGGCAAGCCCCGGCGACACAGAAGTAGAGCAGTTTCTGCGTGATCACCGGATGGATCAGCTGCTCGAGGTTCAACTCGAAACACGGCTCGATCAGGCAGAAGAGCAACAAGAGCGCATAGAAATCGCGACATCGCTCTCCGAGTTGTATCTGAGCCAACTCCGAGCTCTCGAACGAGAAGATCCGTATCGCCAGATCGTGCTCAATCGTGCCCGATCCCTTGCGGTGCGCGCCCCCGCGGTACCGATGAATGAACTACGGCTGGAACTGCTCGTCGATGCCTTTGTGCAGCATGAAAACGCGATTGAGCTTGCACACCTTCGCCTGCTCGATGATGCGTCCCGCAGCAGCGCATTGGCGGCTATGAAACAGGCCCATCGCGGGCTGACTCAACTTCTCGCGGGTTCCCAGCAGGACTTTGATCGTCTATCTCGCAGGCGGACATCCACACGAACGCTCCAAGCACAGACTCGAGTTGAGGAGGAGCTTGACACGCTTCGCCGGCTCAACTCGTTTGGAAACTACTATTTGGGATGGTCCGGCTATGGGATCGCTGTACTAGAGCAGCGCCATGTCGAACGAGATACATACGCGGCGTTCGGCCAGCTTCTGGGTGCTGAGGGCTCGATTCCATTGAGCAAGGACCTGCACCTTGCGGCGATGGAGTACGAGCATGTCGCTCGCTCAGTTATTGGCATTGCAATGTGCGAAGCGCAGTCGGAAAACTACGGGCTCGCACGGATCTGGCTCGAGGGGTTGTTGGACCAGGAGTCTCTCCCCGCGAGTGTTCCGAGTGAAGCCCGGCGCAGGTTGCTCAGGGTCCTCACGCTGGGAGCAGAATGGCATGCGGCTCTCACACTGGCATTAGAGATCCGTTCAAATACAGGGGATGGTCGCCTGACGATTGCGGATGCTCGTTTTGTCGCTATCGAGACCCTGGAGGCACGCAGCGCGAGGAAGAATGAGGACGCAGAGAAGCTCGTGACCCTGTGTGTGGAACAACTCGTCGATCAGCGAGAGATCGGTCATGTTGTCGATCTGTATCAGCGATATCAGCACCTCCCCATGATCGGCTCAGGATTCATCCCGATGTATGCGCGTGCGCTCGCAGAACTCGAGCGGACGGAGTCCGAAGAGTCAGACCCCTCGTACTCAGTTGTGATCGATCTGTTGAGCCGGGCCGTTCATGCGGCAGATGCAAACAACTATCCAGAAGATCGAGACGATTGCCGTCTCAAGCTCGCGTATGCATTGGTCCGGGATGACAAACCACGCGAGGCGATGGAGCAGTGCAAGCATGTGCTGGATGCATCGCTTGTTCCGGAATTGCTTGAGGAAGCTCGATGGATACGCATCGCGGCAATCGATCGGGCGAACGCACTCAAAGGAAAACGGGCTTCGAGTGAGCTTGAGGATGCGATCCGTTCGTACATTGAGAGATACGCCGGCACCCAGCGTGCCAGAACGCTTGTTCTGCGATACGCGACCCAGGGAATGCTCGATCCGCAGGTCGCGATCGATACGCTCAGCGCCGTACCGGAATCAGATCCAAACGCTCAGGCGGCCCGCAGACTCCATGCTCAACTCAAATATGAGATGCTCCGAGCATCGGGTTTCCGTGACATTACGCTTCTGAGAGACACAAGGAATCTGCTTGTTGAAGTCATCGAATCAGAATCCGAAAGCGAGCCCGTCAACACGCGGGTGTCCACGCTTCAGATCGCCATCGATCTCGCATTGAGAGATACCCCCGCCGATGCTCAGCGTGCCCGTGAGTTGATCCGGCGCGCAAGAGATCTGCTCGATGAAGGGGCACTCAAGGCTCAACTCGAGCCGGAGTTTGCAACCCAACTGATCAGGGCGGCGCTTGCCGAGGGTGAGATTGATCTTGCTCTCGTTCATCTAAACGAGCTCAGAGCGATTCACCCGGATCGAGCGGATGACGCGGAGGTGCTGTTACTGAATCATGTGATCAACGCCTGGGAGTCAGGTCCAGATTCAGAAAAGGCGAGCTTGCTCGTTCGTCTCGGAGTTGCCGCAATTGCTCGCGGGACTCCACCCAAACCCCAGCGATTCGGGGTTCAACAGTCAGCCCTGATGGAGGTGGTGGCACAGGGCGCCGGCTTGCTGTATGACCAGGAGCAGGATGAGGATATGCTCGCGCTCGCATTGAGGCTCTCCAAGCATGTTCTTGAGTTCGGGCAACCGAGCGAGCCAGGCCTCAGACTCACCGCTGCACTGGCGAGGAAAAACGCAGACACAGAAACAGCCTTGGAGGCATGGCTCCGATTGCTCGCGGCGTATCCCCAAGGTGATATTCGGTGGTACGAGGCGCGTTACGAATCGCTCGCGCTCATGCAAGCGATTGATCCTGCGAGGGCTCTCGACACATACCGGCAGTATCGCATCCTCAATCCCAAGCCCGCTCCGGATCCCTGGGCTGAGAAAATCTTATCGCTGTTCCATGATACGATACCTGCCCAAGACAGTTGGCCTACACCATGAGCGGGCACCGGAAGAATCAAACCCCGATTGTCCGGTTCCTCGGCGATGATGCCGGGCAGGGGGGGCCGTTCGCGCTTCTTGGTCTGCGGCACGAGATTGGGTCAGATTCCGAGATTCACCGTGCCAGGCTACGACGATTGCGTCAGGTGGATTGTCACCCGCAACGCACCACTCCGGACGCGGAAGAAGTCCGTTTGGCAATCCACAGCGCCGCGACCCAGCTGCTGGATCAGGAACTCCGTGCTGAACTCGCGATCCGCTGGCCTGAGGGTACGCCCGTCGATCTTCCCAAGGCATGGAGCGCAACGCGTGCGATGCATCGGGTGACCCCCGCGCTCCTCCGGCGAGCACGCCTCATCGTCGGCTCAAGCGGGGGATGGAACGCGAGGGCCCGCAGGCGCCTCGCCCATCTCGCTCGCGTGAATCGTCTGAGCGCGATCGAGGTCGTCCGGCATCTGGGTTCGAATACTCGATCCGGAGCATCGCATTCCAAGGAACACCCTCGAACACTGCCATCCCTCCCCGAGCCACCGGATGGTCGGAGTTGGTACCTCATATATGCGATTCTGGGAGCAGTAGCTTGCTTGACCGCGGTCACACTCTTTGTGGCCCCCGGTCCGCCGACCACTCTCTCCGGTGAATCCGACACGATTCAGCTGGACGATTACAGCGATTCGACTGATACCCCTGACATCGAGGGCCGTGTGATACGGGATCGCTTGACCCATTACACCGCGATTGCCCATGAGCTGGATCGGCTTGTTGCCCGTGCAACAGTTGAGCCCACCGCCGCGATTGCTCGATTCCGCGAGATCTACCCGCAGTTCACGAGTGATTGGATCGCGTTCCCGCGTGCCGCGTTGCAACGGGCAGGGGTGAACACTGCAGAGTTTGTGGTGCGTCTTGATGAGCAGGGGATCCCCCCGGAAGAGATCACCCCATTGCTTGCGGTTGCGGGTACCGATCCGGATCGGGTCATGCTCGCCGTCGCAGCGATCGACTTCACACTCAGTTCAGCCGGACTAAGACAAGAAACGCTCGATCAGCTCCGAGCGATCCGAGGCCAGATCTCGAATGCCCCGTCAACTACAAACAATGATCTGATCAACTCAGTTCAGCTCGTTGCATCGCATCTCGCCAATACAAGCGAAACAGACGCCCTCGCTTGGTGGGAGGACTGGCATGCGGGAGCCGAACACGCCGCAGAAAAAGGTTCGCCTGAGCATACATCAATCATGCTTGATGCGTTGTCGAACCGTTTGCGTGATCCCAAATCGGCAAATGAAGACTGGCGCAGCGTCGCATCGCTGCTGGTTCGTTCACTCGACTGGCGGGTTGGAAGCGCAGAACGCTATTGGCTGATCGAGCAGTTCAGTGATAGCGATGTACAAACTCCTCGGCTCGCGATGCTGACAGATGCACTGGTGACTGAGAGCGCCGCGGAGGGTGTGGATCAGCTCATGATTCTGCGCCAAGACGCGAACCTACCGAAGCGTGAGCAAATACAGACGAGATTCCAGGAAGCATGGTTCCCGAACCGTTCGGTCAGTCAATCAGGGGAACCCCCGAGTGGCTCGACCACGCCGATCATGAACCAGCTCCGTGTTGAGATCAATGCGACACCCGATCTTCTGAGCGATGATCAGGCAATCGAGTCGACTTTGCGTCTCTCGCGGCTCGTGACCGCTGCATGTCTACAGCTGGATGGCTCGCCGGAGTTGAGTGAGGAAGTAATCGCCGAATACGATGCGCCCCTGCAGGTTGGGGAGCGCGTCCAGTCTTCGCTCTCAATGACAGATGCGGACACAGCCTGGGCCGAGAAGGTAGTCAACACGACCGAGCCTGAGCAGCTACGACCATATCTCGACGAGCTGATCGGCGCGAACACGGTTGGAATCAGCAGCGCCTATGCGCTCGTTCATCTCGCGAACCGTGCAAATGCAGAGGTACGGCAACTCGCGCTCCAGCAGATAACGCGATTCGGCGATCAGATGACGATTCTGATTGCGATCGATCACGCGTTGCCCTCACGGTCCTCTCGCCCGAGTTCCAAGATTGATACCGTGGTCGATGCCGCATTGCAGACCGAACTTCCAAGCCGAAACTCAAGCGATTGGATCCCGACGGTGAGGCGAGAGCTCCTCGCGAGAATGGGGCGCGCGCTCGCTGATGATCGTGCACTGCGCGTCTCGCGATTGCAGGAAGAGCTCGTCGAACTCCATATGCTCAGGCTCGACATGCTGGGGATGAAGCTATCCCGAGCTTCTTCGCCAAACGATCTTCTTGCGGAACTCATCGAGCACGAAAGAGTCGAGTTCGAGTTGTCACTCATTTCCGCACACAATAGCTCAGCGTTGGAAGTAGCCCGAACCCAAGCAACGATCGATCGCGTACGCGCCCAATCGAGTCTGCATCGGTATGCGGCCGAACAACGGTATTGGCTGAATATCAAACGCGTCCGGCTCGTTTCGCGATTCCCCGACACAGAACGGATGCTCGGCATGATCACCGAAGAGTTTCACGATCGTGATTCAAAGGCGAAGAGTGTGCTCCATCAGATAGCCCAGACGCAGCGGGCGATAGCTCAACTCACTCTCATCGAACTTGAACGAGAGCAGACACCATGAGACCATTTCAGCTTCTATGTGTATTTGTCAGCGCTGTGATTATGCTCGGGGCGTCACTTCAGCCTGACATAAATCGTACCATCCGCCCGGATGAACCCCGCCGATATCTGGACCTCGGTGAGCAGCTCGTCGCCCTTGCAGAAACGAGTGAGGATCTCGATATGGCGCGGCATGTGTTAGCGATGGGGGTTTCGATCAATGTAAACAACGCGGATGCGAAAACCGCGAGCAGCTGCTGTATCGCACTCGCATCCGCGTACCCGAATGATCCACAGATGCAGCAGATGCTTTGGGATCTCGCGTTACATCTGGACTCTACCCGTTTCTCCCAGTGGGTTCAGCATCGTCCGGGTCCGGCGGAGGCAGAAGCGAAGCATGATGCCGCAGAATGTCTGCGCCGTGCTCGTCATGAGGATGACGATGTCGAAAAGGATCTCTATCGGCAACCTCAGATACAAGCGGCAATCTTCCACGCGGGGACAACGCTGGGGTTCACTCGAAACCAAATTGAGAACGCACTCAATCCGTTGCTTTATGATTCAACCAGAGACCCATGTAATGGGAACTATTTCGATACTCAGGTGGAGAACGGTGAGTCCGTCCGCCGCGTGTGTGACGCCCACCAGTTCCCGATGGGAACGACGCGTGACAATCAGACGCTCCTGATGCTGCTCGGGATCGAGGCCGAGTGCCTGAAGGCATCGGAGGGAATCGAAGATTGGGGCAGTGCGTACACGCTGGGAAACACGGCACCTACGCGCACGCCCGATATCGAGTGGCTTATCGAGGCTACCGGAATCGACACTTCCCGTCCATTTCTCCGGAATGGCCAGTGGGAGTCTGCGCCTTGATCCCTGACGATCTGTTGGCAGCCGTCTACGATCCCAGTCGATCGAGAGCAACCTCTGTGAAGATCGATACAGGAGCCCCGAAATGAACACAGATACCAGCGTGACCGAGAGCACCTTCAAGCCGGAAATCACCTTTGACGATTTCGCCAAGATCGATCTGCGTGTTGCAAAGATTACTCAGGCCGAGCCGCATCCCAATGCGGATCGCCTGCTGAAGCTGCAACTCGATGATGGTTCGGGCACACCGCGTCAGATCTGTGCCGGAGTCAAGTCGCACTACAACGCAGAAGATCTGATCGGAAAATCGATAGTTATCGTTGCGAATCTCGCACTCCGCTCACTGCGAGGTGAAGAGTCTCGAGGCATGCTCCTTGCCGCAAGCGATGCGGCAAAGGGAAGTGACGAGCGAAGCGTCGTCCTACTCACACCAATGGACGAGATCGGCTCAGGCTCAGTCGTCTCCTGAGTCCTGCCCCTTTGACTGCTTCCGTTGTTTCTGCTGCCTTGAAAGCCGCTCTGCATTCTTCTGCGCAGCTGTGACAATTCGAGCGACCTCGTGCTCCCGCCGATCCTCCAGCGCGTCGATGGACACACGAAGTTGGTTGAGGTGCGATTCGAGACGCGCAATCTCCAGCTGTTTCGCGCGGAGTTCCGCATTGAACCGGGCCTCTGCATGAACTCGCATGATCCCCAGCGCCTGCTCGATCTGATCGTTTCCGGCATCGGGGTCATTCAGGACAGTTCGGTAGACGCGGGCGGCTTCGACAAAGTCAAACTCAGCACGCATCTGTGTTGTTTTGATCGTTGCGAGTTCGGGATAGGAACGCTTGAGCGCGAGGATCTCACGGATCTGTGGTGCCATCTTTCCGAGAAGACGCTCCGCGCTGTGCGGATCCCGCTCAAGAATTGGTTTGATGTTGTTCCATAGATCAGGAAACTCGGACTGTATAAACCCATGGATCGCCGCTCGGTCTTCCTCGATTGCTGCCTGCCGGTTGGGGCTTCCCATTGCTTCACGACGCGGGGAGTTCCGCATGTCCTCACGACGCTCGCTGCGGTCATCGCTTGAATCGCTCGTCGGTCGGAGCTCGTTGAGAACTTCCTGAGCAGGGGCGCCAGAATCAAGTTTATCGATTGCGGCTTGCCCCCTTTGGGCCATGTCCTGTCCACGCTCAACCATGCGTTCCAGTCGGATCCGCAACGCCTCAGGATCAAGCGTGACCTCAAGGCCGAGCCGACCGCGTGGCGGCTGGCTTTCCGGTGCCGTGTCACTCGTTTCGCCTGGAGGCTGCTCGCTCGGTGGCGGTGCGTCTGGGTGATGCTGGGGCTGGGTCATCCCAAGCATGCAGACTGCGAGAGCGAGCGAGAAACACGCTGAGATGCGATGACGATTCATCAAAGGGCCCCCTCATAGCTCTCATTCAAGCCAAACTCGTTCGCGATGGAATCAGCGGTGATATCCGCTTCGATTGTTTGTGCCCAGAGTTCCCAATCCGCGACCGCATCGTCGATGTGTGTGTCGCTAATCCCGTCTTCAAGTGCGAGGAATGCGTCAAGGTCTTCCTCGAACGAAGCGAGCGTCCACGATGCTTCATTCGTCGTAGGAATGGGGGTGTCCAAGGTGCCCGAACTCTTCCACGGTTGAGACACCACGATCCCGAGCGTTACGAATGCCGCGATCGAGGCCGCCGCGGCCATGCGGAAGTTCAATCGCCGACCATTCGACCGTGCAGGCACGATATCGCGTTGGTTCTCGATAGAGATCGGATCGGGTACGAAGACCTGCGAGACCGCATCGAGGATACGGGCGGGTGCATCGGGGTGCATCGCATCGCGATCCGCCTTGCCCATCGCCTCGAGCAGAGACTCAACCCGTTGGGTGTCTGGGTCCGCATTGAGGTGCAGTTCATCGTGATAGTTGTGTTCGTCGTTCATAGTACCTCCCCCGATCCGTCCTGGGGTGGGTGTTGTGGTTCCAGGATTTCGCGGAGCTTCTTGAGCGCCCGATGATGCCGGGCAAGAAGTGTTCCAATTGGGTCGCCGGAGATTTCCGCGATCTGTTTGAAGCTGAGCTGACCATGATGGCGCAACTCAATAATTTCTCGATCCCGTTCCGAGAGCTGCTCCATCGCAGATCTCAGCTTCGTCATTTCGGCCATCCCCGCATCACGCTGGGCGTGATCCAACTCGGGTTTGGCGCTCAGTCCCCCCATGTGCTCAGGTGCCGTGGGGGTTGCGTGCCTCGCACGCTTGCGGCAATAGTCCCGAACCCGGTTCATCGTGATCCGGAAGAGCCAGGGCTCGAACTTGCCCTGCTCACTGTACCCGCCGCTGTCGCCCTGTCCGTTGAGTTTGGTCGCGATCGTGACGAATACTGATTGGGTGATCTCTTCCGCGAGATCATCGTTATGAAGCCGACTCCGCGCCATCGCGAAGACCCGCCGGGAATACAGAGCCAAAAGCTCGCGCCAAGCTTCCTCTTCCCCGTTTGCAGCACGGGCGATGACGGACGCCAACTCGGCGGGGTCTCGCTCAGGTGGAGAAGATTGAATACTCAACGCGGGGGCCATCCTGCTCGCAGAACGCCGGACGATGCATCTGATTGCTGCATACACCGGTTTTCTTTATCTATACTCACCTATCGGTCGATTCCAGGCAACTCGGCAAGTTTGGGCTGCGTCCGGTATCCTAAGTTCACCACAGGACTTCCTGTCTTACCGAACCTCATACGCGATTGAGCGTACCCACGGGGCATGAGAGAGGCAACCAGTTGAGCGATTGGCAAGAACAAAGCGATGAGCAGGTCTTCGAGGCCTTCCGTGCCGAGGAAACCGGAGCTTATCGGGAGTTGATCGAGCGGTATCACGATGATCTCCTCCGCTTCCTGACGCGCATGGTGGGGGATCGGGCGGCCGCAGAAGACATTTTTCAGGACACCTTTCTCCAAGTTCACATCTCGGCCGCCAGTTTCGACAGTTCTCGTCGATTTCGTCCCTGGCTTTTTACAATTGCCGCGAACAAAGCACGGGACTACCTCCGTAAGAAGAACAGACGCAAGACGGTCGAACTCTCGGCCCCGATCAAGAAATCCGAACCCGGCAGCTCGTTTGTGGATCTCCTCCAAGTGGATGTCCCCGCCCCCGATGCCGCGATGGATCTCTCCGAACGGGACGAGATGGTGCAGGAAGCACTCGATCAACTCGGCCCGGCCTTGCGGGAGGTATTGCTCTTGGCCTATTTCCAGCGACTCAGCTATGCCCAGATTGCCGAAGACCTCGGCATTCCGCTCGGCACAGTGAAATCGCGGATGCATTCCGCCGTCGCCGCATTCGCGCGTGCATGGAAGACTGTGTCCAAGGGCGAGCAATCGTTGTGATCTTCGTGGTGAGGTTTTCCGGATGAGTACAGACGATCAGCAGCCAGGCAATCCATCCCTGAATGAATCGGGCATCAATGCGATCGATCGATTATTCGAGAATGGGCTGGGATCTCAGGATCCACAGAATCAACAAGAGCATCATGTGCATCAGTTGCTTCGTTTGCTCGATACACCTGTGACGGATGAGTCCCACAAGGACGCTCGTGCGGACATGATCGAAATCCTTGCGCGCCGGATCGAGCGAGAATCACTCCAAGAGGCGCAACTCTCTGCAGATGATGCGGATGCGTGCGATGAATACATCGATGCTGGGTACAGAGTCGATGCGGTATCGGAGAATGCACGATCCCGCGCCGAGAAACTCGACGCAATCGGTGTGATGATCACGGATACCCACCGGGTCTCTGACACGCGTGAACGGCTCGTTTCGGCGACCCTCGCGGGGATCCAGTCGCACATCGATGCGGAAGAGTCGTCGATGAAGCTTCAGCCCCGTTCCGGCTTTCAACTCCCGGGTCATTGGGCGGATCTCGCCTCGATCGCCGCGATGCTGTTGCTTGCTGCTTCCGTGATCATGCCGATCATGTCCGGGATGCGTTCCGTCAACCAGAAAGAACTCTGTTTCAACAATATGAATCAGACAGCGAGCGCGTTCGGTCTCTACACCGGCGCGAACCGCGATATGCTCCCGATGGCAACAGCGGGATTTGGCCCCACCTGGATGGATGTCGGGACGACGCCAGAACGATCCAACTCCTCGAATCTATACACGCTCGTCCGCAATCAGTTCGCGGGGCTCGATGATCTCGCATGCCCAACCAATCCCAACGCCGCACGAGGTGATGCGGACCCAGACGCATGGGATTGGAACTCGCTCGAAGAGATCTCGTACTCATACCGAATCATGCCTCAGGGCGGTATGCGTGCAACCGCGGTCGAAACACCTGTCCGTGTCGTACTTCTCGCTGATCGGTCGCCGGTGGTTCTCCGGATCAAGGCGAATAAGCCTGTCCGCCCCGAGGAGAACTCGCCGAACCATGATCACACTGGACAGCACATGCTCATGCTTGACGGAAGCGCCAACTGGAGCGACACCCCCGTACTTGACTCTCGAGACAACATCTGGCTGCCTCGGGCGATCGAATCCGTGATTCACGAAGTCCGTGAGAAGCACGGGATCATCACCGGTAATGAGCAACCTGACGGCCCAACTGATGCGTTTGTAGGGCCCTGATTTTCTCAGAATCGTCGAAATTTGATCTTTGGGCCCCGTTTGGGGCTTTTCTTGACTCGCCACACGATCGAGGGCGGCCTACACTTCCCTCCTGCCCCGACGGACTCGGGGTGTGTATCGATACGATTTGACCAAGCGACGGCATGCCGTCGATCAGCGCCCGGAGTGATTCCGATGCCGAAGAATAAAAGCCACAAGGGTTTGTCCAAGCGGATCCGCATCTCGAAGACCGGGAAGGTCCGTCACCGCACCGCGTACCACAAGCATCTTTCTTCACGAAAGAGTGCCAAGCGTCTGCGTCAGCTCCGCAAGGACCGCCATGTGACCACGCCCGAAGCAAAGCGCTTCGAGAAGCTCCTGTTCCGTCGCCTGCGTGGACGTAACCAGCCTCGCGCATCGCTGCGTCGCAACCCTTCTCCTGAAGAGAAGCGTGCAATGCGCGAAGCCGCGAAGAACAACGATTAAATCAATAACTTCGAGCATCGGAAGTCGATGCTCGGGTCACCCATCCCCGTCTGCCGGGCTGGAAGAACGGTTGAATCCGTCTCCGTCAGACAAACTTGGAGAAATGAACTATGCCACGCGTTCGTAAAGGTGCTGCTCGTACACAGGCACGCAAAAGACTGCTGCGTCAGGCACGCGGCTACTTCGGTTCCAAGAGCCGTCACAAGTACCAGGCCAAGATCGCCGTCCGCCGCGCGGGCTGCTACGCACTCCGCGACCGTCGCGCACTCAAGCGTGACATGCGGAAGCTCTGGATCACCCGTATCACCGCGGCATGCCGCATGCGTGGTACACGCTACTCGCTCTTCATGAACGGGCTCAAGCTCGCTGGGGTGAACCTCAACCGCAAGATGCTCTCGCAGATCGCAATCGAGGATCCCAAGCTTTTCGACAAGCTCGTCGAGCAGGCAACCGCGGCGACCTCCGCCGTGCCCGCCAAGAGCTGATCCAACGATCAAACTCGACACACTGAAAGGACCCACACATGGGCTGGTGGATTTCGGACCTCATGCAAGATCCGACAATCAACGGCAAGGTGTGGGTTGTTTCATGGATAGTCTGGGTCATCACCTCGATCTGTCTCCACGAGCTCTCGCACGGGTGGGCGGCCATCAAACTCGGCGATGATACGCCGATCATCACAGGACACATGACCTGGAATCCCATGGTCCACATGGGTATGCCCTCGATCATCCTGTTCGTTCTGCTCGGGATCGCGTGGGGGATGATGCCGATCAACCCTTCGAAGCTGCGCGGACGCTACGCGGAATCGATCGTGGCGATTGCCGGGCCGCTGATGAATGTACTCATCGCGTTCGTTGCGTTGATCGGGCTCATCATCTGGGTACCGCTCTGTCAAGGACAGATCAGTTCCGGCATCACGATCGCTGATCCGCTCGCGACGAATATGCAGAGTTTTCTCGCGGTGGGCGCGATGCTCAACATCCTGCTGTTTGTGTTCAACATGCTCCCACTCCCACCGCTCGATGGGTCACGAATCCTGATGAACCTGAGCCCGGGTTATACCCGGTTTGTGATCAGTGACACAGGAAGATGGATCATGCTCGGCGGGTTTGTGCTGCTCTTTTTCATCTTCGGCGCGTTCATATTCATCTTCTCCCGGTTCGTCGTGATGGGGCTCGCGGAGTTCGCATGGGCGATCTTCTTTTCCGGGACGGACACCCCCGGCGTGGATCTGTTCCCCTTCTGATTGATGATCGATCTATGAAAAAACCGCCCCGAGATGCTCGGGGCGGTTGTCGTTTGAGAACGAGCTTGGATCAACGGGGCTCGGTGCCCTCGGCTTCTGCTTCCGCTTCGATGATGTCCTCTTCATCCTCGCCTTGGATGTATGTGCGGCCTTTGTAGAACTGGCTGTAGATGACATACACAACCGTTGTCGCGATCATTAGCCCCGAAAAGAACCAGTAGTAGTTTGGCCCATCGAGTGGGGTGTTCCCTGCTTCGTCCTTTGTCGCTTCCATGACGATGTTTACGCCCGCGACATACAAGTTGCCAAGCGAAATGCCGAGCATGTAGATCCCCATGATGAAGCTTTTCATCTTCTTCGGGCTCTGAGTATATGCGAACTCAAGACAGACGATCGAGACCATGATCTCACCCGCGGTCATGATGATGTACGCAAGGAACTGCCACCCGATGTTGGGCATCTCCGTCATGTATGGGGCGATGTCTTCCTGAGTCCAGCCTTGCTCTTTCACGATCTGGAGCATGTCGCCCAACTTTGTGGGCATGCTTGTGTCCATGGGCACACTTTCACCGAGTGCGTTCCACATCTGAGTGATGACGGCCTGTGCATTTCCCACAATCCACGATTCGATGATGGCCGAGAGCGCGAACGCGCCCGCGGTAATCACAAACCCGATCCCAATTTTGCGGAGTGGTGTGAGTTTCCAAACCTTGTCGCCCATCGGATAGATCACATATGTAAAAATTGGAATGCCGATCAAGATGAGCACCGGATTCACAGCTTGGACCTGAGATGGGAGCCAGTCTCGTCCGAGGAAGTTTCGATTCATCTGCTCAGTTTGGAGTACCCATGAGGATCCCGTCTGGTCAAAGATGGCCCAGAACACGGGCACAAAGATCAAGAAAAGCGGGATGAGATTCAGGACTGCTCTGAGACCGTCTTTGCTGAAAGTCTCGTGGAAGAACGCCATCCCTCCTGGAGGGACATGGACAAACCTGTGTCGCCCTAGCCAGAACAGGAATGTAGCGATGGCCATGAGCACACCAGGGACACCGAATGCGAGCCACGGCCCACCGAACATGATCGCTTCGCCTGTGGCGGCGTCCTCGCCGATCTTGATGCCCTCAAGGAAAATTGGTGTAAGGATCATCGAGGTTGCTGCGCCGATGTTGATCGAGAAGTAGAACCAGTTAAACACCTTTGTCAGCATGTGCTTGTTGCCGGTGCCAAACTGGTCTCCAACATGCGCCGAAACACATGGCTTAATCGCTCCAGATCCCATCGCAATGAGTACCAAGCCTGCGAACAGGAATGGCTTCATGCTGATGCCCATTGTGTGTGGGGCAATGTCCATGAGTGCCAGGGACCCATGGCCAACACAATAAAGCAAGGATAACCAGAGAATCGTTCTGTATTTCCCGAGGAAGATATCTGCGAGCAAGGCGCCGATCATCGGGAAGAAGTAAGCGCTCATGGTAAAGAGGTGATACACACTCATCGCCTCTTCCCGGTTCATTGTTGCGAGTTTGCCATCCGCTCCAAGGAGGTAGGTGGTCATGAAGATGACCAGGATCCCCTTCATCCCGTAGAAACTGAATCGTTCCGCGAGCTCGTTCCCAATGATGAAGGGAATGCCGCTCGGGAACCGGGTCTCTTTCGGGTCCGGTGCGGTCAGATGCTGTCGTTCGCCCATGTGATTCCTTTGTCAATATGCCCGATCGTGCCGACTCCTGGCATACGATCGTGGATACACAACCTATGCGATCCACAGGCTTTGCACAAGCGGCACACCCCCATAAACAGTACCGATCGCTGTTCGCGACCCCTTATTGGCGACCTCACGCGCATGAATGAGCAGACCCATACAAACCTGACGAGCATCATCGCCCTTCGTGACAAGGCTCGTCCCACGAGATTGCTCGGGATGGTCCATGTTGGGGCGCTCCCCGGGACCCCGTTCGCGAAGGAACCGATCTGCGAACTCGAGAGACAAGCCGTCATAGAAGCGAAACAGATTGAGGAGGCAGGGTTTGATGCGATCATCGTTGAGAACATGCACGACGCCCCATACATTCACGGCGATCGGCTTGGGCCTGAGATCGTCGCCGCGATGACACGCATTACGGGGGCGGTCCGCGAAGCGGTCAGGATCCCTGTCGGTGTTCAAATCCTCTCGGGTGGTAACCGCCATGCGATCGCGGTAGCACACACGAACCAACTCGCGTTTATCCGCTGTGAGAACTTCGTCTTTGCCCATATCGCCGATGAGGGATTGCTCGCCGAAGCGGAAGCGGGGGGGCTGCTGCGGTACCGCAAGTCGATCGGCGCGGAACAGGTCAAGATCTTTTGTGATATTAAGAAGAAGCACGCGTCTCACGCGATTACCAGCGATATCGATCTCGCCGAGACAGCGCACGCCGGTGAGTTTTTCGGCGCAGACGGCTTTGTTGTTACCGGGATTTCGACCGGTAAGGCTGCGGCCCTCGAAGATGTCAAAGCCGTTCGAGAGGCGACCAGCCTGCCCGTCATCGTCGGTTCGGGGGTCACGCCGGGTTACGCCGAGGCGCTAGCAGAGTACGCGGATGCGTTAATCGTCGGCTCATCCATCAAGCATGACGGTTACTGGAAGAACCCTGTCGACGTTGCAAGAGCAAAGGCGATCGTTGACGCGATCCGACCGTAAGGTGATCCTCGGTGCCAGATCCCTCCGTTCCAACCGAACCGTCCTTTGACGATCTGCTCAAGCGCTGTCCGCCCGCACACAAGGGACGCTTCATTGGACGGCTGAAAGGGCTGGAGCGCAAAGCCGACAACGATCATCGGGCGAAGATCGAGCGATCCATCCGTGAAGACATGATCCGCGCGATCGAGGGATACGAGCGGCGTAAATCGAATGTGCCCAGCGTGTCCTACCCCGAAGATCTTCCGGTCTCTCAAAGACGCGATGAGATCACTGAGGCCATCCGCAAGAATCAGGTCGTGATAGTGTGCGGCGAGACGGGTTCGGGAAAGACCACACAGCTGCCCAAGATGTGCCTCGAGCTCGGGCTCGGGATCGGGGCCATGGTCGGGCACACCCAGCCGCGTCGTATCGCGGCGCGTTCCGTAGCGTCTCGTATCGCGGAGGAACTCGGCGTCAAGCATGGCGAACAGGTCGGGTCCAAGATCCGATTCTCCGACTCGACCAACGAGAATACCTATATCAAGGTGATGACCGATGGCATCCTGCTCGCCGAGACCCGCTCAGACCCCAAGCTGCGCCAGTACGACGCAATCATCATCGACGAAGCACACGAGCGCTCGCTCAATATTGATTTCCTGCTTGGCTACCTGCACCGATTGCTGCATACCCGCCCGGACCTGAAAATCATCATCACCTCTGCGACGATCGATGCCCAACGGTTCGCGGAGCACTTCGGTACGAGGGGGCAGCCCGCACCCGTGATTGAAGTCTCTGGGCGTACATATCCTGTTGAGATGCGATACGAGCCCGATCATATCGCATCAGGGATGAGCATCGATGAATCCGCGTCATACGCAGCTGCTCAGTTGCTCAACGAGCGCCATGACGATGTTCTCATCTTCATGCCCGGAGAGCGTGAGATCCGACAAACGGCTCATGAACTTCGCAAACGCGATCACCTCCCAGAAGGCACAGAGATCATCCCGCTCTATGCACGCCTGTCCGCGCAGGAGCAGCAGCGGGTCTTCAAGCCCTCCGGGCGCCCGCGCGTGGTGATCGCGACGAATGTCGCCGAGACATCGCTAACGGTGCCCAACATCCGATCGGTCGTTGACCCGGGGACCGCTCGGATGAAGCGGTACAACCCACGGACCAAGATCCATGGGTTGATGATCGAACCGATCTCACAGGCCAGCGCGAACCAACGCTCGGGGCGATGCGGGCGAGTTGCGCCGGGTGTGTGCGTGCGTCTGTACGACGAAACGGACTTTGAATCTCGCGACGCGTTTACCCAGCCTGAACTGCTCCGTTCGAACCTTGCGTCCGTCATCCTTCAAATGGCGGATCTGAAGCTCGGTGAGCCCGAAGCCTTCCCGTTCCTCGATCCACCAGAGCATCGGCAATGGCGCGACGGTTTCGAGACCCTTCGTGAACTCGGCGCGATCGAGGAGGATGGGAAGCTCACCAAGCTCGGCAAGACGATGGCCCGTCTGCCCGTGGATCCCCGGATCGGGCGGATGATTATTGCAGCGCACGATGAGGCGTGTGTTCACGATGTGCTGATCATCGCGTCAGCACTCTCTGTGCAGGATCCGCGTGTCAGGCCGCACGAGAAACGCGACGCCGCAGATCAGGCGCACGAGCAGTTCCATGTCGAGGGTTCGGATTTTCTTTCATACCTCAAGATCTGGGACTGGTACCACGACCAGCAGGTCAAACTCACCCGGCGAAAGCTCTCGAAGGCGTGCGAGAAGGCCTATCTCTCTGTTCGACGCATCGACGAGTGGCGTGAGGTTTTTCGCCAGTTGCGATCGCTGTGTCAGGAACTCGGGTACGAACTCAAGAAGGGGCACAACGACGAGGACGCGGTGCATCGAGCGCTGCTGACTGGGTTGCTCGCGAATATCGGGAACAAGGGCGAGAAGCACGAGTTCAAGGGCGCCCGCAACTCGTCGTTTATGATCTCGCCGGGGTCGGCGTTATTCAGTGCCAAACCCAAGTGGGTCATGTGCGCTGAGATCGTGCGGACGAGCAAGGTCTATGCTCGGACCGTCGCGGGTGTGGACCCGAAATGGATTGAGGACGCCGCGGCACATCTGATCAAGAAGACACACTCGGACCCGCGATGGGACGAGAAGACCGGGCGGGTTGTTGCGGACGAGAAGGTGACGCTCTTCGGGTTGGACATTGTTCCTCGCCGGACAGTGCACTATGGACCGATCGACCCCGCGCTCTCACGCGAGCTGTTCATCCACCATGCCCTGATCGACGATCAGCTCCGATCTGCGTCCAAAGCACTCAAGCACAATCGCAGACTCATCCGCGAGATCGGTACATTACAGGCGAAAGCACGACGCAACGACCTGATTGCAGACACGCAGACGCTGTACAACTTTTATGACGCGCGCCTGCCAAAGGACATCTACGCTAGCAAATCGTTTGAGCGTTGGATCCGCAAGAGCGAGTCAGGCGATCCCAACACGCTGCGGATGACGCGGGAGGATGTACTTGAGTTCATGCCCGAGGAAGTCACGCCTGAGGCATACCCGGATCAGGTGTCCTTCGCGGGTGCGACATCGAAGCTCAAATACGCGTTCGAACCCGGGCGTGACGACGATGGCGCGACGATCCGCGTGTCCGTCGCAGCCCTCCATCAGCTCACGCGACAGCGGGTGGATTGGTCTGTTCCGGGTCTCATCCAACCGAGGATCGAGGCGCTGGTGCGATCGTTGCCCAAGCAACTCCGCCGACAGTTCGACGCGAATCAGATCGCGGGCGAGCTCGCACCGGTTGTCAAAGAAGATAAGGGCTCGATCGAGGCCCAGCTCGCGGAAGTGCTTACGGCACGGACTGGTATCGCGGTCCGGCCTGAAGACTTTCGGCACGATCAGCTCGAGTCGTATCTCTTCCCTCGGATCGAGGTCATCGATGAGCACGGGCAGGCGTTGGACGCATCCCGCGATCTTGGGGCACTCCAAGCCAAGTTCGCGAAGGAAGCCACCAAGGTTGTACAGGAGGCCGGTGCGGATATCGAACGCACCGGGATGATCGGGTGGGAGTTCGACGAGTTGCCCGAGACGATCGAGTTTACACGCCCCAGATCACCAAAGGTGGTGGGGTTCCCCTCACTGCTCGTCGAGGATGGGAAGGTTTCCCTCAAGGTCCTCCCGACGCGATGGGAATCGGATCTGCACACACGCTCGGGGCTCGGGTTGCTCTATGGGCTGGCGATCCGGCGTGAGTTGCGTCTGCGATTAAAGAACCTCCCGGGGTATACCAAGCTGCACATGCTCGCGGCCGCGTGTTCGATGGCGGATCAACTCGAAACAATCATCTGGACACGCGTTGGGACGATCATCTGCGTGGACAACAACGCGATCCCTCGCAATAAGGACGAGTTCGAGCTCGGTTTGCTCGGCGCTTGGGATCGGGGAGTAGACGAGACGAATCGGGTCATCACGAACTTCACGCAGATCTTCGAATCGCTTATGCGGGTGGGGGGGCGACTCGATGAGCAACACCCGAACGCATGGAATAGGGCGATGAAAGACATGCGTGGACAACTCGACATGCTGATCGCGAACGATGCGCTGATCACCGCGGATACGCGATGGCTGTGGTGTTATGCGAGGTTCCTGCGGGCGATGGAGGTTCGTCTGGACAAGCTCCGATCGATCGGCCCTGAGCGAGATGCGAAATCTGCTGATCGGGCGTATGCCTGGACCCAGTGTCTCCACGAACTCATGGCGCAGGGAGCCCATACCGCAGAGGTTGCCGAGGACTTCTGGACCTTGCGTTGGATGGTGGAGGAGTTTCGCGTCGCGAGCTTTGCGCAGAATCTGCGGACATCGATCCAGGTGAGTGAGAAGCGACTCCGTGAGCAGCTCGATCGTATTATCCACGCATAAAGAAGACGGGCACAGGCTACACAGCGCTGTGCCCGCCGAAGAGGGGGCAGGGGGAATGTCTGGACGATTTAGTCGTCCTGCTGCATGTCATTGAGTTTCTTGACGACCTGCTTGTAATCAGGTCGCTTTTTGTAGTCTTCTTCGACAAACGCCCACGCGATAGTGCCGTCCGTATCCACGATGTATGTCGCGGGAATGGGGAGTTCCCACACGGTCGCGTCATTGGACTTGGGAAGATCGATCCCGTATTGCTTGTATCGCTTGATGGTCTTGGCATCGAGCTTAAACGAGAGCGCGAGTTTGGTTGCGAGCTCGTTGTCGCGATCAGTGCCGAAGAGGAACCCGAGTTCTTTTTGGTCAACCAGATCCGCGGTTTCGGAGGGTTTCTCAGGTGAGATCGCGAGCACGGTGGCACCTGCAGATCTGATATCATCGATCCGTTTTTGGATTGAGCTCAACTCGCTGACGCAGTACGGACACCACGAACCTCGATAGAAGGTGACCACAACGGGGCCGTCGGCGAGGAGTTTGGCGAGATCATGCTCGCCCTCGCCCGAGGCGTCATCGATGCGGAAGAGAGGGAGCTTGTCACCCGTATTCGGGGGGGTCTGATGCTTCTCAATCTTGCTGACTGGGACAGACTCGGGCGCCGCGTGTGTCAACGGGGCATACGCGAGTACGGGGAGCATGGCAATCGATGCGTATAGTGCGGCTTTGTTCATGCTCTGAACACCCGTTCACGCGTTGATCTATTCCGCCGGCATCCCGGTTTAGGGAGAAAATCTGAGAAACTCAGGGCTTGCGGCCGCCGGACTGTTCTCCCTCACACACCATTGTGGGATTCGCGTCCGGTGAAACCATTGATCCTCTGCGTCCACCCGATTGCTCACCCGCTTCGACAACGCTCGAGCTAAGGGTTACCGTCAACAATCCGATCCCAACGATCGCCCATAATGGAGCTTTTCGTGCGGCATCAAGGATCTCCTGGGCACGCTTGCGTGCGCGGGAACGCATCTGTTGAACGGTGTTCATGTTCATGGTCTCGGCGTTGACTTTCCGGATCATCGCGTCGTCTTCCCTGCGTGTCGCGCCGAGCACCAACGCGACACGGCTGCGGTCTTCCTTGTCCTGAACCGATGCAGCGAGGCGCTGCTTCTCATTCGCGTTGAGCGCCTTGCGGAGTGTCCCGATCGCATTGTCGAGTTCTTCGCGCCGTTCGATCTTGCTGTCCACGGCACTCGCCATCGAGAGGCGTTCGGCGCGGGACATGCCTTGCATGAACCCGTCTCGGTTCTCAAGGCGGCGGAAATGTGATCGACACAGTGCCAGGTATGCCCAGCGGGCAAGCGTGGAAGCGTGCTTGAGCAAACGCTCGATGGCCTGCTCAGGCGAAGGATTGTCGTGGAATGTGGGATATGCGTCCTTTTCAAGCATCGTCCACACACGGGTGTCGATCCACGCGATCATATCGTCGATATCCATCGTCGAATCGGTCTTGACGCGTGATTGATGCCGGCATGCGCGTTCGATCGACGCGCGGACTTCGCGTTCGTACAGATCCCAGAATCGGTCGTGATCAATGCGGTTCATCCTGCACCTCCCTGACGCGATACGCGTGCGTTGAGGGCTGCCCATTGGTCGTAGAGGGCGGCGAGCGATGGGAGTACTTCGCTCAGATTGCGGGTGCGGACATCACAATCAAGGTAGGCGCCAAGCTCGGAACTCGGCGTGAGGAGCTGGGCGTTATCCAGAAGCGTGCGGAAGATGGTGTCTGCTTGTTCCAAGTACCCGGCTTCATACAGCGCGTGAGCACCGGTGATCAAGACGGGAACGGATTCGGGATTCGCGTTGATCGCGTCGAGAAAGAACTCGACAGCTCGGTCGGGTTCGCCTAAACGCAGGCATCGGTCAGCGAGATTCCCGTAGGATATTTCCTGGCGGCGAGGCGTGTCCGCGTATTTGATTGCGACGAGCTCCAAACGGATCGCCTCATCGATCCGCCCCATAGCCGAGAGCGCGAGGGCGCGTTGATTTGCTCGGGACCACGCTGGGTTGGGATGATCTTCGCCGTCTGTTTCGTCATACCGATCAAGGAGCTTCTCAAGATGCTCGGAGAGTTCACGGATCGATCGCATATCCTGGCGATCGCGAGCTTCGTGGAGCGCGTTGCAGGTATCCATGATTGACGCTTCGATCGGGGAGAGTTCGTCCGAACTCGATGCGGTAACGATCGTCGTCGCTATGGGGGTGAGCCCGTTCGCGAGTCTGGTTTCGTCGTGTTGTGGCGATTGCTGATTCATCGATCCTCCGATCTGTTCCCATATTCGCATGAGAACCTCTATCAGTTCAACTGTCTTGAGCATGTGTTTCTGACAGGAGATGACGGAATTTCAGGAGAATTCTCCTCTCAACCGGTTTTCTGGACTGGAATCGGGGTTGTAGTCAAAAAAAGCAGGTTTAAAAAGTCAGTCTTCACTTACTTATCCGGGTCTTCTGACGAGCCTGGCAAGCGGCTGGGTCGTCAGAAAAGGAGCAAGATATGACACGGAAGAAGACACAAGCGTTGGCCATCGTTTCGATTCTCGCGATTGGTGCGGGAACAGGATTGGCGAATGCCGCTGGACCTTCTCGCGGGCACGATCACGGGCATCGTCACACATCAACTTGCGGGTGTGAGGTTCAGCCGATCGCGGGGTATCTCACGATTAATGGGTCCCAGACGAAGATTCTCGCGGGGCGTGGGATGAACGCCCAGATCGCGCGTGCGTTCCGACAGGAGGGGTATCGCGCGTGGATTGAGGATGGATGTGTCCGGGTCGATTATGGGTATTGCAAGCCAGTGGTGCGTTGGCGGACAGATGATTACGCAGCGCAACTCCGTTGGGCGTGGGGAGATCTGCATGTGTCGTTGAGGAAGGTGATCCGATTGCAGCCCCGCCCCGTGCGGATGAAGCGTGTGTTCCGTCCGTACTACCGGCGCGGGATTTGTGGCTGAGTGGTCATAGACATTTGTTGGAACAGGCAACTACAGTCGGGTACGCATGCGTGCCCGGCTTTTCGCGTCGAGAATCGCATGCTGTGATACAGTACGCCTGAACACACAAAACCACTGCCTGAGGTTCTTCCACATGTCCGACACTCCGATCAAGATCGCGCTCCTCTCCGGCTCACTCCGAGGGGAATCCTTGAACACCAAGCTCGTGACAGCTGTCGCGGGTGAAATTGAAAGGCAAGACGGTGTGGAGATTGATCTGATCTCGTTGAACAAGCTTGACCTGCCAATCTATGACCAGGATCTGGAGGAGAAAGAGTTCCCCGCTGGTGCGCTCGAACTCAAGCGACGATTGAAGGAGTCTGACGGGTTCCTCATCGGGTCACCCGAGTACAACGGATCGATCAGTGGTGCGCTGAAGAATGCGATCGATTGGGCTTCGCGTCCGCGACCAGATGAAGAGCCGCTCGAGTGTTTCAAGGGAAAGGGCTGCGGACTCCTCGCCGCATCGCCTGGGGCGATCGGTGGATTGCGTGGTTTGCGGCATGTCCGCCAGATCCTCACGCAGCTTCAGATGGTTGTCATCCCACAGGAGTTTGCGCTCTCGAAGGCGCACGAGGCGTTTGACGATGCGGGACAGATCAAGGATGAGAATGCCCGGGCGATGGCGAACAATGTGGGCGGTTCGCTCGTGAAGATGATTCGGGCGCTCAAGTGTGATGTGTGAGTGATATCGCTATTGGAGGAGATGAGATGGGCAAGGTTGGTGTTATTCTGAGCGGGTGTGGAGTATTTGACGGCAGCGAAGTTCAGGAGGCGTCCGCGACGCTGATCTCGCTGGCACAGCACGGTATTGAGTACCAGTGCATGGCACCCGATCGTGATTTCGAAGTGATCGATCATCGCACGCAGCAACCGACGGGTGAGCAGCGCAATGTGCTCACAGAGTCCGCCCGGATCGCGCGTGGGGAGATCGTGGATCTCAAGGAAGTCAATGGTGCGGAGTACGACGCGTTCTTCCTTCCGGGCGGTTTCGGAGCGGCGAAGAACCTGTGCACCTTCGCGATGAAGGGCGCTGATTGCGAGGTCGACCCACAGGTCGAGCGTGTTCTCAACGAGGCGAACGACGCGGGCAAACCCATCGGGTTCATCTGTATCGCGCCGGCGCTTGGCGCGAAGGTGTTCGGGGACAAGGGCGTCAAGGTTACGATCGGGCATGACGCGGGGACAGCGGCTGCAGTCACGCAAACCGGCGCGACGCATGTGGAAGCGGACGCGGAGCAGATCGTGATCGATGAGGATCACAACATCGTTTCAACCCCGGCGTACATGGAAGCGCAGAACCCGGCGCAGGTGTACGCGGGCATCAATGCCTTGGTTGAGAATATCGCGAACCGGTTGAAATGATCAGGCGACGATCGCGCCGTTGCAGATCACGAGTTCGACATGGGACCCGCCGAAGGTGTACCCGAGTTGACGCTCGTCGCTGTGGCGGAGCATGATAAGGTCTGCCTGCGTTCCGACATCAAGGGTCCCGAGATCGTTGAATCCGAGCAGGTGCGCGCTGTTGATCGTTGACGCGCAGATTGATTCTGCAGCGGTGATCCCGAGCTTGCGGGTTGCGAGCGCGATGGCCATGGGCATGGACAGGCAGGGAGCTGAACCCGGATTCACATTCGTTGCGATTGCGAGGGCGCCGTTGGCATCGATGAATGCTCGCCCGTCGCCATACCTGTCGTCCACATGGAACCCCGAGCAGGGGAGCATGACGCCCATCGTTTTGGATTGGGCGAGGGTGGTGAGCGAGTCGGGCTCTGTCGCTTCGAGGTGATCAACGCTCAGTGCGCCGAGTTCGATCGCGGCTTCGAGCATGCCCAGTGCGTTGAACTGGTCCGCGTGGATCCGCAGCGGGTGCCCGAGATCCTTGGCAGCGGAGAAGAGTCGCACGGTTTCCTCGACTGACCAGGCACCCTGTTCGGTGTACGCGTCGATTGTGACACTTGGATAACGCTCGTGCACAGCGGGGAGGGTCTCGTTGATCGTTCGATCGACGAAGTCCGCAATATCCGCGTCCTTCGCGTGCCCGATGCACGCGGTGGGGGAGGCTCGACCCGCCCAGTTCTGGTCCGCGAGCACGATCGCGTCGAGCATTTTCAACTCGTCCTTGGTGCTCAGCCCGTACCCGGATTTCACCTCACACGCCGTGGTGCCCTCTGCGAGCATCCAGTTCAGACGATCGAGGAGGGATTCGGTGAGTTGCTCGAGGGTTGCCTTACGGACGGCGCGGACAGTGGACATGATCCCGCCGCCGGATTCGAGGATCTCGAGGTAGGTTGCGCCGCGTTGCTTGAGTTCCCATTCGTCGAGTCGATCCCCTGCCCAGCAAGCGTGCGTATGACAATCAATAAACGCGGGCATCACGACGCGACCCTGCGCGTCGATGGGTTC
>DDGE01000065.1:663-1908 GCA_002337545.1 Phycisphaerales bacterium UBA1910 | reverse complement strand
GAGCTCGCGCATCGCGTTGCCCCGTCGCGGGGAGTTTGATCCGGACAGGGTGAGGATGCGTGCGTTGGTGATCGCGAGTGGGTGGGTCATGATCGTCTTTCGGAGAAGCCGCGGAGGAACGCGAGGAGCATGCGGGCTGCGAGTCGTGCGGTTCGCCCGTCCTGATCGTGCGGCGGGGACAGTTCCATGATGTCGAAGCACTTGACCTGTTTGTGTCGACCGGCTTGGAAGACCCATTGTTCACCGAGTGATGGGGACCACCCGCATGGGTTGTGGGCGCTGACGCCGGGCGCGAACGCACTGTCGAAGACATCCATGTCGAGCGAGACGAAGGTGGGCTGGGCGAGCCAATCATCGTCGTGGGTTCGTCCTGCGATGCATCCACCGTTGTTCTTGAACCAATCGATGTGCTCGCGGGTGTTCGCATACGGATCGAGCCCATGAACGCGGAGGGAATCCGCAGCGCCCGATTCGATCAAACGACGGAAGGGCATCCCTGAACCGGTTTCTTCGCGGACATCGAGGTGGGCGTCGAAGTAGATGCCGTGCATGGGTTTGTGGAACTCCGCGACGGCGCGAACGAAGGGGAAGGTCAGGTCGTGCCCGCCTCCGAGCATGATGGGGAAGACGCCCTGCTCGATCATGGCGAGGGTTGCATTCGTGACTCGTTCGTGCGTTTCTTCCAGATCGCCTGGCACGACTTCGACATCCCCCGCGTCCCAGATGCTTGGCCAAGCCCAATCGTGAGGCTCGGCGACCCCGTAGCGTGCGAGCGCAGCACGGAGCGCATCGGGGCCTTGGGCTGCGCCGGGGCGTCCGTGGTTGAGCTTGACGCCCGTATCGTCGGGGATCCCGATGAGCCCGATCTGGCATCCTTCGGGAGAGGGCTTCAATCGGGACGCGAGCTTTGATTCGGCGAGCTTCGTCGGCCAGTTGCCGGGGCGTGTGTGCGGGAGTTGCATGATGCAAGTGTATCGTGCGCGACATACACTTTGGCATGGCACGGCAGTTTCTATCGGCACAGTGGCGAGACCTGATCATCGCGAGCTATGCCGTCGACCCGGGGATGCTCGCGTCTCGATTGCCCGATGGGTTGGAACTCGATCTGTTCGACGGACAAGCGGTGTGCAGTTTGGTCGGGTTCATGTTTCTCGACACGCGGGTGCTTGGGATTGCGTGGCCGACCTATCGCAACTTTCCGGAGATCAACCTGCGCTTCTATGTCCGAGAGCGATCGGGCGAGAA
>DDGE01000065.1:0-491 GCA_002337545.1 Phycisphaerales bacterium UBA1910 | reverse complement strand
GGGCGAGAAGCGGGGTGTGGTCTTCGTTCGTGAACTCGTCAAGAGCAGGGTGGTCGCACAGATCGCGAGGACGGTGTACAACGAGCCGTATGTTCATGCGAAGATTCAGAACGAGATTGAGGAGGAATCCACTCGTTCGGTGCGGTACGCATTCCAGTTGAACGGCGGGCAAGGCACGATGCGGGTTGAGTCATCACCAGAATCACAGATCCCGGATGAGGACTCAACGGAGCATTGGTTCAAAGAGCACCAGTGGGGGTATGGTGCGACCCGGAAGGGGCGAACTCTGCGGTACGAGGTTCAGCATCCGCACTGGGCGTGTCATCGCGTGGAATCCCACGACATCGATGTTGATTGGGGTTGGATCTACGGCGATGAGTGGAGTTCCATGAGCAACGCGCAGCCGTTGAGCGTGGTTCACGTGGTTGGTTCGGATATCAAGGTATTCGGAGCCGAGCCGATGTGATCAGGGCATCGGGTTGTCGATACCG
>DDGE01000037.1:57178-66831 GCA_002337545.1 Phycisphaerales bacterium UBA1910 | reverse complement strand
ATGCGGCGCAAGAAACAGCCGCCCATGCTCTCACGAATCGTGTGGGCGGCTGTAGGGTGATTATTGAAGGCGAGTGTAAATGTTACCCGCGTCGGTTCAGGCGACGGTATACGCCCAGCCCTGCAAGCAGGCCGATCCCACCGAGGGCAGCGGGGGGGAGGGGAACAATTTGTGCTGTAAACAGCAGGTCATTGATGCCCCCGGCGCTTGGGTCAGCTCCCATGACCCATCCGCGTCCGACCCATTCATCCATTGACCCCATGACACGGTGCCCGTCCGCAAGGAAACGGAACGCGTCAGCCCCGTCTGATTTTCCGAACAGCTCAAAGAAATCTCCGTTGCCGAGCGGGGAATCGAGCGTGGTGTTCATCCCGGTTAGACCTCCAAGCAGGATCCCGTCACTCTGGTTATTGTCTTCCCAACCGTCACTACTCGCATCGACGATGTAGGTGAGGTCAAGAGCAAACTCGCCATAATCGATTCCTGCATCAGCACTGTTGCCGCTGACTGTACCCACGATATTGAGCTCAACAGAGCCATCTGAGGATTCCGTGACGACGAGTTGAACGGTGGAGTTGCCGTCCGCGTCCTCAAAGCTGAATGTGATGGGAGTGCTTGTGTTGTCAAAGCTATCAAGCCGGAGCCCGTAGGCTTGCGGGCTCGCCATACCTCCTGGGTGATCGAAGAGATGAAATGTAGTTGTCGTTTCGCTACCTGCACTGCTCGAGTGACCAAGCAGAACATCGTGGGAAACTGTGCCCGCATGGGTTACTGAACAGAGTAGTGCGCTTGAAGAAAGAGCGGTGAAAAGTGGTGTGTGTCGCATGTTGCCTCTCCGTGATGATTGTTGTAGATGGTGTGATTTGGGTCCGAATCAAGGAACCCACATAGGAACATATCACCAATTATCTGGTCAAGAATTCGGGCGGTACATGACTCTGAAACACCAGTGAATCGTCAATGAAAGAGTTTTTATGCCCAGATTCAGTATCTCTGAAATGCAAGGAGTTAGAGAGCTACTTGGTCTGTGAGTTTAAAAATCGAGCGTGCAAAGTTTAATTATTTTTCATGGCGCAAACATGAAAAACACCTCTCGAAAGAGGTGTTCGCGGTTGAGGTCTTCATGAAGCTCGCGGTTCAGTCCCAGGTATTGATCGAGGTATTTGGGTCGGTTTCTTCGCCCTCTGCACCTCGTACCTGATCTGGTGCAAAGTGATCCTGTCGCCAAGATTCAGGGTATTGCGGGTCGTCGAGCTGCATACACGCTTTGGTTGGGAACATCGGGCGGAATGTGTCGCACATCACCGCCATTTCATCTGTCCACTTCTTGCCCAGCGAAGCTTCGACAGTTCCAGGATGAGGTCCGTGAGGAATTCCTTGCGGGTGCACGCTGATCGATCCTTGCGAGATCCCCCGGCGGGCTTTGTAGTTCCCCTCCACATAGTACATGATCTCGTCAGAGTCGATGTTGCTGTGGTTGTATGGCACAGGGACCGCGTCGGGGTGGAAATCCAGCGCTCTGGGGCAGAACGAACAGATCACGAAGTTGTGCCCCTCAAATGTCTGATGTATGGGTGGGGGCAGGTGAAGTTGGCCAGTGATTGGCGCGAAATCGTGGATGTTAAAGCAGTACGGGTAGTAACAGCCGTCCCAACCAACGACCTCGAGTGGGTGGTAGGGATAGATGTACGAGTGAACCGAGTTCAGGGCCTTGATCCGGACTTCGAACTCGCCCTTCTCATCGTGCGCGAGTGGGTGATCTTCGTCCTCGAAGGGGACTCTCAGGTCTCGCTCGCAGTACGGGGCGTGTTCAAGGAACTGTGAAGTCTTCTTCGAAACATACCGTGGGGGGGGGAGGATGTGGCTTGCGTTGCAGGTCTCAAAGCAAACAAACTTACCGAGTGGCATCTCGTCCTTTGTGAACCCGCCGTACTCGTCGTTGTCACTGCCATTGTCAGGGCGTTCGTCGAAGACAATCTGGTGGATCGTGCCCTTCGGCAGGATGATGTAGTCTTTCTTTCCGAACTTGAGGGTGCCAAACATCGAATAGACCGTGCCCGACCCGAAGTGCACGAATATGCACTCATCGCCCTGCCCATTCTTGAAATGGTACTCCATCTGCTTCTCGGGCTGACAGATACTCATTTCGACATCGCTATTACCGAAGATGACGGTTCTGCCTTGAACCGCATCTCCGCCCTTCTTCATATTCTGCGATTTGACATGACGCATACGCATCACATCCTGCTCCACATATTCGACCTTGGTCGAGTAAAGCTTCTTCCATCCGGTCACTTGGGTCGGTGGGTGAATGTGATAGAGAATGCTGCTCGGGCCGACAAATCCTTCGGTACCGAAGAGCTCCTCGGAGTAGAGCGCACCGTCAGGACGGCGGAACTGAACATGACGCTTCTTGGGCAGATTGCCCATCTTCATGTAATACGGCATCGAGCCGGTCCTCATTCTTCCCATGCCCGGGCCGAATCACTCGTGAACAGGCTGGGAGGCGGTTCAATCAACATCCCAAACGCATGAAGAACGCGGGGATTCATTCTAGCAGTTCATGCCCGATTGATCGTCGATTTCCTGCTATGCTCTCAGGAAGTGAGTAGTGACCAACTTGTTCGTGCTCTGCACGGATTCTGGAGGATACGCCTCTGGCTTGCCGATTTGAAGCTATCGAGGGCAACTGCCCATAGACGAGGTTGATCCCATCCAGGTTGATGTGAATAATCTAGACCAAGAACAGCGGTGTCATGCAATCTCGCATGCAGCCACTTTTTCTTTGTGAACATGTGCCATCTATGAGCAACACCAAACGCGCAGACTACTTCGGCCCATTCAAGATTATCCGCTCCCTCGGCAAGACCCGCGGGGTCGAGCGTTTCGTTGTGCTCTGCAATAAGACAGACACCAATCGTCTACTCTACCGCTTTCCGATTCAGCCGAACCACACCTACCGCAGGGCGCAGTTTGATCAAATGGTCGAACTGAGCATGCTCGATCACCCGCACCTTCTGAAAATTGAATCTGCCAGTTACGATGATCGTGGGCGTCTTTGCACGGTCAGTCCGTACACGGGGAACCATGAGGGGTTGGTCACGCTAACCGATCTGATCTCGCAGCATGGTGGGCGTTTCACGGTTCACGAAGCAGCTCGGGCGCTGGGGCACCTCTTGTCCGCAAGCGCTTACGCGCATTCAAAGGGCGTCGTGCATGGGCCAATCAAACCAGAGCACATTCTCGTTGATCGGTGTGGCTCAACACAGATTGAGCTCTATGCGTTGCAGTCCGTCGATCGCACATCGAATGAGTCCGAGCAGCGATCGGGCATCCTCGATGAGACCCGATCAATTGTTGAGCTCGGTTACACGCTCCTGACTGGGCTTGAGGTCAACGCGGATCGCATCGCACCAACACGGATGCTCAAGCGACTCGACCGGAACTGGGATGCTTGGTTTGAAATCGGGCTCGACCCTATCGATGGGTTTGATTCTGCAGAACACGCGCTCAATGCACTGCCCACGAATCCGGACTGCGATAGCTGGTTGAAGTCCAGTGGGTCACGGATCCCGCAGGTTCACATCGGATCAGTGATCCGTCGCTTTCGCGCTCCCTCGCCGAGATCTTCACGGAACCTCAAGTAATCTCACCGGCCTCAGTCACTGACCGCCCCGGATTATTCGTCCAAATCCGTCGTGGTACTGTTCGGCTCTACATGCGCGGTGAGTGCGTGGCGCTGTTCATCGTCGAGTTGCTCACCGGTCCGAGACAGCAACTCGCTCGCGATACGAGACCGAAGCTGAGCGTCACTCGCAAGTTCGATCGCGCTGAGCCACTGATTGACATCCAATGACAGAGCAGCGGCTTCATCGAATCGTGATAAAAGAAGGAGTGCCTGCAGCCGGATCAGATCGAGTTTGCTCTGGTCAGCTGGGTCGACCGGGGCGTTTTCGAGTGAGAGAAGAGCTTCAATAACCCTATTCGGGCGGCCCGCTCGGAGCTGCAGGTCCGCGAGTGTGAGAACCGATTTGGCGGTGCGTGCAGTGTGTGGTGTCTCATTTCGAATCAGGGTTGAAAGGACTTCGATCGTGAGTTCGGGCTCAAGGCGTGCGAGTCGGACTGCTTCGCCCAACTGGTCACGATCGATCTGGTTCCCCATGCGGAGAATCATGTCTCGTCGGACAACTGGATCAGACTGAGGAAGTTCACTGAGCCTCCTCAGTCCATCCGGGGTGGCGCGATGCTGAATGAGCGATTCGGCTGCGGGTTGATAGAACACTTCGTTTTGTAAAGCAGCTTGCTCAAGTATCTCCACGGCTCTGGGTGTTTCGACCAGTGCGGCAGCTGCCCAACGCACAACCCCGGGGTCTTCGCTAAGCATGAAATCCACAAGACGGCGTTGGTCATCTGCTGTCCCCAGCAAAGCCAAAAGCTTCATCCCGTCCTCACGGAGTTGACGAGGCTGCGCAAGACGCAGGGAACTGAGTAGTGCGGGATGGTCCCGTTCACTGTCCCAGATACCCTCTCGCTCGAGCGATAGCGCGGCGCTGAAACTTGCGAACAGCGGACCATCGTGACGCTGAGTCCATTCAAGGACACTTTTCGCTGCGTCTGAGTTCGGCCATCTGGCGATGCCGAGCAGCATCGGTTCTGCTGCCGTCGCGTGCACCTCAGATTTGAGTGCTTCTGTCAACACCAACATTGCGTCGGGGGGAGCCAGGCGTGTGATCAATCTTGCCGAGCGAGCGCGAATCTCCGAGGAACTGCTCGTGATCAGTGCCCGCCCCGCCTGCCCTACATCATCGGAGAGAACAGCTGACGCGGATATCTCTCGGTCGGCAAGCTCAAAGCCCAGAATCTGATGACTCAGTCGCTCATCTTGCAACAGTTCGACAATGAGATCTGAGCGGCGATCAGCGGGCAGTTCTATATGAAGTCGACGATAGAGTGCTCTGACTTCGTCGCTTAAAGCGGTCACTTTGGACCGGAGCGTTTCAAGCTCCATGTCCTCCTGTGTCGCTGTCAGAATCTCATCTGAATCTGGTTCAGACTCCCCAGCCGTTTCGGGTTGAGGGGAGGCAGATTCGGTGGTCGGAGCGAGGATTTGAGTCGCCTCACGATTCTCCGGCACAACAAGCTCCGCTTCCTGCTCCGAAGAGTAATCAGGCGTGGGCGTGGGCTGAGTGCTGCTCGCGCAAGAGCTTACGATCCCCAAGCCGAGCAATGGGAGTCCGATCACAGCCGGGGCGTGTGAAAAAAGGACTCGAATCTGAGGCGGTGACATGCTCATTTGAGGGTCGGTTTATCGGTTCTCGCGTTGTTATCGGCATATTGCCGATGAAGTCCGCAGAAGAGTCTAGACCCAAACATTGAAGCGTCCGTGTCATCCGGTTACGATTATCATCGCTCGGACGCACCGAGGCGGGTCGAGGGAGCACTATGAACGACTGGGTTGATGCAGAGCACCATGTCGAAAAAGCCCATGAGCATTACGATGCCGGGCGATGGGATGATGCAGAAAACGAACTGCGTCAGGCGCTATCACTCAATCCATATCAGCCCGAGTGGTATTTTAATCTCGGGCTCACTCTCGAAGCTGCTGGCCGGAACGCGAAGGCTGCGGAGGCGTTTGCCAACTGTTTTCGTCTCCATAATGAGAATAGTCAGCCAGACGCCAACTCCGCACTACTCGTAGGTGTGAACCTCGTTCGTGCGATGCAACCAGAACAGGCATTGCCGTGGTTCGATAAAGCTGCTCAGGTCGAGCCGATGAATGTCGTGATTTCAGTCCATCGGATTGAGGCACTGACGGATCTCGGGCGCCATGATGAGGCTGAAGAAATATTCTACCTCGCACAGCAGATCGAGCCGGAGCACGCTGATCTGTATGCAGCAATGGCAGATTCTCTGCTGGCTTCAAACCAAACCGAGCGTGCCGTTTGGTGCCTTCGGGAGGCCGCCCGTCTTGATCCTGAACTGCCCCGTGTCCAAGCCAGACTCGCAAAGGCGTATGCTGCATCCGGACGCATGGAACGCGCTCGCCAGCTCTACCTGCGAGATTTGCGTATGGATCCGGGTGATATTGACACGCTTCTCGATATGGGTGAACTCTTGCTCGATATGCACCGCCATACCGAGGCGGGGGAGAAGTTCCGTCGCGTGCTCGAGCTCGAGGCAGATCAACCCGATGCCCATTTCCTTCTAGGCGAACTCGCTGAGATAGAAGGGCGCATCCCCGACGCCTTGGTGCATTACGATGTCGTTCTCCGCTTGGACAAAACTTATTCGCGGGTCCGGCTTCGTTTGGCGAGGGTGCTATTCGCGAGAGGCCGTGATGAAGATCTTCCCCGTATACGAGATCTTCTGAAGCAGGAACATCGCACCTTCCGCGCGGATATCGATGTCGATTCGAGCGTCCATCTCAGTTCAACTATCATCGCAGAGCGATGCGAGGATCTTGAAGAGCTCGGCCGGCTCATGCTCGATGCAGAGATGGAAACGGAAGCGGTCAAGGTCTATACCGCGATGATCGAGCTGCAGCCGACAAGCCATCGCGCTCACCATGGTCTCAGTGTTGCGCTTTTACAATCGGGCAACTACGAGCTCGGAATCGTGGCGGCCAAGAAGGCGCTCGACTCGCAACCTCGCTTTGTCCCCGCGATGCACAACCTCGCGCTCGCGTACCTGCGGCAACAGCAATGGATCAGGGCGAGGTATTGGGTACGACAAGCATCACGCGTTGAGCCCGACGATCCGTCATTGCGTCGTTTGCGCGTGAAACTGCGTGCCCATGCTGTTCTCGGGACCGTGCTGATGGTGGCAAAGAAGATGGGCGCCGTATTCGCGCCGATCCGGTGGTTCCTCGCCCGCCCAAGCCGAGGCTGATCTGCTCGAGGCACATCTCAGAGTCGATCGCCCAGCAGCCGAGCGACTTCCTCAACATCCTTGTCGCCTCGTCCAGAGAGATTGATAATCAAGTGAGTATCCTTCGGCATATCCGAAGCGATTTGTACGGCTTTCGCAACGGCATGCGAGGATTCGAGCGCGGGAATGATGCCCTCATCGCGGGCACACCACAGGAACCCCTCGAGTGCTTGCTCGTCATCAACTGAGGTGTAGTGGACGCGTCCGATGTCCTTCCAGTATCCATGCTCGGGGCCGACTCCTGGATAATCGAGTCCTGCAGAGCATGAGTGGACCGGGCTCGTCTGGCCAGCCTGGTCTTGCAGCACATAACTCATAGATCCGTGAAGCACACCGAGTTTGCCATGGGTCAACGGGGCGGCGTGTGAACCAAGCTCCATACCGCGTCCGCCAGCTTCAACTCCAACGAGTCGAACGCTCTCCTCATCAACGAATGGATAGAACATGCCCGCGGCATTCGAGCCTCCGCCAACGCACGCGACAACCACATCTGGCATCGCCCCAATGTGACGGAGTGACTGTGCCTTGGTCTCACGACCGATGACCGATTGGAAATCTCGAACGATCATCGGGAACGGATGGGGCCCGACTACGGATCCGAGGATGTAATGGGTTGTTTCAACAGAACCCATCCAATCACGCATGGCTTCGTTGGTTGCGTCTTTGAGAGTCCTTGAGCCATCCTCCACAGGAATGACACGAGCCCCGAGCATCTTCATGCGTGTCACATTCAGATTCTGGCGTCGTATATCCTCCGCCCCCATATACACATCGCATTCAAGCCCGAAATACGCGGCGGCTGTCGCGGTCGCAACGCCGTGCTGTCCGGCGCCGGTTTCTGCGATCACCCGTTTCTTCCCCATTTTCTTCGTGAGGAGGGCCTGGCCAATTGTGTTGTTAATCTTGTGTGCACCAGTATGTGCCAGATCTTCACGCTTGAGCCAGATCGTTGCCCCCAGATCATTGTTCTGGTTCATGCCACGAGCACGCTTGCTTAGTCCGTACGCCTGCTGAAGCGGGGTTGGACGGCCAATGTAAACACGATTGAGCTCGCCCAAACGATCCCAAAACTGCTTGTCATCCTGAACCCGGAAATAGACCTGCTCAAGCTGGTGCAATGCTTCGATGAGGGTTTCAGGGACATAGACGCCACCGCATTGACCATACCACCCGCGTTCATTGGGAACATGGCTGATCGGTGTGGGAGGGTTTTTACCGGAATCGACTTGTGACATGGTTTAGGCACCTCGCGGGAAACGCAGCATGAGAGTGTATGCGTCTACATGATTGAGGGGGGCTTTGTAGCGACAAGCTCGCGTTCGCCACGACGCGCTGCCCGGATGCCTGAGATCACATCTACCCGGAGGAATAGGAGTAGCCCTGCCGAGAAAAAACTGATCAGCAGGCCCATCGCCCAGATATCTCCAACCCAGGCTTTGATCTGACCAAAGGCAAGCACGCCGATCGCGCCGGAGAGCTTGTATGTCATGCCCCAAAGGCCAAAGAACTCAGCAGTCCGGTGGCGGGGGGCAAACATCCCGACGATGGTCCTGCTTGCCGTACCGATGCCGCCGAGTCCGATCCCGATCCCATTGCCTATAGCCCAGAACATCCATTGTGGAGGAGACTGAGCGTAGGAGAGTTTCACGAGGAACAGCCCAGCCGCACTCGCTATCCAGACAGCGAGGAAGGTGATGATCGTCGCCCGCACCCCGATACGGTCTTGGAACCTTGAAACAAAGATCGCTGTGATCCCGGCTGTCAGTGTGAGTTGGAGTGTAAACCAGATCAGGTTCGTATCACTGATACCAAAGTCTCGTGCGATAATCGCCGCGAATGCGATCATGGTCTGGATGCCAAACCCGTAGATCAGGAATGAGCCAAGAAATCGGACGAGTTGCTTGTAGTCGGATGCGTGCTCAATTGTGCGCCGGAGGCGAGCAATCGCCGAAACGGGAGCACTCCCTTCGACTTGCTGGTTGTCGGGTTCATCGAGATAGATGGCGGCCGGAATAATGCCGAGACCAAACCATGCCGCCGCAATGATGAAGAATGGGGTCCAATCCGTTGTCGCGGACCAACCCAGAGCTTTCATCAGGAAACCGATGAATACAAGGATCATCAGCCCCCCGGCATACCCCATCGTCCATCCGATCGCTGAGACACGCCCCATGGTGCGCGTAGTGGAAAGTGATGGAAGAAAACTGGCGAGCAGGTTTTCCCCCAGCTGATACAGAATATTTGCGGGGACGAACAGCAGCAGTGCATACCAACCCCACCCTTGCTGTACGAGGGCCAGGCTGGCTGTAAGAAAAATGCAAAGCACGCCTGTACTTAGCAGAAGTTTTTTTCGCGCGCGATGACCGTCTGCGTATGCGCCAACGAACGGAGAAAGCAGCACAACGATGAACAACGCGATCGAGATTCCGGCGGCCCACAACGCATCGCCTCGTTGTTTGTCACCGACCGCGACTTCCTTGAAGTAGATCGGGAACAGAACCGTAATGATGAGCAGCGTGAAGGACTGGTTTGCCAGATCGAACATGCCCCACGCCCAGACCTCGCGCGGATTGGGTAGTGAACGGAATGGTGGGGGCCAGCGCATAAGTCAGTCTACACCCATCACCCGTTTGACGAACTCCAGCTGAATGTTCTTCGCGTCGTTTGCATACTTCCCGAACCCGGCATGCTCTTGAGGGGCGCCGGTTTCACTGAAGGTTTTCAGG
>DDGE01000037.1:21320-56970 GCA_002337545.1 Phycisphaerales bacterium UBA1910 | reverse complement strand
TCGCTGCCCGGCTACAGGGACCATCTCGTCCCCCTCATTGTGCAACGCGAGCAATGGAACTGGGCGAAAGTGATCTAAGTGCTCGATCGGATCGACCTTGGCTACCTGATTCGGATCATGATCAACAGGCCAAGGGCGCCCCTGCATGCCCGGCGGCGGCGAATACAGATCTCTGAGATTTCCCGTGGTCCCCTCGACACAGGCACCGATGAACGGATGCGAAGAGCACAACCGACTAAGAGTGACCATGCCGCCGGCGGACATTCCCCCGATCATCAATCGCGACATGTCGAATCGCTGCGTCTCACGAATGGACTCCACGACGCTATCGATCTCGGCCTTCGCCTGAGCGATAAGTTCGAGAGTCATTTCCGGCCCTTGATATGCCTCGACATATCTTGCACCGTGCCCCGGGAGATCAAGAGCGATCGCGCCGATGCCTGCTCGCACCCAGCGTTGATACCGTCCAGGGTCGAGCTCCTTGTACACACTCCGCCCGTGTAACCAGATCACCCCGGGAACTCTCGCGCCGCTATCCCAGTCCGGGTGCACGATCAGCGCAGGAACCCCGTCACCGAGTTGCATGTCTCGGGATTTCTCTTGCAATGAGCGGGGGAGTTGGCGAAATCTAGGGTCCATTCAGAGCTCCACCGTCGAGCCGGGTTCGATCGACGCCGGAAGCTCTTTGCCCTTCAGGTCATCGCTGCATGTCGCGGTCAAAGCACAGATCTCGATTGTCGCATTCACGCTCCCATCATTATTCATCGGAACTGAAACACCGTGAGCTGAGAGCCACCGTGCGGCCCGCAGCGACTGGAGCTGCTTCGACGAGACAATCGAATCTGTTCCTGATGCGTTTTTGACCGGCGCAAACTCTTCTACACGATCAGTCTCAACCACAATCGATTGCGATGCGATCGGGATCCCATCGAACACAAACTTCTCGAGTTTCACAGCATTATTTGTTTCGGGACTGACTACCCGCCCAACGGCGAGGTCGAAATGGGGAACCCGCTTCAGTGCTCTGTGGTAGGGGAGCCTCGCGTCCGGGTCACTCAGAACTCGATCGATGAAAGCAACGCTGATCACATGGATTGCGATCGAACCAGCATTGAATGCGAGACGACCATCCGCATCTGTCTGCTTCGCGAGTTTCTCGTCGAGATCGGAATACTCGATAATTTCAGTACGCCCATCGACGGAACAGAACACACCTACCTTTTCATCCCAACTGGCTTTCGCAACCATCTTGGAACTGAACTCGCCCGAACTATCCGGGGCATAGACATGCAGCCCGATGAAAACAGGGTCAATGACGCGTGCATGGGGGTTGTCGACCTGAAAATACGAAACATGCTCAACGCCTCGTCGCTTCATGTCGTCGAGCGCCCCTGATACGGACAATGCTTTGAAGCAACCGCCGTGCCCATCAGGATTCGTTGCCAAATGCATGGGATCACGCATGAGAACTTGTCCATTCTCCGCGTCCAGACTCGGCATGACACCCTGATTGAAGAACATGATCTGGTCGCCAGAGAGCCCAAAGTACGCGTTCGATTCGAAGAAGGCGACAGTTGCTTCATGATTCAGAGGCGAGGTCATGATGTACCACGGAACGGTGCAGCCGTATTTCAACTCATTTGCTCGTATCGATTCCGCAAAGAGTTGGAAGAGCGGTTTCTCATTCACGCAAGATGTTGGGTAGCACCCTTTGGGGCCGTCATATCCGAGGCGAGATCCCTGTCCTCCAGCAACGGTGAAACAGGCGACTTTGCCTTCGCGGATCAGTTGCTCCCCTTTGATCTGATACTCGACTCGGTCCCACGGACCGCGAGAGCCACTGCCGTCGATGAAGTAGCACGGGGCGGGGCTGATCGTACCAGGAGTCGCCTCGGGTTCAGGATTCGTGATGTACCGATCTATCAGATCCTTGAGTTCATCCAGATCAACCGTTGAGATCTGGGCGAGAAGCGATTCCTGGGCGCTTTGAGGCGATATTCCCCGGAGGTACGAACTCAGGTGCGATTGCCCCGCCTGGTCGAGCTTTGAGCACACTTCGTTGATCGTTGATTCGACTCCGGGCATTATCTCTGTCCTCTCCGCGTCGGTGGTGGATTTGGTGACATCATCCTACATCGTCCAACATGCCTCGGCACTACACTCATGCATGCTCAACCCATTTACTGCTGATCTCAAAGAACCGCTGGTTGCACCCTCGATCCTCGCCGCAGACTTTGCGAACCTGGGGAAGGATTGTACAGATGCAATGAATGCAGGCGCGGACCTGCTCCATGTGGATATCATGGACGGGCATTTCGTTCCGAACCTCTCAATGGGACCTGCAATCTGTGGAGCTTGCCGTTCCGCATGCCCGGACACCTACCTCGATGTCCATCTCATGGTGAAAGACCCACAGTTTTTCTTCAAACCGTTCGCCAACAATGGCGCGAATGCGATCAGCTTCCATATGGAAGTGATGCAATCAGAGCAGCATGCGCGCGAGTTGGCTCAAGAGGTCCGTGAACTGGGATGCAACCCGGGCATCGCAATCAACCCTCCTAGCGATGTGCAGATGATTCTGCCAGTGATTGATGCGTTTGATCTCATCCTTGTGATGAGTGTCAACCCCGGATTCGGTGGGCAGGTTTTCATTCCTGAAGTCCTCGATAAATGCAGAACACTTGCTCCGCTGCTCCGCGATGATCAGCGACTCGAAATCGATGGGGGGATCAATCCATCGACGGCGATCGAGGCGATCGATGCAGGGGTGGATCTCTTGGTGGCTGGGTCTTCGGTCTTCGGAAAATCTCGTGAAACCTGGGGGGCGGTCATCGAATCGCTGCGAAGTCCGAAAACCACCGCCTAATCTGGGTGGGTGCAATCAGATTCCGAACAAACTGGTCGTATATGCAGATGAAAGGGCATTCATGCCCAGAACTTGCTACACTTTTGTCTCCTTGGCCAAGCGGCCGATGACAGAAGATCAGGGTCAAGCTTGTGTGAGCAACACCCGTTCTTCAGGAGTCAGTTTGCATGAGTAAGCCAGTTGGCTACACGATCACTTTGGTTCGTACCGGTGGCACCTCGTGGGACGAAGAGTTTCGTCTGATCGGGCAAACCGATCTACCCATGACCGAGCAGGGAAACGACGAGGTTGCCCGCGCGATTCATGACAGCGAGTTTGCCCACCCTTTCCACCTCATTCTTGTTTCTGACGAAGAGGCTTCGATGCGTACCGCACGAATGCTGCCTCAGAGTACGGATACAAAGATCAAGACCAACACAGATCTGAGCAACATTGATCTCGGTCTGTGGGAGGGGGTTCTCTCGTCTGATCTTCAGGAGCGCAGTCCGAGTACCTTCGCTCAATGGAAAGAGCACCCGGAACGAGTTTCGCCTCCCGAAGGGGAATCGCTTGCGGACGCGCAGGATCGGCTGCTGAACGCGATCGAGAAATCGCTTTGCAAGTGCAAGGGAGCGCATCCCAACATCGCTATCGTACTCCGACCGCTCGCGTGGGCACTCGTCCGATGCTGGTTATCAGGTGATCGTGTTGGTTCACTCTGGTCTCAGCTCGAGCACCCGAACTCGCTCGAGCACTTTGAAATCACGAAATCCGCCTTGACGGAACGCAAACAAAGTTCACGGGCCAGCGCCTAAACTGGTCCCAGCGAACACGCATACTGCACGCATAGCGCGTGATTCCATACGAAGGGAGACGCATGTCTCAGACCGCCACTCGCAACTGGAATGAGCTTAAGCAAGATGGACGAAGATCCGTACCTGAAGGGCTCTGGCTCCGATGCCCATCTTGTGCACAGATGATCTATCGCCGACAGATGGAATCCAATCTCCATGTCTGTCCCGAGTGTGATCATCACTACCGCATATCAGCACGGACCCGGATCGAGCAGCTCGCCGACCCTGATACATTTGTTCCCATGTTCACCGAGTTGCGAGCCAAGGATCCGCTGAACTTCACAGACCTCAAGTCCTACCCCGAGCGGATCAAACGCGAGCAGATCAAGACCGGCGAGACCGAAGGGTGCCAAGCGGGCAAGTGTTTCATTAAGGGACGCCCGACAATGATCGCCTGTCTCGATCTCACTTTTATGATGGGATCGATGGGGTCCGTTGCCGGCGAAAAAATCACTCGCGCGATTGAAGAGGCGACGAGAGAAAACCTTCCAATCATCATCGTCTCGTGCTCTGGTGGCGCTCGAATGCAAGAGGCCGCCCTAAGCCTGATGCAGATGGCCAAAACCTCCGCTGCCCTTGCACGCCACGACGATGCGGGCGGGCTGTTCATCTCGGTACTGACTGATCCAACCACAGGTGGGGTGACCGCATCCTTCGCGATGCTCGGCGATTTCAATATCGCCGAACCCAAGGCACTCATCGGATTTGCCGGCCCACGAGTGATCAAGCAAACCATCCGTCAAGACCTGCCCGAAGGTTTTCAGCGCTCCGAGTTTCTTCGAGAACGCGGGATGATCGATCGAGTTGTGCATCGCCACGAGCTTCGCTCCGAACTCGCACGCCTGATCGATTACGCGGGCAAGTAATCCCGGGCCATCCATACTTCGAGGGGCTGTTCAGATATCGATGTCGCAGGAACGCCCGCATCAATCTGTGAGAACGAGAGCGTTGATACACGGAGTGCTTTATGCCTTCTGTATGATGCTCGCGTTTCCTCCGATCTCCTTCTGGTGGATGGCTTTTCTTGCTCCCATTCCTCTCTTTGCCTTAGCCAGAGACCCGAGGGGCCGACCGTCGAGAGCCGCGTTCTGGTGTGCGATCGGCTCGGCGCCGTGCTGGCTCTGGTTGCACTGGTGGGTCAAAGATGTATCCACCCTCGGGCTCATTCCCCTTGTCATCGTTCTCAGTCTTTGGACAATGGTGTTCGTATGGCTCGCCGCGAGAGTTGTTGAGCGGTTCGGACGCGAGGTCCTCCTGCTTCCACTCGTTTGGGTCGGGGTGGAGTTCTTTCGTGGCAGCGTCTTCGCGACGGGGTACCCATGGTACCTGCTCGCCCATCCGATGATCGAATCACCCGCATCCGTGCTCGCCATGCCCGCCTCGATCGCCGGGGTGTACTTTGTCTCCTACTTGACCGCGACCTACGCCCTCCTGCTTGTACTCGCTTTACGAGATCGGAATCATCAACGACGCAAGCGAGCTGGTTTCGCGGCAGCAGGCATATTTGCGGCCTGGGTGCTCATGGGGCTGCTGCTCATCCCACCGAAGGATCTCGGCACCCCAAGGTTTAGGTTCGCAACAATCCAGCCGAATGTCCCGCAGGATAATCGGGCTGATTGGACCGTCCGTCAGCGATATAGGGACTGGCTGACTCTCCGCGAACTTACGATCGCCGCATATCGGGATGAGACGAATCCGCTCCCACTCGACGCGATCATCTGGCCCGAGGGATTCGTGCCCGGCTGGACGCTCGATCCGGTCTCCCTCGAGACCGAGCGACGCGAAAATCTCGCTTGGAATATGACGCCCAGAGATCAGAATGATGTGCCCGATTTGGAAGTTCCGGCTCGGATCCGTGCAACAGACATCGTCGATCAAATTCTTGTGATGCAGGAGGCGATCGCTGTTCCGCTGATCGTCGGCTCCGTTGCCTACGACAATCTCAGGATTGTTGATGAGGGTGAAGGGATCGAATACAAACGCGATGCGATGTACAACAGTGCGTTTGTGATCAAAGACGGGCGTGTGGCTGACCACTGGTACGACAAGCTCCACCTCACCCCCTTCGGGGAGGTCATGCCATTGATATCACGCTCTCAGGCGGTCGAGCAGGCACTGCTATCCCTCGGTGCCCAGGGGATGGAGTTCGCGCTCGATCCGGGCCTTGCTCCCCGTAACCTGAGCGTTCCGATGCATGATGTGGATGGTGAAACGGTATCGATCGCCACACCGATCTGTTTCGAAGCGACAGTTTCGAGCGTCTGCCGATCTCTCGTAGCCCGTGGGCGTGAGCGACACGCCGGAGTGATGATCAATATCACGAATGATGGGTGGTTTGGGTCATCGCAAGGGGGGCGAGAAGCTCATCTGCAAAACGCGCGTTGGCGGTGCATTGAACTCGCGACCCCCATGATCAGGAGCGCAAACACGGGAATTTCCGCCGTTATCGATCATCGCGGCCAAGTCATCGAACAGTCCGTCAAGCCCATCGGAGTGGATCCGAAGGAGGGCTATATCATCGGGCAGGTCGACTTGGGCATTGGTCTGACCCCGTTCGCCTATATCGGTGACCTGTTCGGGTGGATGTGTTTGCTTGCTAGCGTTGCTTGGGGAGCATGCGCGATCTTTGGATCAGGCCAGAGCGTACAGCCGATGAGCAACTCGGATCACTGATACCATCGAAGTGAATCCATGCCACGAAGGGGTATTTCATTGAGATATCAATCATTTATCGTTATGACTTGTACTGCCTTGATTCCCGCTGCACTCACAGGGTGTGGGGCGGAGATTCGCCCAGACGGCCCCAAGCAAGTCATCTTCACTGACGAAGATGGCACCCAACGGGTCGTGCATGTCGCAGATTCTTCGGAACTCCGCGATGCCGCGATCAATCAACTGATTGAGATGACATCAAGTCTGAATCCCCAGATTCGTGCGAATGCGATCGAGGCGTTGAGCCCGGTGACAAATCGGGTCGAACCCATTGTCGCGTTGTCGCTCAATGACCCTAATCCTGGCGTTCGATCCGTCGCTGCCATGGTCGCTGGAAAGCGAAATCTTGCCTCGCTCGCTCCTTCCATCCGTGGCCTACTTTCGGATGAGTCCCCCTTCGTACGGGCCTCGGCCATGTTCGCGCTTTCCAGATTCGGTGAGGACACAGACATCACGGAACTCTCGCGAATGCTCCTGGAAGACTCCAATCCCCGCGTACGCGCCCAGGCAGCCTTTGTCCTCGGCGAACTCGGAGAGCCATCTGCGATCCAACTTCTCAAACAGGGACTCATGACCCCTGTGCCCAATGCCTCACCGATCGAACGCCGAATTTTCCGTCTCCAGATTGCCGAAGCGATGTACAAGCTGGGGAGCACCGAAAGCATCGACACCATCCGTGCAGCCCTCTATCCATCCCGTGTAGACGAACTCGAAGCGACAGCTCTCGCTGTACAGATAATTGGGCAGGTCCGTGATGAGAGCTCCATCGACCAGCTCATCTTTCTCTCAGATCCCGAATCGGATACCCCCATGCCCGCCGAAGTACGCCTCGGGGTAGCGCAGAGTCTGGCACAAATGGGGCACCGTGAAGGGGCATTCGTCGCGATGGAATATATTGACTCGGATGTCGATGCGGTGCGTGCACAGGCGGCGTCCGTACTCGGCCAAACAGATGCCCAAACAAATCTCGGGCATCTGGAGATGTTCATGATGAATGATCCTTCGGGGCTCGTTCGGGTCGCCGCTGCGGGTGGAATTGTGGATTACACACAGCGGCAGTTTGCCCAGAGTCACTGAATTCGTGCTTTCATCCCTCTCGTTCTGGACAGTTTGGATCCGAGCGAGCCCGCATCGCGTATGGTTTGTCCTCCCCGGGTCTCGGGGGTTGTTGAATGCAGGCCAATTGAGTGTGAATTGATCGATCGTGTCATCCACACCTGAGCGGACATCCCTGCTACACTTGAAACCCCATTTCCTGCTGTCCAAGGCCAGCAGGGGTGATCAAGAAGTCACACAGGACCAAACCAGCTTGGAATCGAGGAGCTGATCGTGCACATTCTGACCAAGGTTTTCGTACTCATCGCCGCCGTGCTGAGCATCATGATGGCTTCCCTTGCCATTGCGTACTCAGTTAATGTGGATCGCGTGACCGCGGATTATCGCGACATGCAGGCCGCCAAGATTTCAGCTGAAAACGAGCTGGCGGCACAGCGAGCAACTCACGGGCAAGCTCAGGCGGCTCTTCAGGAAGACCTCGCCGCTGCACGCGATGAACTCGCGAGCCGCAATGCGGACACCCGCCGACTTGAAGCCGCGACATCAGATCTTCGCATCAAGCTCCGTCAAGCAGAAGCTGCTCGAGAGTCGATCTCGGCGAAAATCGCCCAGCTCGGCGTGACGACGGAAACGCAGGCACGCATCATCGACGAGTACAAGAACGAGAACGACCGACTCCGCGACGGCGAACTCGCTTTCCGTGATGAAAAGATTGACCTTGAAAAAGCCATTTCTGATCTGGAGAGCCAGGTCATCGTGTATGAGCAGGTCAAGCGTTCACTCCAAGAGCAGATCGCTGAGTTCCAGCGAGAATCTTCAGGGACTTCGGTTGCGTCGAGCAATAACCGCAACAGTGGCACAGTCACCGAGATGACACAGCTCGTTCGCGGAAGTATTGACGAGGTCATGAATGATCCAAACACCGGATACACCCGTGTTCGCATCAACTTGGGAAGCAACGATCGGGTTCGTGCAAACACACGCCTCTACATCATTCGAGATAACACCATGTACCTCGGTGACATGATCATCGAATCCGTGGATCTCAACCACGCAGTCGGCCGTATCGCGTTCGTTAAGGACAACCAGTCCATCCGCGAGGGCGATCAGGTTCTCTCCCGTCTCGGCAGCTAAACCCACCTCCTAGGAAAGGAGCACTCCAATGAGTCAGTTTGGAATGCAAATGCCCGGTGGGCGTCAGCAGCGCAACGCAGGGCCAGATGTATACACCGCCCTGATCTTCCTCGGCGTCGTAGCCATGGGGGTCGCAGTTGGCATGCTCTGGGTCGCAGGCAGCAAGGTCGCACCCGATGGCATGCCGTTCAATATCCAAGACCCTGATCGAATCCAACTCAACTCGGATAGCTGATCTGTGTGCCCGATAGTTCGAGGAAACCCGGTTTTCTGTACGAACAATGCGATTTGCTTCTGCACTTCGCTTGACTAAAACGAGACTTGGAATACCATCGTCTCTCTCGGAACCGCTCGAAAGAGCTTACCGAGTTGCTACCAGGGGCGGTAGCTCAATTGGTTAGAGCCCCGGCCTGTCACGCCGGAGGTTGCGGGTTCGAGTCCCGTCCGCCTCGTTTAAACCTCAGCATTTGCTGAGGTTTTTTCATGCGATGATCGATCGTGCACAATGCAGCCCGCTCAAGATCGCTGCATCAGCATCTTTCCAAGTCCCATCTGGCCCACCAAAATGATCACCAGCATAACTGATGTGGTCTTTCTGACAGGTGATGCAGGATTGTGCAATGTGCTGACGAGCCCGTGCGAGCCCCCAGCGATGAACCGCAGAAGCCTGGATCGCATTTGGGGCAACCCAACCATCAAGGGCATCATGAATCTGGCGAATCATGAGATCCTTGATCTCTTCAGGATCCGTATCGTAATGGTTGGTTGACTCATCTGGTCGCATGCGCACGATGATCTGATCAGTTTCCCCATTCTCGTACCACTCAAGCGATTCAATGAGCGGGTGATCATCCTGGAAGCGAGGGAGTGCTTCTCGGTCAGCGTGGTCCACGACAAGCATCAGCACCCACTGGGCGTCATAGTGGATCTCTTCCAGTTCTTGAGGGATACGCAAGGAGCTCGCCTTCAGAACCCGCATCGCTTGCTGTGGTGGGCATGCGAAGACGATGTGTGATGAAACCTGACTGACGAGATCCGACTCTTTGTAGCGTTTCGCGAGGATACGCCAGTGATTTCCGTCCTGAACGAGTCGTTCGACATGTGTAGATCGCTCAAGGCGGATGCCCTCAGCGAGGCGTGCCGGTACTGAACGCATGTGTGGAAGAACGAGTTCATCCGAACTTGTTAATGCATCGAAACCCGAACGGGCAAGCCAGTCTCGTGTTTCCTGTTCGAAGCAGTCGAGCTTGGGAGCGCCATGATTGAAGAGGTGCAAGTCCTCTTTGTGGGCAATCTGCTTTGTTGCAACCCGACCGCCGGGGTGTCGCCCCCGATCGAAAACGACTGATTCAATACCCGCATCCTGGAGAAACCTGGCGCAGGCGAGGCCGCTTAGGCCTGCTCCGATGATGGTGACGGGATGACTTGGGTATAGATCAGACATACTCGTCTCCATATTGCTTCGCGTTCTCTCGACCATTCGATTCAGTCAATGAGAGAAACATTGGGGCCCCAATGTCTGTGTATGCGTGCGAACAATCTGCTAAAATACACGCGAGTATGGATACTCGCAACTGGAGCGCACGGACAGGATTATGCTGACACTTGCCGCATCAAATGGACACGCCGTCGGGATTGCCCTCGCGCTGATTTTTGTACTCGGTGTCGGTGCCCAATGGTTGGCATGGAAGATCCGAGTCCCCTCGATCCTCCTCCTTCTTCTGATCGGGATACTCGCGGGGCCAGTTGCAAGATCCGTCCTCAAGGACACGGCCTTCCTGAATCTGGCTCTAGACCCCAATGAACTCTTCGGATCCGATGTGCTCCTCGCAGCAGTTGGTATCGCGGTCAGTCTGATCTTGTACGAGGGGGGGCTCACACTCAACTTCAAAGAGCTCCGCAGCACCTGGAAGCCTGTGACCTTGCTCGTTTCCGTGGGTGCAATAGTCACCTGGATCGTTGCGGGGCTGAGTGCCTATTACATCTTCGATCTGGATCGTTCAATCGCGATCTTGCTCGGGGCGATCCTCATCGTGACCGGCCCGACCGTCGTCGGGCCGCTGCTGAACCACATCCGTCCGAGCGGGGACTCAGGGTTGGTCCTGAAGTGGGAGGGGATCGTAATAGACCCCATCGGTGTCCTCGCCGCGGTGCTGGTGTTCGAGGTTATCGCCGCTCAATCGTCTCAGGAACTCGCCGCTCAGGCAGCCGATTCGAGCCAGGTGCAGTTCGTCTTGGTCGCGATCGCCAAGACGATCGTTGCCGGGTTTGGGTTCGGATTGCTCGCTGCATTTCTTCTTCGAACGGTGATGAACCGGTTCCTGGTTCCGGATTATCTCCAGAACCCCGTTTCGCTGATGCTCGTCGTCGGGGCATTTACCGCGTCAAACGAGATCATGCCCGAATCGGGGCTCCTCGCGACCACCGTCATGGGGATCGCACTAGGCAACCAGAAAAAGGTTGATGTCCATCACATCCTTGAGTTCAAGGAAAACCTGCGCGTGCTCCTGATTGGGGCACTCTTCATCGTGCTCTCCGCCCGTCTTGAGATCGACCAGCTCCAGCAACTTGATTGGTTCAATGTGTTGCTATATCTTGCGGTGCTGATCCTGATCGCTCGCCCCGCGGCCGTATTCATCGCCACAATCGGTGCGGGATTGAGTTTGAACGAGCGCATGTTTATCGCTTGGCTCGCGCCCAGAGGAATTGTTGCGGCAGCTGCGGCATCACTTTTCTCTCTGGGATTAGGAACTCCGGATGCCGATCGGGTTGTGCCCTTGACCTTCTCGGTCATTATCGGCACCGTCGCCTTCTACGGACTCACTGCGCCATGGGCGGCCAAGATGCTCAAGATTGCGGATCAAAACCCGCAGGGCATTCTCTTTGTCGGTGCTCCGAAATGGGCCCGTGCAATCGCACTCACTATGCATAAGCGTGGTTTCAAGGTCCTGATGATTGACACGAATCGTGCGAATGTTCGCCTTGCGCGGATGGAGGGGTTGAGTGCGATCCAGGACAACATCCTGACGCTACCAGATATCACGGATCTTGATTTGCGGGGAATCGGACGAGTGTTCGCTTGCACGCCCAACGATGAGGTGAACACCCTCTCACTCCAGCGGTTCATGGGGTACTTTGAGACTTCAAAGCTTTACCAGATCCACCCAGTGAAAACGAAGAAGACACCAGATGAAGGGCAGCATGCCGAACGCCGTTGGCGCACGCTGTTCCGCGCTGACGCAGATTACCAAGGCCTGGAGAACTCTTTGGAGCACGGCGGTGTGATCAAGGCAACCACCATTTCCGATGAGTTCACATACTCCAGTTACCAGACACTCTACGGCTCTTCGATCATCCCTCTCTTCACAGTCAAACCGAGTGGCTCGATCGTTGTTTGGACAACCGATAAGCCGGCAGATCCCACGAGCGGGGATACAATCATCGCAATTGTGAATCCGGACGAGCTCTTTGTCGGTGGGCCGTTCCTTCTCGATAATGAAGACGACGAAGATTCAACCGCAACTCAGGACATCTCGTCATAGTCTGGGCCGGAATCAGAATGGCCAAGACCAAAGTTCTGCTTGAGCCAGTTTCGAACAATCGGAATCGAGACTTTTGGGCTTTCTCCGCCGTTGTTTTCGATCAGGATGAGGGTTTGGTCATCGTCCGCGCGTTGGATGCCATCGATCCTCATCGATTCATGAACGCGATGATGGAATGATTCGGTGCTCGTCGCGGGTTCTGTTTTCTCAAGGATCGCCGCGAAGCCCTCGACACCAATCTGCACCCCATCAGAATCCATCGCCTCGATGTAGGCATCGGTGTAGGCACAGACTTGATCCCCTGGATTGAGTTTGAATGCGATCTGCTCGTATGCCGTGGAGGCGATGACGCCGAGAGGAAGATTGGTTAAGCCGACCCGTACTTCCTTACACGGCTGTGTGATGGCTTCCGGAGAGCGGGATTCCAGAGGGACCCATGCAACTGTGCCACGACGACGGATCAATGGTGGGGGGTGACCCGCGTTGACAAGGATCAGGTGCCTGCTGGGGGCAAAGTATGTCATGAGCAACGCAGTCGCGAATCGTCCTTCTGTGGACATTTCGTCGAACGCTCCGTTGAGAGTCTGTGCAAACTTTGATTGGTCCACCGTGTTAATCGATTTATGCATCGCTCGTCGGAGCTTTGTTGCGAGACCGCTGACACTTGATCCGTGTCCGGCGACATCAGCGAGCAGGATTCTTGAAATCCAGCCGCTGGAGCACGAGGAAATCAGATAGATATCGCCGCCCTTCTCGCCCTCTTGTGGGTTTGAGCTGACGCTCAGATTCAAACCCGGCACGGATGTTGTGTGCTCCACATTGCTCGACCCACCCCATACCTCGAGGCAACGGAGTTCCTGATGTGAGACGAGATCGTTCTGTGTGCCCAAAGTGGAACTCATGACTGGGATGATCAATCAGAAGCGTCGTTTTATTCCACTCGCGTTTGGCTCACTCGCCCAGTGCATCTTCCCGAGCAGTGTTTTCCAATAGCTGACCCGCGGGTCATGAACGAAACCGATCTGTTCTTTCGCCGCAGTCACACGCAGGACATCCCCATCACGGAGTCGATGGTCTTCCTGACCATCGATGATCAGTGTCGTTCCTGAGTTTTCGATCGAGTTGGCGTTGCACACCCGAATAGCGACTTCGGAGCAGCTGGGCACAACGATCGGACGGAAGCTCAATGAGTGTGCAGCGATCGGTGTAACGGTCATCGCATTCACTCCAGGCGCCACGATCGGACCGCCTGCGGAAACATTGTAAGCCGTAGACCCCAGCGGAGTAGAAACAATGATCCCGTCTCCAGAGACCCGCGGCCCGACCTGCTCATCGACAGAGATATCGAGCGTGATCATGCGGAACGGAGGCCCAGCGCTCACCACAAACTCATTGAGTGCGAACGATGCAAAGACCGGGGTGCCATCGGTATTTCTCACGACTCCATGCAAAGGCGTAACCGGCTTGATGAAGAGCTCTGCTTCGCTCAGCAGCCCTTTCGCATCAAGCTTGAATCGATCGAGTTCATAGCCAGCCATGAATCCAACCTTGCCCGTATTGACCCCCAGCAACGGCGTTCGCAATGCAAGGCATTTGTGTGCAGCCGCCAGGATCGTGCCGTCTCCGCCTAGGGCGATAACGAGATCGACATTGTCGGCGTCAGGTAGACCGTTCGTTTCGTTTGTTTGAAGTTCAGCGATGAGCTCGCCATGCTGTAGAATTAATGATCGGATTTCTTCCAGTGCCTCGGCGGCTTTGGGCTTGTTCCGATTCGTGATCAGGGCGACTCGGCGTCTCATGGTTGTTCCTAGTGAAGACGCTTTACCCTTGGGCGGGTGTATTGTCCGTGAATGGTTTGGGCTCGTGATGCGATTCCATGGCCTTGGCAACGAACATCGCGTGTTCTTTCGGAGCATACGCGTGACAGATCATTCGTGCGATCCCATCTGCGTCGAGTCCGACTTGTTTCAACTGTTCTGCACGCGAGTCCTGGATGATCCAATGGTCCGGGATGCCGTGGCGAACAACTCGGGAAGCATCAAAGCCGAGATCCTGGGCGGCCTCGAGGACTGCGCTGCCGAACCCGCCGATGATCGAATGATCCTCGAGTGTCAAAATCGGGATCGATCGCTCAAGCAGTTCACGCAGGAGCGTCGAATCGACTGGTTTAGCGAATCGAGCGTCATATAACGCCACTTTGTATTCATTCCGGAGCATATCGATCGCGTCTGAAGCCGCAACCGCGGGTGTCCCGAAGGCAAGGATCGCTACATCCGGTGTATTTGTATCTAGATCCGCGAACTCTGGCGTCAAGAGACGAGCCTTACCGAGTCCGAATGGCGGGGCCTCCCCGAATCGTTCATCGATATTGTCGCGGGGATATCGAACGCTGCTCAGCCCGCCTTCCCATGTCCGCATGAACTCGAGCGAAGCACGCAATGAGGCCTCGTCGATCGCTGCGGTGAGTACCGCGTCTGGGAGTGTTCTGAGGATGGCGATATCGCAAAATCCATGATGGACTGCGCCATCACCGCCTACAAGCCCCGCACGATCGAGACAGAGTCGCACGGGAAGCCCCTGAAGAGCAGATTCCTGGAAAGCTTGATCGAATGCTCTCTGGAGGAATGTCGAATAGACGGCGAAGAAAGGCTTGAGCCCGCACTTTGCCATGCCTGCCATCATGTCCATGGCGTGTGATTCACAGATACCTGTGTCGAAGCTTCGATCCGAGAATGATTCGATCGCCCGAATGACGCCCGTTCCATCCGCCATCGCGGCTGTTGCAGTCACGACACGCTCATCTCGTTCCATGAGATCAACGAGGGCGTCTCCAAAGGCCGCGGTAAACGAACGCCCGCTGGCTTTCATCTCAACACGACATCCCAACTGCTCGTCTCTCTCGACACGGAACGCCTTGGGGGAATGAAACTTCGTTGCGTCCTGTTCGGCGATATCAAGGCCTTTGCCCTTTGTCGTTTTGACATGGAGCACCATCGGGCGATCGATGTCCTGCGCCTCGGTCAGGAACTCGATGAGTGTGGGTAGATCGTGCCCGTCAATTGGACCAACCGTGAGCAAGCCAAACTGCTCAAACCATGATTCCTCGGCGATTGCGGCCTTCGTCATCTCACCCATGCGGTGGTACGCCTCTTTGAGGTAGTCACCACCGGGCACATGCCTGAGAAGTTCCTTCGCGCCTTTTTTGAAATCAGAGTAGGTATGCGAAACCCGCACCCGGTCAAAGTATTGTGCCATCGCACCTTGGGGCTTAGAGATACTCATCCCGTTATCGTTAAGCACAACGAGCATCTGGCGTTTGAGCGTCCCCGCGTTGTTGAGCCCTTCCATCGCAACACCATTGACGATTGACGCATCACCGATAAGTGAGACGACTCGCTTCCCATCCGGACGAACACCGGGCAGGTATGAGGTCTTCATGAGTTCGTCACCGCGTGCCATACCGACGGCTGTGGAAATTGCCGTCCCCGCGTGCCCAACCCGGAAGAGGTCGTACTCACTCTCGCTGGGTTCTGGGAATCCAGAGATGCCCGCGCTCGTGCGGAGCATCTCGAACTTATCGAGTCGGCCGGTGAGAATTTTGTGAGGGTAGCACTGGTGACCGACATCAAAGAGTAAACGGTCATGGGCAAAGTCGAATACACGGTGCATCGCAATCGTGAGTTCAACAACACCCAGATTCGGTGCCAGGTGTCCGCCGCTACGCGATACCTTGTCGATGATGACCGCACGGATCTCCCCCGCGAGATCCTCGAGTTGAGCGATGGACATCGTTCGTAGATCGCGGGGAGTTTTGATCTGAGAGAGCAAGCTCATGGAGTCCTTTCGATCACACCAAAACAAGGCGGAATAGACCATCTCAAGTATAGTGATGCACGGGATTCCATGCCACCTGCCAAGCTACCCAACTCTGCTTGAACGAGTTCGTAAGAACCCCGTGGCTCGGATACAAAATGTGGCCGACTCCGATAATCACTGCCCTTTCAGTCAGGATTCTCGATGCGTGAGCATGTCGCCCATATTCCGCAATGGGGCGACATCGCCGATCCGGAGTGATTCGAGTTCCAGAAGGGCATCGGCGGCGACATCTCCCAGATATGCTGCATGCTCCCGGGATCGTTCCACACCGATTGTGCTTGGGTAGGTTATTTTTCCGGCTGCTTCGTCTTTGCCCAAGGCCTTGCCCACCGCGTCCGAGGACCCCTCAACATCCAGCAGGTCATCGATGATCTGGAACTGCAACCCGATCGCTTCGCTATACCGCGTAAGCAGTTCAACTGCCTCATCGGGGGCACCAACAGAAAGGGCACCCATCCTGCAGCTTGCTCGGAGCAGTGCTCCGGTCTTGTTCCGGTGAATACGCTCAACGGCCTCCAAATCAGTCAAACCGACTTGGTCTCCCCCCAGAGTGTCGTAGATCTGCCCTTCGATCATTGCTCTGGTTCCGCGTGCAAGCTCCGTCCCAAGCTTGAGCGCGATCAAGGGGGCTGGGTGCTCCTGAGTCGATTCGTACGCCAGCGAAAGCAGCGCATCGCCCGCGAGAACGGCCATAGCTTCACCTGCGTGTCGATGCAGCGTTGGGCGTCCGCGCCTGATGTCGTCGTTGTCCAAGGCGGGCAGATCGTCATGAATCAGACTGAACGCATGGATCATCTCCACGGCAGCCCCCGCGTGGAGCGTGTTCTCACCCGTATGCCCACACGCGATTGCACTGTACCAGGCAAGCGCAGGACGGACTCGCTTCCCCCCACCAAGCAGGCTGTAGCGGATGGCCTCGTCAAGATTCTGGGGCAGGTGCCTTTGCTCGAGAAATGCGTTGAGATGCGTATCAACACGCTCGATCACCTGAGCGAGTGTTGGTTGAGGGATCCGATGGGTGTTGGCGTGATTCACGCTCGATCTTAGCGATTCCCATTCCTGTGTGCTAGCATCTTTGCGATGCTTGAGCACGCGATCCAGTTTTTCCAAGCCGGCGGATGGGTCATGTACCCCTTGCTTGCGATGAGTGTCATTTCATTGACATTGATCTTTGAACGCACAGTTTTCTGGGTGCTTGGTCCTCAACGCGTCGGGCACCGTCGACTCGGGTTCTATCTGGAAAGACTGAATCATGAATCGCGGGATTCGATGCTCAAGCTGTCGGGTTCGGATTCCACGCTGGAGGGGCGACTGGTATCTCGAGCTTTGGGTTCTCAATCAACATCAGAGCCAGCATTGATTGGGCACATCGAGGCTCTTCGACCGGCAATCGAACGGTTTGCGCCCACGCTCGGAGCCATTATTGCTGCGGCGCCACTGCTTGGAATTCTGGGAACCGTGACGGGCATCATCCAGAGCTTTGATCTGTTGGGTGAGGCCTCGAGCGTCTCTGATCCGACGATCGTGGCGGGGGGCATCGCTGAGGCGCTGTATACAACCGCCTTTGGGCTTTGTATCGCTTTGGTGACGCTATTTCCTCATGTCTATTTCAAGTCCCGTGCCGATCGGGCTCTTGGTCACCTCGAAGTGCTTGCCGGGGCGATTATGGATCACAATGCACGGGGCTGAGCATGCTCAGACTGTTTGCTTGCTCACAAGCTCAAAGATTTCTTCCGGCGTCGTCGCGTTGTAGATTTCTTCGCGAAAGTTCACATCACTGATCAAACGGCTGATGTGCGCCAGGGCCTCAATGTGGTCCTTCGTCTTGTCTGGAGGCGAAGCAAGCAGGACGACAAGCTGTACAGGCTGGGTGTCGATCGCTTCAAAGTCGATGGGTTCAGATGGCTTTCCGATGGCGAGTGATTGACGCTTGAGACTCGCACACTTGCCGTGCGGGATCGCAAGCCCATGTCCGATGCCGGTGGTCCTGGTTTGTTCGCGCGTCCACACCGCATCCTTGAGCGATTGGACTTCAGAGACCTGCCCGGCCTCTCCCATGCGATCAATCAGTTCGTTGATCACACCCTGCTTCTCTGTCGAAGCGAGCGGTGCGATGATGCAGGCGGGGTCGAGAATGTCCATCAGGTTCATGATCCGTACCTCACGAAGGCGTGTGTTGGGCATGAAGTGTAAGCGGCGAACGATCAAGAGTGGGAGGCACGACAAAAACTCCGAAAAGTCAAGGTGCTCGATGAAGTACGGCCGCGTAAGACGCGTCACGGTAGTCCGCCATATTCCCGCCAGGGCTCCCGCCCATCTCGATTCGTTGGGTGTGCCCGATCGTCAGCCCATGCTCATCGGCCGCCCATTGGGTATTTTCCTCGTTTTCCTCTGCTTCCACGCTGCAGGTTGCGTAGACAAGCGTTCCACCCTCGTCAAGCATCTCGAATGCGTGTGAGACGATCGATCGCTGGGTGGCGACTAATCGCTTGACCTGGGCGTCAATAGGGCGGTATCTCGCTTCGAGACGCCGCGCAAGCACCCCGGTATTTGAGCACGGGACATCAGTCAGGATGAGATCGGCCCAGCGAGCATAGCGATGGTTCAAATCGCTGACATGCTCGACACGCACACCCTCATCCTCTCGGAAACTTGCCCGTAGGGTCTTAATCCGCTGAGGATCGATCTCGCAGGCAATGATTTCACATTCGGGAAACATCGAACGCAGTTGTCGCGTCTTTGTCCCCTGCCCAGCACATAGATCGATGACCCGTTTCGGGGTTATATCCAGACTCAACTCGCCTAGCGTGGCGCTGCTCGCCGGATCCTGTACCCATATACCGGGGTCCTGTTCCAGCAGCTCAAGGAGTTGTGCTCGCCCCGATGTGTATACCCGATGGTCTGGGGATTCATGCTGCACCAGATCGGGCGAGTCGATCGGTTGTGTAGCATGCTTCACATAGAGAATTGTTGGTGCCTTGATGAGCGTGTGCAGGCTCGCGGGAGTTGGGTCTTCGTAAAGACTTTCCCATCGAGCAAGCAGCGCATTCGGAAGTGAACACGCGATTCCCAATCTGCGCCTTCCGTTTTCCGGGAGTTCGAGCCCCTTGAGCTGAAGCATGCCGCCATCACTCAGGGGCACCGAATCGATGTGGTGGTCCCAACTGGAGTCGATCCGTTCGCCCCGGGTCTGGGCGACTTTCCTGAGCACCGCGTTGACCATGCCGCCTGCGCCCGGACGAATATGACGCTTCGCCCAGGCCACAGACTCATCGAGCACTGCGTGAGCGGGAACTCGATCGAGAAATAGCAACTGGGCTGCCCCACCCAGTAAGACCGCTCGCATTCGGGGCTCGATCTCGTGAGACTGGTGACCGCTAAGAGTCTCCAGAACAAACTCCAGTGTTCGCCAGCGTCGCACAGATTGTTCGACGATCATGATCGCGAGACCCGCATCGCGAGGTTCTAGAGTACCTGTATTAATGTCCTTGGGGATCAAATCCGGGTAGCGGGTTGCGTACGCGCTCAGGTGCCGATAGGCGGCATCGCGTGCATCCATGATCGGGGACTCTGATCGTTGTGGTCCGCCGCGTCCTGTCCGTGTCCCTTGCTTTGGCATCGCTCAAGCGTAGGACGCGATGGTGACTTGCGCCCGGGGTCGGACGCGTCCATTCGCATATCATCCCTCTGAACCCATGAGCAATACCGCACCTCAACTCGATTCGGACGCTCCTGCACCGGGCACGCGACGGTTCTCCACGCACCGGATTCTTTCCGGGATGAAGATCCGCAAGAAGCTCATTGTCCTTCATACCGCATTTTCACTCGGGCTTGGCACGATCCTGATGATCGCGATTTATCCCGCGATGTCCAAAATCATTCGGGGTGCAGAGATCGATCAGAGCATGCGGATTCTCGAGATTGTCCTCGGTTCGACAGAAACGCCCTTGCCGGATCAGGGCTCATCATGGTTGGTACTCCGATCGGGTGATGCGGTGATGGGGGTGCCCGATGAAATCGTGCTCGATGCACGCAATAGCCCGGGTGTAGGCGTCCATATCCCACCAAACGATTTCGCCTCAGGTGTGCTTTGTTATCTCCCAGGGCAAGACGAGTTTATCGCTGTGCGATCTCGTTCAGAACTCGCCCGTGAAGCGATCCAGCTCGTCTATGTACTTGTCTTCGTGACGCTGCTCGTCGGTTATGGGCTTGTCGCGGCAGCGCTGGAACTCTTTGTGCTTCCTCAGCATGTATATCGCCCGATCAGCTCGATGCTCCAAGCGGATCAAGCAGTCACCCAAGGCGAGCGAGAGTACGAGCTGATCCCAGATACCGAGATCCCAGCAGACGAGCTGGGAGAGATTATGTGTTCACGCAATGAGACAATCAGGTCATTGCGTACACATGAGCGTGAGCTTGCGAAAGCGCTGGATCGACTCGAAAACACGGCTGCAGATCTACACAAGAAAAATCACCTGCTGGAAACAGCGAGAAAAAACCTCGAAGGTGCCGATCGATTGGCATCCCTCGGGATGATGAGCGCCGGAATCGCCCATGAACTCAATACCCCATTAGCTGTCGTGAAGGGGTTGGTAGAAAAACTCAATCGTCAATCAGAACTTACCGCGCAGGAGATCGCGTTGCTTGTGCGAGTCGTCCGCCGATTAGAGACTCTGTCGGAAGGGCTGCTTGACTTTGCGCGAGTTCGCCCGCCTATGAACGAATGCGCCAATCTTGTCGAGCTCGTCTCAGAGGCACAGATGCTGGTGCTTATCGATCGCAAAGACGCTGCTCGTGATCTGTCTATTGAGATCATGTCTGAACCCAAAACAATCGAGATCAACTGTGATCCAGATCGGTTAGTGCAGGTCTTTGTCAATCTGATCCGAAATGCGATTGATGCGCTCAATGAATCGCAGACGATCGACCCCCGAGTTGAGATTCATTTCGAGCGTGAGAACCGTGATGGAACCGAATGGATTGCTGTACGAATCATCGATAACGGCCCTGGGATTGATGCGGAGCTGATTGATCGTCTGTTCGAACCATTCGTCTCAACGCGTCTGGATGCGCATGGGACGGGGCTTGGTCTCGCGGTCGCCAATGGGATTGTTCGCGAACACAGCGGCATTCTGACCGCGACGAACCGATCGGGAGATGCACAACGAGGGGCTGTATTTGAGGTGCTCCTACCCTGCAACCGAACCCAAGATTCAGATTCTGAGTGATTCTGCTTGCGATTTGTCCGGCAACACAGTAAAATGAGGATAAGTATATCTTCATTAGTGCCCCGCGCTCCTGACAGGTTGAGGAACACTGCATGAGTTCAAATACACTGAATGGCCAAGCTGTTTCACCGCTGTCGATTATCTCGCTTGATGATGATCCCGATTTTCGCGAGTACATCGCGGGGACCCTCAGCGGCGAGGGGCACGCCGTGATGACTGTCGCAACGCCAGAGGAACTGTACAAGAAGGCGTCTGAATCCCAGCCGGATGTCATCATGCTCGATATCAAGATGGGGAAACACTCTGGCGAGGAGGTCCTTGCGGAAATTCGGAATCGCTGGCCCAAGCAGTGTGTCATCGTTGTCACAGGCTATCCATCGCTGGATTCCATGCGAGACACCTTCAAGCAGGATGTCTTCGACTATATCGCAAAGCCCTTCAGTGTTGAGGATATGCGGCGCGTGCTATCCCAGGCCTCCCAGCAACTCGGACTTGGACAGAAGCCGATGGATCGCCTTCGTGGCGTCCTAGGAAGACAGATCCGACTTGCACGCACTGAGCGGGGCTGGACCCTGCGTGAACTCTCCGAGCTGAGCTCTGTATCAGTATCTCAGCTCAGCTCGATCGAACGGGGTACCCATCTGCCCAGCGTTGAATCCCTTGTCGCGATTTCCCTCGCACTGGAGTCAAAGCCAAGCGATTGGTTCGCCGCCGCGGGTTTCTAACCCCGGCGTTGAGATCAACGGAGCAATGCACCTGCCTACTGTTTGCGCGTGGATTCCAAAGTCGACCAACCCTCGGTTCTCTTCACGGCCTTTGAGCCCTCAGGCGATGACCATGCCGCTGCGGTTATCTCGCGCCTGCGATCGATCTATCCCAAACTCAAAATTTACGCCTGGGGCGGACGCAAGATGCAAGCCGCGGGTGCCGAGGTAGTGGAGATCACCGGCGATGATGCGGTCATGGGACTCCCCGGACTTGCGAAAATACGAGAGCACCAACGCCTCAATGCGAATATCGAAGAGTGGCTCAGAGACAACCAGATATCTGTCCATATCCCTGTCGACTCGCCAGCGGCAAACTTCCCGGTCTGCAAGCTCACCAAAGCAGCCGGAGCGCGGGTTGTGCATCTTGTGGCCCCACAGCTATGGGCATGGGCACCGTGGCGTATCCGGAAGCTTCGCAAACTCACCGATCATGTGATGTGTGTGCTCCCATTCGAACAGGAGTGGTTCAGGTCGCGTGGTGTCGAAGCGACATTCATCGGCCACCCGCTCTTTGACGAGAAGGTTGATTATGCTGTGCTCGACGAGCAGATCCAAAGCTGGACCCGCGGCGACCAGAATGTTGCGCTCATGCCGGGATCTCGCCCGAGTGAGATGAAGAAAAACTTTCCGCTTATCCTTGGGGCGTACATCAAGCTTAACAATGAGCACGCCCACATGCGGGGCATCGTTGCCGCCACGCGCAAGGAAATTGAACCCACACTCCGTCAGATCGCGAAGGATGCAGGACTCGAATGGCCGGATTCACTTGAGATCCGATTCGGGAGCACAGACGCCGTCGTGCAGTGGTGTGACATGTGCATGGTGGTGTCTGGCACGGTGACCCTTCAGATCGCACGCCAGCACAAGCCCATGGTCATCGTGTACAAGCTCGGGCGGATCGCGTGGACCCTGATCGCGCGTTGGCTGATCCAGCCCGATTTCATCACCCTGCCCAATCTCATCGCGGGAAGAGAGATCTGCCCAGAACTTGTGCCGCATTTCGGAGGCAGCGAACCGATTGCAGATCGCGTCGTGGGTTTACTCGAGGATCAGGATGCGTTCACCACCCAGGTGCGTGAGCTCGAAGCGATCGGCAAAGTGTACGATGAGCAGCACGCGGCTGAGAATGCGGCTCGTATCATTGCTCGATACGCCGGGCTCGAGCCGTTTTGATCGAATCGCTCACATTCGGACGGGAATCATTCCCAGCGTACACCATGCATTTCCTGCTCGGTCTTGGATGGGAAACTGTTCGATTTCAGGTAAACCAACTGGCAAGTCCCGATCGATCATCGCGCGAACACTCATCGCAATGTCATGCGGGCCTGCCTGAGCGTGCTCATTAAACACCACCATCAGCACCGCCCCATGACAAATGAGTGGATCTGAAGCGAGTTTGATCACATCCTCACTCGGGCCATTGATCATCTCAAGTTCGTATTTCGAGTTGGGGGTGGGTATTCCATCCACATATCGGATCTGGGGTACGCATTTCATCTCGATCCACATCGCCTCCCTCGGGTCGCATTCAGATTCTTTGGGTTCCGCAAGCGACGCGAAGGATTCGAAGAGCGTGCCAGAAGCTCGTAGCAGTTCCTTGTGGGCATCTACTGGGTCAAACAATGATTTTTTCTGATCCGGCAGGAGTACAAAGTCCACCCGCTCGCGTGCGTTTTTGCCTGGCAGCTCGAGCTTTGGACTCGGCAGACAAGATTCTCTGAGCACAGTGGTCTCGGAGTCTGCAAGCCCTTTGATTGCAATGGGATGCAGGTCGATTTCTCGCATCGCATCCAGCCCCGAATGGGCGTGGTCCTCAACGAGGAGTTGTTCATGCTCACGCAGATTGGCCGCGATTTTTGAGTTGAGATCTGGTAGTGACCACATCGACACAACGCTAGCACACGATTGTGCAGTTTGCATTCAGCGTCAGAGTGTGCGATGATCCCCGTCGTTTTCTCTGGAAAATCGCAACACAGTCAGCGGGGACCGTATGTCACTGAATGACACCATCAACGCAATCAATGGCGTTCTCTTTTCAAACTTCACCGTTTATGCGCTGCTCCTCACCGGGCTCGTATTCACTATTTGGTCAAAGTTTGGCCAGTTCCGTGCTTTGACTCACGGCGTGAGTGTCGTGCGCGGCAAGTACGACGATCATGACGATCCCGGAGCAATCAATCACTTCCAAGCGCTCTCAGCAGCGTTGTCTGCGACCGTCGGGCTAGGAAACATCGCGGGTGTGGCCGTGGCCGTCGCATTGGGCGGGCCGGGGGCAATCTTCTGGATGTGGATCATTGGACTTTTGGGCATGTCGCTCAAGATGACCGAGGTCACTCAATCCATGCTCTACCGCAATACAGATGACCCTGACAACCCGCATGGCGGCCCGATGTTCGTCGTGAAGAAAGGCTTTGCTGAGTGGGGTCTCGCGCCAATTGGAACGATCATCGGTGGTATCTTTGTCATCACCGTGATCATCTCGGCGATTACAGGCGGGAACATGTTCCAGGCGTGGAATGTCGCGGATATCACCTTCACATATTTCCAGGTGCCCCAAGTCTTTACTGGGATAGTGCTTACTGTCGCGGTCGGGCTTGTGATCATCGGGGGGATCAAGCGAATCGGCGCTGTTGCCGGACGAATTGTTCCAATCATGTGTGCGTTGTATGTCATCGCCGCACTCGTGGTTCTGCTCGCAAATATCGCAGATGTTCCCGCGATGCTTGGACTCATCGTCAAGAGCGGTGTTCCAGAGTTCATGGGTGGCGAAAGCGCGGATGCCACAGGCGCATTCCTGGGTGGCACATTTGGCTATGCCGCTATGTGGGGTGTAAAGAGAGCTCTGTTCTCGTCTGAGGCAGGGCAAGGTTCATCACCTATCGCTCACTCGGCGGCAAAGACAGATGAACCCGTCCGTGAGGGTGTTGTGGCGGGGCTCGAGCCGTTCATCGACACCATCGTTGTTTGTACCCTTACGGCGCTCGTGATCCTATCTACCGGAGCGTACAACCGTGCTCCTGAGGCAGAGTTCCTCGATTCAAGCCAGATCCAGTTTGTCCAAGCGACTGATTCGGAAACGGGCGAGGTACGAGAAAACGCCTGGACGATCGAGACACCGCCTCTGCCACAGATGAGCTCCGAGGCGCGTCGCATCCGCCAAGCACCTGAGAATGCTTCGGGTTGGCGTGAAGGCGAGACGATTTTCTTTGTCGTCGCCGCTGATGAAGATCTCAATACGGGTCGTGATCTGCGCAAGATTACAGGTACGGTGAATCGAAACGATGACGATCTTTGGGTTGTCTCGTGGAACTCACTGGATTCTGTGATGACTCCTCATTTCCGTGAGCATGATGATGGCTCATTCGATCTCGGGATCTACGGCGACTATGCGGGGGCATCCATGACCGCCTATGCGTTCGACCGGCAGTTCCCCGGGCTCGGGAAATGGCTTGTATTGATTGCCGCTTGGTTGTTTGCCCTCTCGACGATGATCTCGTGGTCTTACTATGGGGAGCAGGGGATCTACTACTTCTTCGGCACTCACGGTGAGGAATCTGCCAAGCCCGCGGTCCTGATCTACAAGGTGATCTATTCGCTCTTGATCCTTCTGACGACCATCCTCGCGATGCCGCTATTCGGGCCGGATAAGAAGGCATTCATCGCGACTGACCATGAGCTTGATATGTGGACGACGCTCGGTTTAGGCGTCATGCTTGTTGCGAACATCCCCATCATGTGGCTCTTTGGAGCCAAGGCGATGGGCGCCTACCACGAGTACTTCCGCCGAATGAAGGCCGGTGGCGATCCGCCACACGATGCACCGCCGATCACAGATGTGGTCGAAGGCAAGGATGTTGAGTAATCAACCCAAAGCCACCCCACCGGGGTGGCTTTTTTATGCGACGAGCTGCATGAGTCCCGCGATCGCAAAGGCCCAGGCGAACAAGGCTCCGAAGACGATCCACCTGGATCTCGTGGAGAGGGCTGCGATTCCGTCCTCAATGCTGTTATTCGGCACGCATTCAAGTTCTTGATGTGCGACGGAATCCAGCCCGCCCCGTTCTAGTGCCCGTTCAACAATGCCGATAACCAACTGGGATTGCATCGGGTTCAAGCCCGATCGGGCGCCTTGTTCGATCATTTTGTGAGGTTCCATAGAGGCATCGGATTCAAGAATGAGACGGACACGCATGGCGAATACCCATTTGGGGTCGTGCAAGTTGGTGCCAGATTCGGATTGTGAGGACGCGGTGCAAATTTGACGCATTCCGTGTTGCGAATGCTGAACACTTTGGAAAGGGATCGGGCTGGAGAGGTCGGAAGGCGAGATTGTGTACGGATCTGTGCTCATGGGCGAACTGGTGCATATGGTGTGCCGACATGAAGTCTTACGGATGAACCCCAGCGGGCTTGCATGCCGCCTGTTCCAATGGTGACTTTGATACCGATTGTGAGGATTGAGTGAGCGATCCCAACGAAAACCAGCCCCTGCCGAGGATCGAAACATCGCTCAGCGCTGACGAGGTCCGATCGCGTCTGCACACGCTGAGTAAACGAGGCAAGCTCCCCGGATTCGAGAAAGAGGCGAAGGATGCAATCTGCTCAGTCGCCGCCCATGGCGCACCGTTTGATTCGGAGCTGCGAATCCATCATGATTCAGGGACGGTCTCGTTCCAGTGTCGATTACTCCCGACAATGCCCCGCATTTTCGTGTTACTTCTGGTCGTTGCTATATGGCCGGGGCTGCCTCTCACGGACTCGTTCCTGAGCTCGTTTGATTGGTATAACGGGATCATGAGCTCGATCGGGATTCAGACCTGGCATTGGTACCTGCCACTCACGATTCTTCCGGCGCCGTTCGCGTACCGAGGCGCCGTCAAGAAATCGCGCGCGAGCGCTCACGAATCTGCTATGGAGCAGATCGACAAAATCCGGTCCGTACTCTGATCATTCGGATTTGCGAAGCCATTCGGTTTCGAGTTCATCGAGCTCAGCCTGGATTTCATCGCGCTTCTCGCTCAGCGCGTTCGCCTTCTCGAAGTCTGTCCAGATTTCGGTCCCGCCCAGATCTGCGTCAAGCGTTCGGATCTCGATACCCAAGTCGTTCATCCGCTGTTCGATCTTATCGAGCGGCATCCATGAGAATCGGCTCTTGGGAGCGTCCTGAATTTTCTTTTGCGGGGCGATTGGCTTCGGAGTCGCCACCATCTGAGGCTGTTTTCGGGGTTCATTCTTCGCGGTGGTTCGTTCGGTCTGCGTGATTTTCCACTCGGTGTATGTCCCCGGAAAAACCTCTGCGCCACCATCGCCGTCCAGTACGAGAATGTGATCACATACCGCATCGATCAGAGCGCGATCGTGCGAGATCAGAATGATCGTTCCGTCGAAGTCGCCGGATGTTTTTTCGCCCGTCATCGGATTCTCATGCGTCCGGGCGAGGGTGTCTTCAAGTCTTTCACAGGCTTGAATGTCGAGATGATTCGTCGGCTCATCGAGGACGAGCACATTCTTCGCGCTCGCGAGCAAACCCGCCAGGACGGCACGAGCTTGCTCACCACCGGACATCACGCCGAGTGGCTTCTCTTGTTCTCGCCCGGAAAAGAGGAACGCGCCCGCGAGGTTGCGTGCGTCTTGCTCGCTCATCATCACCCGCTCATCTGTCGCTTTGCGGACTGTGTCTTGAATATGTCGGTACACGGTCTTGTCCGGATCGAGGTCATCTCGGTTCTGGGAGAAGTACCCGACCGCGAGCTTCGCGCCGAGTTTGATCGTTCCCTGATCCGGCTCCATCTCACCCAATAAACAGCGCACGAGCGTTGTTTTTCCGGCACCGTTTGGTCCGATGATTCCCCAGCGTTGGCCACGCTCGACATGGATGCCAAGATCATGAAAGAGCACCTTGTCTTCGTAGCGTTTACTGAGTTCGCGAGCCGCGATGACGATATCGCCAGTTCGATCTGCTTTGGGGAGATTGAGTTTGATGTCACTCAGTTCCACCGGGCGTTCGAGCGCTTCCTCTTTCGCACGCTCGAGCTTTGACTCTCGACCCTTCGCCTGCTTCGCGCGTTGGCCGGCTTTGTACTGACGAATGTAAGCTTCTTCACGCTTGAACATCGTCTGCTGCTTTTCCCAAGCACGAAGCATCGTGACTCTGCGTTCTACGCGTTGTTTGCGGAACGCTTGGTAGTTCCCGGGATACTCAATGATCCGTCCGTCTTCGACTTCGATGATGCGGGAGACAACCCGGTCGAGCAGGTACCGGTCATGTGAGATCAGAATCACCGCGCCTGGGTACTCCTCGCTTAGGAAGTTCTCCAGCCATTCACGCCCTTGGACATCGAGGTGATTCGTCGGCTCATCGAGGAGCAGGACCCCTGGGTTCTCCAGGAGTAAGCGTCCGAGCGCAACGCGTGCTTTTTGACCACCCGAGAGGTCTTTTACCTTGATCTCGAAGTGCTCGTCCGTGAAGCCCAGCCCATGAAGGATCTGGTCAACCTTGTGATCATTGTGATATCCTCCTGCCGCCTCAATCGACTTCTCGATCCGCTCTTGCTCGCGCAGGAGTTTCTCAAGCTGCTCGCCCTTGGCATCGCCCATCGAGTGGAAAATATCGTCCAGCTGGAGCTGGAGTTCATCCACGATTTCGAATGCCCGTGCGGCTGCTTCCTTGAGCGTGTCATCAGCTTCGAGTGTGGGATTCTGTTGGAGATACCCGACCCGGACACCCTGCGAAGCACTGACATCGCCCGCATCTGGCTTGACGAGGCCGCCGAGGATTTTGAGTAGCGTGCTTTTTCCCGTTCCGTTTCGTCCAACCACGCCGATCTTTTCGCCGGGCTCAAGCGTTAGCGAGATACCTTTGAGTATGTCGCGCTCGCCAAATGACAGGGTCAGGTTTGTTCCGGTGAGAATAGGCATGGGTTCCGAGTGTACGCGGGGACTTGCAGCGCGTCATGACACGCCGCACACGCTCCCGAAGAACCGCCGATGATGATCGAGGATCTCGCGGACCATCTCTTCGTCAGGACGATCGTCGTCACGGTCGGGCTGGAAGCATCCTCCAAGGATTAACGCATCTTCCCGCGGGAACATGTACTTGTAACCGTCGTGAACGCAATATCCGAGATCCTGTGGCTGCATATGGACGAGCACGCCGCGGGCCGGATAGACAGCATCATCCCCGAATAGGGATCTGGAACCCAGCGCAGTACAGTTGATGATCAATCGATCATCAAGCGATTCGAGTTCTTTGTGTGATGTGAAGCGATGTTGTTTGATCGTGACCCCGAGCGACTTGAGATCATCGATCAAGGTTCGCAGGAACCTCGGGGTATGGATGTAGAGCGTGCTGAACCGGCGTTCCGCGATCGCGTCGCAAGGAAAAGGAAAAGAATCGATCAGCTCGGGTTCCTCAATCAAACCCGGCGTGAACAACCCCTCTTCAGTCTGGGTTCCCTTGGGCTCAAAGACCTCAAGCGTCTCGATGCCGTACTTTTTCGGATCGAGAGATTTGAGTTCGGCGAAGGCCGCGTGGAGGATCTGGTCCCGTCTCTGGATTTCCTCAGGTCTGGAGCCAAACTCAATGCCGACAGGAAGCCAGATCGCGCCCGCAATGACACTTGTGGTTTCCTTGCCAACCTTGTCGGCGTACACCGTGACTGGGTGCCCCTGTGATGCGAGTGCTCTCGCGGTAACCAATCCGACTACACCCGCCCCAAGGATCGTGACCGGTTCCGAGTTGTCGGTTTCTTGTGAGATGAGATCCATAACGATCGGCGTCGTTCCGAACGCGATCGTGACGCCGCATCCGCCGTGCCCGTAATGGTGGACAACCCGCTTGGAACCGATGGTTTCCGTTTCGATCCGCAGCCCCCCATGGCGGCATGGACGGAGGCCGCAGACAGCCCCGAGGACCTTGTCATCGGTAAGCTGTGGGGCGGGTCTGGTCATCGTGGTCGTCATCTCGCTCGCTCCAATGCAAACACTAGCTCAGATGGAGTGATTTCGCCCGAGACCGCCTTGAAATCGACGGGCTTTCACGGGAATGAGAATATCTTGACCCTATAGTTCGTTGTGAGCATCTCCCCTCCAAATCAGAACGGTGACTCGAATTCAGAGCCGCGTCCGAATCAGCCGATTACGCTGAAAACCCTGAACAGGATGAAGCGGCAAGGCGAGAAGTTTGCATGTCTCGCCGCATACGACGCCACAACGGCACGCTGGCTTGAGCGTGCGGGGGTGCATGTTCTGCTCGCGGGAGACTCCGCTGCTCAGGTCGTCCTTGGTCACGAACGCACGATCGATATGCCGATCGATTTCGGGATCCAGATCACTGCCGCGATTAAGCGGGGGGCTCCGAATACGCTCATCATGGGCGATATGCCTTTTATGAGCTACCACACTTCGCTCGAGAGCGCGATGAATAACGCCGCCCGGTTTATGACCGAGGGCTTAGCGGATGTCATCAAACTCGAAGCCGACGAAACATTCGCGCCACTCGTCGATCGCCTGACTCGTTCTGGCGTTCCCATCTGTGCTCATGTTGGTTGCCGGCCACAAACCAGTTCCGTTACGGGTGGTCCAGTCGCCGCAGGCCGCACCGCCAGCGATCTTGAGCAAGTTGTACAGGATGCAATCGCTCTCGAACAAGCCGGTTCGGTGCTTCTGCTCATAGAAGCCGTCCCCGAAGAAGTCACCAAGGCCGTCATGGACGCGACGAGCGTCCCCGTGATTGGAATCGGTGCTGGGAACGGCGCGGACGGGCAGATCCTTGTCGTCAATGATCTACTGGGCCTGACCGATCACCCGCCCCGATTCGCAGAGCCCGTCGAAACACTGGGAGAGCGAATACAAGCGTCTGGCGAGAAATGGGTTCAACGCGTACGCGATGGGCAGATCGGTGGTCAGCGATACTCGATGCGTCCCGGTGAGCGAGAAAAGCTCGGGAACAACGAATCAGCGCCGACGAAATCGACGATGGAATGAACAGGTCGCCCTCTGGGCCAGAGGAACAGCTACATTGCGAAAAATCGTCTCCGCAATCCCGGCCCTTCTTGTACTTCTCATTGCCATAATCGCGATCATTGCCGCTCCGCGCCTCGTTCAACGATTCCGATACGCTCAGCTTGCAGCCGAGATCGATCTCGCTCGCGAAACACTCGATCAGAATGATGTTCTCCGCGCCATCGATCGCGCAACCTCTTCGATCGCCCAGATCGTTGAACCCAGCGTCGTACATATCGAAACAAGCTTCGACATCACCAACCAATCGGCGGGCTCTCTCTCAAGCGGTGCCGGGTGGGTTTACGACGAACAGGGGCACATCGTAACCAACGCGCATGTTGTCCAGAGCGCGAAGCGAGTGAGCGTCGAGTTCTCCGACGGGCGTGTAGAACGAGGCATCGTGGTTGGGCTCGACGCATACACAGACATTGCGGTGATCCGCTTGGATGCGAGTGCTACGGTTTTCCCCGCACAAAGGTCACTACGGCGTCTGCCTCAAGTGGGTGAGCGTATATACGCGTTCGGGTCACCCTTCGGGTTTAAGTTTTCGATGTCAGAGGGGATTGTCTCCGGACTCGGACGCGAAGCCGTCGGGTCGAATGTCATCGGCGGCTATACCAACTACATTCAGACTGACGCCGCCGTCAACCCCGGGAACTCCGGGGGGCCGATTGTTAACACTGATGCGCAGATCATTGGAATGAATGTCGCGATCGCAACCGCCCGCTCGATTGGAGAGTCGCCAGAGGAATCCGGATCGGATAGCGCCGGGATATCCTTTGCGATCCCATTGGGCACGATCGAGCCCATCGTCTCGCAGATCATCGAGCATGGCGAGGTTCGGCGTGGATACCTCGGAATCCGATACTTCGGCCGTGAATCCATCCGCGTGGAGGTCGCCGCGGATGACCATCAGGTCTTCACAGGTATCCGCGTGAACGAAGTCGAGGAAGGCGGGCCAAGCGCTCTCGGAGGGATGGTCGAAGGTGATGTCATCATCTCTATCGAGGAATCGCCGATTATTAACTCCGAATCGCTCTCCTCGCTCATCAGCTCGTCACGGCCCGGGGAGAGCATCTCCGTCAGAGTCTGGCGAAATGGCGAACTCGTCGATCTCGAAATTACCCTTGGTGCGATGAAGGATGAGGTACTCGCGGAACGAATCCGCGAGCCGATTCAGGTCCAGATGGGCATGCTTCTAGAGGCCTACGATAACGATCGCGTCCGCGTTCGCCGGGTTTGGGCCGGACTCCCCGGCGCTGAAGCTGGGTTTGAGAACGGCGACATCATCGAACGCATCAATGATCAGGCATACAACGGGTACTTCGGGTTCTTTGTACGACTCGCCGACGAGGGTTTGCTCACCGGAGAATGGATCGAGTTCCTCGTCCGCAGCGAGAATGATGAGACACGGCGCATCCGCATGCGACTCGTGTGGTGATCACTTCTTTTTGAGTGCTTTTACAGCTTCGAGAACTTCCTCCGCATGGTCCGGGACCTTCACTTTGTCCCATCGTTGCGCAACCTTTCCGTTCTCGTCAATGAGATAGGTTGTCCGTTCGATCCCCATGTACTTTTTTCCGTACATCGATTTTTCAACCCAGACGCCGTATTTCGCAGCAATCTGTGGATCGGGCTTGCCCTCTTCGTTTACCCGATCGTCGGCCAGCAACGGGTACTTGAGCCCTTCTTTCTCTGCAAACTTGAGTTTGCTCTTGGGTGGTAGTATTGAGATCCCAAGTACCTGGACTCCAGCGTGTTTGAACTTCGCCCCCAGATCCTGAAAATCGCACGCCTCGCGGGTGCATCCGCTCGTCATGTCTTTGGGGTAGAAAAAGAGAACAACCGGGGTGCCTTTGTACTGACTCAGCTTATGTGTATTCTCGTGCTGGTCTTTCAGGGTGAATGCGGGTGCCTTCTTGCCGATTTCGATAGGTGTCATGGTTGGGTCTCTCTGCACGGGCCGTGCGATGCGATACACTCCTGCGATGGATCAATCCTACACCTTTAACAACAAACAAGCCCTCGTCATGGGCCTCGGGCGATTCGGAGGCGGGCTCGGCGTCACGCGCTACCTGCTCCGTCAGGGGGCACGGGTCGTTCTGAATGATCAAGCCTCGGAAGAGGAACTGAGCACATCGCTGGCCGATCTGGGCAATCAAACAGGTCTCTCGCTTGCTCTTGGGCATCACAGTCCTCGCTTACTTGAGGATATAGATCTTCTCGTCGTCAATCCGGCTGTGCCTCGACCATGGGAGAATGCGTTTATCGAGGCCGCAGTTGATAAGGGCATCCGAGTAACCACAGAAATCGAGATTGCCTACCGTCAACTCAACCCGGACCAGATCATCGCGATCACCGGTTCTGCAGGCAAAAGCACCACCTGTGCGATGACACATCATGCATTGGCTTCGAACGGCCTCCATTCAATCCTCGGCGGGAACATTGGTGGCTCACTCCTGGATCGACTCGGGGAAATATCGAACGACACAACGATCGTGCTAGAGCTTTCAAGCGCGATGCTGTATTGGTTGTGGGGTCGAGAGCTGGAGAGTCCACCATCGCACCCCGCAGTGTCATGTGTCACGAGTTTCAATGCCAACCATCTGGATTGGCACGGCGGTCTCGAGCATTACCATGCGTCCAAAAAACATATCCTTTGCAAGAAAAAACGAGCCGTGCTTCCAGAGTCACTGGCTTCTTGGGCATATCCAAATACACGCATCGTGACCAAAGATCACATCATACACGGCTGCGAAATCCCTGGATCACACAACGCTATGAACGCGGCGCTCGCACACGCATGTATCCAAGAGTTGCATCCTCAACTTGAAGAATCAGAGATCGTCAATGCGATACGCTCGTTCAGCGGATTGCCTCATCGATTGAATCGATGCTTTGAGCATAACGGCGTAGTGTACTTCGATGATTCAAAGTCCACGACTCCACAAGCGACACTGCTTGCCGTAGATGCCCTTCAAACATTGGCTCCACGCAATCGTGTTCATCTCATTGTCGGAGGCTACGACAAGGGGGCAGATCTCACCTCGCTCGCAAAGCTCGCAACTGAACTGGCGGGACTGTACTGCATCGGGACTACCGCGGAATCCATTGTTTCGAATGCGCATAGGAACGCGTACCTTTCTCAGAATCTTGAAACGGCGATGCAGCAGATTCACTCTCGGGCCGAGCGTGGCGATCTTGTGGTCCTCTCGCCGGGCTGTGCGTCGTGGGATCAGTTCGACAACTACGAAGTACGCGGGACTCGATTTATTCAACTCGCAAAGAACCTTGCTGGGGTAACCGCATGATGCTCACAACAGTTGCGTTACTCACCATCCTGATCTTGCCGCCTGACGATGAACCCGAGGAGCTGCATGAACTCCTCCCGGGCATTCGTGTCACAGAAGGGGTTGTCGAGTTTGATGGAACCATTTCGATTGATGCACATCACCCTGATACACCCGATGTCTATCTGGAGATGTTCATTACGGCGCCCGATTCCCGAGAGCATGAGTCGCTCGTAGTGTCAAATATCAAGGCATCGAATCTGCACGCCGGGTTACTCGCCGCTGGCTTTGACTCCGGGGCACCAATCACTCGAAATGACCTGGACGAGGTTGTACCTGCACACGGTGACCCGTTGTTCATTACTGTCGCGATTCAGGATGATGCGCCAGAGTTCGTCCCGATCACAGATTGGGTCACGCATGTGGATGCTGAATCTGAGTTGATTGAAAATGAAAAGTGGGGTGGGTTCGTATTCGCGGGTTCGAAGTTTACGAAGCGAGGTTACGAAGCCGACGGCACAGGCACGCTCGTCTCGCTGACATCATTCGGAGACGAGGTCATTGCCCCAGTATGGACCATCTCCCATCTCGCAGAGATCGATGAGCCGGCTTGGATTGCGAATCGTGATCGAGTTCCGGAACGCAACACAAAGGTTGTGGTGCGGATCCAGCGCGAAGAATCACATGAGCCAGACGGGGTCGACATCGATCGCGACCCGTGAATCGCTCTTGAGTAATCCCATTGCACGCACACGCTGCATTGCGTCTTGCATGGGCTTGGGGCTCCGGCACATCATCTCGATCTCAAATCGGTAGAAGTTGGCGATCCGCGTGATCGTACAAGGCATAGGCCCAGTGATATGCACCCGCTCGTCGCCTTGGTCTCGCAGTAAATCGACAATTTCCTTAGCCCGCTCCTCCGCGCGGGCGTGCTGCTCATCACGAACAACGATTCGCACCATCCGCACATACGGCGGAAGCCCTGTCTGGTACCGCGAGCCGAGTTCATCTCCGGCGAACCCGACAAAGTCATGACGCGAGGCACGCGTGATGCTTGGCGCATGCGGGTTAAGCGTCTGGACGATGACCTGCCCAGGTATCTTGCCACGCCCAGCTCGCCCAGCAACCTGCGACACGAGTTGGTAAGTGCGTTCCTCAGCTCGGAAGTCGGGGAGATGCATCGCGGTGTCCGCACTGAGTACGCCGACAAGTGATACATTCGGGAAATCGAGCCCCTTGGCGATCATCTGTGTTCCGAGCAAGAGTTTCAGTTCCCCAGAACGGAACCGATCAAGGACTCCGAAGTAATCGCTCGCCTTCTTCATTGTGTCCGCATCAACGCG
>DDGE01000037.1:0-21185 GCA_002337545.1 Phycisphaerales bacterium UBA1910 | reverse complement strand
ACGCGTTGCGTCCCGACACCAAGTTCGATCAATGGTTTCCCTGATATCGGGCAAGCCTTGGGGATCAGTTGTTCACTCAGGCAGTGGTGGCATCGTACAAACCGCTTGCCACCCATCTGGCGAACGCTCCCCTTATGGACCACCATCGTTGTATCGCACTGGTCACATTCGAGTTTCCAGCCTGATGCACGATCCGTGCTTACCACGACGGACGCGAACCCACGGCGATTGAGCAAAAGAATCGCCTGCTGCCCTTGGCCAATCGTGTCACTCAGCCGATTGGCGAGAGTTCTTCCGATTGCGAAGTCCATATTGGTGCCGAACGATTTGGGGGCTTTCATCCGCTCGTCCGCGAGAGCCATGTTCACGATCTTCACTTTGGGCAGCGCCCCCGAACCGACCCGCTCGGGCATTGACCACAGTGTGTAGCGTCCGCCCTTGGCGTTGTGCCAACTCTCCAGCGAGGGGGTCGCGGATCCTAGAACAACAGGGCACTGCTCGATATGTCCGCGTTTGACAGCGACATCGCGTGCGTTGTATCGCGGGAGCTGATCCTGCTTGTAAGAGCTGTCATGTTCTTCATCGACGATGATGATCCCCAGGTCGGTCAGCGGCGCAAAGATAGCCGAGCGTGCCCCGATCACGACGCTCGCATCTCCAGACGCCGCGAGAGACCACTGCTGGTTTCGAGCGGACCTCGTCAACCCGGAATGCAGAACCGCGACTCCAGCGTCGCGGAAAGTCTGCACGAAGCGGCCGCCGGTCTGTGGCGTCAATGCGATCTCGGGAACAAGAATGAGCGCCCGTTCTCCGCGTTCGAGCACACGGCGAACCAGATGAATGTAGACCTCTGTTTTGCCTGATCCGGTTATGCCGTGGACCAGGTTTGTTGAGAACTTGCCGAGTAACGAGCAAACCCCATCAACAACCCTTTGCTGAGTCGAAGTGAGTGTGTGTGTGCCAGAGTCCCCCGCGTCGATCACATCGAATAGTTTGGGTGCTCGAATCGACTCGATCTGTGTCTCACGAAGCATGCCCGCTCGCACCAAGCGGTTGATCGATGCAACACTCTTCTCATCGATCCTGGACGCCAGCAGCTTGGGTTCGATCGGGAAGGTGCCGCTTGGCATTCCACAGATTGCGTCCCACGCGTGCCGCGCACCTTTGCTCAGACCCCGCAACAGTTCTTCGCTCGGCTCCTCCCCAAGCTCAACCGCAGATTTCCGTTTACGCCCCGTATCTGCCTTGACAGCAGCGGGAACCACACTCGCCAGTACCATGCCCAGCGGGCACATGTAGTACTCACTCATCCACCTCGCGAGTTCTACCAGCGATTCAGGAAGCGTGGCTGCTGCGTACTGGAGCACGCCCTTCACCTTCGCCGGATCGTAACCATCGAGGAGTTCCTCACCCCCGACCTCGATGACATACCCGGCAGTGGGGGTGTTTCCCCGCCCGACTGGGACCGTGACATGCTGCCCCACTCGGACGCCCTCTTCCGCGCCGTATGTCAGCCCGTCCATCCGATCGATCCCACGCTCGATCGCGACGCGTGCGTATCTGGGATAGACCACGCTTGGCGTGTGCGATTCAGTCGATTCATCCGGAGAAAACAGATCCATGGCGTTCATATACTGTAATCCAGCATGAGCAACCAAACCCAATCGAACGAGCAGAATCGAAACGCCCGCCTCGCTTTAGCGAGCGGGCATCTTTATAACGGGGCCGCCTTTGGCGCCACCGGGAAGGGCATCATCTCCACCGGAGAGCTGGTCTTCAATACCGCAATGTGCGGCTATCAGGAGTCACTCACGGACCCATCCTATATGGGACAGATCCTGATCCAGACCCAGCCGCTCATCGGAAATACCGGCGTGAACTCCGACGACACCGAGTCTGAACGGGTTCAGGTAGCAGGGTTTGTGATCCACGAGTTCACCGAGCACGCGTCCAACTATCGCTTGAATCAGGACCTCGACGCGTATCTCCGCGACGCGGATGTGCTCGGTATCGCTGGCGTCGATACCCGTGCACTCACGCGATCGCTTCGCACCGGAGGCGTTGTACAGGCGGTGCTGACAGACCGAGACGACCTCTCCGACGCTGAACTCATCGAGATGGCCCAAAGGATCGAGGGCATGGCAGGGCAGAATCTCGCCGATAAAGCGACCCGCGAGAACACGCTCGACTGGAAAACCACGCTCGGTGAGTGGGAGATGGGCAACGAACAAACTACCACAGCAGATCATCGCCCCGGTGTCGTCCTGCTCGATTTTGGGCTCAAGTCCAATATTGCGCGACATCTCGCCCATCGAGGACTGCGTGTGAACGCGCTGCCCGCGAAGACCTCCGCCGAGGAGATCAAGGCACTGCTTCAGAGCGGCGAGGCCCACGGCGTGTTTCTCTCAAACGGACCTGGAGATCCAGAAGCGGTTGAGGCGGCGGTCCTCACCTTGCGTGAACTGCTGGATGACCCGGAACTCCGAGATGTGCCTATGTTCGGCATCTGCCTCGGGCATCAGCTCCTGAGCCTCGCGATAAACGCAAAGACATTTAAACTCCCCTTCGGCCATCGTGGTGCGAACCACCCTGTTCATGCCCTCGAATCAGGTCGTGTGATGATCACGAGCCAGAATCATGGTTTCGCAGTCGATCCGGAATCCTTGAAACAAGCGGGGGGGGAAGTGACCCATGTTCACTTGAACGATGGGACCGTTGCGGGGTTCTGTATCCCAGGTCGTCCCGTCCGATCAGTCCAGTTTCACCCAGAAGCTTCTCCGGGACCCCATGATGCGAGCGGTTTCTTTGACGAGTTCGTGGCCCGATTAGAACAGTGCTCACATGCATGATAAGTGGATTCGCGGGCTATCGGACCTTGGGAAAGCCCCTGGCGCGGATGAAATACCTCCTGCCGAGGGAAGAAAACTCGTCATTTTCCGTAGATCGCCCCTTGCGAGAGTTGATGAATGGAGTATATTCGTACTTGATCCGTGAGCATACGGATAAAGCCGTGCGTACACGGCAACCTTTGGGTTCGATGGAACCCATGGGGACCGCAGGCGAAGATTGATGCAGCGTCATGAATCATCGCCAGTCAGGGGAGAGAGAACCTCGACGCGGTTGACAAAGTCTTGAAGACTGCTCAGGCATGTGCCCAGAGAGTCCGTTTTCGTTCGTTCAAAGATGCCTGTCCATCTACTCTGAAGGTCGGTCATCTGTGTCGAGTTGTGGTTTCACTGTTTCAAACACAAAAAGAGGAGCTTTTCCATGAATGTGAAGAGTGCACTGACTATCGCCATGGCTGCTGGTATCGCTAGCACCGCGGCAGCATCAAACACCCCGACCACCCTTGGTCCAACCCAGGCACAGGTCAACAAGGCCGGCCACATCTACTACAACGTCGCTTCGGGCGAGCGTATCGTGACCATCTTCGCTGATGGCCAGACCGCACCCGCAGACACCGGCGAAGGCGGACCCATCTGGGCTTCGCTCGTCGAGAACACCTGTGAAGCATTCGGGTACACCACCTCGTACTTCTTCGGTGTGGATGACGCTTCGGGCACCACCTCGCTCGCAACCAACGTCACCTTCATGGACTACGGCGATATCGAGAAGGACACCGTCGTTGACTGTATCCAGATCAACTGGGTCGTCGCTCACCCCGACGTTGACCTCGACTCCGACGGCACCGTTGACGGTGTTGAAGAACTCGCAGGCAACTGGATGGTTTGGGACGCTGACAACGGTCGTGCGATCAACAACTCCACCCGTATCCCTGTCCTCGACTTCACCTTCTTCAACCTTCCCGGGAACACCCCCGAGAACCAGGGCGCTGGCGCTCTGACCGGTTGGACCGCTGATGTCGACCTCGTCGCTTTCGGCACCGCTACCGACCTCTCCTTCGAGCTCGGTGACTCCGACGGCGACTGCCAGGGTGCAGCATTCTGTAACAACGATGTCGACACCAACTCCGACGGCATCGGCGACGGCGTTTCGATCTCGAACGCTGACCGTGACTTCGACGGCCTCATGGACTCCGACCTCGACGGCGATGGCCTGTTCGACTGGTCCTGGACCGTCCGCTTCCTCCAGCCCGGCATGGGCAACGACTTCGACAGCGACTCCGACACCGGTTCGCTGCCTGGCTCGGCTTCCGACACCATCGGTATCGGCTTCGCTTCGCCTGAAGGTTCCGCAGTCGACAACGGCGACGGCACCTTCACATGGAACATCGACACCACCGCTGACGCGGCTGGTACCGGTGCTGAAGATCGTTTCGCTCTCTACAACCCGCCAACCTCCGGTGGCGAAATCACCTACAACGGTGGTTACTGGTTCGGTGGCTTCGCATGTACCGGCGGCCTCATCTCCGAGGGTGGCCTTGGCTACACCCCGCCTGCGATGTTCCAGTTCGTCCTCTACGGACCATCTGGCACCACCACTACTGTATGTGACGCTGACCTCAACGGCGACGGCATCCTGAACTTCTTCGACGTCTCCGCATTCCTCACCGACTTCAATGCCGGTGGCGACTACAACGGCGACGGCAACACGAACTTCTTCGATGTTTCCGCATTCCTCACCGACTACAACGCGGGCTGCCCGTAATGTAGTTCTGAGTTGACCGACTCACCCGAGTCGTTCATACAAAACCCAAAGAACCCACGACTCCGGTCGTGGGTTCTTCTTTTTTGCACATGTCATCGTTGGAAACAGACGCTGCCTGCCGAGTTACTCGAGCTCAACACCGTGTTGGGCCAGCGCCTCTCGCACAGGGCCCAGATGCGCCTCGTAGTGCTCAAATCGACGCATCGCGCTCGTATACATCTTCTGCCGCACCTGATCGCTCGACGCCGTGTTGACCGAGCGTTTGTGCTCGTGGAAACGCATGCACGCTTCATCAAACTCAAGATCGAGGAACGCCAAGAGGCGCTCTGTTTCATTGCGTTGATCTTCAACGACCTGCTCATACTGAACCTCAATGATCGGCAATGAACAGATCCCCTTGAAGTGCTCGATGTACTTGAGATGGAGCGCATAGAAGTGTGCAAACCATTCCGGGCGATCGGTATACGCGTGCGCATTTCTCCCCTCAAAGTCCAGCAGGTAGCTGCTGATGAATGTATCGAGCGGGTGCCGCTTGCAGATGATCACCCGGGCGTGAGGGAAGAGCTGCTCGATGAACCCCAGATGCTGAAAGTTGAGAAGCAGCTTGTCGCAGATCCGGTCTGGCTTAGCCCCGGAGGGCGCCTGTTTCTCCATGTCGCGGAGGATTCGGCGAGCGGTCCGATCGAGTGTCGCTGGCTTGAGTTCGCTTGCCATGCCTGAAATGCTTTGAGACTCGTCGATCGGGGTCACAAGCTCACGCACCGCATTAAATATGTTGATGAGCTCGCCAGCGCCGTATGCATTGGGGTGGGCACCGATGATCTGTTCGATCAGCGTGGTGCCCGAACGCGGCATCCCCATGATGAACACCGGCTTATCCGAGTTGATTCGAGATCGAGCGAGCTCGGGCATGGTTTCCGCCGACCATGCCTCAAACCGCTTCTCTTGCAGCCATTCGCGTGCCTTGGAATCGTATTCTTTCTCGTTGAGCTCGGCTCCACGCGTCGCCGCGCTGTACGCATCGTCGTAGCGTCCGAGCGTGTCATACAGGCGGGCGAGCACATACCAGTGAGCGCCGAGGACCAGCTTGTCCGGATGATCCTCGTTCGCCAGCGGCTCGAGCACCTCGATCGCACGCTCAGTCTGTCCTAACGACCCGAGCAGATTCGCGTAGATCCGGATCGTCCGATGATCCCGGCAGCCCTCCTCGTACAACGCATCAAGAATCCCCATCGCTTCATCGGAATGTCCTGAGAGACGCAGCGCCCACGCTTTCGAAGTCTTGTACCCAGCATCGGCGGGATCGATCTCGATCGCCCGATCGAACGATTTTCTCGCACCCTCGATGTCGTCCAATCGATGTAGGATCTCGCCGAGCTTCGCGTGGAAGGCTCCGATGGTGTCTTTTATCGAAATTGCTTTCCGGATTGCTCGCCGCGCCTCTTCGAATCGTCCAAGGTTCGCGAGTGATGTCGCGAGTGAATAGTGGGCATACGGCCAGGTCGTCTGCTTGTTGACGAGCGCCTTTGAGCCCTCTAAAGCGAGCTCGCGTTGCCCCGCCTGTTGGAGTTTCTCGATGCGTCTGAACTCATCGAACGCTTTCTGTTGCTGCGGTGTCTTGCCTGTACGCATACGGAGAGTCTATGCGATTCGTGATGAGGTTTGGGACGATTCAGATCGGCGAGAACTCATCTTGTTTCGATGACGGAGTCTTTGAGATCGTCTCGTTGAGTTCTTCGAGTGTTGGGAAATAGATGCCGTCCCGCTCGGGATCGGTGGACTTGAGAATGATCTCCCGCTCACCGTCCCACTGGATCAGATCGATTGATCCATCCGCCCGCTCCACGAGCGCGTTGCAGTTCGCCCGATCTGTCCAGCACCCGCTGTTGAGGTACGCCGGCCCATCGTCTAGCAAGCTAATCTCCGGGTTGTGAATGTGTCCACAGATGATCCCGTCGTACCCGTGCTCACGCGCGTAGTGGAGGGCGCTCTCCTCAAATCGCCCGATGATCATCGTGGCTTTTTTAACCTTGAGCTTGATGAACTTGGATAATGACCAGTACCGCAACCCCATGCGCCGGCGGATCCGGTTCACGATCCGATTCACCCAGATTGTGAACTCATACCCGCGATCCCCGAGTTTCGCGATCCACGGTGCTGTGCGGGTGACCAGATCGAACTGGTGTCCGTGGAGGACGAGATACCGCTTGCCATTCACGGTTTCGTGCACGACCCGTTCGTTCAGATTGAGATTCCCAAAGTCGCGAGCACCCTGCTGCTCAGCCAAGAAATGCATCAGGAACTCGTCGTGGTTTCCGATCGTGTAATGCACCCGGGTCTTCTTCTTCGCAATTTTCAGGATCCGCTGGACGACATCGATGTGCTCCTGGGTGTTCTTCGCCTTGAGCAGTCCCGCCTGTTTCCAACGCCAGATATCAATGACATCTCCATTGAGATATAAGTCATCGAACTCGTTCTTCTTGAGGAAACTGTAGATCAGTTCCGTCTCCGCCTTCTTGCTCCCGAGATGAAGGTCAGAGATCCAGCATGCCCTGTAACGCATCGTGTACCTGCCTGTTTTCAGTGGGTCCAAGGATCATCCGTGACTTGGGAATCACACCTGGACCCGAGGGTACACACCGCAACCCGTGCTGTGGGAGGGGCTTGGCACTCCTCGCGCAGACTTCACAAACCCACAGGATCGTGTTCAGGGCACAGAGTGGCACTTACTCCTTGATACCCTGCACCCGATCCGGATCGGTGTACTTGATCAGGGTGTCAGCGAGATCGACCCCGTTGATATTCGCGAGGGTTGCCAGCCACGCGAGCACATCCGCGAACTCTTCCTCGAGATTCTCCCGTTCATCCTCTGATGCGGGTCGGTTCGGGCGATTGCAGTTCGCGAGTGCTGTCGCGAGTTCGCCGAACTCTTCCGTGAGGTACAGAAAGGTCCCGGCCGTCCCCCGAGCGTTGTCGGAGGCGAAGTACCGATCGTAGATCAGTTTCTGGAATCCCCGTACGGTCATGTTTGCGGCAACCGCCTCGGGGGTTTGGTTTTGTTCGGGGTTGTTCGTCTGCCTATCGTTCGTGCTCATGGGGGCGATCCTAGCCCACCCATGCGCTTCGGATCGAGTTCGGGTCGTGCATGGGTTTCTGCTTCTGAGGGCTTGCTTCGCGGATTCTCGGTGCTACACTTCCTGCCCGACCAAAGACGGTCGGATACCCATGCTGCGCCGAAGGGCACCCCTAGGTCAACGAACTGGATAGAACGAATGCCGACGATCAACCAGCTTATCCGCAACCCGCGCAAGACCCCGAAGGTCAAGTCCAAAGTCCGTGACATGGACAGCTGCCCTCAGCGTCGTGGTGTGTGTCTCACTGTGAAGACCACAACCCCAAAGAAGCCGAACTCCGCACTCCGGAAGATCGCGCGTGTCCGACTCTCCAACGGCAAGGAAGTCACCGCGTACATCGGCGGCGAAGGCCACAACCTCCAGGAGCACTCCATCGTGCTCGTCCGCGGCGGTCGTGTCCGTGACCTCCCCGGTGTTCGCTACCATGTCGTTCGCGGTGCGATGGACTCGCTCGGCGTCGACGATCGTAAGCAGGGCCGCTCGAAGTACGGCGCGAAGAAGAGCAAGGGCTAATCGAATCAAGTCTCTATTGAACGCATCACGCGTGTGATGCGTTTTTTTATCTCAGGCAAGTAATCCCGGATCACAAGGCACGCCGGGGTGAACAGCGCCCACGAGGGCAGATGAGCCAAGAAGGAACCAGACCACATGGCAGGCCGCATTACCGCATCGCAGACTCAGCTCCGTCCGGACCCCAAGTTCAACGACAAGGTCCTCTCCAAGTTCATCAACTGCATCATGCTCGACGGTCGCAAGACCTCGGCCCAGCGCGTTGTCTACGACGCACTCGATGTGATTCAGGAGCGCTTGAAGGGCAACGCTGAAGCAGAAGCCGAGGGCATCACCGAGTCCATCGAGATCTTCCAGCGGGCAATCGAAAATGTGAAGCCCTATGTCGAGGTCCGCTCCAAGCGAATCGGTGGTGCAAACTACCAAGTCCCGATGCAGGTCAAGCAGAACCGTCAGCAGTCGCTCGCGTTCCGCTGGATCATCACCGCTGTCCGCTCCGAAAAAGGGCGTCCGACACACCTCAAGCTCGCCGACGAGCTCTGGGCAGCCGCACGCGGCGAGGGTAAGGCCATGACCACCCGCGACCAGACCCACCGCATGGCGGAAGCAAACAAGGCATTCGCGCACTTCGCACGATAATCGCCTCAGCAATCGACCGATATCAGACCCGGCAGCCTATTTGGCTGCCGGGTTTTTCTATTCCTGACGAACATTGACCGGTCACTCTTGGTACGACGCCCATGCCGAAGGTTTCCTCAAGAACAAGGCGACTCATCGCACTCTGGTGCGTCGCAGTCACTCTGGGGTCTATCACATCGATCGCAACCTGGACATTGCACCTCTCTGGCCCGATCCAGAGTGTTTCCAACTTCTTCTACATCTTTGCACTCCCCGGATGGGTTCCACTTTATCTCGTTGGGCTCTCCGGTGTCCGTGACAACCCGATCACGATCGTGCTCGCCAACGCCATGGCTTGGGCATGCTGGTGTATTGCTCTTGCATCGGTCTTGGTTCTCTGTGATCGTCTGCACCGCAGGCGTTCAATGCCAGTTGAACAGGAAGTCGATGACTCACGACGCGCATTCTTAACCCAAGGCGTGCTTGGCATTGGGATGGTCGGTGCCGTTGCCTCACCGGGGTATGCGACACTTGTTGAGCCCTGGGAGATCAAAGTTCGACGATACACAGTCCCGATCGCAGGCTTATCCAACGAGTTCGAAGGGCTCCGCATCGTCCAGTTCTCCGACCCGCACCTCGGGCCGCGAATCCCAGAATCTTTCATGAAGCATGCGGTGCAATGTGCTGTGGATCTCCGTCCGGATCTGCTTGTTCTGACGGGTGATTACATCCACGACGGTACGAACCAGATCGAAACAGCCGCACAACTCTGTAAACCCATGATTGACGCTTCCCGGATCGGTGCGGTGGGGGTGCTGGGGAATCACGATTGGTGGGGCGACGGCAAACGAATGTCCGATGCGCTCAGAGATCAGGGCGTGCACATGATCGACAACGATCGCGTCTGGCTGAATCCGGTCACACATCAAATCGTGAATGAGCATGCACCTCAAGCACTCGCAATGGTCGGGCTTGGTGATCTCACGGAAGACGCCACGGATATCCCCCGAGCTTTTCGTGATCTACGGCCAGACACACCGCGTCTACTGCTCGCACATCAGCCCGATACCGCGGAGATCGGTCCACTCAAGAGCCAGGCCGCTCCTCGTGTTGATCTCATGTTCTCAGGGCACACTCACGGTGGGCAGGTGCGCATTCCATTTCTGGGTACCCCAATGGTCCCAAGCAAGTACGGATCGAAGTATGCTGGCGGACTTGTTCAGGGGCCGCGTTTTCCTGTGTGTGTTTCACGCGGGATCGGTATGTCCTTGTTGCCTGTGCGATTCGGTGTGCCGCCGGAGATTGTCGAAGTGACGCTCATGCGTGGGGGATGACGCAATGGTTCTTGCAGTCCCACTCGTCTTTGAGCACACCCCACCCGAGCCGGTCGCATACTCCTACCCCATCAACGACATAATCGCGCCGTTGATGGACTTCCTGTCGGATGGAGAGTTTCTCGATGAGCTGTTTCGAGTGTGCATTTTCTAGGGCGCAATAGATCCGAACACGCTGAAGCCCGAGCCCGCCGTGCGATTGCTCTTCAAGTGCCCACGAGATCGTGCGAGCACAGGCCTCGCGTGCATACCCGTTCCCGATCGCATCGCGTCTGATCCAGTACCCCGTCTCACACGAAGCACTGTCAGGCCGGACATCATGCACACCAGATCCACCGAGGAACCGCCCGGTGTCCTTGCAGAAGATCCCCGTGCCGACATTCGTGAATGTCATCGGTTGAGCAACCGCGAGCATTTGCTCGCAGACATACTTCGTTGTTGACTCGACCGTGTGATGGTTGTCTTGGCACCAGGTCATCCAAGGAAGCAGATGCCCCTCGCGAGATTCGTTGATCGCCTCGAAGAGCGGTTCGACATCATCGAGCGTGTAGTTGCGAATCACCAGGCGTTCTGATTCGAGTTCGCACCGGATTGGGCCTGAATGACTCCATTCGAGCCCCGTTGCAGGGTATCTGTTCTCTGATGCACACCGTGTCATTTTCATCCCCCTCGCAACTATGATCACTCGTGACGAATACCCCAGACAATCCTCGATATTCCCGTCAGCGTCGTCTGCCGTTCTGGGATTCTACCGCGCAATCGAAGCTCGAAAATGCCCACGCGATGATCGTCGGCGTCGGAGCCCTCGGATGCCCCTGTGCGGACCTTCTTGCACGCGCCGGTGTGGCAAAGCTTACCCTCATCGATCGCGATCTCGTAGATATCACGAACCTGCATCGCCAGACCCTCTACACGGATACTGACGCCCGTACGAGCCGTCCCAAAGCAATCGCAGCCGCCGATCGGCTCCGTGCGGTCAACCCGGACATCGATATTCACCCCGTCGTTGCAGACCTGAACGCGAACGATGCCGAGCAGCTCCTCGAGCATGAACGATTCGGAACGCCCGACATTCTGATCGACGGTGCGGACAACTTCGAGACCCGCTTCATTCTCAACGATCTGAGTGTCAAACACTCGATCCCTTATGTCTATGCTGGGGCGGTTGGGACGAAGGGGATGGCGACCGTGTTCCTGCCCCCGGATTCGCCGTGCCTCCGTTGCATCTTCCCAGAACCGCCACCTCCGGGATCGCAACCAACCTGCGAAACAGTGGGGGTCTTCTCGCCTGTTTCCTCGATCATCGCTTCATATCAGGCCAGCGAGGCCCTCAAGGTCCTCATGGGCCACGAGAAGCGAGCGATGCGAACTCTGCTGGAGTTTGACCTGTGGGAGGGCCAACGCCGCAGAATCGATCTGAGCGGCTCAAAGGACCCAGAGTGCCCCTGTTGTGCCCATCGCCGATTTGAGTTCCTCGAACGAGATGACGAGGACACGATCTCGATCTGCGGCAAAGACGCGATCCAAGTCAATCCCCGTATCCGTCAGCGCCTCGATCTGCAACAGATTCTTGAAAACCTGCGGGTCCACGGAGATTTTTCCAATATTGGTGTCCTTGTGAAGGGCACACTCAGAGATGAACCATACGGCTTGAGCGTGTTCCATGATGGGCGAGCGATCATCGAAGGAGTTTCTGACCCCGCGCTTGCACGCTCGATTTACGATCGCTATATTGGATCTTGACCATTCAGTTGGAAATGGCCGCTCGAAAGGATCCCGCATGACCGATACAGCCACGAAAAGCCAGTCCGTTCGTTTGCTTCTCACAATGTCGCAAAGAACATCCGGTCTTGCGGATGCACTCGCCCAAGGCATCGATGCAGACAAGGCCGGCTCAATGCCTACGGTCGACGAGAAGGTCATCCACTGCAATCACCCGAAGTTCGTATTCGGACATCTCGCCATCTATCCCCAAAAGATCATGCGTGCACTTGGTGTCGAACCTGGGGAGGCATCTGTGCCCGATGTCTATTCTGAACTCTTTGAGGCCGGGGTTGATTGCCAGCATGATCCCGACAACACGATTTACCCTGCATATGACGAAATCCTTGAGCACTTCAAGAGATCACACAAAGCCGTGCAGGAACACATCGCAACCCTCGACGATCAGGCGCTTGCCAGTGCGATTGAAGGAGAAGGGAACGAGCGTGCTGCCGAGTTTTTCGGGACATGCGACGCGATGGGGCTCTTCATGCTCCACGACCATTTCATGTTCCACCTCGGACAGCTCTCAACCTGGCGCCGCTGTTTCGGGCTTGGAAGCGCGATGGGCTAATCTGTTCTTCGCGAACTACTTTGCAGGGACGAACGGGTTTGTGACCATTTCATGTCCAACCGTTGTCGTAGGCCCGTGTCCAGGATAAACGCGTGTATCAGGATCGAGGCTGTATAGCTTCGTCCTGATTGAATCGGCCAGCGTTTCGAAGCTGGAGCCCGGAAAATCCGTTCGTCCTATTGAACCATTGAACAATGAATCGCCGACGATCGCGTTCTTTGAACCGGTATGAATCAATGAAATCCCACCCGGCGAATGCCCAGGGGTTTCTTTAATCTCAAAGATCACCGTCCCAATCCCAACGGTATCGCCCTCAGACAGAAACTCGTTTGGCATCGGTGCGGTGACATTCAACCCCAAGGCCGCAGACAGGTTGAGCATCGGATCATTCATCCAATCCTCCTCCGCTCGATGCATCGAAATCGGCACAGGTCCCAGTCGTGAGTGCAGTTCGTGCAGCCCTGCGATGTGGTCGGCGTGCGCATGCGTCAAAACCACCCGTTCCGCCTGAAGTTCCTGTTCCTCAACGAAGCTGAGGAGCTCGTCGGGTTCGTACCCGCAATCCACGATGAGACAATGCTTTCCGGGGGTGGGCTCGCCATCAGTCACAACCATGCAGTTTGTCTGGAAACCACCCAGCGCAAAGACTTGAATCACGGGGGGACCCGGCGTTTCTGTATGCGTATTACTCATGGTCTATGGTAAACTCAACAAGACCGGGAACCAAACCCGAGAAAGAAATCAGGAGTTCGCAACCGATGCCACTGATCCGAAATATCCATGATACTGAAATGAGCCCTGTGCAGATGGACGGGGTCAAGGGCGCATCCATGTCTGTGATGATTGGGCGTGATGACAACGCGCCTCACTTCGCGATGCGTTCGTTCGCCGTCGAACCCGGCGGCTACACCCCCAAGCATCAGCACGACTATGAACACGAGGTGTATGTGGTCTCAGGTCAGGCGTCAGTCCTGCTCGATGGAAGTCAGCACGATCTGAAGTCGGGCGACACCGTTCTCGTGCCGGCGAACGAGCTGCACCAGTTCAGTGTCCCGGAAACCGCCACAGAACCCTTCCGATTCCTGTGTTTTGTCCCCGTAGAACAAAACTGCGGCGGACCCGTTCCCGGGAGCTAAACCAGGGCATGTTTCACCGGTAAACGCGAGTAAGGAGATACGCGATGGACGAGCAAGGAAGACTCTCCCCTGGATGGATCGTCACGATCTATGGTGGTGCCGCAGTCGTCGCTGTAGGTGCAATGATGCACGGTGTGGCCAACTCGAAAGAGATTTGGATCCTCGCCGGCATCGTTATGCTGCTGCTCACGCTGATCTCCCTCCCGGTCTGTCTGGCCGCTCAGAGTTCGGGCGATCAGGAAAAGGATCAGTCGATCGAACTCGATCGAATCCGGACCCAGATCCGTTCATTGAGCGATACGATGAACTCACTCAATGAGACCATAATCCTGTCTGATGATGCAAGGCGCGTCATCAATCGACGCAAGGAGCGCGACCTTCTCTGCAAGGCGATCGAAGAAGATATTCAGCTTCAGGAGTGGGACGCCGGGCTTGTTCTCGTTCGTGAACTCGCGGAACGCTTTGGTTATCGTGTCGAAGCAGAGCAGTTCCGAACTCGCATCGAAAGCGCACGGGCACAGACACACTCAAAGGCAGTCCATGAGGCCATCCATGGTCTTGAGGAACTCATCGCTTCACATAAATGGGATCAAGCCCTCACCGAAGCCGCCCGTATTTCCCGTGTCTTTCATGAACTGCCACAAGTGGAAGGGCTCCGTCACCGGGTGGTGAGTGCTCGTGATCGGCATAAAGAAGCAATCGAACGACGGTTCCTGGAAGCGGCACAGAATGACAACATTGAGGAGGCAATGGATCTGCTTCACGAGATGGATCACCTTCTCGATGAACACGAAGCCGAGCAGTTCCGAGAGGTCGCACGCGGGGTCATTGGCAAAGCCCGTGATAACCTCGGGGTGCAGTTCAAACTCGCAGTGAAGGATCGCGCCTGGAATGAGGCCCAGTCTGTGGGGGAACGCATTATTGATGAGTTCCCCAACTCAAGAATGGCCAATGAGGTTCGTGAGATGATCGATCAGATCAGGGAAAGAGCGAACACGATGAGCAGGTAATCATCCAGCTTTCGTTTCAGCATCCGGTCTGTCTGGATCCTGATCCGCGGTTTCCTTTGTTGGGTCTGGAAGTCGCCATGCATGGTACATAAGCATCACGATACCCACGATCAGAAACGCATCGGCGACATTTGACACATATGGCCAGATCTCGGTATTCCCCCCTGGCCAAGACAGACCAAATGGCAATCGCACGCCGGGCAGAGGATGAATAAAGTCTCGGACACACGCAAACAGCAATCGATCGTACAGATTTCCGATTCCCCCCGAGATAATCAGACCGAATCCCGCGTGAGCTACCCAATCCTTGGCTCGAGTCCACTTCACAAAGAGGGTCAGTGCAACGACGCAGGCAATGACCGTGAAGATGATGAAAAACCATCGCTTCCCCGCGCCGATGCCAAAGACCGCTCCGGGATTCAAGACAAGTGTGAGCTCAAGCACATTCGGAACTACGGTTACAGGTTCATGCGGAGGAATGAGCACTCCCAGGTCGGGTACCTGTAAAACCTGTTCTCGTTCCACTTGAACCGGGTAACCAACCACACGCTCAAATGCCAGAGCTTTCGTCCAGAGATCTAGAATCAACCCAACGAGCGTCGTCAGGATCAGAATCAGCCACGCCCGCTTGCTCGCAGACCCGGGTCTCAGCGAGGTGTCAGAGCTGCGATGTGTCAACGATGCCCACCCCGTCGATCGAGCTCGCGAGCGGCTTCGATCGTGTATCGGGTCCATGGGATTTCATCGAGTCGAGCTTTCTTGATCGGTTCGAAAGTCAGCTCACACAGACCGTATGTGCGGTCCTTGATTCGTTGAAGCGCTGCATCGATCTCATTGATTCGCTCACGATCAGAAGCAGCCAAATTCAGATTGAGTGACTGCTCATAACTCTCTGAGCCGGCTTCATCGATGTGTTGTGCGGTATGGCTCGAGCGGCCAGAATCGCTCCGCAGAGCTTCCTGTTCCAGATTCTGTATATCGCCGAGTAACTCGGCGCGTTTCTGGAGCAAGATCAAGCGATATTTCTCGAGCTGCGTCTTCGTCAGAGGGGTCTTCGTCCGACGAGAGGTCACATTGTCCAATACAGACGCGTGCTGTTTGTTGTCCTTGCCAGAAGGAATGAGCGGCTTGATCGAGGGGCCATTGGGACCAAGAAGAAGCGGGCGAACAGGCATCTTGAGAACTGGTTTCTTTGCTTTGCTCGAGCGTTTTTTCTTCGTTGTTTTCCCAGCTCCGCCTGTCTGAGGCTTTTTCTCAGTTTCCGGCTTGGCTTTGGTATCAGAAGTTGGGGAGGGTTTTTTGCTCGCAGTTTTCTTCGAAGTGCTCTTCTTGGAAGAGCTCTTTGAGGCGGCTTTTTTCGAAGATGTTTTCTTCGTGGATTTTTTCGAAGTGGACTTCTTGGCGACCTTCTTCTTGGTGACCTTCTTTTTTACGGTTTTCTTGGCAACCTTTTTCTTAGTCACCTTCTTGGAAGCCGTCGTTTTCCGCTTTGCCGGGGCTTTCTTTGAGGATTTCTTTTTCGTCGTCTTCTTTGCAGAAGTACGCGGCGATTTCTTCGAAGTGCTCTTGCGAGCAGCCTTCTTCTTCACGGTCTTCTTTTTCGTGACTTTTTTCTTCGCCAAGCGACATCCCTCACGGTGTTCCGGAAGCAGAGTCCGAACCCCGCTATTCGGGCACAAGAATAGGCGCATAGCCGCCCGCAGTCAAAGCCCGCCGAAAAACACCCAAACAGGTGGTCTTCAACTGGCTTTTACATGCTCTGTGGCGTCAAACGGGGGCGGTTTCGGCTTGTTCATCGAACTCGCCGAGCTTCCGGAATCGCTCATAACGACCGTTCACGAGTTCCTCGGGGCTCAGTTTCTCAAGCTCGTCGAGCTGCTTGACAATCCAATCCTGCAAGAGTTCTGAAGCGCGGGTCGGATCGCGGTGGGCACCACCGAGTGGCTCCTCGATCACATCGTCAACAATCTGGAGTTTCATGTTGTCGCGAGCAGTGAGGTGAAGCGCTTCCGCTGCGGCGGTATTCGTGGTTTCATTCGCTTCTTTCCAGAGGATCGCCGCACAACCCTCAGGCGAGATCACGGAGTACCACGAGTAGGCCAGCATGCCAACGCGATCCCCGACCGCGATGCCCAGAGCACCGCCTGAACCGCCTTCACCGATAACGATGCTGACGATTGGAACCCTGATCCTGGCCATTTCCATCAGATTCTTTGCGATCGCTTCGGCCTGACCTCGTTCCTCTGCGCCGAGCCCGGGATAGGCGCCCGGCGTGTCAACCAGTGTGACGATCGGTAATCCGAACTTCTCGGCTTTCTTCATCTTCTCGAGTGCCTTGCGATAGCCCTCGGGGTGCGCACATCCGAAATGACACGCAAGCTTCTCCTGCGTTGTCTTACCCTTTTGGTGGCCAACGATCAGGCATTTACGCCCGCCGATGCGTCCAAAGCCGGTGACGAGTGCTGGATCATCACCGAAGCGACGATCGCCCGCGAGTTCGCAGAAATCACGAGTCATGTGATTGATGTAATCGCGGGTCTGCGGGCGATCAGGATGACGCGCTACACGGACGGTGTTCCATGGAGAGAGATCCTTGTAGATCTTCTTGAGTGTTTGCTCTCGCTCCTCGACCAGTTTCGCGACATCCGCAGATACCTCATTCGTAGCCCCTGCCGTCTCCGCAACTCCACCGAGCGCGGGGATCTCAGCGCCCGCAGCGCCCTGTGCTTCCTTGATCCGCTTCTCGAGTTCAATGATGGGCTTCTCAAACGCGAGTTGATAGAAACTGGACATAGACACCTCATTCCAATCAGGAATCGATTCTGCAACCTCGAATTGTACCATCTCCAGAGCGAAAAGGGTACAGTCACACATGAAGACACTTGAATCACCGGTACTCTCGATCGGCGCAGGAAATATGGCTTATGCCATTCTCAATGGTGCTCAGAACGCCAGTGTGTTGCCTCATGACCGACTCGCGGTCTTGGATCCGAACTCGGATCGGAGGGCATTGTTCGCGAACGCGTTTGAGTCACCCCGAGGCGCTGTTGAATGGATCAATACCCTCGATGGGGACCGCCCGCTCATACTGCTCGCGGTCAAGCCCCAGATGCTCCGAGACGCGGTGCAGCCGCTGATAGATGCGATGAACGCGTATGACTGCCCCTCCTGCACATGGGTCTCGATTCTTGCAGGCTCACGCATTGACACGATTCAATCTCTTGTTCGCGAAGATGATCGCGTGATCCGAGTCATGCCCAATACGCCAGCCCAAATTGGCTTAGGAATGACGGCCATTGCCAGCGACAACGATCCCGAGGCTTCCGATCTCCAAAGTGTCCGCACCTTGTTTGAGGCCGTGGGGGAGGTGATTGAGATTCCCGAATCCATGATCGATGCGTTCACGGCTGTAGCGGGATCCGGGCCGGCCTACCTGTTCTACCTCGCTGAGGGGATGATGCGTGCTGCTGAGTCCATTGGCTTCACAGCGGATCAGGCGAGCACGATCGTCCGTCAGACAATCCTCGGCTCATCACAGCTCCTTACGAACTCGCCAGAATCGCCGAGCGACTTACGCGCGAAAGTCACGAGCAAGAATGGCACGACTTACGCCGCCACAACCACGCTCGATGACACGGGTGTCATGAACGCCATTGTCGCCGCCCTCACTGCTGCTAGAGACCGAGGACGCGAACTCGCAAGCGAGTGATTGATCAGAAGTCTCGCCGATTGAACCGCCAGAGACAGAAGAGTACAAGTACACCTTCAAACAAGAACGAGGTCCCAAGCACCCAGAGCAGCGATCGCCCACGCATCTCTTCCTGCATGCGTTTTTCCGTCTCCGCTTGATCGATCACAAAGGTGTTCGGATCTTCCGGCTCTTCAACCTGATTACGCTCACGCTCTGGGTACAGCGATGGATCGACAAGATGTTTACTCAACAGATCCTTGGTTTCAACAGTCTTCGGCAGCACTGTCTTGACTGTAAAGATCAGGTTGTGCCAGAAGGTCAACTGACGGAGATCCTCGCGATCATCCTCTAGCCCCTCAACGATCTGCGGCAGGAACTGATTCCGAGTTTCAATCTCTTCCATCGAGGGCTCGTACCCATCGCCAGATCCGGGTTCTTCTCGATTGCGTTCTGATCGGATGAGCCGAGTAGTGTTTTCCGTGATCTCAACGATCCGCGCTTCACGCTGCTCGACGAGGATCTCGCTGTTCACCTTGAACATCAGCAACGACGCGTCCGCAATATTCATCAGAAAAATCACGGCCCAGAGCAGGCAGGTTATCAAAAGTGCCGGCATCGCTGCCCGAGTGATCATCCCGATCGTCGCCGAAACCGAGAATAGGAAGCTGAACAACGCGAGTACGATCGGGATTGCGAGGAACAGGTTCGGTTCCCAAACCCCGCCCCGGATACCAATGGCTAGGAACGAGCCGATCGAGAACGCCCCAACCTGCAACGCGACGAACATCAACCCTGTGCAGTATTTCGTCAGGAAGAGTCGCGTACGGGATATCGGCTTCGATAGCGTCGTTTCGATCGTGCCACTCGCGATCAGATCAGGGATTACACCAGCCGTTGAAACCAACGCCAAAATCGTAATGACCCAGGTCAACCAAAATCGAATCCCAATACCAGAGAACAGGATCTCAAGATAGAAAAACTCCCGGCTCACAATGCTCGGACGAAACGGGAGAAAACTGACATTCATCCAGAGAAAACTCACACCGTCTTCGTCGTACCCGATCGATGCAAAGAGCACCACGAGCAAGGCTGACAACACGATCGAAATCCAGAACAGCTTTTTCGCATTGAGTTCCCGATACGCATCAATAAACAGCGCCTTCGTCTGCATCAGAATCATGACCGTGCCCCCTTCCGCTGGGCACCAGGCCGAGCTCCATCAGGATGCTCCTGCACCGCCTTCACGAAGAGTTCTTCCAAAGACGGGCGTCGGAACCCGAACTGACGGATGATCACGCCGTTCGCTCGCAACGCATCAATCACAGGCTGCGCGACATCCGCATCGCTCGTCGCAAACACGAGTTCATTCGGATCATTCGTGTGTACTGATTCAACCCCACCCATCCGAGCGACGACCGTGTTTCGTACTTCTTCGCTGATCGGCTCCATCGCCCGAACCGCGAACCCGCTCTGCCCGTCGGTGAGTTCTTCGATCGTTCCCTGCTGACGCACAAGCCCGTGCACCATGATCGCCACCCGGTCGCACACCATCTCAAGCTCACTGAGCAGGTGCGAGTTCAGGAACACCGTCCGCCCCTCATCCTTCAACCGGATCAGCACCTCACGGATGTCCTTTCGCCCGATCGGGTCCACCCCGTCCGTTGGCTCATCCAGAATCACCAGTTTGGGATCATTCATTAACGCTTGAGCGAGCCCTACCCGCTGACGCATCCCCTTGGAATAGCTTCCGAGCTTTGCGTTTGCCCATTCCTTCATCCCAACAACTTCGAGCAGCTCATCCGCTTTTCGATTCCGCTGGGCCCGCTGAACACCCGACATCGCACCAAAGTGGCGGAGCAGTTGCCTGCTCGTGAGGTATTTCGGGAAGTTGTGATGTTCTGGGAGATACCCGACCTGACTGAGAACGCTCTTGTCGCCGACTTTGGATCCTAAGAGCGTTCCTTGGCACTTCGTTGCCCTGATCACCGTTAGGAGCACCTTCACGAGCGTGGATTTGCCCGCACCATTCGGGCCAAGCAGACCAAAGATCTCGCCCGACCCGACTCGCAGATCGACCCCACGCAGCGCGTGGACCCGCCTGCGGTACATCTTCTCCACGCCCTGCACATCTATGACGGCTTCCATCCATCGTCCTCCTGGGTTCTGCCCAGTGTACTACTTCTTGCGTGCGACGATGTGGAACACATGCCAGTGTTTCGCCACACCAGAACAGTCTTGGCCTTTCCGCTCTTCCTCTTTCAGCATCTCGATCTCAAATGGAGCAAGAAACGCCTCAACTTGATCGCGCGTAAAGTGCGACCGATCCGGGATCGATGCCCACGAATCTCGATCCCCGAACAACTGCCCCGAGAATCGCCCGTCAATCTCGATCGCATCCACGATCCGAGCCCACATCGTCTCAAACGCTGCTGGCTCACAGAAAGGAAGGGAGAAACTCGCGTTGAGCAGATCGCATTTGGGCAACTCAACCCGTTCCAGTGAAGCGAGTTGCATCGTCAAACGCTCCATCGCGTCATGGTCATCCCGATGCATGAGACGTGTCAATCCGTCCGGGTGACCATCGATCGCGTGGACCTTCCACCCTCGCCGGAGCAACTCCGCCGTATCACGCCCCTCGCCGCAACCGAGATCCACCGCGAAACGCGTCCGATCGCTCGGTTCTCGCGAAAACAAGTCCAACGCGTGCAACAAGGTATCCCGAGGCGGCCGACCCTGCGTCACCTCAAAGTACCCCGCCCAATCGCGTGTCGTCGCATACACAAACGCGGGCGTCGTATCCCGCGTCACA
>DDGE01000069.1 GCA_002337545.1 Phycisphaerales bacterium UBA1910 | reverse complement strand
GGGCGCGGGGAGGGACAAGAGAGGCTGTCCGGATGACTCTGGACTTACCCTTGCGTGATGTACTCGCGGAGGGAGAGGACTTCGATGGTGAGGTCCTGATTGGCGGCGGCGTTGAGGTCGCCGATGGAGATGAGGCCGTGCAGGGTTGTTGAGTCGCCCGGGTTGGTGATGGGGATGTGGCGGATGGCGCGTTTGGTCATGATCTCTCGGGCGTGCTCGAGCGGGGTGCTCGGTGAGCATGTGATGAGGTCACGGGTCATGATGTCGTGAACGATCGTTGCGGCGGGATCGAGTCGCTCGGTGACGACGCGGGTGAGAATGTCACGCTCGGTGATGATGCCTGCGATGTGCCCGAGGGTGTCAGTCACGATCAAAGCCCCCACCCGGTGGCTGTTCATGAGTTCCGCTGCATCGAGAACTGAGCGGCCCTGACCGATGGTGTAGACGGTGTTGTGGTGCTTGTGTTCGAGGAGTTGAGAGACGGTCTGCATGATCGATTCCTTTCGAGATCGACCAGCGGCCGCTTCCTGCAGTCTGTACTCCTGTCCGTTGTGTGGCCTGTGTGGAAGTGGCCGATGGTCTTGGACGAGTCCAGTATGACAGGTTTTGGTGTGGGATGGGAGGGTTTTGTTGCTCGTTTTTGAACGCAGAAGCCGCAAAGAGACGCGGAGACGCAGAGAAGAGGGGTTTGAACGCAAAGATCGCGAAGAACTCGAAGCGGTTTCTGGGTGGCATGCAGGTGACGAAGTCTCCTGCATGTGATCGGTGCCTAGTTCAAATAAGAACATGCAGGAGCCGATGACGGCACCTGCATGGAACTATATTGGACTGCAAATACAGACCCGAAGGAGACTGCGTCTCCATCGGGCCACCCAATGCTTGTGAACTGAAGTTAGAGTCCCGCGCGTTCGAGGCGGTCGATGGAGCCGTCTTCTTTCTCGATGAGGATGATGTCCGCCTCGTCGATGAAGAGCCCGTGGTCGATCACGCCGGGGATGTCGTTGAGTTCTGTGGCGAGCTGGGCGAGGTTTTCGTCGCCTCGCAGGCTCGCGTCGAGGACGAGGTTGCCGTTGTCGGTGATGAAGAGGCGTCCGTCGATGTCCTGGCGGATGACGCCGTTGATCCCGACATGTCGCAGAGCGTTGCGGGTGGAGACGAGCCCGAAGGCCATGACGGCGATGGGGAGCGGCGTGCCCGCGCCGATCTGGGATTCGGCGACCTTGTTCTCGGTGACCATGAACACGGTCCGCTTGGAGGCCCAGCAGATGATGCGTTCGCGGGTCATCGCGCCGCGGGAGCCCTTCATGACCTGCATGTGGCGGTCGACGGCGTCGGCGCCGTCGATGAGGATGTCGAGCTCTTCGAGCATCGCGAAGTCCGTGATGCGGAGACCGAGCGAGCGGGCGAGGTCCTCGGCGTCATCGGATGCGGCAACGCACTCGATGTCGAGTCCTTCGTCCTTGACGCGTTCGGCGAGGGCGGCGATACCGCGTGCGGCGGTGCGTCCTGCGCCGAGACCGACTTTCATGCCGGACTGGACCATTTCGACAGCGGCGTTTGCGAGGGCGTCGGATTGGAGTCTTGGTTCACTCAAACTTGATCCCTTGTGCTAGAGCAAGTGTATCCCCGAAACCGATGGTGCATGTCTGGCGGCGCATGTAGGCCTTCCAGGCGTCTGAGCCGGATTCGCGGCCGCCTCCGGTGTCTTTTTCGCCACCGAACGCGCCGCCGATCTCTGCACCCGAGGTGCCGAGGTTGACATAGGCGAGACCGCAATCTGAGCCCGCGCCGGAGGGGTCGAGGAAGCGCTGGGCGCTGTTGGACGAGCCGGTGAAGATCGCCGAGCTCAGGCCCTGATCGACGGCGTTCTGCATCTCGATCGCTTCCTCGAGCGTCTTGAAGGTAAAGACATAGAGGATGGGTGCGAAGGTTTCTTCGTGTGCGATCGGGAGCTCGTTGGAATCCGGGACGCGGATAATTGTGGGCTTGACAAAGTGTCCGCCTGCGAGTTCGCCGGGCATATCGGTGATGCGTTCGCCGCCGGTGAGGACTTTGCCCCCCTGATCCTGTGCGGATTTGACGGCGTGCTCGTAGGCCTGGACGGATTGCTCGTTGATGAGCGGTCCCATGAGAACGCCGTCTTCGAGGGGGTCGCCGATCTTGACGGTCTCGTAGGCCTTGACGAGCTTATCGCAGAAATCATCGGCGATGGACTCGTGGATGATCAGGCGGCGGCTGGTGGTGCAACGCTGCCCGGCGGTGCCGACGGAGCCGAAGACGGTGGACTTGAGCGCGAGGTCGAGGTTCGCGTCCTCGGTGATGATGACGGCGTTGTTGCCGCCCAGTTCGAGCAGACACTTACCGAGTCGCTGGGCGACGGTGGCGCCGACATGGCGGCCCATGCGGCAGGAGCCGGTCGCGGAGATCAGCGGGTATCGCTTGTCGTTGATCATCGATTCGCCGACGATGTCGTCGGTACCGATGACATACTGGAAGATGTTCTCGAAGCCCATCTCCGAAGCGACGCGCTGGGCGATCTCGTTGGTGGCGATGCAGGTGAGCGGCGCCATGAGCGAGGGCTTCCAGACGCAGGTGTCGCCGCAGACCGCGGCGAGCATCGCGTTCCAACCCCATACGGCGTTGGGGAAGTTGAATGCGGTGATGATGCCGACGGGGCCCATGGGGAGCCACTGCTCCTTCATGGCGTGCTCTGGGCGCTCGGAGGGCATGGTTTTGCCCCAGAGCTGGCGGGACTGCCCCACCGCGAAGTCAGCGATGTCGATGGTTTCCTGGACCTCACCGATGCCTTCTGCCTTGATCTTGCCCATCTCGAGGGTTTCGAGCGAGCCGAGTTCTTCGAGCACATCGCGGTAGGCGTTGCCGATGCGGCGGACGAGCTCGCCTCGCTTGGGGGCGGGGATCTTGCGGAACTCCTTGAACGCTTTGGCCGCGTTGTCGGTGATGCGCTCGTAGTCCTCTTTGGAATCGAGCGTCACGCCGGCGATAGGCTTGCCGGTTGCGGGGTTCATGGAGAGGATGATGTTGTCTTTCTCGGGTGTCTCGTCGCCGCGGACATCGGTGATGACGCGTGGGTGATTATCGAGGCCGAGTTTGGTAAGCAGTGCGTGGGTCATTGAACAACCATATGCGTGGGAAGTGGCGATCGCTGCGCGATGATGCTGGATTTCGATCGATGGGCTCAGTCAGCGAGGAAGTGGGTCATCGCGTCGATGTATGTGCCGTAATCCTCAACCTGCGGGATGTGGCCGATGCCCTGAAGCTCGACGAGTTGGGCGTTGGGGATCAGCGACTGCGCGTTCTTGCCGAGCTTTTCGTAGCGTCCGAGCGTGGCGCGGACCTCGGACGAAACCAGATTCTTTCCCAGTGCCGTGCGGTCGCGGATGCCGATGATGAGCAGTGTTGGGACTTCGATGCGAGGAAAGTCGTGGATGACCGGCTGGGTGAAGATCATGTCGTAGGTGAGCGCTGAAACCCAGGCGAGGCGTTGCTTGTCGGGGCTTTGGGTCCAGTTCATCTGGAGTTTGGCGAGTTCTTCATACTCTGGAGCCCAGTTGCCGTCGTAGTAGCTCTCTCGCATGTAGTTGCGGACGCCCTCGGGTGTCTTCTTGAGTTCGTTGGCATACCACTGATCGATGGTGAGGTAGGGCACAACCTGCTGCCAGTCCTCGAGTCCGATCGGGTTGACGAGGATCAGCTTCTCGGCACGCTCGGGGAACATGAGCGTGAATCGTGAGGCCAGCATGCCGCCCATGGAGTGCCCCACTACGGTCACGGTGTCCGCGCCGATCTCGTCGAGCAGGTCGCGTGTGTTGGTGGCGAGCGCGGCGAATGAGAACTGGTAGTGCTCGGGCTTGGACGACTTCCCGAAGCCGATCTGGTCGGGGATGATGACGCGGTAGCCTTCGTTCAGGAGATCATTGGCGGTGCGCTCCCACGAGTTGCCTGAGAAGTTCTTGCCGTGCATGAGCAGGACGGCGTGCCCGTTGGGGTGCTCGGGCTGTATGTCCATATAGGCCATTTCCAGAGTTTGCTGCTGGGCCTGAAATCGGTAGGCTTTGACCGGGAATGGGTAGGGCACGCCCGAGAGGCGTGCGTCGTAGGCCTCCGGGGTGAGGGAGGCGCTGGAGCTGGCGAGCTCGGGCTGGTCGGGTTTGGGTGTGGCGGAGCAGGCACCGAGCACAATCGTTGATGCGGCGACGAGTGCAAGTGTTGCGGAGCGTGCGATCTTCAATGTCATGGAATGTATCCTCGCTTTGATTACGATCCGTTTCCGAAAAGCATGGTAGCCAGCCCGCGCAGCGGATCGGGGGGTGTGGAATTCATGCGTGAGGCCATGCGATGGGATATGGTGTGCCTGTGCGTTCAGAACAAGAGCGACAAGGCGGTTGGGGGCAGACTCGGGTCGGGTGGCCGGTTTCACATTTGCTTGCGCTGGCACCGCTCGATGTGTGGTTGCGGATGCTGTCGCGTGCGGACGGGGTGCGCCCGAGGTACTGGCCCCGTCTCGCGTTTGTGCTGTTTACGAGTTTCGTCGGAACGGTGATCTCTGTACACGAGCGGCTGCTCTGGCGTGTGTGGGGCTGGATCCCGATGAACCGGGCGCGTCTGGAGCAGTACCGGCCTGAGGTGGTGGTCATCCTTGGGTATTACCGATCGGGGACGACGCATCTGCAGAACCTGCTCGCGTGTGATGATCGGGTGGTAACGCCGCGTTGGTACCAGTGTCTCGCGGGGCAGGGGTACCTGCTGGCGTGGACGGTGATTCGTGTGATGCTGGTGCCGTTCTTGGGACGGACGCGCCCGCAGGACAGCGTGGGGTTTGGTCCGGAATGGCCGGGCGAGGATGACTTTGCTCTCGCGACATGGGGTGGGTGCTCATCGATCGCGGGTCGGCATGTGTTTCCTCAGAATCGGGATCGTTGGCAGGGGTGGCACGCGTTGGAGGGGCTCGGTGAGGAGCGGCGCACGGCTTGGCGCGATCTGACGAGGCGGTTTGTGTATAAGCTCACGAAAGGGAAGACCGATCGTGTGGTGGTGCTCAAATCCCCGAGTCACACAGCACGCGTCGCGGAGCTTGATCGGCTGTTTGATGGGCGCGTGCGGTTTGTGCATCTGGTGCGCGATCCCGGTGCGGTGATCGACTCGAATGTGCGGATGTTCCACGCGCTGCGGAATCATGCGCTGCAGGAAATCCCTGATGTGCAGAAAATCCGAGATGAGATTGTTGCGGAGTACGACGCGACGGAGCGGAAGTGCGCGGATGAACTCGGGGTGATCGATGAATCGCGGTGGGTGCGTGTGCGGTTTGATGATCTTCGGAATGATCCGATGGGGGTGCTCGGGTCTGTGTATGCGGGGATGAATCGAGACTTTGATACGCGGGCGCAGGACGCGGTGCGGGCGTATCTGGGTTCGCTCGGGTCGTATCGCAATGAAAAGGTACCGATCGCGCTGGGGGAGGTTTCGCAGCGTGAAGTTGATGTGCGTGCGGAGATGAGCACGCGATACGCGCTGGATGCGCCCATGCGTGAATCACGCGCGTTGGCGTATCAACCGAGGGCATCGGCGCGGGTGGCGCGAGGGATTTTTGGCGCGCTCGGGATCGCGATGGCGTGCTGGGGTGCGTGGGTGCTCGTCGTTGCGGGTTTGACGACGGCGGGGATGCAGATGCGATTGGTGGCGCTCGTTTGGCCGATCGGTGCGCTGATCGGGATGGGCGCTCGGCGGGCCAGCGGCGGGCGCGGGACGAAGATGCTCGGGGTCTGGTCCGGGGTGTTGACAGCGGTTGTCGTCGTCACGGTGCTTTTCCCGATCTCGGTGATTATCTGGAACTGGGCGAAGGATGATGGGTTTGACGCGTGGTGGTATCACAACTGGCGGAATGTGAAGCAGGCATTGAGCGGCACCTCGAGCATCGTGTTGGTGCTCCTCGGCATGCTCAGCGCGTATCGTCACGCGAGCGAGGACGGGCCGATCGTACCCGGAGTGCAGAATTAACTGAAACCGTGCGGGTTTTCGGCTAGTCTCTGTACATGCTCAAAGTGCTCTTGGTCTTTCTCGGAGGCGGGTTCGGTGCCTCGTTGCGGTACGGCGCGGGGATGCTTGTCGCGCGGATGACGCCGGCGAGTGCGGAGACGCCACACTGGCTGGGCATGTACCCCGTGGCGACCTTTGGGGTGAACCTGCTCGGGTGTGGGCTGATCGGGCTCGCGTGGGGGTTGCTCGGCAAGCCAGAGGAAGGCAACGAGGCGCTGCGGCTGGCGCTGATCATCGGCGTGCTCGGCGGGTTTACGACCTTCTCATCGTTCGGGTGGGAGATGCTGGATCTCATGCAGAGCGGGCGGGCGTTCACGGCGATCGTGTACGCGGCGCTGAGTGTAGGAGTTGGGCTGTTCTGCGCCTGGGCGGGGTTCTCGCTGGGGCTGAACTTTCGCGCGGATTCATGATCGGATTGGAAGCGGAATATGGATATCTATGTGATTCGGCACGGCAAAGCGGAGGAAGACTCGGAATCGGGTCTTGATCGCGATCGCGTCTTGCGATCGAAGGGGCACAAGCAGGCGCAGTGGTTGGCCAACGAGATCGCGAATCGAGATAGCAAACCAGAGCTTGTCCTGTCTTCGCCATATCCGCGTGCACGGGAAACCGCGTGCCACATTTGGGACGCGCTCGGGATGGAAGCACAGATCGACGATCGGCTGGGGGCGGAACGATCCCTGAGTGACATGCTCGATGTGCTGGAAGACGCACGCGGCTCTGGGTGTGTCGCCATCGTGAGTCACAATCCCAACTGTGCGCGGATCGTCAGCACCCTGTGCAATGGGCTGATGACCATGCCCGGCGCCCATCGAACGGGCGAGTTGGCGCATGTGCAAGTTGAGGGCTCCGAGCTTGTTGGGAATGGAAAACTGATCGGGCGTCTCCGGATGGGTGATTGATCACCCGCCGGAGCCCATCGAACCGTCCGCTGTGTCACCCTGGATCTGCTCGCGAACCCATGTCTCGATCTTGGGGATCTGGGTCGGCAGGGTCGCGAAGATGATCTCGTGCCCGAAGGGGTACTCCCAACGCTCGGGCTTGCCCAATCGTTCGTAGAGCAGATCACCCGATGATGCGGGGACGGCCTTGTCGTTCTTGGCGTGCAGCACGAGTGTCGGAAGATTCTGCTCGAACAGGAGCGGTGCGCTGTGATATGCATCGAGCTTTGCGTGTCCCAGATACAACGACGCGAGGGTGTCGACGACGCCGGAATCGGGACTACCGAGGTATTCGGATGTCGGGTCGAAGTCCACGAGGATCGCGTCGATCCATGACTTGTAGTTGGACTCGATCATAATCTGGAGGAAGTTTGCGCCACCTGCGATCAGGATCGCCGCGTCGTAGCGATCTGGTGTGTATGCGTAGACACTCGGCAGGGCCATGGCACCTCCGGACATGCCGAGGAGGACGATGGGCATCTCTTGCATGTCCTTGCGTTGCGCGAACACATGATCGAGCGCCGCATCGGTGGCGTACGCGCACTCTGCGACGCGTTCATCCGCGGCCTCCGCTGCACGCGAGGCGATCTCGTCGCCCTTGCCATCGAGGTACTGGAGCATCAGATGCTGGGTGTAGCGCGATGGGTGAGAGAGCATTCGAAGAACGCCGTACCCCTTGTTGACAAAGTAACGCTCGGTCGCGTCGACGATGGGCTCCGGGGTGCCGAACATGCCCGGGAGTAGGACGAGTGTGCCTCGGACTTCGCGATCGGGCTTGGGATCTCGATAGGTGAACCAGGTACGCTCGAGTTCGACATGGTCTTTGTCTGGATCGATCGTTGCGTCGTCGGGTTCAGCGACCTTCGCGGAAACATATCGGAATGCGAGATCGGGAGGGTCCTGCACGGGCTGATCGGAGATGGTGTTCTCGGAGAAGAGAAAGGCGCCGGGACCTTCGACCTTGAAATTGAACGCGGACTCGATACCCATCGCTTTCGCGAGACTCGAGGCGTCCTCGTAGTCCTCGGGCATTGTCCGTCCCTGATGATGACGGGAGTAGTGGATCGCGCGGAGTCGTTTTGCGGGATCCATCTCGACGACGATGCCTCGCTCCTCCGGGTTGTCGCCCCAGCGGGTCGGCCAGATCTCGTCGCTCGCATGATTTGACGATGCGTCGGGAACAGCGAGTGAATTGGTTTCGCTGGCCCCCATCGCCTGGTGCATCGCCGGCGCATGCACCGCGCGGCACCCCGTTATCGCGAGTGCTAAAGTCACAATCAGCATGAAATGGGCTCCTCGGTTTATCATCTCTATCAACTCCAACCCATCACCGGGTCGATCATACACCATGTCTACCGGCACCCGAACGCGTCACTGACCGATCCGAACAGAAACCCGCGAGGTTCCCATTGAGTGAACAATCGACATCATCGCCTGATTCCCAACAATCGCCAGTCCCCGTTGTCCGCTGTGGACTGGGCGGCGTGCTCATGGGGCTGGCGAATCTGGTGCCGGGGATTTCCGGTGGGACCATGCTGGTCGCGTGCGGGATCTACACGCTGTTTATCGATGCGGTTTCGGACGCAACGCGGCTGCGATTCAATCGAAGGATGATCCTCACGCTTGGTTGCGTGGTGATCGGCGCGGTCATTGCGATCGGCGGGTTGGCGTCGATGATCCATTGGGCGCTGGTGAATCATCGCTGGGTGATGTTCTCGATCTTCATCGGGCTCACGCTCGGCGGTGTCCCCATCCTCTGGGCGATGGCCAAACCCATCAAGCGCGACACCTGGGCAGGTGTCGTGATCGGGGCGTTGTTGATGGGCGGCTTGGTCGCGCTGCAGGAACTGGGCGGCGCGGGGAGTGGGTTGAGCGGCCCGTTCGGTTTAGTGCTCGGCGGGGCGGCGGCGGCGAGTGCGATGATCCTGCCCGGGGTATCGGGCGCGTTCCTCCTGCTCCTGCTCGGTCAGTACGAATCGATCATCGGCGCGATCAAGGGGTCCGTCAATGCGCTCAAGGTTGGCGACATCGGCACCCTCATGGATCAGATGGGCGTCGTCATCCCCGTCGGGATCGGCGTCCTCCTCGGCGTCGCGATCGTCAGCAACCTGTTGCGCTGGGTCCTCCACCACTACGAGCGCCTGACGCTCGGGGTGCTGCTCGGGCTGATCATGGCCGCACCCGCGGGGTTGTATCCGTTCCGCGAGGGCGTGATGCCTCAGGTCGGGGACACGATCAAGGGCGAGCTCGTCACGGAAGAGAATCTTGTTGAGATGCAGGCTGCGGACAACGCGAAGGATTGGGACCAGCGAGCGTTCACGCCGAATACGGGGCAGATCGTTGGGGCGCAGCTGCTGATCATTGGTGGGTTTGTGGTGACGGTCGGGATCGCACGGCTGGGGCGGGAGAAAAAGTAGATTCAGGGTGTATCACTTCGTATCGACGACCCATTGCCCACCCGTGCTCCATATCGCGGGGCTCCAAGATCCAAAGTCATATCCCAGGTACACGCTCCCATCCTCATCCACCGAGTAAGACCAAGGCCCTTCTCCCTTCGCGGGAAGCGGGATGGCCTCAAGATAACTCGGGACAAGTTGAACCAACTCCGATGGAGCATCACCTGCGTGATCCTGTTTGTACTTGGAAACAGCATCGAAAATCAAGTTGCCATTCAACATGGCTTGTTCAACTTCTCGATCTGTCGGCCCATCCGGCAAACGAACAACGAGAACCACTGCACCAGCTAATACTGTAAGAATCGTGAGAACAACTCCTGCGAAGATTCCCATAGTGAGTCCGAGTACTCGCAAGTTGCTCTTATCAGTAGCCATGTGGATGTAGTACGGCGTTTTCTGAATCAAGGTTCAATGATGATTCTCGCCCCCTCCGTCACGCTGCGCGTGCCACCTCCCCCGCAAGCGCGGGGGAGGCGAGTTCATCGCCCCATCTGCTGCTGCAAGGAGCTCTTGATCATGTTGCGCATCATCTTGACCTGCATCTTGCTCAGCCCCGTGTCCTCGGGTCGCACGAGCATCGCCTGGGTCCAGTGATCGCCCGATGGGGTGTACCCCATCTCGATGAGGTCTTCTTCGAGTCCGACCATGTGCCCCGCGCCGTAGAAGATCGCGAT
>DDGE01000015.1:2726-3246 GCA_002337545.1 Phycisphaerales bacterium UBA1910 | reverse complement strand
CCCCGCGAGGGCGCGGGGAGGGACAAGAGGTGCCCTCCGTCTTCGGCTGCTTCGGATCTGGCTCCTCGCGAGGATGCTGGGAGGGGGGGGCGGGCTTCGCTGCGTACGGGGCGTTGGCTTTGCGGGCGGTTTCGAGGAGGCGGGCGCGGGTGGAAACGAGTTTGGGGTTTCGGGATGCGGCGGCCTGGTCGAGATCGGTTGCGGCGAGGTAGGCGTCCTGGGCGATGTCCTGCTGGAGGGATCTGGCGCGGAGGGCGTCGTGGTTGGTGATGAGGGTGGTGCGGTCGGTGGTGATCTGGGCGATAGCGGCCGCGGATTTGCGGTAGGCGTCGGACTGCATGATGTCGGCGAGCTGGTCGAGGCGGAGGCCGTGGGCCTTGCAGATCTGGACGGGTGTGAGTGTGGGGTCGAGGAGGTCGTCCATGAGGTGGGCGGTGAGGGAGGGAAGAAGAGCGGGATCAGGGATGAGGGATTGGGGATCGGGACTGGGAGGAAGCCCCCCTCCACCGACTTCGTTGGG
>DDGE01000015.1:0-2547 GCA_002337545.1 Phycisphaerales bacterium UBA1910 | reverse complement strand
TTTGGTTGGCGCGTGCATGCGTTGCTCCCTTCGCGGCTGGTTGGTGTGCGCGATGGTGCTCAGCGGGGGCTTGCGTCTGGTTGTGGTTGTTGGTCACGCTCGGGGGGTGGTGACGGTGTTGTGGGAATTGTAAACGCTCGGCGTGGTGATGCAAGGGGGAGGTGGGGGAGTGACGGGATTTTGCGCACAAAGCGTGTCAGTGTGGTGGGAATTTTTGAACGCAAAGGGCGCGAAGGTTACGCAGAGGCGCAGAGAATAGCGGGGATGCTGGGTGGCTCGCCCAGGCGGATCTACGGCATGTAGGTGAGGGAGTCTCCTGTGAGTTCTTCGTGTGCTCAAGGGAGTGCAGGGTGCGGGGGCAGAGCCTGCATGGGGCTTGGCAGGGTGAGTGGCCATGCGAATGTATCGAGCTTGTAGATGTAGACGGCGCCCACATTCCTGCTGCCGCTGGCGCGCTGGGTTGGTTCTCCGATCGCGATAAACCGGTCGTCCATGGCGAGTGAGTTTGGGAACTGCGATCCGAAGTAGCTTGTGCTTGGTCCGAGGCGTGCGATCTGGTCGCCGGTCGTTGTGTCGAAGAGGCACGCGTGGATCACGCTTGAGTCGAAGTACCCCATTGCAACGGCGAAGGGTGGGGCGTATGCGAGCGAGGATGGGAACTCGTCGTCCATTGGGGTGCTGTTCTGCGGGACCATCGTGATGGGCGGGTGCTGGTTGGTTGTGTCCAGAAGGCGCAGCTCTCGGCGGTCGATGTTCCCGAGGAGGATCTTGCCATCCTGGGCGTCTATATCAATGAGTCCTGAAGCGTAGTTAAGCTCGTCGTGCAGCGGGAGTCGCGCGGTTTCCTGGCGGGGATTCAGGTCGTAGATGAATGCTGTGCCCCAGGTGTCCGGGCCGGCCGTGCGGGCTCGCGAGGTGACGATGAGCCGGTCGCTGTCGAAGCAGAGGTTTTGGCCAAACGTATCGACCGTGCTGGTGCTATCGGGCGCGAACTTCTCGATCAGGTCCCCGGTGTCGGGGTTGAATAGGAAGACGGCTCCACCGGCGTACCCGCCGAACTCATCATCGATGAAGTCGCCGACCGCGAGGGTATCGGGGCCGAGCGCGAACCTGATTGCGAAGTATGTTTCGCTTGGTGCATCGTGTTCGGGGTTGCTGATTTGTGAGAGCAGCGCACCTGTTTGGATATCGAAGACATAGATGCTGTGCTCGTAGTAGGGTAACTCCGATGGGCGGTATGCGCTGATCGCGATGCGGCCGTTGCTTATCTGCACGTCTCTTCCGAATGTGTCGCCGCTGGCTTGGGGTGGTCGGATTTTCCGGATGAGCTTGAAGCTGTCGGTGTCGTAGAGGTACACGACGCCAGCGCGGTCGGGCGCACGCTCGGCGCCGAACGCGCAGATCGCGAGGATGCCATCGGCGAGGGTGACGCTGGACCCGAAATAGATGTTCTTGTCGGGGTCTGGGGGCGTGAGGACGAGGTCCTCGGTGATGATCTGGGCGAACGCTAGGGTTGAGGCGATGAACAGCGTGATGATAGCGGCGATGGGGGTGTGCATGATGCGGTCTCCGTGTTTGTATGGAGATCGGCGTCATGTAGTCTTCGTATATAGAAACGAGCGTTTTTGCTTGTGCAGGGGAGGTTTCCCCTGCAACCCCTCTTTGGGCAGGAGAGATCGGATCAGACCATAATCGGAACTTGTGCGTAGAACTTGCTGGCTTCTCCGAACTGATGATTCAGGATCTGGGCGTCGTGCTCATTGAGGATCAGTCCGAATGAGTACGCAATGCGGTCTTGGTGCAGCTGTCTTGGATTGACTCTGAGTGTTCTTGGACTTGCGCCTTTGTCTTGGCTTTCGGGTTTGAGCATTACGCAGTTGTTACGGTCAAGCATCGGGTGACGGTCCGATGAGAGTTTGAGATACTCTGTATCCGGAGATGCGGGGGTGAGCTTAATGTTGTGGTTCCGGATGACCTTGAGTTGCTCGGCGTTCGCGTCTCTCAGGTCTGAGAGCAGGTACCGCTCGTGATCGCTGAATGCCTCGCGGACTTCATCCGCGTCGTAGAGAAACACATCTCGCGGGTCGATCTGTGACCAGTGCTCTGGCTTGTGGAGTACATCTATGCTCAGGCTATCGAGAAACGCTCGCGTGGTGATAGGCCACGGTGTTGCAAAGGTGAACTCGGGCGCGTTGGCGTTGAGGAAGTAGGTGTCCCGCTCAAGGCCGAGCTCGGGGTTGGGTTTGACGCGCCAGCCGTGGAAAGCTTCGGATTCGAGCGGCCATACAACGGGTGGTGAAGGGCGACGGATGACGCGGTGCATCCAGACAAACGGCTGGGGTTCCTCACCCGAAGTGAGGTGAGATGGGACTTTGGGCTTGCGTTTGAATAGGCCGAACATGGGTGGAGTGTATGGGATTCCTGTGCAGGGGAGGTTTCCCCTGCAACCCTACTTTGGGATTGTGGGTTTGGGGGTGGATGGTTGTTGGGGGTGCCCCCTCCCCCTCGCGTTGCGAGGGACCTCCCCCGGAGGCCCGGGGGAGGAGA
>DDGE01000061.1:26767-58248 GCA_002337545.1 Phycisphaerales bacterium UBA1910 | reverse complement strand
TCAGAGATCTTCCTTCACCGCGCCGGATCCACCCTTGGTGTAGGTGCCATCGCGGACCTGGTCGATCATGTCGCAGATGCGATCGGGTGTGAGGTTCTCGTGCAGGTCCTCGTCCATGAGTGCGACGGGCGCCGTCCCGCATGATCCGAGGCACTCGAGCTCGACGAGCGTGAACTTCCCGTCGTCTGTCGTTTGTCCGACATCGATCCCGAGCTTGGCCTTGATCGCTTCGGTGCACGCGGTGGCTTCGCAGAACTCGCACGCGATGGATCGGCACACGGAGATCAGGTGCTCGCCCTTGGGGTGCTCCCAGTATTCCTCGTAGAAGCTCACGGTATCGAGCACTTCCGAGGGCGCGATGTTGAGGACCTTCGCGATCTCCTTCATCGCCTGAGGCGGGACCCACCCGTACTCGTGCTGGATCATGTGCAGCGCGGGGAAGAGCGCCCCCTTGGGCTTCTCGTACCGCGGCATGTAGACCTCGCGGAGCTGCTTCTCCATGTCGGCCGTCAGGTACGGCTCGTCACGCAGCTCGATCTTGGTGTTCGCGGAGTCTTTCGTAATCCAGGCCATCTGGGATCCTTTGAAATCAGAAGTACATGTCCACGCGGATCATAGCGCCATCGCCCCCAACCTTCACGCCGGGGTACGACCCAGATCAGTCCTGCTCGGCGTCCTCTCCCGCATCCTCGGGCTGAACCAATGGCTCGTCCGCCTTGCGGACTTTGAGCTCGTAGGTTCCCCAGCTTGTGATGGACCCCGCCGCGATCGTCACGATCCATTGCCCGCGATTGATTTCGAGTGATTCCGGCACCGCGTGCAGGTCGGTCCGATCGCCGACGACGATGTAGACCCGCTCGAATGGCCTGGCTTCGCTGGGGCCAAGGAGTCTGGAGGATTCGCCCCGAACGCGAACGGAATCCATCGTGATGATCTCGTTGATTGTTGGTCGGCGCTCCAGCGACACCTGCACCGCCCGTTCAGTCTCATTATCGATCCGCACGGTGTAGGTGGGGTTGAGAGCGCAGCCGAAGCCAGAGAAGACCAGGCAGAGTAAGACCAAAGGGCTGATGCGAATCGGGTTCATGCCGGATAGTAGTCGATCATGCCGCGTTGCGATAGCGCCCAGAGAAAGTCGCGATATCCTCGGCTGTTCCGGCGAAGACGAGCGATTCTTCACTCTTGAGTTCGTGATGCACATCCGGACGAACTTTCAGTTCTCCGCCAGGCAGTCTCGATGCGATGAAGACGATTCCCGGATAGTCCTGCAGCAAAGACTCAATGGTCACATGGTGGCATGTGTCGAGGTTGCTGACTTTGTATTCCACAAACCGCAGAGAACCGGAGCCGATCGAAGGGTTTGAAAACAACAAGCACGAAACCTCAGGGCGGACCAATGACTCAACAATCCCGTCTCCCCCGTATCGGCACGGGTTGATGACGACATCCGCGCCGGCGCGGGTGATCTTCCCGACGGCGGAATCGGTTTCGGCGCGTGCCGCGATGTGGAGGTCGGGATTGAGTGCCTTGGCGGTCAGGCAGATCATGGCGTTCGCGGCATCATTCGATGTCACCGCCGCGAGCCCCGTTGCGCGATCGATTCCCGCAACCATGAGGGTCATGTCATCCGTCGCATTCCCGCGAAGCGCAATCATCCCATCACGGCGGAACTGTTCGACGAGGCCCTCGCTTTCATCGATGACAATAAAGTCCTTGCCCTCGCCCGCCAGCTTGCGAGCGACGCGTTCACCCGTACGGCCCATGCCACAGATGATGAAGTGGTTCGTGAGTTTGCTTGCGAGCTTGAGCATGCGAGCCTCCGGATTTGTAGCTTTCGTAGTTGCGTATTGAACGATCTGGCTCAAACAGTACGAGATGGTGCCAATCCCGCCGAGCATGAGCAGCGCCGAAAACATCTGCGCGTCTTCGGATTTGTCGTAGTCTGAATACCCCACCGTTGTCACGGTGATCAGGGTCATGTAAAACGCCTGCCAGGGAGTCCAGCCCTCGATCTGCACATACCCGCATGTTCCCGCGGCGAAGACAGCCATGAACGCGAGGAGAACGCGCCGAATGGTCTTGCTCCAGCGGAAAGGGTTCAGGTTGTTCCAGATTGAACGGCTCCCCATAGACGGGTAATCGGGCGTTCACTGTGGAAGAATCACTGAACTATCGTTTCAGAAAGAAAGCACTCCGACCGCCAGGCGGTTATCGGTCCAGCTCGGCCGCCACGATGTTGAGCGACCCCACCACCGCGACGATGTCCGCGAGCATGTGTCCTTCGAGCATCTTGGGCGTCAACGAGAAGTTGATGAAGCTCGGCGGGCGGGTCTTCACGCGCCACGGGACCTTGCCGCCGTCGGCCACAATGAAGTACCCGAGCTCGCCGTTGGCGGTCTCGTGGGCCTTGTACGCTTCGGCGACCGGCGCTTCCCAGCCACGGTTGGTCATGATGAGTTCGAAGTGCTGGATCAGCCCCTCGATCGAACCGTAGACCTCTTCCTTCGGGGGCTTGGTCATCTTCTCATCGACATACATATCGACAGGGCCCTGAGGGATGTTGTCGATCAGCTGATCGATGATCTTGATGGACTGCTTGATCTCTTCCAGACGCACAAGGAATCGTGAGTACGCGTCACCCTCGTGCGCGATGGGGACGGAGAACTTGACCGCTTCGGCGCCCTCGCCGTCCCAGTTGTCCGCGTAGCACAGGTACGGCTCGTCCTTGCGGAGATCACGACGCACACCGGACGCACGCGCGATCGGACCCGTGGCGCTGAACGCGATCGCCTCGTCGTGTGTCAACACGCCGATGCCCTGAGTTCGATCCATGAAGATGCGGTTGCGATTGACAAGGTTCTCCAGATCCGCGATCGCCTGCTCCAGGTCCGCGTGCAGGAAGTTCTTGACCATCCGCTTGAACTTCTCCTCGTCGGGGATCTCCTTCATGATCCCCCCGACGCGGGTCCAGTCCGGATGGAAGCGCTGACCCGAGATGTAATCGACGATGTCGTAGATCTTCTCACGCGGGTTGAACGCGTAGAGGAACCCGGTGAACGCACCAAGATCGAGCGCCGCAGCGCCGACGCACAGCAGGTGGTCCTGGATGCGTCCCATCTCTGCCATGATCGTGCGGAGCACCTTGCAACGCTGGGTGATCTCGATGCCGAAGAGTTTTTCGACGGCTCCGTGCCAGCAGATGTCGTTGCTGATCGGGCTCAGGTAGTTCATACGCGACACAATCGTCACATACTGGTTGTAGTCCAGATGCTCGCCGAGCTTCTCGAACCCGGAGTGCAGGTACCCGATATGAGGCGTGCATCGCGCGATCCGCTCGCCATCGAGCTCAAGCACCAGACGCAGTGTCGTGTGCGTCGCGGGGTGCTGTGGACCGAAGTTCAGGACCCACCGATCGCCCGTGTCGACATGATCTTTGAGGTAGTTCAGGTTGTCGGCGTTGGGGTCAATCCCCGTGTCGGGCGTCAGTGTGTATGGCATAGCGATCCGCTTTCAAAATGCTGCTTTAAATCTATGCTAGCCGCGATTTTCGGCACACAACCCCGCGATTGGGAGAATTCCTGCGGTCCTGGCATTTAGTTCCTGTATCTTCGATCAATGGAAGGGGCAAACATGAAACCGATGATCTTTGTTGCCACAATCGCCTGCGTTTCCGGGCTTGTGCAAGCCGATCTGCTCGCTGACTCTAAGGCCGATTTTTCAGGCGTACAAGGCGTCAATGGCTGGTTCTATGGCTATTACAACATCAGTGCTGGGGATTCACCGAGCGTTCCCGGCTCGTTCCGTGAGATGGAGGAGTTCAGCACGGACTTCGTGAATCAGTGGAGCCAGGCCGGGGCCGATGATTGGGCGGGGATCACGGAAACATCAATACATCCTCATCTTCCCGGCGCTGGGCAAAGCGATCCCAACGAGTACTGGTCGTGCAGGCGATGGGTCTCAACAGTGACCGGCACGGTCAATCTCTCCGGCTTGGTCGACGAGGGTGACTTGGGCGGCGATTCGACAGATGTATATCTCTATGTCGATGGTGTTCAGGCAGCCACATGGGCCATGTCGTCCATTGAGAACAGCATGATCGAGTACGACATTGATGTGGAAGTCTCGGTTGGATCCACGGTTGACTTCTTCGTGGCACCTCGACTCAATATTTTCTTTGACGGCACCATCGTTACCGCGAGCATAACGGGCGATTCATGCTGTCCTGCCGATCTCAACATGGATGGCACATTGAATTTCTTTGATGTATCAACCTTCCTTGCTGCCTACACCTCCCACGATCCGCTCGCTGATTTCACGGACGACGGCGAGTTCAACTTCTTCGATGTCTCAGCATTCTTGAACGCGTACAACGCCGGTTGCCCCTGATTGAAACTCCGCTCTATCCCAGCCGTGCACGCACGGTCTTGGCGACCTCGAACGCATCGAGGAACGCGTTTTCCACCGCGGGCAGTGCCCAGTTGTCCTGATTCACAAAGTGCATCGACTCGCGATACGCGGATCGAATCAGCCCGGCGGATCCGTCTGCGACAAAGCCAACACGGGAAACAGGCATCGCGTGCCCCCAGCGAGCCAGGCGAATCTCCATCACATCCGATTCGTCCATCCCCACAAGATGAAGGGTGTCGCGGAGCTTGGAAGTCAATGCTTTCGCATAGGTCTGGATCGGATCACCAAGGAACAGGGTGAACCGGGCATCCTCGTACGCCAGAGGCCAATACAGCGTGAGCACGCTGGGCTCGATCGGGAGCGGTGCTCCCCCGGGCTCCTTGGTGAAGGACCCGTTGAGCACATCGGTATACCGCCACATCCCCCCGGCTTCACCCTCGCTCATGGGGAAGTCTTCGGGGTGCTCGAGCAGGAAGATGTCATAGAAATCCAGCGGGATTGGCTTGTTGACGATGACATTCGCCACCATATATGCACGACGCGTCAATCGCATCGCGTTGTATCGTGCCTCGTCCTCCTGCTGTAACCCCGGGATCATCATGCGCGCGATGTTCTTGGGGCACGCGTTTACAACCTCGCGGGCGAGCAGCGATCGATACGCGCCGTCGGGTTCTTTCCAGGTCACGAGCCAACGCCCGTCGGGCTGCTGACGCGTGTCTACGACATGTCGCCCCGGACGCAGGTGCGGTGCGTGTTCCGGATCGATCCGATCGAGCGGGATCAGCTTCTCCCACAGCTTGTCCGCGATCCACGCATTTCCACCGGGCAGCACCCAGCGACCGAACTCCTCGGCCGCGAGGAAGTTCCACCCCAGCATCGCGGAAATCTCTTCCCACCCAGCCGTGAACGACGAATAGCAGTACGCCTGGATCGCAGCGGCGAGTGCGGCGGGCACGGGCATCCCCATTTCCTGCTCGATATGCTCACGCAGACTCAGTCTGTCGAGTTCAAGCATCCACGACTGATCGAACGGCACATCGGGGTACTCATTGGTCATCCGGATAACGAGTTTGCGATACGCCTCATACGCCGGTATATCTTCCTTGGAGACACCCATGCCCGTCCAAATATCGGGGTTGATCTCCCCGTCGATCTCGACGGGCGATGCGGTCTCATCTGCACGGATCACATCGTGCAATCCGAGCTCGCCGTAGAACCGATCCAGCTCGCCGCCCGGGTCAGGTGTGATGAAGTAGGCGCTGCCCAGCGAGAACGGTGCTCCCTCTATCCGTCCGCCCTGCGCGTTGCCGCCGAAGATGTCGTGGAGCTCAAAGACAACGGGGTTGTATGCTCGCAGTTCGTACGCCGTGGAAAGCCCCGAGAGCCCGCCCCCAATGACAACCACATCGATCTCCTCGGACGGGGCGGGTGGCTCTCCATCCGGGAAGACATTCTGCTGCGAGTGGAAGGGGATCTCTTCCTCGAAATCATCGCCCTCAAACCACGATTTGAACGCGAACCCATCGATGATGCGTGCCTTTGGATCGAAGGTTCGCGCCCCGAGCGGACGCGAGGCCTTGAGTGTTTCGAGCGCCGCCCCCGTCAGCGGGCTCATGCCGCCCGCCCGCTGGGCCACCGAGCCCATGATCGTTTGAACGGCGCTCTGGGCACCCAGAACCGAACCACCCGCGCCAAGCGCGAGTATACCGAGCCCTCCTTTGAGTACTTCGCGACGAGTCGGCATAATCAGCCCCCTTCAGATGTTGATCAATGTGTAATATGGAGTGTTGCTCTCTCCATCATCTTCAATCCAAACCCAAGTGCAACCGTAATTTCGGTTGACGCCGCATAACCTCTCTCTATGACACGCTTCTTTCAAGAACTCTGGATGATCCTCGTTGAGTCATCAATCTGGCTGATCCTGGGTTTCGCAATCGCAGGCGCGATCCACGCGATCGTGCCACGCGAATGGATGCTCAAGCACCTCTCCGGACGCGGGTTCTGGCCGATCGCCAAGGCGTCGATGCTCGGCATCCCGCTCCCGCTGTGCTCCTGCTCGGTCATTCCCGTTGCCGCAGGGCTCCGAAAAGAGGGCGCGAGCAAGGGTGCATCGGCCGCATTCGCAATTTCCACCCCTCAAACGGGGGAAGAGTCGATCCCGATTACCTGGGCACTCTTTGGCCCGGTCTACGCATTCACCCGCCCCGTCGTGGCCGTGATCACCGGGCTGATCGCCGGAATCCTGATCGACCTCACCGATCGACGCGAATCATCCGAGCCCGAGCCGGATCCCGCGACCGATCCCGGAGCGATCTCCCTCTCGATCACGAACGCCGATGACGCCACCAAGGCCGTTGAATCGGTCGAGGCCCGCGCCACGCCCGCCGGGTCCTGCTGCTCGGCGCCGAAGCCCGAGCCCGTATCCTCGTGCTGTTCAGGCAACACCCCCGAGCCGGCCGGTTCGTGCTGTGCTTCGGCACCGGCACCATCGCAATCGACCCTTGCCCAGAAGGTCAGATCCGGGCTGACGCACGGGTTCAAGACCATGCCGATCGATCTCGCGGTCTGGCTAACGGTCGGCCTTCTACTCGCCGCGGCAATCGGCGCCTTCGTTCCCGAATCCTTCTTCACGGAATACGCCGGGGACGGGATCGGTGCGAAGTTTGTCATGCTCTTCGTGGGGATCCCGCTCTACATCTGCGCCACCAGCTCGACCCCGTTGGCGTGGTCGCTCGTGGCCGCGGGGCTCTCGCCCGGCGCTGCACTCGTCATGCTCCTTTCAGGACCGGCGACCAATGTGGCGACAATGTCCTGGATCATCAAAGACCTGGGCATGAAGGCCCTCGTGATCTACCTCGGCGTGATTGCAACCGTCGCGCTGTGTGCGGGGATCCTCTTCGACGCAATGCTGTCCCGGTTCGTCCAGATCGCGAGCGCCGCTGATCTCCACGATCACGCCTCTGGGTTCGGCATCATGGGGATCTTTGCGATTCTGTTCGTCATCCTGATGGCCTGGGCGTTGGGGATGCGGATGCGCCAGTTCATGAACGACAAGGGCTGGGGCAGCACATCCGCACCGGCAGCGGGGTCATGCTGTTCCGCGAAACCCGAATCCTCCTCGTGCGGATGCTCCGGGGCATGATCGCCGACAACACCCAACCCGAGGTTCGCGATCGCAATGTGTTGGGCGGCCCGCTCATCGCTTGCTCGCTCGACCCGCTCACCGGCTTCTACCGCAACGGGTGCTGCTCGACCGGGCCGGAGGACGCGGGCAACCACACCGTGTGTTGCGTGATGACCGAGGAGTTCCTGTCCTTCAGTGTTTCGCAGGGCAACGACCTCGTCACGCCGCGTGAGGACTGGGGCTTCCCCGGGCTCAAGCCGGGCGATCGCTGGTGCCTGTGCGCCATCCGCTGGGTCGAGGCGCTGCTCGCGGATTGCGCGCCCAAGGTCGTGCTTGCCGCGACGCACGAGCGGGCGCTGCGGCTCATTGAACTCGAAGACCTCCGGGCGCACGCTGTCGAAATCGGGTGAACCATCCATCGCACAGACCAGTACACCCGTCATGGGTGAGACCGCTTCAGGCGTCAATCAGCAGTTGCCAGACCGCCGGGGTGCTTGGCCGTGGTCTCTGCTGCTGGGGTTCTCCGTCGCGTGGCTGATCGGGGCGGTCATCGCTTTTTCACACATCGCGATCGACACACTCTGGTTCCTGGGGCTCGCGTTGGCCGGCGGCTTGATCGCCTTCTTCTGGTGCATCATGACGCTGCTCGAGATCGTGGCCCGCGTGCGGGCGCGCTCGCAACGACTCGGGATGACCCTTCGCCGTGTTATGGCGTGGGTTGCGGTCCCCATCGTCGGCTTCATCGGGCTGCTGCTCGCGTACTCCGACCTCGATCTCGCCCTCCGCACGAAGCTGAGCAACGACCCCCTCACAGAGCGTGCACAGGCCATCCTCAGTTCCGGTTCGACAGACTGGATGACCATCAACGATCGCATTGGTCTGTTTTATGTCCGCGATGCGCGAGCGCAGGAAGACGGGACCGTCCGCTTCACGATGCAGTTGCCGTGGGTCTTTACCGAGACGGGTCTGATCTATGACCCGCACCAGCGTCTGCCCGGCGTTGAGCCGCCGCAGGAAGAGTGGGAGCGGATCAGCGAAGACTGGGTGAAGTTCGTCTGGTCAGACTGAGCCCGCTCCACCGACGGCGCAATCGTCACTACAATCGCCCATGATTCAGCTCGGCGTCAACATCGATCATGTCGCGACCCTTCGTCAGGCCCGCTACCCCGGCATCCCTGATCCCATGAACTCGGGCTCCGAGCCCGACCCGGTGCGGGCCGCCCACGAAGCAGAACTCGGGGGGGCCGACGGCATCACCGTGCATCTCCGTGAGGACCGGCGACACATCTGTGACCGCGATGTGGAACTGCTGCGTCGCCTGGTGCGCGTGAAGCTCAACCTCGAGATGGCCGCGACCGACGAGATGATCGCCATCGCGTGCAAGACCGGCCCGCATACCGCCATGCTCGTGCCCGAGGGGCGCGAGGAGGTCACGACCGAGGGCGGACTGAATGTTGCCGGACAGCTCGATCGGATGCGGGAAGTCGTCGCACGCCTGAAAGAAGGCGACATGATCGTGAGCGCGTTCATCGATCCCGATCGCAAGCAGGTCGAGGCCTGTGCCGAAGCGGGTTTCGATGTGTGCGAAGTCCACACCGGCCCGTATGCTCACGCATTTATGATGCACGGCGGAGACATGCGACGCAAGGAACTCGTCCAGCAACTCAAACTTGTGGAAGATGCGGGACGCGATATTCTTGATGCCGGGATGCGATTCAACGCAGGTCACGCACTGAACTACCACAATGTGCAACCCATCGCCGCACTCTCTGGTATCGATGAACTGCACATCGGCCACTCGATTGTGTGTCGATCGGTCTTTGTTGGATTGCGCCAGTCTGTCGCGGACATGAAAGCGCTCATGATGAGTGCTGCGCGCTCTTGATCCGATAAGAACTCGAATGCTGTACGAATGTCACCGGGAAAGCCCTTGTGTTTTCCTTGGATCCGGCTACGATCTTTCCATGCACGGGGCTACCGAATCCAACAACAACTCAACACGCAAACGAACCAAGTCCCGATCGACCGGCCCATTCGTGAATCATGACGCCGCGATCGAGTTCCTGAACTCCACGATCAACATCGAACGCGTTCGCCCGGACAAAGTCAGCTCCGATGTCTGGAAGCTCGATCGCATGCGGGCGCTCATGAGCGTTCTGGGCGATCCGCAGGATGTGCTGGAGATCGTGCATATCGCCGGGTCCAAGGGGAAGGGCTCGACATGCAACATGCTCGAGGGGATGCTTCAAGGGTGCGGGTACACCACGGGCGTCTTCACGAGTCCGCACCTGGTCGATGTCCGCGAACGCATTCGTGTTGCGGGGTTCCCAATCACGGAGCAGGCGTTCGATGAAGCGCTCGCCGAATGCCGCAACGCCGCGCACAAAATCGAGAAAGAGCACGGCAAGGCCACCTACTTCGAACTGCTGACTGCGCTCGCGCTGCTCGTGTTTGCGCAGCAGGCGGTCGATGTTGTCGTCCTTGAAACCGGGCTCGGTGGGCGTCTGGACTGCACCAACATTGTCAAGCCCCGGGTCGTGGGCCTGACCAAGATCCAACTCGAGCACACGCAGATCCTCGGCGACACGATCGAGCAGATCGCCGCCGAGAAAGCCGGGATCATCAAGCCGGGATGCGTCGCGATTACCGTGCCGCAGGAAGAAGAAGTGATCGGTGTCTTCCGATCCAAGGCCGAAGAGGTCGGCGCGAATCTGAATGTGCTCGCCAGCGACATCATCTATACCCAGCGCTTCCAGTCCGGGATTCAGACAGGCCCATCGGGCCTGGTGTGTGTCGGTGACGAGGAGAGCGGTTTTGAGCATGTGGCCGTCCCACTGATGGGCATGCATCAGGCCGGAAACTGTGCGCTGGCTCTGGCGATCGTGATTCATCTCCGCGAGTCCGGGCACATTCTTCCCGAGCGCGGCGTGATCGCGGGACTCACGCAGATCGACCCACGCGGACGCCTCGAATGCGTGATGGAACGCCCACGGATCTACATCGACGGCGCACACACGCCCGACTCGGTCCGCAGCGCGATCCAAGCCGTTGCGGCCCACCTCGATTACGACTCGCTCATCGTTGTTTTCGGGTGCTCGAACGATAAAGACATCCCGGGCATGATCGAGGCGCTCTCGACCGGTGCAGACAAGGTGATCTTCACCCGCGCCACCTCAAACCCGCGTGCGATGGATCCCGAGGAACTCCGCAGCGCGTGCCTGGGAAACAACGGTGTTATGTCCGAATCCGCACCAACGGTGAAGGAAGCGATCAACGCAGCAGCCCATGTATGCGACCACGGACAGGACCTGATTCTCGTCACGGGTTCTTTCTATGTCGTCGGCGAAGCGAAGCATCTGATTGAAAGCAAGCTCGCTCGGCGATAACCTCTCCGTGTGCAACCGGCGAGCCGGTCTCGTCATATACGCACAATAATCAGAACAATAGATCGCGACGCCGCGCGCTCATTGCGCACTGCACGAACGCGGTCCGTCATCACACGGAGAACAACATGTTCGAATCGATCAAGACCGCGACCCGAGGCAAACCGACCATCCTCGTGGTCGCACACTTCTCGGGCGAGTCCATCTCAACCGAGACCAAAGCACTCGATAACGATGGCTCCATCGCCAAGGCCGCCAAGCGTTCAGACGCTTCGGGAGATCTGGGAAGCATCGTCGAGATCCATGACTCCAACGGATATGAGCGTGCACTGCTCGTCGGGCTTGGCAAGAGAGACGGGTTCAAGCCCGGTGCGCTCCGCATCGCCGCGGGCGCCGTCGGGCGTGCGATCGCCAAGGCCAAGGCAACGAGCGTCGAGATGCAGGTCGTCGCCGCACTGAGCAAGCTCAAGAAGGCCGACGCGGTCGACGCGTTCAACGCCGGCGCGATGATGGGCGAGGGGATCGGGCTTCTTTCATGGCGCTACGACGACCTGCGCGGGTCGAAGACAACGATCACGCCCAAGCTCAAGCTCAGCGTCCACGGCTGTTGCAAGGCCTACAACGACGGCTTTGAGCGCGGGCTCGGGTTCGCCGAGGGTGCAAACATCACACGCACGCTCTCGCAGACGCCCCCGAACATCGCGACGCCCATGTGGATCGCCAACGAGGCCAAGAAGATGGCCCGCAAGAGCAAGAACCTCTCGGTCTCCGTCTTCTCGGGCAAGAAGCTCGAAGACGAAAAGCTCGTTGGCCATATCAATGTCGGAAAGGCTTCCGAGAACAAACCGTGCATGATCCGCATCGCCTACACACCCGATCGCGGCAAGTCCAAGAAGCCCATCGTGTTCGTCGGCAAGACCATCAGCTACGACTCGGGCGGGCTCTCCATCAAGGTCGGTGGCGGCATGCGCGGCATGAAGCGCGACAAGGACGGCGGCTGCGGCGTCTTCGGCGCGATGCACATCATCGCCAATGTCATCAAGCCAAACCGCCCCGTCGTGGCGCTCCTCGTCTCCGCGGAGAACTCCATCTCCGACGAGGCATACCGCCCCGATGATGTCCTCGAGTTCCGCAACGGCACCACCGTCGAGATCACCAACACGGACGCCGAGGGACGACTCGTCCTCGCCGACGGGCTCTGCTACGCGTGCGACAAGGAAAACCCGGAGTACATCATCGACATGGCCACCCTCACCGGCGGCGTCGTTGTGGCGCTGGGCAAGGTGTTCGCCGGGCTCTGGTGTGACGATCAGGAACTCTGTGAACGCGTCGAGGCCGCGGGCGAAGCGACCGGTGAGCGCTGCTGGCGTCTGCCCCACGATGCGGAATACAACGCGATGATGAAGTCACCCGTTGCCGATATCCTCAACTCCGCGCCCGTACGCGAAGCGCACCCAATCCAAGGGGCAGCGTTCCTCTCGCACTTTGTCGAAGAGGGCGTCAAGTGGGCTCATATCGATATCGCCGGCACCCACGCTTCCGACAAGGAACAGCCGCACATGATCGCGGGCCCCACCGGGTTCGGCGCACGACTCCTCGCGGAACTTGTTGAACGCTCCTGAGCGACAACTCTACCGATCATCAACCATCGACGCCCCGAAGATTTCGGGGCGTTTTTCTTTGGTCTGATCCCCGCCCGAGTGCTTATCGCTTCACCCGCGCGATGGCGTTATCCAGCTCGCGTCGCTGGTTCTCGGTGAGATCCGCTCGCAGCGATTCGAGCACGCTCAGCGCAGAGCTCAGTGATGTGCGTCGCAGCTGCATCGCGACGCGCTCCGCGTCGTTGATCTTCTGACTACTGCGCAGGCTCGAACGCAGCAGCGCTTCCACCCGGGCACGCAACGAGGGATCGTTTTCCGCGCGGGCGAGGACATACGGCGAGACCAGCCACAGCAGGTCCTGCATGATGCCGTTCTTGCGTCCGCTCGTATCGAGATGCTCGAAGCAATCCACCATCGCGGTAAACTCACCGGCACGCTGCAGGGCGGGCATGGCGATCATCGCCGCGTCGGGGCTGAAGTCCTCTGGGCGTTCCTTGAGCAGCGCTGTGGCGAGGCGCGCCGCGTCCTCATCGCGCCCGAGCAGCACGAGATCTCCGATCGCGCCGGCAAAGTCATTTTCCTTTATACGATCTTTGACGCGATCATTGAGATCGATGAGTGAATCGATGTCCAGTGAAGCCTCGATCCGCCGACCCGCACCGCCAGCGGTGATTAACGGATCGCCGAGCACGGTGATCTTCCAACTGTCGCGTTCCGTAAACCGGACCGAAGCCGCGAAGGGAACGCCCGCCACAAAGCGCCGGGCCACCTCGGGTGTCGGGACAAACCCGTTGAGGTAGGGCTCGTCCACCGACCCCGCGTACGCGTACACCCCCCGCTCAAGCATCCGCCCCGCGATCGTGCCGCGCGCGAAGGGGCGTTGCGCTGAGAAGGAGTGCACGATGTGCATCACACCCGGTACCTGCATCATCGGGAGATCACCCGCGTATGTTTCCTCTTGGCGTCCACCCTCAAGATCGAAGCGGTGCGCGGTCCCCTTTGTGTTCATCAGGATCAGCATCGATGAGCCGGGCGACATGTCCGCAGTCCCGATCGGGCGGACCTGACGCAGGTACCAATGGTCGATGCCGTTGCGAGGAAGATCGTGCAGCTCGACCTCGAAGCCCATCTCCTCAAGGGATTTGCCCGCTTCGGTCCCGTCGTACATCCCCCATGGCTGCTCCGCCGGGTACCCGTCCCAGATGAACGATTGATCGATTTCTAGAAACAACGCGCACATCGCACGATACACGCTCTGCGATTCATTGCCGATCAGCTGCCCGCAGTAGGCCCATCGCTGCCCGTTGCCAGAATGATCCCGACGCCCCAGCCGATCGGTGAGCGCCAACCGATCGCGCGGGCCCGCGCCGGTTTTGATCTGTGTCCCCGTGTTCATCGCGAGGGTGATCGCATCGATCTCGTCGCCGAGCGTGTTCCATGTCGAACCCGTGCTCCGGGCGAGCAGCTCGAACTGCACCTCGATCTGCGTGGCTTGTTCCGGATCGAGCTGGGCGTGAATCCGAGCCGGGCGCTCCATATACGCGATGGGCTGGAACCGCCCCGCAGCCAGTGCGAGCCCGCCCGCCCACGCCTGCTCGCTGGGGTCCGTCAGCACAATACCCGGCGAAACGATCCCCTGTTCGCGGATGCTTTCGAGCACCGGTCGCCAGTCCGAGGCCTGCTCGGACAGCGCCATTCCTAGCGCCCGATCGATCTGTGATGAACGCTCCTCAAACTCTCTCGGGAGCACCCAGCCGTTTCGTTCGTCAAGTTTCAGCACGCGGTCGGGCTTGTAGGCGCGCACAAACCGGGCGATGTGCTCACGCGATTCCACGCTCCCATCGTCCCAGAGGATTGGAAAACGGATCATCGATTCCCATTGCGAGATCGCGTACAGATAGCTCCCGGGGTTGTCGACAATCACCACAAACGGCAGCGATTGCTGTGCCTGACGGAGCAAGCCCGCCTTGAGCCCCGCCTGCAGGATCGGGTCCGCTTCATTAATCTTCTCAAAGAGCTCCGCGAGCGAACCCGAGTGGGTCTTCTTCTGGTCATCCGGCACGCCCTGAGGCGTCGGGATGATCGGGGGGCGGTCATCCTGGGCGGCGCACAGCCCCCCGCACAGGAACAACACGGACATACACACGCTCTGGATCGCTCGTCTCATACCTCATCCTACGGGCGCGATGCCGACGAAGTTCTCCGCATAGACTTGCCCCGATGCCCAGCACCGATCGAGAACAGTTCGTACAACTCGCTCACAACGCCAGAACAGGCGCGGATGAAACCATCGTGATCCCCGTCGCGATCCGTGTGCTCGCCGACCAGCTCACACCGGTCCTCGCATACCGACGCCTCGTTTCACGGGATCAGCGAACCGCCCCATCGTTCCTCCTCGAATCCGTCGAGAACGGCAACCAGCAGGGGCGATACTCCATCCTCGGCGCCCACCCCGTCATCGAGTTCAGCGCCCAAAGCCACGCGACCCGTGTCGTCGATCATGAGCTGGGCACGGACAACTCGTCCCCGTCGGATGATCCGCTTGCCGACCTGCGCGAGCTCAGCGCGGGATGGTCCTACCACGCGCCGCAGGACGCGATCGATCGCGGTCTGCTCCCGGACTGTGTACTCGGCGGGTGGTTCGGCTATAGCGCGTACGACTCGGTTCGGTACGCTGAGCCCAAGAAGCTCAGCTTCGACCACGCCCCCGCGGACGATCGCAACCTCCCCGAAGTCAGCTTCGGGTTCTACGACGAGCTCGTCGTGTTCGATCATGTCGAGAAGCTCGTTCATCTCGTCAAGCTCGTGCGGATCACACCCGACCAGGACCCTTCGCAACGCTATGACGACGCGATGGGTGCGCTGGACGCCCTTGCGACGCAGGTTCAGGAGCACTCAAAGCCGCTCTCGCTGGGGCGGGTGCACACCAAGTCGCCGGGGAAGAACGAGCCGATGCCCTGCAACATCTCACGCGATGAGCACGCGTCGATGATCGAGCGTGCGAAGGAATACATCGAAGCGGGCGACATCTTCCAGGTGGTCCTTGGGCATCGCTTCGAGCGTCGCGCGCACGCAGACCCGTTCGATGTCTACCGATCGCTGCGTGCGGTGAACCCGTCGCCGTACATGGTGTACATGCAGACCGGCGGGTGCATCCTCGTCGCGTCGAGCCCCGAGATACTCTGCCGTGTCCGCAACGACGAGCACGGCAACGCGGTGGTCACCAATCGCCCGCTCGCGGGGACTCGCCGGCGTGGACGCACGCCCGAGGACGATCTCGCGATGGAGCGCGACCTGCTCAATGACCCCAAGGAGATCGCGGAGCACGCGATGCTCGTGGATCTGGGGCGCAACGATGTTGGCGTGGTCGCCCAGCCAGGATCGATCGAGCTCTCCAAGCTCATGTCCATCGAGCGCTACTCGCATGTGATGCACATCTCCTCGACCGTCACCGGCGTTATCCGCGAAGGGCTCGATTGCTGGGACGCGCTCCGCGCAGCGCTCCCCGTTGGCACGATCTCCGGCGCACCAAAGGTCCGCGCTATGCAGATCATTGACGAGCTCGAGCATGTTCGGCGTGGCCCATACGGGGGTGGGCTCGGCTGGGTTTCGCTTGATAAGCAGATGGATATCGCGCTCGCGCTGCGGACCATGGTCGTCCCAATCGACCGGTTCGATGAATCCAACCCCGATGGCGCGTGGGAATACCACATCCAGGCCGCCGGCGGGATTGTTGCGGATTCAGTGCCCGATCTTGAGTTCAAGGAAACGGTGAACAAGGCGGCAGCGCTGGGTGCCGCGATCGATCTGGCCGCCCGCGCGTTCTCAGAAACAGAATAAATCTTGGGTCAGCTGAAGAACTTGCCGAGCATCGTGTTCGTCCACGGCGCGAGGATCAGCAGCGTGCTCGTGCAGGCCAGAGTCGCGTACCCGGCCCATCGGAGCGTTCGCATCCGAGCGTACCCGACATTCCGTTCAACCTCGGGGTATTCCTGGTGCGCCGAGGTCCACATCCGCAAGCCGAACCATGTCAGCACGGTATACAGCGTGATGCCAACCCCGATGTACACCATCATCAACGAGGTGAAACTCATCGAGAGGGTCAGGTTGGCGTCGTAGTAGCCATAGAGAGTCAGGTTTCCTTCGTAGTACGACTGTGCCTGAGCGCTGCCAATTGCTGCGCGCTTGATCAAGCCGTCGTCGACACCGGTAAGGAACAGGCGGAAGCACAGCAGCGCCCCCACACTCAGCACGCACATCGCCGTCAAACCCATGGTCAGGCGCGTGAATGAGCCATCCCCGCCACCGCGGAGCCGCTCGATGCAGTTCCTTCGACAGATCACGATCGTGATCAGCGAGGCGATGACGATCATGATCCCAACGCCTGGGACGATGAGCTGCTCGCGATTCGCGATATCGGTGCGGGGGTTTGGTTTGAGATCCAGATCCAGATCGTACTTGGCAAGCAGCTTGCCGGGGTCCTTGTAGTACGAACTGGGTTCAACACGCACATACTGCGCCTCAAAGTTGTGGGAACCCTTGTCATACCCGCGGGGCACGATATGGCTGAAGCGCTCTCCAACAGAGTGGATCGAACGGTACATCGGGTCAACCCGGACTGTGAAAGTGATCACCCAGGAAAGGAGAAAGCCGGCTATCAGGATTGCAGTGATTCTGAACGCGAGCGCGAGCATAGCACCCAGTATATCGCAATCCTGATCGCCGGAGTTGAGCCGGGTTTACCTATTACGGGGGGCTTCGTTGCCAGCCCCTGATTTATCCGGAAGGGGTAGAGGGGCATTCATCCCCGATGAAGAGCACCTGGCGTGTTTCGATCTGCTGAATCGTCTCCAGCGGCTCAGTACAGTCCGTGCAATCCGCATTCTGGCCCTGTTTGGTGATCGCATAGGTCACCACGCGTGTGTAATCGCACATCACGGACTGGGGGCCGCCTTCTGATTGGGCAACCGACCAGGAGCCGTATGTGATATCTACATCTTCTTCACACAGGCAAGCCCCGCACAGAATCGAGCTGGTGGATCGAAGACAATCGAGCAGCTCTTTCGTCGCTTGATTCATGTTCACGGTCGCGCCAGCCGTTCCGCTCACCATCAGTTCCGTCATCCCAGGGGCGATCGGATAGCTCACTTCTGCGAGCAAATCGATCATCGGTGTTGGGTCAGGCAATGCGCCGGCGGTTTCAGACATCGGATCGCCAGAGATAAACCCTTTTTCAATAGGGCCTTGCGTGCCGCCGTCGATATCCTGATTCGTGAACTTGCTGTGCGCAATCGATTCTCGCCAACCAAAGATCCCGGCAGATTCTTCGCTCAGACCGTTGTCGATCAAGAACTGCTGGAAGGCGGGCGCGTTGACGGGCTCGTGGGCCGTGACTGCCCAGTCATCCCCGGCGATCGGCTCGAACCACATCCGTCGGATGTTGCCCACGCTCAGTTGCTGCAGCGGGATCGCCCAATACCCCATAAACGAGCCATCCGAGTGGAGCATCTCGTTGAGTTCCCACCCGCCCATCATCAGGACACGGTGCTCGCCAGTCGTTTCCTGGGCCTTGGCCGTGCTTGCGGTCATCATGATAAGGGCACACAAACTTGTGTGTAAAAACAGTCGTAAGTTCTTCATTGTCAACGTCCTTCGATTTAGATTAGATCTGGAGAATTGCACAAATCGATCTCATGTCAAGAGGGAACATTGAAATCATGGGCGAAATTCAACAATCGAGATGTATAAAAACACACCCCTCCCCGAGGTGTGCCTTGAACAGAATGGTTGGACTGATCAGTTCCGGTGGAACGGATACTTAGCGAGACATGGCCGCAAGGGGCTTTGGCTCGTGCAGAGAGTCCTTGAGATGCTGTGACGGCTTAAACGAGCAGGTCGTGCTCTCACCGATCTGAATGGGCTCCTTGGTTGCCGGATTCATCCCCACGCGGGCAGAACGGTGCTTCTTGGTAAAAGTCCCAAACCCGCTGATCGCGACTTTTTCTTCGGATTTGAGCCCCTCGGAGATCGCGTTGATCACCGCTTCGATCATTTTGCTTGCCTCGGCCTTGGAGCTCTCGAGCTCCGATGCCACTGCTTCGATCAGGTCAGATTTGTTCATCGCGAAGCCTCCATGCTGCGAGTTCGAGTGTGTATGCGGGTGTCGTGTCGGCTCCGAAACGGCCCCCATTGCAGACACCAGCATCGGAAACACCATCCTATAACCTTGAATTATCCCCATTGCTCCACGCCTTATCCCCAATCTCAGGGTGCACCGCGTGTCTCAAGCGGCTCAGAAACGGATAGCATCCATCCCATGACTCACCCCCGCGTGCTCATCACCGAACCCATCGCGACATCCCCTCTGGAGTGGTTACGCACTCGGGCGCAGGTCCGGGTTCTCGATCGCGATGCGCCATCGGACGCGGACCTGGAGTTCGCACAGGCGATGGTCGTGCGGACATACACCCGGGTGGACGAGGCCCTGCTCGATCGAGCCCCCAATCTCCGTGTAGTTGCTCGCGCTGGCGTTGGGCTCGACAACATCGATCTCGACGCGTGCCGATCGCGCGGCATCCCGGTGGTGCACACCCCAGCCGCCAACACCGAGGGCGTCGTCGAGTTCGTGACTTCCATGATGCTCCGCGTCCTTCGCCCGATCACCACGCTCGATCAGCCACTCGAGCCCGCTCGCTGGGGACGATTCCGTGACGAAGCAGTTACGCCGCGAACATGTGTTGGATCCTCGCTTGGGATCGTGGGCATGGGGCGGATCGGATCGCGTGTGGCGCGTGTTGCAGAATCCCTGGGGATGCGCGTGGGGTATCACGACCTGATCGAGATCGACGAGCGATCCCGCGGCGACGCGATCCCGATGGATCTTGATGCACTCGCGAGCCAGTCGCAAGTACTCACGATCCATGTCGACGGGCGGGCGAGTAACGCCAAGCTCTTCGGCTCATCGTTCTTCGCGATGCTCCGCCCCGATGTTGTGCTCATCAACGCCGCACGCGGAATGGTTCTTGATACCGACGCCGCGACGGAGTTTGCGCGATCGCATCCCGAAGCACGCCTCATCCTCGATGTCCACGACCCGGAGCCGATCCCGGAAGAGTCGGCGTTGTGGGGTTTGCGGAATGTGATTCTGACACCGCACATCGCGGCAGGAACACGCCAGGCAAAGGAAGCGATGAGCTGGGTCGTGCGTGATGTCATGCGGGTGCTTTCTGGTGAAGCGCCCGAATATCCCGCAGGCTAATCAATCAGCAAACCAATACCGGTGTGAGATCCGACCGCGTTGGTTAAACTCAACAACGATGGCGCCATGCTCGGCAGTGGCATACCACGAGCGCCCAGCCCGCTGCTCACTCCAGCGTTCGTCGTTGAGGCGGGAAGGCCCGGTTGATTGCAGGACCACACCCGGGTTGAGCCAGTCAATGAACGCGTACGCCTTGGCTCTTGCGCTCCCGTGGTGCGGGAGTTCAAGCACACCCTGCCCCAGCATGCTCGGGAGTTCCGGATAGGTTATCCGGAGCCGATCCATCGCCGCACCTTCGATATCGCCCGTGAGCAAGACCGAACCGCCGAGCGGTACATCCAGCAACGCCACGATCGAAGTGTCATTGTCGTCGAGGGTCGGCGCGATGTTTGGCCCCGGCCAGAGGATGTCCATGGTGTGCCCGCCAACGGTGATCGTATCGCCCTGCGTGATGTTCGTGAACCGAAGCCCGCGGGACTCGAGATGCGTTCGAACGCGCGTGAACGCGTCGCTCGGGTCCTGATCCAATCGATGTGTGATGTACACGCCCGAGATGGGGATATGGTCCGCGATAGCAGGGATGCCGTTGTAGTGATCGAGATTGTCGTGGGTGATCACCACCGCGTCGAGCGTCGTCACGCCCAGCGCACGCAGTGATCGCGCAATCGAATCACCTACGCGTCGATCGAGTGAGCCGCAGTCCCAGAGCACGCCGTGCGTGCCCGATTGAACCAGAACGCAAGAGCCGTCTCCGACATCAAACATCACGACGCGCACGAGCGCATCGGGTCGGTGAAGCGTCGGCTGCGCCCACCCCCAAATCCCAACGACGACGACAGCCGCGACCATCGTCCACCGACGCAGACGACGCGGTTGCGTCATGATCAGTGCGAGCACCAGCGTCGCGATCATCGCCCACAGCGCGCTCACGCTGGGCACCCAGGCCCACGCAACAGGCAGTCCCTCGAACCATGCCACCAGATCAAGTGTCCAGGCGCTTGGCGCATCCACGATCCAGGCCGTGTGTTCCGCAAGCCCCGGTGAAAGGATCCCGATCAGGATCTGGAGGTATCCCAGCGCCATCATCAGCCCGATCATCGGCACCAGCACGATCGACGCGATCGGCGCGAGCACACCCACCACACCCGCGTGATACGCGATTGTCGGCAGCGCCACGATCCAGCACGCGACATTCACTCGCACCAGCTCGCCGCACCAACGCAGCAACGCCCACGACCGCGACTTGTTCGGCACAGGGGTGAGCAGCCCCATATGCCGGTCGAGCATGGCGCGTGTCCGCGCCTCGCTGAGTATCACCAGCAGCGCCGTGATGCCCATGCTCAGCTGGTATCCCATCGATGTCGCATCCAGCGGCCGCCACATCAACAGCCCGAGCCCGACCCAGGCCAGGATCGTGATACGGTCGTAGCGACGCCCGAAGCGGTGCGCGAGGAGCATCGCGCCCACGATGATCGCCGCACGCATAATCGGTGGACGCAGCGGGATGAGCACCATGACACCCAGCAGGATCAGGACGATGATCGTGCCCTCCAGCCTTGGGTGCTCGCCGAGCAAACGGATGCCCAGTGTGCACATGAACACAACCAGCGCAAGGTGGAAACCGGAGATCGCGAGCACATGCGCGACCCCCACGCGCTGGAACCGGCGGAATACATCGTTGAACATCGGATCGCGTTCGCCGAGCAGCAGGGCGCTCCGCATCGCGACGCGCTCGTCGCTCGGATGCGACTCGTCGATCCCCACGCTGCGCATGGCCCGGTCTCGCACCAATGCGCGGAGTCGCATGACGGAGGACCGCGCGCGTGCGATCAGCCCGCCGGGTTCCATGGGACGCATGTGCGAAGGATGCTCTACGATCAGCGTTCCAACAAAGCCGCGCTGCGCCGCGAGTCGTGCCCAATCCGGGTTGCCGGGATTGCGCCGTTCGCTGGGTGCACCGAAACGCCCCATCAGTTCGACGCGATCGCCCGCGCGCAGCTCATGACCCTCCGGCACGACCAGACGCATCGTGCCCTCGCACGCAACCCAGTCCGTACGCCCGTCACCGGTGTGAACGAGCACTGATGCGAGTGAGAGCTCGGCCCGGATGCTGCTGTGTGGCCACATCGGCGGGTCCGCGAGCCCCTGCGCACGATGGACGACCATGCTTGGTCGGGTGATCGTGCCCCGTACCTCCAGCGGGAACGCGCGCCCGTCGCCAATCATCGAGGGGTTGAGGCGTGCGAGCATCGCATCGAGCCGATCGGGGTGTGCCGGATCCACGCGGAGCATCGTCCACCCGATACCCAGCAGCAGCAAGCTGATGCCCAGGAGCACGGGGCGGAACATCCGACCGCCAAGGACACCCAGAGCGACACACACGCCCGCGACCGCGAGCGAGATGGTGCTCATCGAATGCAGATCAGTTCGGATCAAACGCGCGCCGAGAAGTGTGCCGATCGTGAACAGCGCGAGCGCAGCGATCGCGCGTCGCCTCGCTCGGTGTATCGTTTCGTTTCCGTCCCCTGACCCCATCGATTTTGTTGTACCACATCGAGCATGGCTCGGCACGAAAAAACCCCGTGCTTTCGCACGGGGCTGTGATGGTCATGATGTATGCGGATCAGTTAATGGCCTGGATGATGTCATCAAAGTCATCGACGACATCGTATGTGATGTACTCACCATCATCGCCTTGATGACGCCCGCTTTCGTTCTTGAAGTTGAAGCCAAAGCCGAGGTGGTACCCATCTTCGGTATCGGCGTTGGCGCCCCAGCCCTGATCGCGCGTGCCCAGGAAGTAGCCGTCCGCACCCGCGGACTGGATCAGCATGCTTCCGCGCGGGCGCGAAGGGAGGATGTCGTGCGGCTCAATATCCTCGAGTGTTTGGTTGCTCGGGAGCGCGTAGTACGAGGGGCTGGCGAGGAGCGCCACGAGCGTGCGGACGCGATCCTCGTCATCGATTGGCTGCGTGCCCGATCCGCCGCTGAGGCGCTGTGTGCTCAGGGCGCTGTACGCGTTCTGGTTCACGCCGCCGAGCCCGATGTTGTTCGCATCATCACCGAGGAAGCAGTCGTTGCTCGCGAGGTAGAACCACGCCGGCCCGGCGTATTCGCCGCTGCCGTCGGAGCTGACGGACGCGAACTGCCCGAACCCGTCGGGATCATTATTCTCAGGATCGATCGAGCCGCGTGAGCTGGTGTCCTGCACCCACGCGAGGATCGGGTTGCCGAACGCGTCGACGAGATCGGGCATGAGCTCCTGACCGAGCCCGTTGCCAACGACCTGCTGCTGGGACTCGGCGTCGAGGACCTTGAGGAAGTTGGTGTCCGGTGCGAAGTATGCACCGCTGGAACCGATGAGCTTGGTGTTGACCACAACGGCGCCCGGGTCGGAGTTCGCATACGGCGCGATGGAGATGATCCCCGCGTCCTCGTTGATATCGCCCGAGTAGTCCTCATAGCTGCCGAGTACCACATCCGAGCCACCGAGCTCGATGAGGATGTTCTCCATGGCGGACATGCCGGCATCCTCGTTGGATTCCAGCCCCATCTCGTAGGCGGAGAAGTAGCCGGGCATGCGGGATCCGTTGTCGTTGCTGAACGATGCGACGGCGTTGGTGAACGCGTTCATCATGTTCTGGGTCGAGTTCTTCTTCCCCGCCTTGCTCACGCCGGAGAGCGCCGGCAAAAGCAGAGCAATCAGGACGGCGATGATCGCGATCACGACGAGCAACTCCACGAGGGTGAATGCACGCGTTCTGGCGCGAAGGGTCTGGTTGGTTGCGGGCATCTTCAGCATGGTCAAACTCCGTTGAGACCCCGAAAAGGGGGTCAGATAGCGTCCGGCATATCCCCACACCGGCCGCGCTCGCGTGTCATCGACCCGCAACTATACGACAGAAATCGGGTTACGGATGCTCAGATCATCCAGAACAACAGGATCACGATCAATCCCACCACCCCGACAAATACCCACAAGGACACGCTTTTCTCTGCCTCGCCGAGATACCAGCCGCATTCCGGGCACATCTCGGACTGGTCATAGATCGTTGCGTTGCAGTTGGGGCAGGTATCGAGCTCGGACCCGAACTGGTCCAAATCCATGGCGCTGGGACCTTCTGGATCGAGCCCCTCACTCAGGTCCCAATCGCGATGATCGGGGTGATCAGGGCCGTTCCCCCCCCACTCTTCGGGGTGATCGTTGCCTGAATCGTGCCGAACGCGTCGCATGGGTGATGGTATGCAATGGGATTCCGTGCTTTGGGATTCAGTGGGCCCGCTGAAGGCCCGATACGCGTTGCATGTTCACGAACGGTATCTCCAGCATGTTCGGGTTCGGCCTGATCCAACTCCAGCGGAATCAGGACGAGATCCACACCTCGCTCGAGCGCCTTGCGACGGGCAAGCAGGTGAATCGTGCTTCGGACGATCCGAGCGGGATCATCTCGATCAACAAGCATGAAGCCGAGATTTATTCCCTGAACAAGGAGTTCGATGCGATCACCCAGCAGGAGTCCTACCTTGGTGCCAAGGAGGGCGGGCTGAGTGTCCTGAGCGATCTCATCATCGATCTCGAATCGTTGATCGTGGAAGCCGCGAACACCGGTGGATTGTCCCAATCAGAGATCGACGCGAAAGCGCAGGAAGCCCAATCGATCATCAACGGGATCGATTCGATCGCACGGACCACGATGTTCAAGGGCGAGTCCGTCCTTCAGGAATACACGAGCGACTTCATCGATGAAGACCTGGGCAACATCGCGGAGCTCCTCCGCAAGGACCCGGAAAAAGCACAAGAGGTCGCCGAGCGAGCCCGTGAGAAGATATCGACCACCCGAGGAGCGATCGGGAACAAGCTCAACGAGATCGATTCTCGGAAGAATGTGATCGGCGAGACCCTCGTGAATCTCAACGCGTCCCTCTCATCGATCCAGGACACGGATTACGCGAAGGAAACCGCGAAGCTCGTGCGGGCCCAGATCCTCGAATCCGCGACGATCGCCGCCATCGATATCTCACGCGAGAGCGCCAAGCAGATGCTCGGGCTGCTTGAGAACACCCTGCAGACGCAGCGGTCCTGAACGCCAGCATCGCTCCCGATCAAAGCAAAAAAAGCGCATAAAAAAGGCGGTATCCCCCACGAGAAGACACCGCCCGTTGTGTCTCGTTGCTCGTGCGGCCCAGGAGGAGTAGCCTCGCAACAAGACACAGTTCGTAGCACTCAGGAGCATCGCAGTGTGTGCAGAGTGCGATGCTCTTTCCCTTAGAGACCCCATCAGGTGCGCTCGGCTTGTGTGTGCGGCAAGCCGAATCGCGTTCCAGGTCGCGCTACGAATGATTTGTCATCGACCGACCACGACGCCGCCGATGGACCAGCATCTCCGAAATCGACTTCGGTGTCAAAGGGATTTCACACGAAACTGATCCAAAAAATGAACCTTGGTGCAACCAAGAGCGATTCAGGGGCGGGAAATGATCTGGAAACGCACGCCTCGGATCGGGATCTTTGCCAGCGCTGAGAGCTCTTTGAGCCCCCCACCCCGCAGCCACCGGTCCGTCTGATAACGCGTCGACGCGTCCGGAACCCCCACTTCCACATGCCCGGCCTTCATCCCGATCAGCGAACATCGCGACGCGATCGCGTCGGGCGCGGCGGCACTCCAAGCCTGCGCGATCGCTGACTCGGCGCGGGAGACCTTGCGGATTGTCTTCATGTGCGCCGCCATGTCATGATGGAGATCGCGGGCGCGATCCGGGCGCACACGCATGGATCGCAATCGATCGAGCGGATCGACGCGTCTGGGTGTTTGTGAAGATCGTGGATCGGGGGCGCCCATGTATCGAGTCTATCACGACGCGCACCGGTTCGTTGCTATCATTGCCGACGATGGGTACACGAATCACGATCGAAAATCTCGTCAAGGTGTTTGGGGCGGGCAAGTCCGCCGCGACCGCGGTTGATCATCTCTCGTTGACGATCGAGCCGGGCGAGCTGTTCTTCCTGCTCGGCCCGTCCGGGTGCGGCAAAACCACTCTCTTACGCATGATCGCGGGGTTCATCGACCCGACCAGCGGCACGATCGCGTTCGATGGCAAGGATGTCACCCACGATCCACCCAACAAACGCAACACCGGGATGGTGTTCCAGTCCTACGCGCTCTGGCCGCATATGACCGTCGCCCAGAATGTCGCGTTCGGGCTCAATGTCCGCAAGGTCGCGAACCCGGAGAAGGACCAGCGTGTCCTCGACGCGCTGGCCGCGGTGCAGATGGAAGAGTACGCCGCCCGCAAACCCAACCAGCTCTCCGGCGGTCAGCAGCAGCGTGTCGCACTCGCGCGGGCGCTCGTCATCAAACCCGATGTGCTCCTGCTGGATGAGCCGCTGTCGAACCTCGATGCGAAGCTCCGCAACGATCTGCGACTGCAGATCCGCAAGATCTGCAAGGACTCCGGGATCACAACGGTCTATGTGACGCACGATCAGAAGGAAGCGCTCTCGATGGCGGATCGGGTGGCACTGCTCAAGAGCGGGCACATCGAGCAGATCGGGACGCCCCGGGAGCTGTATCGATCGCCACGGAATCGATTTGTGGCCGAGTTCCTTGGTGAAACGAACCTGATCGAGGCCAAAGCCGGCGAGATCGCGCATGATCGCGTCCAGTTCGAGGTTGAAGCCGGGTCTTTCGACGCGGTGGTCAGCGAAGGCCATGGCCTACAAAATACCGAACAAACATTGCTGTCTGTGCGTCCCGAGGCCATACGCCTCCGCAAACCAGACTCAGATAACACGCTCCCGGGGAAGCTGCTTGAGACCACTTATCTCGGTGAGACAGCGCAGCACCTCGTGGAAGTGCGTGGGTGTCCGCCGATCAAGATCGCGGAGATGAACCCATACAGCGCGAGCAGTGCGGTGCATCCTGAGCCGGGTGATCCGGTCTGGGTGGAGTTCATGCCGACGGATGTGGTGCCGGTTGAGCGTTGAGTCTTCGTGTGTTGGTTTCAGGCCGCTCGCTTTGAGCCATGGGAGTCGGATTCGATCGAAGGCACGATCACGATCATTCGTGTGCCTTTATTCGGCTCGGACTCGCACCGGATGAGCCCCCCTACCGATTCGATAAGCATCTGGCAGACGCGCATGCCCAGCCCGTGGCGGGGGTACCGCTCGTTGTGAATTCGCGCAGCGCGTGGGCTGTTTGTCGGTGTCAGGAGTGATTCGATATGCGACTCACTCATGCCGACGCCGGTGTCTTCAACAACGATGATGATCGCGTTGGCGGTGGGGGTGTTCCATGTGGAACAACTGTCAGTTGTGGGATTGATCTGCACCGTGATCGCGTGCTTGGGGTCGTCAGGTGATGGGTGCTCGTGAATCGCGCGGAGTGCGTTTCGGATCAGATTATCAAGGACTTGCTCCAGGACAATCGCCGGTGCATTGGGGCGGAGGTCGGCATGTACTGTCGGAAAGCGGAGCAGTGCATCAGATGTCGGATCGAATCGGAATGAGCGCTCGAGCCGCTCCATGACGCCAACCAGGTCGGCACCCCGCTGCTGGTCCTCGGGTTCGCACTGCGAGAGGAAGAGCTGGGAGAGTCGCGAAGCTCGCTCGCACCCTTCAACGACAGTGCGGAGGGTGGATTGAACGATGTCCGGGTCGTGGGGTCGCATGAGTGCGAGTTGGGCCCTGCCCGAGAGATTCGTTATCAGGTTGTGGATTTCGTGTGCATAAAGCGGGGCCATCGCGCCTAGCTCTGCAAGCTCTGAAGCGCGATCATCGCCCGCGCCTGGATGGCCAGGCGGTGGCACGGGTGGGCTGGATTCGGAGGGCGAGGGCATCGCTCGAGATATCGGATCGTTTCCGGACCCGATCAAGTGTGATCATCGAACTGAAGTCAGATCAGCCGTGCTTAGCAGGTGCGTACCGGAGTGGCTCGGGGAACGCAGATAGCAGGGGGCCGTGGTGCTCTTCGATCCCCCCACCGCTGGCCAGCCAGGCCTTCATCGTGTGCGGCCTGAGATCCATCTCGATGAGTTCAGCGAGGTCGGCCCAGATGAACCCGATGTCGTCCTCGACACTTTTGATGGGTGTAGGTTCCTCGTGCACGGGCTTTGTGTGTTCCATGTGGAACACAAGGTTGACCTCGTGGTGCACACGCTTGGGGCCCTTGAAGGCTTCCTCGTGTGTGAGGAGAAGGGGGCCAACGCGAACCTCTTCCCCACATTCCTCGAGCATCTCCCGCTTGAGTGCGTCCGCGGCGGCCTCCGCGAACTCCACATGCCCACCCGGCAGGTAGGCATACCCGTGTTTGAGGTTCTGGCAGAGGAGCACGCATCCGTGCTGGATGAGTACGCCGCGTGCAATGATTTCGGTCGTGGGGGATTTAGGCATCGAAAGATGATATTCTTGATCAGCCCTTCATGCAGGCATGGGGGCACAGAACGATTGATTTGTGCACGGAGGTACGCGATGAGTTCAGCAGATAAGAAGCAGCCGAAGAAAACCAAACGGGCCCGGCTCGGACGCGGGTTGAGCTCATTAGTCGATGCGGCACCAATCCAGGTTGAATCGAGCCCAGTATCGGTAACAGCACAACCGGAAACAAGCAATACGAACATAAACCGTACATCTGTGCGCGATCAGGTGATGGAGCTCTCGATAGAAAAGGTTCGTCCCAATCCACATCAACCCCGTCGCGTCTTTGAAACAGAGGCGCTCGAGACGCTCGCGAGCTCGATCAAGGAACACGGGCTTATGCAACCGATTGTGGTGCGGGCAGTTGCGGGTGTTGATGCGTATGAGCTGATCGCTGGCGAGCGGCGCTGGCGGGCGGCGAAGCTGGCTGGGTTGGGAACGATCCGGGCGATTGTCGACCAGGCGGACGATGAGCGCTCGGCCGAGCTCGCGCTGATTGAGAATATCCAGCGTGCGGATCTGAACCCGATCGAGCGTGCCACAGGAATGAGGCAACTCATGGATCGTTTCGGGAGCACCCAGCAGCAGCTCTCCGAGCGGATGGGTATGAGCCGGTCTGGTTTAGCGAATCTGTTACGCTTACTCGATCTGGATGAAGCGACCCGAGATCATGTTGCATCGGGCGCAATTAGCGTTGGGCATGCCAAGGTTTTACTCTCGTGCGAGGATCAAACAAAGCGAACGGAGCTTGCTCGTCAGACGATTGCTGAAGAGTGGACCGTGCGCGAGCTCGAATCCGCGATCGATTCGCTTCATAGTTCACATGATGAATCGGGAGCGGGAGAAGGCAATGAGCATCCCGGAACCCTGGGTACAACGGCTGCGATGCATCCTGATCGTGTCGGATCGGTGCTCCGAGACCTGGAACGCTCACTCAGTGAGCATCTTGGGACGCGGGTGGTACTCAAAACCAACAAGCAGGGAACGAAGGGTCGGGTCCAGATCGAGTTTTATGATCTTGACCAGTTCGATGGGTTGCTTGCGAAGCTCGGTGTGCAGGGCGAGTTGCTGTGAGTACATTTACCTACTGAAATAGGGTATTATGCATAAAGTGGTGGGTCTACACGGCTTATTGCATGTTAGGAAGCAAAAATATTAGGTATTTTAGTGTTCATGTTTTGCCTTTGGAGCAGAACGCTTATATGGTATCGGTGTACTGTGCCTTTCCGATCATTTCGCACAGCTTTGATGTGTCTCTACGGGATTTGATTCAGAATGCCTCAGTTTCGAGGCACGGTGTATCACGCAACACTCTAGAAGAACTGGAAATCGGTACCACCAATGGCTAAGAAGAAAAAAGTAAGTCGTCGTTCGAGCACAAACTCCAACACCAGCTCTGGCGCTGGCGCCATGTCGACCGCGGAACTGCAGGCTGAGCTGCAGCGCCGTGAACGCAATGTGCGGAAGCTTGAGCGTCGACGCGAGAAGCTGCTTGAAGATCTGTCCACGGTCGAGCAGGCGCTCGCGGAAGAGGGCGCACTCAGTGCTGCTGGTGGCATCCGCCGCCGTCCGCGCAATGAGAAGAACCTGGTTGATTCGCTCGCTGATGTCCTCAAGGGCAAGGAAATGAGCGTCACCGAGGTGACTCAGGCAGTCCAGCAGGCCGGTTACATGACGACCGCGGCCAACTTCCGCACGATCGTGAACCAGGCGTTGATTCGTGAGAACAAGCGATTCAAGAAGGTTTCGCGCGGCCGCTATACCGCACGCTGAATCAACGAAGCACATCAGGCTGAAAAAGAACCCGCATGTCCGATCGGACACGCGGGTTCTTTTCTGTCAGTGTTTGATCAGCGATCAGGGCTTCACGCCGTGGTAGAGGCGTGTCGGGCGATCGAGGAAGAACGCGTGATCGAAATCTTCGGTGAGGGCGCGAAGGTTTGTGTCCTTCATGCGTGCGTGGGAGTTGTAACGATCATGGGCACGCTGCGCGGTGGTGTGCATCGCGGGGCTCGGGTCCCATCGGATCGAATCGATATCACCGGCGTGGTGCGGTCCGTTCGAGCTGGTGCACCCGATGAGGGTCGCGGGGAGAACAAAGAGTGCAGCGACAGTCAGTCGTCGGGTGTTGCGATGGGTCTTCATGAGTGTAAACCTTTATGTCACAGGCGTTGAGTTGAGTGTCATTCACCCGATGCGTGTGCGTGGGTGATCAGGTGATGTTTTCTCAGGTCACGAGCATAGCGGAGAAACACCGCGTTGTCACGCTGACATGGGGGTGTCTGCGTGATGAGCTTCGTCCGATACGCACGAGGTTCGGAAGGGTTGCGAAGGGTGATATGGGAATTGCAACCCTTCTCATTGTATGGGGTTATCGATCGTCTCCGTTTGGGTGGTTGTCCACAATTGGACGAATTATGCCAGAGTGGACGAAATGGAGGGATCAACTCGCGTGTTGTCGGAGTATGTTGTGACAAGACGCGGCGTATCGCGGTCGGTCAGACAAGTTCGATCCCTTTGAGTCTCTGATTGGGAGCCGAGCGATTCTGGGCGAAGACCAGGCCTCCAACGAGTGGAAGGTCGGGATCTAGACCTGGGCACCCCCCTGTTCATCAGGGTTTCGGACACTGACACCGACTGCGATACGCCGCGTTTTCTCATGCGCTGATCTCGAGCCATGATGTAGACCACCCTGTCTGCCAGAGCGGCAGTGGGGGTGCGGATGGGTGCCATTTCCGGGCGCACATGACCGATCTGCGGGCTGGAATCAGCATTCCGAGTCTGGCGCGCCAGTTGCATCCAGTTCCCCGGCGATGGTGCACAAGATGTGCCCAACGCCGCAGTTAGGAGGAACTGACATGCGAATGGATAAACTCACAACGCTCGCACAACAAGCACTCGCGCAGGCCCAACAGTCTGCGATGGGCAACAGCAACCCTGAGGTGGGGGCGCTGCATGTGCTCGATGCGTTGATCGAAGATCAGAACGGACCCGTGGTGGCGATCCTGAAGAAGATCGGTGCGCCGGTGGATCAGCTCCGGCAGATCGTGACATCGGAGATCGGGCGCTTGCCCAAGACATCATCCGGCGCGGGGAGCACCGGTCGGGAGATGATGGAGATCCTCGCGAAGGCGGATCACGCAGCGCAGGAAATGAACGATCAGTTCATCTCCTGCGAGCATCTCTTGCTCGGGTTGACCGAGGTCGCGGGAAGCACGGTCGAGGTGCTCAATGTGCACCATGTCACGACCAAGAGCGCGAAGGAAGCGATCCGCGCGATCCGAGACGCGTCGGG
>DDGE01000061.1:25627-26553 GCA_002337545.1 Phycisphaerales bacterium UBA1910 | reverse complement strand
ATCCGGCGATGCATGCAGGTGCTCTCGCGCCGGACCAAGAACAACCCGGTCCTCATCGGTGAGCCCGGTGTCGGGAAGACTGCGATCGCGGAAGGGATCGCGCTGCGCATCGTCAACGGCGATTGCCCCGACGGAATGAAGGACAAGCGGATCATCGCGCTCGATGTGGGCCAGCTCCTCGCGGGCGCCAAATACCGAGGCGAGTTCGAGGATCGGCTCAAGGCGGTCTTGCGCGAGGTGGAGGGGTCCGACGGGCAGGTGATTCTGTTTATCGACGAACTGCACACGATCATCGGTGCGGGCGCAGCGGAGGGCGCGGTCAGCGCTGGGAACCTGCTCAAGCCCGCGCTGGCGCGGGGCGAGCTGCGATGTATCGGTGCGACGACGCTCGATGAGTATCGCCAGCACATCGAGAAGGACGCGGCCTTCGAACGCCGGTTCCAGAAGGTGCTCGTCGATGCGCCGAGTGTTGAGGAAACCGTCGCGATCCTGCGTGGCTTGAAGGAGCGATACGAGGCGCACCACGGCGTGCGGATCCAGGACAGCGCGATCCTCGCCGCTGCGTCGTTGAGCGACCGGTACATCACGGACCGTTTCCTGCCGGACAAGGCGATCGACCTGGTCGACGAAGCGGCGAGTTCGCTGCGGATGGAGATCGACTCGATGCCGACGGAGCTCGATGAGCTGCGCCGCAAGATGATGCAGCTGGAGATCGAGCGCGAGGCGCTCAAGCTCGAAGCGGATGCGGACACGAAGAGCAAGGAGCTCGAGCGTGTCGAGTCCGAGCTCGCGGGTCTGCGTGAAGAAAACAGCGCGCTCACCGCGCGCTGGGAAGAAGAGAAGAAGGACCTCGATGTGGTTCGGAGCATCAAGAACGACATCGATGCGAAGCGCACGGAGCTTGAGCAGGCCCAGCGTGTGGGTGA
>DDGE01000061.1:8218-25420 GCA_002337545.1 Phycisphaerales bacterium UBA1910 | reverse complement strand
CGGATCGTTGGTCGCTGGACGGGCATCCCCGTGAGCAAGCTCATCGAGAGCGAGCGCGAGAAGCTCGTGCAGATGGAGGAGCATCTCAAATCGCGCGTGGTGGGGCAGGACGATGCGCTCGTCGAGGTCTCCAACGCGGTGCGCCGTTCGCGTGCGGGTCTGGGCGATCCGAGCAAGCCCATCGGGAGTTTCCTGTTCCTCGGGCCGACGGGTGTCGGGAAGACGGAAACCTGCAAGGCGCTCGCGGAGTTCCTGTTCGACACGGAAGACGCGCTCGTGCGGATCGACATGTCGGAGTACATGGAGAAGCACGCGGTGAGCCGACTCATCGGCGCGCCTCCCGGGTATGTCGGGTATGAAGAAGGCGGCGCGCTCACCGAAGCGGTCCGTCGTCGTCCGTACGCGGTGATCCTGCTCGATGAGGTCGAGAAGGCGCACCCGGATGTGTTCAATGTGTTGTTGCAGCTGCTCGACGACGGGCGACTGACCGATGGTCAGGGGCGCACGGTGGACTTCAAGAACACCATCGTCGTGATGACGAGCAACATCGGTTCTCAGAAGATCCTCGAGATGGCCGAGCGCGGCAGCGAGGACTGGGAGATCGAAGCCGCGGTGCGTGATCTCATCCGGCGCGGTCCGGGCGCGGATCTCGATGCGCAGGGGCTCAAGCCCGATCTGGAATCGGGCAAGTTCAACGCGAATCTCAATGTCGGGATGCGCGAGCAGTTCTTCCGCCCTGAGTTGCTCAACCGAATCGACGAGGTCGTGGTCTTCCATCAGCTCAAGAAGGATGTTCTCGACGGCATCGCGGAGATCATGCTCCAGGGCCTGCGTCAGCGATTGAAGGAGCGCGACATCGTGCTCGAAATGACGGACGCGGCCAAGGCGCAGCTCATCAGCGAAGGGTACGACCCGGCGTACGGTGCTCGCCCGCTTGCACGCACGATTCAGAAGCGGATCGAAAACCCGCTTGCCAGCCGGATCCTGTCGGGCGAGTTCGACGCGGGTGATCATGTGATCGTGGACGCCGCGGGCACGAGCTTCAGCTTCACCAAGGGTGAGGCGGAGCACGCGAGCTCATAAACGAATCTCTCTCCCCTATGTGTGCGCGAGCCGTCGATCAGTTTGGTCGGCGGCTCGCTTCTCTTTGCGCTTCTTTCGGGCGGGTGTATAAATAGGTACACCTATTAATGGACTCGGATGTCTGTTCGATTGAGGGTATGGGGTGCTTGCCTGATATCGCGCATAGGGGAACGATCGGCCACTATGGCTGGACCTATCGATATCCCTCAACCTGATCGTGACCTCAACCCAACGGCCGCCGATCGGCTGTTGTCTCCGTTCCAGCGATTCATGAAGTTCGAAGCCGCGGGCGGTGTGCTGCTGATTGTCTGTGCGCTGGGCGCGATGATCTGGGCGAACTCGGGTTGGGCCACGAGCTACGACGAGCTGTTCTACAAGAGCTATGTGACGGTTGGGTTCGGCGACTGGGCGCTGAGCAAGCCGTTCATCCTGTGGATCAATGATCTGCTGATGGCGGTGTTCTTTCTGCTCGTCGGTTTGGAGATCAAACGCGAGGTGCTTGTGGGTGAGCTCCAAAGCCCACGCAAAGCGGCGCTGCCGATCGCGGCGGCGATGGGGGGGATGGCGATCCCGGGTCTGGTGTATGCGCTCGTGAACATGGGGCACAACTCGATGAACGGGTGGGGCGTGCCCATGGCAACGGACATCGCGTTCGCGCTGGGTGTGCTCGCGCTGTGCGGATCGCGCGTGCCCTTGTCTGTACGCGTGTTCCTGACCTCGCTGGCGATCGTGGATGATCTCGGTGCGTTGTTGATCATCGCAATCTTCTATACCGAGAAGATCGGGGTGGACTATCTCGGGTACGCGGGCGGTTTGTTGGTCTTGATGGCGATCCTCAACATGATCGGTATCCGCCGGGTGCTTGTGTACATGCTCATTGGTCTGGTGGTGTGGTACTTCGTGCTCAAGAGTGGTGTGCACGCGACAATCGCGGGTGTCTTGATCGCGATGACGATCCCCGCAAAGACTCGCGTCGATCAGGCGCGATACAGCGGGTTCGTGCGTTCGATCCTCGATCGGTTTGACGCGGACTCAAAGGGCGAAACTCGCGCTTGGACAACGGGTGCGCAACAGTCCGCGGTGCTCGCGATCGAAGACGCGGGGCACAAGGTCGAAACGCCCGTACGCCGCTTGGAGCATTCGCTGATTCCTTGGGTGGCGTTCCTGATCCTCCCGGTGTTCGCGCTGGCAAACGCGGGCGTGCCGTTGTCGGGTGGCGGCGAATCGGAAACGGCCGAGTCCGTCTGGTCGAGCCGGGCGATGTGGGGCGTGGTGCTCGGGTTGCTCGTTGGCAAGCCGGTGGGCGTGTTCGGATTCGCGTGGGTCGCGCACAAGATGGGCATCGGTGTGTTGCCCAAGGGCGCGAGTTGGCGTCATGTGTTCGGCGCTGCGTGGCTGTCGGGGATCGGGTTTACGATGGCGCTGTTTATCGCGAACCTCGCATTCAAGGGCGACACGGTTTCGCTCGATGCCGCGAAGCTCGGCGTGCTGGGTGCCTCGGTGATCGCGGGCGTGGTTGGGTTTGTGATCCTGATGTCATGCGGAAAAAAGCCCCCTCAGGCGTGATGAGTTGAGGGCACGGAGTTTGATTTACAGAATCGTGGCCAGTTCACTTTGTTTGCGATAGGTTGCTGGTACACAAATAAAGCGCCGAGCTGGAGTTGCACCATGGGTATGAAGCCGTTCACCATTCGCGGATTGTTGATGGTCGTCGTTTCGTCACTCGGTGCTTCTCCGGTGCTTGCGGGCGGATTTTTGGATGCCCATCGCAGTGTTTCGACCGCGTTGAGCCCGTTCAATGCGCCGGATCCCTTACTCGTCGAACACGAGGGGTACGGCCTGTTTGATGAATCACTGTTGCAGAGCTACTTCGACAAGGACTTCGGGGGATATGCATCTGCGGAGATGAGTCAGCTCTCCACTATTACGAGCCAGCGTATCGATGCGGCGGGCTCGACCTATGCGTACGGATCGACAGATGAGGTTGGTACGGCGAGAACGACGCTGTCTGCTGTATTCGAGGTCGAAGGCACCGGGATAAGCAGGGGGTCATTCCTTCTTCGTGACTTTGAGTTCGGTGAGCCAGGCGGGTTTAATCTCCGGGTTGCCCTGCATGGTTCCAGCGCTGGGACGATCTTTGATGTTGACTACTTCGATCTGATTTCCATGGGTGAGGGCATGGGCTTTGAGTGGGATCTGGATCTTGCAGAGGACACATATGTCTTCGAGTTCTCGATCTTCAACTCGTCATTCAAGGGGACCTACAACGAAGCGGGATACGCGTTGCAAACGATTATCCCCTCGCCGGGTTCACTCGCGATGCTTGGGTTGGGGACCGGGTTGCTCTGTCGCCGTCAGCGCGCGACCCGTTGATCGATTGCGTATCAGTTTCATCAGAAGATGAACATTTGTTCACCCGAGCAGTTCGAGTTGGCTTGGGTTGATTGTGTTATAGATAACGCGCCAAAATCGGGCTGTATTGAGCGAAAACGGGGGAACGGCAGATGTTGCATTTCAATTGCTGAAATGTCCTCATAGGGTGCAACCTGCTTCGGAACCGCGCCTGTGTGGGTGCGTATAGAGGGTCGGGTCATGTCTGGCCCAAACAACGCGTCGATTCGGTTTCCGCTCTTTCCTTGAGCATGTCGGCGTCTTTGAAAAGTAAGCAGAGCAGGTGTCATCCTGAGCATCGGATGTGTGTGTGCAATCCGCTGAAGATGAGGATGAGATCTTGTGCGCGTCGGTCCTGCGTCCCCGGGGCCGGCCGCTTCAGTTCGTGTTGTGGAACCCGTCGCCGGGTGGGTAGGTCTCTCGATAGAGCGTTTGCTCATCGTCCCCCGAGCCAGAAGGGTGTATTCACGACTGACTGTCTGGGCATACCGCATGGTGTGTGATGCGATGCTGCCCAACAGGAACACTCTCGGTACCTCGCGTGTGTGTGCGGGTATCCGGCGGGGGAGCCCGGGAGTGTGCTACGGGTCGGGTGTGTGCGGGGAGAGAGAACCGCCCCGACCCGATCGGTTCGCCGGGGTGGATGACCGGCGAGTCCAAAGCCGGGCTGAAATGTCCCCTTCAGCCCGGCTCTTTTTCTGCGCCGAGTGCTTTGTGTCGTGTCCAGACACGAGATGTGCTCCATCAGCTCTCTTCGTCGTCCTGATACGCGCCCGACGAGTAGGTGAGCTCGTAGCTGTGCGAGTAGATCTCGATGAGATTCCCGAACGGGTCCTCGCAGTAGACCATCCGGTAGGGCTTCTCGCCTGGGTAGTACTCCCGGATTGGCATGCGCTGCTTCCCGCCGTGCTCGACGATCTTTTTCGCGAGTCCCTCGACATCGGGATCCTGGACGCAGAAGTGGAACACGCCCGTCTTCCAATACTCGAAGTTGTTCTCGGGTTTCTCCGCGTTCTGGAACTCGAAGAGCTCGACCCCGACGCGATCGCCGGTAGAGAGGTGCGCGATCCGGAACCGCTCCCATCCCTTCCCGAACACATCGTCGCACATCACACCGATTGCGGAATCGTCCGAGACGATCTCTGTGGGAGGCATGATCAGGTACCACCCGAGGACTTTGGTATAGAAATCGACCGCCCGATCGAGGTCCGTAACGGAGATACCGATGTGCGAGAATGTGCGTGGGTAGGTCATCGAAGACGCCTTTCGTGTGCGTGAGCGATTTTGGAATGCCGAATGCTGCATGAGTAACTCGTGTGCCCGTCAATCATTTCCATGATCTGGGATCATTCGCGGATTCCGGGTTACTTCCCAGATCGTCGTCTGGGCGGGTCGAGCTATCCTTTCAGCGTGGACAAGGCGAAGCGAGCCCAATCTGGAATGGCGTCAGCAAGGAAGGTGTTCCGGCGTCGGCATCGGTTGCCGGGCAGTGGGTACGCACCGGTGTTCGACGCGAGACTCCGCAAATCTCGCGGCCCAATCACGGTTCACCTTCGCCCAAACGGACTGGAGACGCATCGTCTGGGGCTATCCGTGGGGCGCCGGTTCGGCAACGCGGTCGCGCGGGGGCGATTCAAGCGGATGATCCGCGAGGTGTTCCGATTGGAGCGGGCATCATTCCCGGTGGCGTCCGATGGGGCGTATGACATTGTCGTGACGACGAGGGCGCACGAGGACGCGACACTGGACGCGTATCGGGATTGGATGACGGACGCGATCGGATCGGCGCATCGGGTGCATGTGAAGCGGTCGAGCCAGGCGGGCGGTTCGGATGGCTGATCACCGACTGAGCGTATGGAAGCGGGTGGGGAATGCCCCATTTGTGGGGTTGATCCTGTTGTACCGGGTGACTTTGTCGCCGCTGATCGGCGGGCAGTGCCGCTACGAGCCGACCTGCAGCCGGTACGGGTTGGACGCGTATCGTTTGTACGGGCCGATCCGTGGTACCCGTATGACGATCGGTCGGATCCTTCGTTGTCATCCGTTTGTGAAGGGCGGGTATGATCCTGTGCCGATCCCTGATGGGGACGATTGCGTACAAGAGATAAACGAGGACGAGAAAGGGGCATCGAGCCTATGAGTCGACTCCCAGCCGCCCAACGCCGAGAGCAGCTGCTTGATGTAGCCGCGGATCTATTTTCATCCCGCGGGTACGCGGGCGCGACCACCGCGCAGATCGCGAAGGAGGCAGGAATCACGGAGCCGATCATCTATCGGCACTTCAAGTCCAAGCGTGATCTCTTCGTGGCGCTGATCGAGCGGACGGGAAAGCAGACGCTCGATCAATGGGAAACAGATCTGAAGGGTGTGGATGATCCGGGGGCTCGTCTGATGAAGATCATCGGCGAGAACCCGATGGTCTCCGAGAAAGGGCGCGATGGCTATCGCGTGCTGTTGCAATCCATTTCCGAGGTCGATGATCCGTTGATCCATAAAGCGGTTTCGGACCATATGACGCGTCTGCATGCGTTTATCACGCGTGAGATCGAGCGTGCACAGGAAGCGCACAAGGTCACGGGACGATTCAGCGCCGGCGTTGTTGCGTGGGTGCTGGTGAATGTTGGCATGGGCTACGGCGTGCTCACCGCGATGGATGTGCCGGGTCACGGGTTCGATTCCTCCGGCGTGCATGTCAAGGATGTTCTGGCGCGGATTCTGGTTGGGCGTGAGGGGCAGAAGGGCGAAAAGTCGCAGCCGGGCACTGACAAGAACGAGTCTTTCAAGCGGGGCGAGACCTGACGCGTGATGGAACAGGTGTACCTCGATCATCACGCGACGACGATGCCCTGCGACGCGTGCGTGGACGCGATGACGCGGGCGCTTAGGGAACACTGGGCGAACCCCTCGAGCGTGCATCGGATGGGGCAACGGGCCGCGCATGCGTTGGAAAACGCAAGGGGGCAGGTCGCCAAGCTGCTCGGGGCTCGTTCGCGTGATATCACTTTTACGGGTTCTGGAACGGAAGCGATTGATCTGGCGATCCGAGGCGTGCTGGGGGCAATGGCACGAGTGGACCCCGAAAAAAACATCATCATCACCAATGAGCTCGAGCACAGCGCCGTGCGGAACCTGTGCAAGCAGTTGTCCGATCTTGGGCGGGCGCGGGTGGAGATGATCCCGGTCGAGCCCGGCGGGCGGGTGTCCGTGAACGCGATCGGCGAGCTGCTCGAGGAGCACGGGGATCGCGTTGCGATCGTGAGTGTGCAATGGGTGAACAATGAAACGGGCGTGATCCAGCCGGTGCATGCGATCGGTGAGTTGTGCCGGTCGCGCGGGGTGGTGTTCCATACGGACGCGACACAGTGGGTGGGGAAGATGCCCACGGATCTGTCTGGTGAAGACGGTTTGAAGGTCGATCTGCTCAACTGCAGCGCCCACAAGTTCCACGGCCCCAAGGGCGCGGGGGCGCTCTATGTGCGGCGCGGTGTTCGTCTGTTGCCGACGATGCCCGGCTCGCAGGAGCTGGGGCGGCGCGGTGGGACGCACGCGTTGCCCGCGATCGTGGGTATGGGTAGCGCGGCCGAAGCCGCGCAGGACTGGCTTTGCGATGCCTCGGGGCGAGAGCGGATGTCGGCGCTGCGCGATCGGCTCGAAACGGGGATCACTGAGCGTTGCGAGGGGGCACAGGTCAATGGGGATCGTGAACATCGGATCTGGAGCGCGACAAACATCGGTTTCCCGGGATTGTCATCGGAGGCGTTGCTGCTCGCATTGAGCGAGCGGGGCATCTTTGTGAGCGCTGGGGCCGCGTGCGCATCGGGCTCGCTGGAGCCCTCGCCTGTGCTTCTGGCGATGGGTGTGCCCGAGCGGATCGCATACGGATCGATCCGTTTCAGCCTGAGCAGGGATACGGGAGAAGCGGAGATTGATCACGCGATCGAGGTTGTCGAACGCGTTGTGGCGCAACTTTCGCGCGCGATGCCCGGATGATTTTTTCGTGATTCGTGCGGGTGCAGTGGTTTACAACCCAAAAAACCGCTACGCTGGGCGCATGAGCGAACAACCCAGCACATATGGAAACCCCGATGTTCAGTTGTACCAGGAGCCCGAGCGGACCAGCATTCTGGCCATTCTGAGCCTTGTGTTCGGTGTGATTGGGTGTTGTGGCGGTGTCACCTCGATCCTCGGTATCCCCATGGCCGTCCTCGCGATGTTTGGCATTTCGCGCAGCAAGGGACGCGTTGGCGGGATGGGGCTTGCCATCGGTGGCCTGGTTGTGGGCTTGCTCACAATCGCGCTGTGGATCGGGATCTTCTTCGGTCTTGGCGGGATGATGAAAGTCGCGATCACTCAGTTCGGTGCGACGACCGAGGCGATCCTGACGGATGTGCAGAACGGTGATTTCGAGGCGGCTCGGAAGAATTTCGCGACTCCGGGTGATCAGACGAGCGACGATGAGTTCATCTCGTTTGCCGCGGCGTACACGACCGACCTCGGGCAGTATGTCAGCATGCCCGACGGGTTCGGTGAGCTTGTGAACGGGTATATGGCAGTTGGTCCGTTGATCCAGCCCTACCAGAACCGTCAGGGATTTGTACCGATGCCGGCTCAGTTCGACACGGGCTGGGTGCTGGTGATCTATGTGATGGACCCCAGCGGTCAGGGTCCTGTGGGTACAAACGGGATGCCTCTGCCCGAGCAGCTGATTCTCGTTGGCCCCGATGGGACGGAATACATGGTCCCGGCGGGCGCAAACTCTGTAGCGAACCCCGGCTCTGTTCCGGATTCTGACGCGGATTCGGCAACGCCGGAGGGGGAAAATGCCGAAGAAGAGGTCATGGAAAACCCCGAAGAGGGGCCGTGATATCGCGGGATCTGCTCCGGCGTATGTGCGCGTCGATGGGTGGCGCTCGCCCAACGGGATCGTGTCGGACCCATGGTTGAATCAGTGACAGACAGTGCGCCACCGGATCGTTCGGGAACCGAGCCGATCGTGCGTCTGCGTAATGTCGTCAAACGATTCGGGGACCAGACCGTTCTGACCGGTGTGAATCTGGATGTGTACCCGGGCGAGACCATGGTGATCATGGGCGGCTCGGGATCGGGCAAGTCCACGATGCTCCGGACCATGATCGGGACGCATACTGCCGATGAGGGCAGCGTTGAGCTTTTCGGGCAGAACATCTGTCAGCTGGAAGAGGAGGGGCTCAACGAGGTCCGCAAGAAGTTTGGGATTCTCTTCCAATCCGGTGCGCTGTTCAACTCCATGACGATCGGCGAGAATGTGGCGTTGCCCCTTCGCGAGCACACCGATCTGGATGATGAGATTATTGATATCCAGGTGAAAATCAAGCTGGAGCTCGTGGGGCTCCGCGCGGACGCGCACAAGTACCCGGCGCAGATCTCCGGCGGGATGAAGAAACGCGCGGGGCTGGCTCGTGCGCTGGCCCTGGATCCGAAGATCCTGTTTTATGACGAGCCCAGCGCGGGGTTGGACCCCGTGACGAGTGCGCAGATCGATCAGCTGATCATCGCGCTGACTCGCCAGCTTGGGGTGACGAGCATCGTGGTGACGCACGAGATGGACAGCGCGTTCACGATCGCGGATCGGATGGCGATGCTCGATCGCGGCATGATGCTCTGCCTGGAGGAGCGTTCCTGGTTCGAGAATCTCCGGGATATGCCCGCATCGGAAGCGGAGCAGCTCAATGAGAGCAAGCGCCTGGTGCGACAGTTCCTGCGTGGAGACGCGGAGGGCCCGCTGGCGGCTCGGCGTGACGAAGCGTCGTACAGCGAGGATCTGTTCGGGATGACGATGGACCGGGTGACCCGGACACCCAGTGTCCAGCCGACACGCGGGTGATCATGAGGACGAGGAAAGTGCCCGGGGGGTAGCCGGGGTGAGGACGATCGATGAGCACACAACTGGTGAGCCGAAACAATGTAGTCGCGGGATTATTCCTGATCCTGAGCATCCTGCTCGCGGTGTTCATCGCGTTCACGCTCTCGGATGTGCAGGATAAGTTCGTGAAGCGCTCAGAGTATGTCATTCGATTCCCAACAAGCGTGGGTGTCGCGGGTTTGCAGCCCGGCGCAGATGTGACATTCGGCGGTCTGGGCGTTGGCAAGGTCCGCTCGATCCGTGAGAATGTCATGCTCGATGAGCAGACCGGCGTGGAGGTGGTACGCTCGCATGATGTGATCGTCGCGCTGCGCACAGACCTGGTGCTGTACGAGGACGCCTACGCGGATCTCACGCTCCCGATCCTCGGGGGGATCTCCAAGATCAACATCGCGTCCCCGGGCGCCGGCGCCTACGAGGGCGGCCCGGACGACGAGAACGACACGCTGGATCCGGGCGAGGCATTGCGAGGGCGGTTTGCGCCGTCGATCCTCAGTCAGCTCGGTTTCTCGACGGAAGAGGCGCTGGCGATCAAGGAAACGATTCACGAAGTCAAAGAGATCACCGCGAATGTGAACGAGACCTCGGAAGCGATGAAGCGCATGGTGCTCGAGCTTGAGCCCGAGTTTGGCGAAAGCGTGGACGACGGGCGATCGACCCTGGCCAATATCCGTGAGTTCACGGAACGATTCAACGCGGAGGACGGCTGGGCGCCGCGTGTGGACTCGATACTCTCGAGCGCGGACGATGCGGCCAAGAAGTTCTCGCCTGTTCTCGATGATGTGCAGTCCACCGTGACCGAGGCGAAGGGTGTGCTGGAAGAGAACAAGGAGCGTGTCACAAGCATTCTTGAGAATGTCGATGTGACGACGGAACGCTTCAAGACGACGACGATGGACGAGGTGGATCAGCTGCTTGAGAAGGGCTCGGTGGTGCTGGGGTCGTATAAGGACATCGCGGACAACGCGAACTCGATTCTGTTGAGCAACAAGCCGAAGATCGCGGCGACACTGGATTCGGCGAGCGATATCGGCGTGCAGGGGAAACTCTTTGTCGAGGAGATCCGCTCTCAGCCGTGGCGTCTGCTCAAGAAGCCCAGCGAAGAGGACCTGCTGCGTGAACCGATCTACGAGGCGGCGCGTTCATACGCCCGCGCTGTGTCGGATCTTCGTGTTGCGTCCGAGGCATTGGACGCGGCGGTCCTGAACGCGACGGCCAACCCCGCCCCCGGCGCGGTGGATGAGATCCGGGAGATCGCGGATGTCGTGGATCAGGCCTACGGTCGCTACGCAGAGGCGGAAAAATCGCTCCTTGAACGATTGCGCACGCAATCCCCAACAACACAACCATGACCCGAAGCGGTTCCAGGTTCAGACGCGTGCGTCGATTGATTGTTTGTGCGATTCTCCTCAGCGTGCTCTGCGCGGTCGGGCTGTGGCTGCTGCGGGACACGCAACCGGTTGAACGCGCACGCGCTCAGGCGATCGCCCGATTCGTTGAGTCGGTTTCTTCGAGTCTCGCGGAGACGGCGATGGATGTCCGCTCAGGCGATCGTGTGACATGGCGCGGCGTGCGCCGCTACAACGCGGACACCGACGCATGGGCTTCACTCGATCCCCTTGCCGATATTGGTCCGCGAGCGGTTGTCTTGATCCACGGGCTCGACGAGCCCGGCGGGATATGGGACGAGCTTGCGCCCGCGCTGGCCCAAGAGGGGCACACGGTGCTGCGTTTCGATTACGCAAACGATCAGGCAGTTGTGCGCAGCGCAGACGCGTTCGAGCGGGCGCTCGTGGACCTGCGCACCCGTGGGCTCAGCGAAATTGATCTGGTCTGCCATTCGATGGGCGGGCTGGTCTCTCGGGAGGTGCTTTCGCGTGATGGATACCTCGATCGGGGTGTGCCCGTGGGCACCTTGATCACGCTTGGGACGCCCCACAAGGGGTCGCCCTGGGCCCGGATGCGGAGCGTGGCCGAGGCTCGCGAGCAGGTTCAGCGCTGGGCGGAATCGGATGATCTGGACCCCAAACGCTTGCTCGGATATTTCAACGACGGCGAGGGGCAGGCGGGCATCGACCTGATGCCTGATTCTGCGTTCCTCGCGCAGCTCAACGAGCGATCGATCCCGGACGGGATTCGTGTGGTTTGTGTGGTGGGGCGGACGGATACGCCGAGCACGCTCGTGGGGACGCTGAGCAACGCGAGCGCACGAAGCGTGCTCCGCGACATCGTTGGTGAGAAACAATCCAAGCGGATCCTTTCGCAGGTCGAGGCGCTCGGCGCGGAACTGGGCGACGGGGTCGTGCCGGTTTCCTCGGCGGTCATGGACGGCGCTACGGATGTCGTGATCGTGAACGCGAATCACCGAGGGATGATCCGGACCATCGAGATCGAGGAGCGGGTGCGAGCAGAGGCGAATCTGCCCGATGCGACCGACCCCCCCGCAATTCGGGTGGTGCTCGATCGGCTTCGTCGAGAATGATGCGATGGTGCTGGGTTTGTGATATGATCGGGTATGGCCCAGCGTCGTCATCACTATGAGTATGCGTTCGAGCGGTTCCTTCGGGATCAGCGCGTGCCGTACATTTCGGTGGACGAGGCGAAGAAATCGTTGCTGCCCGATCGATCTCGGATCACGCGCCCACGGGATGGCGAATCGTCCAGCACGCTCAAGAACTTTGATTTCGTGATCTACGGCGACGGCGGGAATCTGCTTGTCGAGGTGAAGGGGCGACGCTTGCCCAAGATCCGTTTAAAGGACGGGACGCCGGCCAAGCCTCGGATGGAATCTTGGGTGACGCTTGAGGATATTGAGGCGTTGCAGCGTTGGCGTGCGCTGTTCGGTCCCGAGTTTGAGCCGATGTTCGTGTTTATGTACTGGTGTGATGATGTGCCGCCGGATGGTTTATTCGTGGAGACGGTGGTGGATCGGGGTCGTTGGTACACCATGCGCTGCATCGATGTGGACTCATATACGGGAGCGATGCGTGTTCGGAGCCCGAAATGGGGGACCGTGCACCTGTCGACCAAGGATTTCGAGCGACTGAGTCGTCCGTTCGGTATTCCTGTTCACGATCGCGGCCTGGAGCGTGATCAGGCGGGTGTTCGGGAGCCCGCCTTTGAGCTGCTGGGTTTTTGAGCGTGGATCAAAGTGTGTGCCGCGGGCTGGGTTCTGCTTGATGCGGGGCGGTTGGTGGTGTAGCGTGGATGCATGAATAGCCCCCTGCTTGAGCGTGTGTGCGGATCGATGATGAGCAAAGGATTCATGGCGCTGGTCGCGATGATGATGTTGGCGATGAGTGCTGGCGATGTGCTCGCGCAGGAAGAGGCGCTGCGTCCGCCGACGACGCAGGATGCGCCCAGCAGCCCCAAGTTCATCGTTTGGGGTGTTGCGATCCTGCTGACGGGACTTCTGGTGTTTGCCGTCACGCTCAAGTCCAAGCGTGGGCACCAGGACTGATTCCGGACCAATCTGGGCGAGTTTTCCCGACGCTCCGATCGGTCAAGAACTGGTGGGGGTGTTCTGCGGTATATGCTCATAGAGACGCGGACGGTTTGTTCGCGCCTGGAGGTATGGCCATGACGAATACGAACGAAACACAGCACCGGGGCCGTTCGGGTCGATCGGGGCTGGTGGCATTGAATCTGGCTTTGCTCGCGATTTTGGGCCTGGTGACCCTGTCGCCGCAGGTCGGTGCCCAGATGGAGGGCAACGACATGCGTGTCCGCGGGGTGTACACGGTGATCGGGAGCGACACGCTCGGTGAAACGGCGAGCACGATCCATGTGCTCGACTCTGCCAACCGTGAGATCGTGTCTCTGCGATGGAACGAATCCACCAAGGCCTTGGAAGGGCTCGGATTCCGTGATCTCGTCCGTGATGTCAACAGCGACCCCGAGCGATAAAAGGAGCATCCGATGCAGAATCAGGAAGCAAAGCAACACGATCGCGGTGGGTGGCTCTGGGTCAGCGCCGGGATTCTTTCGGCGCTGATCGTCGTGCAGGGCGCGGGTCTGATCGACACCTCGGCGCAGGCGGAGATGTCCAGCGAGAGCGGGGCGTACACCATCATGTCGACGGACGGCGGGAACGAAGAGCTTCTCTTCGTTGTGGACTCGGGTCAGGAAGCGCTGATGGTCTACAAGTCGGATCGGAATCATGGGACTCAGCTTCTCGAGCGTGAGGATCTCGCGGCTCTGTTTGCTCGGGCGCGTGCCCGGGCGTTCGGAACCCCCTAAAGTCCTCGTGCATCGGGCGCTGCGTTGTGTGCCCACGATTCTCGACGAACGCCACTTGTGCCTATTCAACCACTCCCACAGTTCGAAGAAGACCTCGCGTCCTATCTCAAAGAGAAAGAGGATCGCGAAGCGTATGAACGGCTCAACGCGCCCACGAGCATCGTGGTGCGCTTCGGCTACATGCGCATGGTCGGCGAGTTCCCTTACACCGGCAAAGAAAAGCCGGGGTGCGGGTCCAAGCTCGTTGTCCGCACGCATCGCGGCACCGAGATCGGGGAAATGCTCACCAGCACCTGCCCCAACGCGGGTTGTTCCAAGAGCGTGACTCGGAAGGAGATGCTCGAGTACATCGAGAACTCCGGCGGTCGTCAGTACCCGTTCCACGATCGCGGCAAGGTCCTCCGGATCGCGACGGTCGATGATCTGAACGATCAGGAACGACTGGAGCAGAAGAAGAACGAGCTTCGGATGCGCGCCAAGCGGATGATCGAGCAGGCCGATCTGCCCATGCAGGTGATCGAGGCCGAGCCGATGCTCGGTGGCGAGCGGATCGTGATCTACTTCGGTGCCGAGGACCGGGTCGATTTCCGCGATCTCGTTTCCGACATGCAGCGTGAGTTCGACTGCAAGGTGGAGCTGCGTCAGATCGGGGCACGCGACGAGGCGCGGATCACAGCGGACTATGAGCGCTGCGGGCAGTACTGCTGCTGCAAGAACTTCCTCAAGGTGCTCAAGCCGGTATCGATGAAGAGCGCCAAGGTCCAGAAGGCGACGCTCGATCCATTGAAGATTTCGGGTCGGTGCGGACGCCTGATGTGTTGTCTTCGCTACGAGGATGAGACCTACGAGGAACTCCGCAAGAACCTCCCGCATCGCAAGTCGCGTGTGGGGACACCCGACGGCGATGGCTTTGTCGTTTCGACACAGATCCTGACCCAGCTCGCACTGATCAAGCTCGACGACGGGACAGAGGCGGCGTTCCCGATCGAGGACCTGACCGAGCCGGATTCCAAGACCCCGCCCGAGCGTGAGGCCCGTCCCAAGCGGGGCGAGCGATCCGATCGGCGTGATGGTTCGCGTGGTTCGCGGACGAAGCGTGCACCCAAGGGCGAGGCCGCGACCAAGACACGCGAGAAGGATGCGGCCGAACCGGGCGAGGGTGCGGGGACCAAGAAAAAGAAGCGTCGGCGTCGTCGGCGCAAGGGCTCGGGTGGCGAGTCGGGCGGCTCGGGCAACCAGGCGGCGGGTGCCAACACCCAGCGGAAGACGGATATCCCCAGCGATCAGGGCGGTTCACGGGCGGAATCCCGTTCGTCGGACGGGCCGGGTTCAGCACCCGAGGGTGAACGGCCGAAGAAGAAGCGTCGGCGTCGACGCCGGAAACGCCCCGGTGGCGGCGAAGGCGGCGGGAATAACAACAGCGGCGGCTCAAGCGGCGATGGTTCGTCTGGCGAATAACCTCTGAAGCTCGGTCTTCAGGAATAGACACGATTACAGGGGCAGTCGCATGGCGGACGCGAAGAAACAGAGCGAGGGATCGATCGGGATCAAGGAGACACTCACCAGTCTCATTATTGCGTTTATGCTCGCGTTCCTGTTCCGCGGGTTCGTGATCGAGGGTTTCCAGATCCCTACGGGATCGATGGCTCCGACGCTCCTGGGCAAGCACATCCGCTTCCAGGGTGATGAGTCGGGGTACAACTGGGAAACCGGGCCATGGACCTACAACCAGTACCGCCAGCCCGTGCGCAACCAGACGGGCATTCTCGTGCAGGACCCGATGTCGGGTCTTGAGTATGCGGACTCGAATCGTCGTCTCGCGGCGGGTGATCGCGTGTTCGTGCTCAAGTACCTCCCGCTGATTCAGCAACCCGAGCGGTGGGATGTGGTGGTCTTCAAAAACCCCGGTGAGCACATCAACTACATCAAGCGATTGGTCGGTCTACCCGGTGAGCAGCTCGCGATCGTGGACGGCGATGTGTTCACACGCCCGTATATCGAGGGGCAGACGGCCTCGTCCGGCTGGGACACTTGGACCCAGAACGATTGGGACATCCAACGCAAGCCCGAACGCGTGCAGCGTTCGATGCTGCAGGAGGTGTTCGATTCGAGCTATGCGCCGGTCGAGAATATCGAGTTCCGCTCGCCGTTCACTGGGGTGGGCTCGGGCTGGTCGGGCGTTGCGGATCAGCGTGCGTACGCCTTCGAGGGATCGGGCAGCACCACGCTGCGGTGGAACGACATCCGTCCGATCACGGACATGAACCCCTACAACCAGACGGCGGATTACTACGACCTGTTCCTCGGCAGTGACGAGGCGACGCCCCGCCCGGGGTTGCGTCCGTTCCCCACGAGTGATCTGTCGCTGTCGTGCAACATTCGTTCTGAGGGGGCGGGTGTGATCGCCTCGCCGACGATCGAATCGCGTGGGCGTGCGTTCCGTGCCCGGATCGATCTGGGTTCTGGCAGCGCCAGCGTTCAGATGCGCGACGCGACTTCTGAGGGTTCTGTCTGGACAGAGATCGATTCCGGTTCGTTCGGCGCGATTGATGCGGGCGACTGGGCGGAGGTCGAGTTCTGGCACATCGATCAGGCGTTATGGGTGTTTGTCGACGGCGAGCTCATCGCGGGCGGTGCTGAAAAGGGCGCCTACGAATGGACTCCGTCTGAGCGTGCGAGTGCCGCAACGGGCATGTCGTGGGAAGAGCTCGAGGATGACACGAGCGGCGGTCGATTGGGGATCTTCCACAAGACCGAGATCTATGGCAAGCCGAGCGTTCATTGGGACTTTGAGGGCGGCGCGTTCGAGCTCTCGCATGTGCGCATCCAGCGCGACATCTCGTACCACATCAATCAGGGCACGCCGACGCGCGGGGCACACCCCGAAAACTTCCCCACGATGTCGGGCGAGCAGTTCTTCATGTGCGGCGACAACTCCTCGAACTCCGCGGACTCACGACTCTGGGGAGATGAGGAGATCTATGGGTGGGTCCGCGAGGAGATCGACGACACCCCCGGCGTGGTCAACCGCGATCTTGTTGTGGGGAAGGCGTTCGTGGTCTACTTCCCCGCGCCCCTCAGTGATGCCAACGGGTCGAAGCTCTCGAGGATCTTTGCGATCGACTTCGGGCGTTTGCGCTGGATCTGGTAGTTCGGGACGAACACCCGCACACCTGATCGGGTACAACAGACATCATGGGGCAGGACGATTTATGCTCGCGACACGCTACGGGAGGCATGCTTTGTGCATACCTCGCGGATCACGATGCGCCGTGCCCCATCTGCGGGTACAACCTGCGCGGCGTGACGCTGGGTGTGTGTCCCGAGTGTGAATGCCCGATCGAGCTGGGCGTGTCGTCGAGCAGTTCTTTTCTGGGCGCGTGGTTGCTGGCGCTGCTGGCGTTCGCGATGCCGCTGAGCTTCGATTTGCTCGTCGGGCTGATGATGACGGTGGGCGTGGTGATGAGCGGGGGCGAGAACGCCGAGGGGGTGTTTCTCATGGTCTCGCTCGTCACTTTGACGATGGTGTGCGTGGGGATGCTGTGGGTGCTGGTGGCGCGCAAGCGGGACTGGCTGCGGATGTCCCG
>DDGE01000061.1:2910-7988 GCA_002337545.1 Phycisphaerales bacterium UBA1910 | reverse complement strand
TCTTCGGCGCAGTAGTGCTCTTGTGTGACTCTGAAGACACTACTGCGCGGCGATGCCGCGAGTAGTGGCACCCAGCGAAGAGGGTAAGCGAAGAAGTCAGTCGCGTGTCGCGATCGCGGTGCCGACATAGTTTTCCGCGTTTGGGTCGATGCTGAATGAGCCGTGGGTGTCGCTGGTGATCGGTTCGCGGTTGTCGAGGTCCGTGAGCTCGACCTTGTTGTCGGCGTGGATCTCGACGAAGTATCGCGCGTGCTGATTCACCGCGTCGGCGCGGAGCTTCTTGAGGTTGCGGGTGGACTTGTACGACACGCGTGCGTGCATCGGGGCGACGGCGTAGCGGTCGGCGTCCCAGGGCTTGCGATCGTCGCGTGAACGCCACTGTTCGCACTCGATCCCGCGTCGGAGCTTGGCGACGAGGGTGTGGACAAGGGGTTCGTTGTCCTCGTCGCCGTTGGGCACCACGAACGCAACGGGGCGGATGGATGCTTGGGGACGCGAGACGGCATCCATGAGCTCGGACCCGGTGGGCATGAGTCCCTTGTCGTCGAGGAGGTTCCCGAGGACGACATCGCCCATGCCGAAGCCGCACGCGGGGGTGGGTGGGCCGCCGAAGAGCTCGATGAGGTTGTCGTAGCGCCCGCCGCCCGCGACGGCGCGCTCGCCCTCGGCGATGGCTTCGAAGACGGTGCCGGTGTAGTAGGCGAGGCCGCGCGCGATGGTGTGATCGCGTGCGATCCACGGGTCGATGTTGACCACAGAGCACACAGAGCACACAGAGTCGAGATCAGAGCCGTCGAGGTTGGGTGATGCAGCGGTGTCTGTCTGTGTGAGGAAGGCGATGAAGGGTTCGGGGAGATTCGCGTCTTGTGCTTGGGTGCGGAGCGCGTCGGCGGGGAGCTTGGATTGACGATCGAGCAGGTTGAATGCGTCTTCGAGTTGGTCCGGGGTGATCCCGAGTGATGCGAAGTAGTTGGCCATTGCGTTGCGATCGTTGAGCTTGATCGCGAGCGCGTCCGCGATGACGCCGAGGTCTTCGAACATACGCACCATGCACTCGATCACTTCGACATCCATCCGTGCCCGGTTCTCAACGGAGTTGTCTTCGCCGGGCATCCCTATGGCGTCCACATTCCACTGGAGGAACTCCCGCAGTCGCCCGCGCTGGGGTCGTTCGGCGCGGAAGTAAGGACCGGCCGTGAACCACTTGCAGGGCTGGGGGAGTTCCTTGGCGCGGGCGGCGTACATGCGTGCAAGGGTGGGGGTGAACTCGGGGCGGAGGGCGAACTCGGCCTGCCCGGTTTCTTTGACGCGTTCGACTTCTTTGGGCGACTTGCCGGAGAAGGCCTGGAAGAGCTCGCCGAGGATGCCATCGCCGGATTTGACGGCGTAGAGCTCGGTGGTCTCGAAGGTTGGGCCTGCGATTTCTTCGAATCCGCAGCGGATGGCGGCGTCTCGCCAGGCGTTGGTGATGTACTGCTGGCGGAGCAGGTCCTCGGGGTAGAGGTCGCGGGTGCCTTTGGGTGGTTTGATCTTCTTGGTGCTCATCGTGTGGTAGGGTATGCTGGGTATGCGTCCGGGGGTGGTGTGCAACCGAACGCGATTGGGGACGGAAGGACCTATATGGGGATCAAGGTACGACATGTCGTGTGGATATCCGCGGCCCTCTCGATGGGGGCGTTTATCTATGTGGTGACGCTGGAACCGATGGATGAGCAACGCCATCCGCGGGCGGCGGCCTTCGATCGCAATCCCACGATTCGTGGGATGATGTCGAATGTGATCGCCGCATTAACGAGTGAGCAGCATGACAATGCGGTTTCCAAGTCGCAGGAGATGGTCGGGCTTTTCCCCAAAGACATCCGATCGTACTTTTACCTCGCGATTGCCCATCGCCAGGCCGGGCATGCGGCGGAGGCGGAGAAGATCTGGACCCAGATGGTGAATCTGCTGGAATCGGGGGATGAATCGGTCGGAACCGACCCCAACCTCTATTACTACGCGTGGGCGCTGCGTGAGACCGAGGGTCTGGAGACGAGTCAGCAACTGTTCTCGCAGTTGGCGGATCAGTACGCTCGCGCATCGAAGGACGGCGACGACAGATGGGGCGGGCACGGAGCCGGCGATCACTACAACCTCGCGTGCTATCGCGCGATGGGCGGCGAGATCGACCGGGCGATGGAGCACTGGGCATTCGCGGTCGAGCTGGGTTACGGGGGCGATGAGCAGGGGCGTTGGTGGATCGTTGATCCGGATCTGGAACCCCTGCACGAGATCGATGCGTTCTGGGTCTTAGGCGCCCAGATCGGGGCACCGGTTCGTGATCAGGCGGAGACTGATCCTGGCGCTGAGGCGGCGCAGGGCGGATCCGAAGGTGGGTGAGCGATTGCTGGTGCCCGAAACCCACGCAATCTGGGCGGGGCGCTATGATTGGAAAATGAGCTGATCGCACCGGATCGGGGTTTTTCGATCGGTGCGTTCGTGTCTGTGCCCACCCCGGTACTTGGGGGGCAAACATGGGATTGTGCGACGCTATGCCGACTGTCACGATTAACGGGATTGAGTGTGAGTTCACGCCGGGTGATCTGGTCATCGAGGTGGCCGATCGCAACGGGATCGATATCCCGCGATACTGCTACCACCCGGGGTTGTCGCGCCCGGCGCAATGCCGGATCTGTCTCGCGACGTTCCAGGCGCCCAACCCCCGCAATGACAACAAGCTCGAGCCCATGATGGGGGGCAAGCTCCTCCCGACCTGCGTGACGGAGTGTGTCGACGGCATGGTCGTGGAGATGCAGAGCAAGAAGACCATCGCGAACCAGAAGGCCGTGATGGAGTTCCTGTTGATCAACCACCCGCTCGATTGCCCCGTGTGCGATCAGGCGGGCGAGTGCACCCTCCAGGACTTCTCATACCAGTACGGGCGCGGGCACTCGCGATTCACGGACACCAAGGTCGTCTCCCCCAAGAAGAACCTGGGCGATCACATCTACATGTACTCGGATCGGTGCATCATGTGCACCCGGTGCGTGCGGTTCACGGAAGAGGTGACGGGCACGAGCGAGCTGATGATCGACTCGCGAGGTGACAAGTCCACGATCGACATCTTCCCGGGTGAGCCGATCAATAACCCGCTGGCGAGCAATGTTATTGATCTGTGCCCCGTGGGGTCGCTGCTCGATAAGGACTTCCTGTTCGCCCAGCGCGTGTGGTTCCTCAAGCGCACCGCGGGGATCGACCCGTTCACGAGCTCCGGCGACAACATCTGGGTCGAGCACAACCAGGGGCGCGTCTACCGGATCAAGCCCCGTCACAACATGGACATCAACACCTGGTGGATCACCGATGAGGTGCGCTACGGGTGGAAGTTCGTACACTCGGATAATCGACTCGTTACGCCCACCCGCAAGGAGCACGGCGTGCAGGTCGATGCGACCTGGACCCGCGCCTACAAGCAGGTCATTGATACCATCCGCGGCGCATCCAAGACCGCGCTGGTGATCTCCCCAACCCTCACCACGGAAGAGGCGTACCTGCTCGTGCGTGCGGTCCGTTCGATGAACGAGAACATCTCCCTGTTCCTGGGGCCTGTCCCAACCGACGGCGAGGACATCGAGTATCCCAACCCGCAGGCGGGCAAGGCATTCGTACAGCGCGCGGAGAAGGTCCCCAACAAGAACGGCGTCAAGCGCGTCCTCGACGCGGTCGGAGGCGGGTACAAAGAGTTCGATACATTTGTCCGCAACGCGAGCGAGTTCGATGCGGTGGTCATGACGGCCAACTTCCCCAGCGCCTGGGTCACCGACGATCTCGTGGACGCGCTCAACGGTCGCAAGACGATCCTCATCGATACGACGCAGTCCGTGTTGTGCGACAAGGCGGATGTGGTCCTCCCGAGCTCGACATTCGCGGAGAAGTCCGGGACATTCGAGAACTGCACCAACATCATGCAGCACTTCGATCAGGCGATCCCCAACCAGCACGACTCGAAGAGCGAGGGGCAGATCGCGCTCGATCTGATCGAACTCGCCAACGGCGGGACGCTCAAGGAGCACGCGCCCGGCTTCGGAGCCCAGATCGTCGACGAGCAGCCCGGGCAGGTCCCCGGCGCGAGCGATTCGATCCTGCTCCCACGCGGCGAGCTCTACGATGCCAAGACCATCCGGAATCGCATGGGCGAGGATTTCGAATCACTCAAGATCGTTGGCGAGAGCGTGCAAGACGCGGCCCCAGAAGAGCTGGTCGAGTCCGACATGGAGCTCATCGAGCTCTGATGAGCCCGCGAAACAGCTTGTTCTCACCCTCGCATGGCGGGGGTGTTTTTTTGCCATGGTGAAAGAACCGTGGAACGAATCCATAGGATCAGATATGAAGAAAGTAATGATTGTTCTCGTAGTGATCGCGGTGATGATCGCCATGCTGTTGGCGGCGCTGGGGGGCTGGGCGTATTTCACTTTTCTGCACACCGAGCCGCTGAATGATTCGGAACTGGCGGGGCTGTCCGTTGATTGGAACGAGGTGACCGACGGGAATTGGTCGCCCTGGTGGGACCGTGGTGATGGGACAATGCTCTGGAACCCGTCGGCGAGTTATAACGAGTGGATGATGTCGATCCCGGAGGAGGAGAAGGCGTGGCCGATCCTGATCGAGACCTATTACGATCACCATTTGGGGTTCTACAAAGAGCCCGCATACCTTGAGTATTCTGGAACCTTGCCGCATCACCCTGAACGATGGGCGCTCTGGCGCGAGCTCATTGAGACGGACGCGTTCATGGAGATCACGGATCGAGTGCAGGGTGCGACCACGCGCGAGTACCTCGGTGCGGAGCTCCGGGAGGGAACGGAACGCTTCGAACACGCCCTGATGATGGAGTTTGGGTACGAGGACACCGTCACCATCACCGGGAACCCGAACGATCCGAGCATGATGAACATCCAACTCGGTTGGCTCGGTCGATTGCGTTCAACTGGTACGCTCGTGAGTGCTCGCGCTGTCTACGAGCTCGAAGAGGGCAACCCTGACGAGTTCGTGCGCTTTATCGAGTCGGCGCACACGCTCGCGGGGTACGCGCGGGAGTT
>DDGE01000061.1:981-2760 GCA_002337545.1 Phycisphaerales bacterium UBA1910 | reverse complement strand
ACGATCACTTGGGGATTGGTCGCGCATCCGGACGCGTTCGACGCGACGCACCTTGAGCGGCTCGATGCGATCATCGCGGATCAGGGCTCCTTTGAGTTCGAGTGGGGGGTCGAGCAGATGATGTTCCACGACTCGGTGCGCCGGATGTGCGATGCGGAGGGAGAGTTTTCCACGAGGCAGATCGCAACTTACGAGTTCTCCGGGCCGGCATGCCCGCTCCCGATCGAGGAGCTTGGTTCCACAGCGCAGCGGATGCTCTATGTCCACCAAGTGAGTTTGGCGCAGGGCGACGCGCTGGGCGAGATCCCGTGGGACGAGGATCTTGAAGAGATGGAATCCATACTCGAACGCGAGCGAAACGCGCTCAGCAAGATCACCAACACGATGCTGGAGGTGCTCATCCCCGCGCTCGATCGGGTCCCGGCTCGGGTACGGAACTTCAAACAGGAGTCGCTCGCGCTGCGTCTCGCGCTCGCGGCGTATCTCCATCGTGATCGTCACGGCGCGTTCCCCGAGTCCATCGACGAGATCGATGATGATCTGTTGAGCGTCGATCCGATCGACGCGTTCACGGGTGAGCCGCTCAAGTACACGATCCGCGACGGGCTCCCCCTGATCTACTCCGTCGGCGATAACCGAGTAGACAACGGCGGGATGATCCGCTGGGGGTACACCGACCCGGATGTGAATGGAAACCAACGACGGAGACAGACCTGGCCCGAGTGGTGGCGATCCGAGGATGTGGATCGGCACCTCGCTTCCAATCCGGGCTCGCCGCATGGCGATTGGGTCCTTTTTCCGATCCCCGTCGCGGATCCCAAACCCATCGAGGACGATTACGACCCGGATTGGGACCTCAAGCAAGACGGCATGTATAACGAAGAATCCGGCGCGGCCTCGATACCGGATGATGGGTGATTCCCTTGATCATGGGGTTTGACACTCGGGAATAGATGGTGAGTGATTCGCGTTAAGACTAGGATCAGGTATGAACGGTATTGGAATTATAGTGCTCACCGTGATCATCGCGATCCTGACCGCGATCATCACGCTGGTCTGGTGGAAAGTCGGCGATCAATGGGCCGACGAGGAGTACAAGAAGTTCGGCCACGGCGGCGGTGCACCCAAAGGCCCGCCTCCCACGGTGATTCAGGACTTCGACTCCCAGTCCGACGCGAAGAGCGCGGAGTGAGCGCGGATGCCCAGGTACAAGCTCACCGTTGCGTATGATGGGACGGACTTCCACGGCTGGCAGAAGCAGGAGCCACCCGACCCCAGCGCGCCCAAGCCCGGGCCGGGTGAGGAGCCCGTACGGATCCAGATGCGCACGGTGCAGCATGTCGTTGAGCAGACAGTCCGCGAGGTGATCCGCGAGCCGATCACGCTGATGGGTGCATCGCGGACGGACTCAGGCGTGCACGCGAACGGGCAGGTGGCGAGCTTTCTGAGCAGCCCCGAGCCCGACAAGGGCGTGGGCTGGCCCGCCGAGCGCGGGTGCGACCAGCTCATCCGTGCGCTCAACGGGAAGCTGCCGCGCGATGTGCTGGTCCGCGACGCGTGCATCGTCCATGACGACTTCAACCCGATCGGCGACGCGATCGAGAAGGAGTACCGGTACACGATCGTGTCTGGGCAGACGCGCCCGTTGTGGGATCGACGGTATGTGTTTCACACTTGGTACGATCTGGACGCGGCGCGCATGCAGCGCGCGTGCGAGTTGATTGTCGGCGAGCACGACTTCGCGAGCTTTGCGCAGATCGCGCACGGGCGCAAGACGAC
>DDGE01000061.1:0-841 GCA_002337545.1 Phycisphaerales bacterium UBA1910 | reverse complement strand
CGTGATCCATGTGCGCGGCAACGGGTTCCTGTACAACATGGTCCGCATCATCGCGGGGACGATGATGGAGGTGGGGCGCGGGAAGATTGATCCTGAGTCGATCCCCGAGATCCTCAAGAGCGGGGATCGCAAACAGGCGGGCCCGACCCTGCCGCCGCAGGGTTTGAGGCTGGAGTGGATCCGGTATCCTGAAGCAGACGGATAAGAAGGTACACTCTGGGTGCCACTACTCGACGCGCAGCGGCGCAGTAGTGCGCTTGGACGGGTCTAGAAGACACTACTGCGCCGAAGACGGCGAGTAGTGGCACCCGGCTCGGCGTCCAAGCGGAAGGCGATCTTGATGCGTGGGACGAGCTTGGGCTGGGGCGATTTCGAGAGACCGCGGAGTGGCCGGGTGGGCCGAGGTGTGAATCAGTATGAAACCCCAAAGAGCTCAAGTCTGGGTGTTCCGAACCGCGATCGTGATCTTCGCGGTATTGATCGTGTTGTACATTCTCTCGGGGTGGTTTGCAGCGGGGTGGATGCAAGTCATTGGTTCGCGTGGGTACCTGCTTGCGGGGGGAGAGGGGCTGGTCGGGCTTGGGATCACGGATCCAGACCTGATTCAGGAATCGGGCGTGTTTTTTGAACCTCAAGGGGCGGGCTGGCGTGGGTGGTTTTTGATTGCGCAGACGCCGCGAAGTTCACAGTTGTTCGTGCCGATCTGGTTGCCCATGCTGGTTGTTGTTTTTGTGGCGTGGTACGCACGCCCAAGTATGCATCGCTCGGCATGCTGCGAATCGTGCGGCTACGCGCTCGAAGGACTGATTGGTGGTATCTGCCCCGAGTGCGGCAAAGAAAC
>DDGE01000060.1:58633-61385 GCA_002337545.1 Phycisphaerales bacterium UBA1910 | reverse complement strand
GTATTCATCAACCGCTGCCAACATCCTTCACACAGATTCCGGGCAATCGATCCCGACCATGCTTGTGAATCGTGAACTGGACTACTTGACCGAGCTCACTAGGAACTGCACCGGTGCTGGCCGTGTCATCGAACTCGGTTGTTTCCTTGGCGGCTCAAGCGTTGCCCTGCTCAAAGGGCTTGAATCATCTGGCCGCACATACCAGCCCATCATCAGCTACGACGCATTCGAGATCCCGATGAAGAATGACGAGCGCTTCGCGCTCTGGCTTGGGCAGTACGGGCTCGAGCCCGGCGAACGGTTCCGGGCAAAGTTCGATCGGTTCATCTCTCGTTGGAGCGACAAAGTCGTCGTGCGCGAGGGCTGGGTGCCCGATTCCGCCCGAGGCGATCAACTGCTGGAGCTATACCCCGAGCAGGAACCCATCGAGCTGTTGTTCTGCGATATCGCCAAGACCTGGGGCGTGCACCTGAGCGTGCTGCGGGCGTTTGGATCACACCTGCATCCCGGCTCGACCTTGGTGCAGCAGGACTTCTTTGATCTGCAGACGCCATGGATCCCGCTCCACATGTGGCAGCTGCGTGAAGTACTTTCGCCGCTTGATGCCCTGCACCCGACACCGACCTGCTCTTTCAAATGCGAATCTTCAATCGAACCCCTGCTTCCGATGCTGTGGGATGAGTCGGTCAACGCATCGACCATTGAGCAGGCATGGGATTCCATCATCGCGTACTGGACCGAGATCATCGGCCACGACGCGGCCCAGGTCTTCCACGGGCACGCCTTCCAGCTGGCCATCATGCAGGATCGGATCGACGACGCGGTCCGGCACGGGCGAGCGTACGAGGCGTGGAGCCGATCGGCACACTGCGAACACACCTACTTCTCGCCGTGCTGGCACGACCTGCTCGACACAATCGTCGAATCGCTCACCGCCAATGACGCGGAAACGCACGAACTCAGAGCACTCATCGCCGAATCGATCGTGCGGGGCTCTCGGGTCGACCGTCCCCGCCCCGGGCAACGGGTGAGTTACTGCCCCGAATCAACCCGCATGACGATCTGGGACGGCGTTGACGAACGCCTCGCTGCGGGGCAGGCCGACCGCGTGGTTCTCTACGGCGCTGGGCAGCACACCCATTGGCTGCTTCAACACCGTGCCAGCGACATCGCGCCCCGCATCGATCTGATCCTTGATGATGAACCAAGCGTTGATGCGTTGCTCGGCATCCCGGTCTGCCCGACCGATGCGTTCGTGCCCAGTGCCGACGAGCGGGTCCTCATCATCCCCTCGTCCGATTCGTATGAGGGCGTGATGCGGTCGAAACTGGCGTTTCGGTACAGTGGACAGGACAACATCAGCATCGCGCGGGTGTACACACACGAGGACGCGGCCAAGCTGATGCAGACACGCTGGCGGTATGTCGTCGAAGCCGTGCCCAAGTCGCAGCGTGACGGGATCCATGACCGCTCGCTGATTTTCCCGAAGATCGAACCCGAGCAGCCCCACCGTGTGGCCCTTGGGCTTTGCCCGACGCGGCCGTGGTTTCCCGAGATGCAGGCGTTCTTCAAGCCCCCCGCATGGTGCCGCGACTATATCCGTGTGCACGAGTGCGCGTTCGTCTGGGATTTCATCGAAGCAGTCCGCCCGGAGCGCACCGTTGAGATCGGAACGGCCTCGGGTGTCTCGAGCGCCATGATGCTCCACGCAATCGATCGGTTCTGTGAGGACGATGCAGTGCTGCTGAGCTTTGACATCGCCACCCGCTGCTACTTCGATCCGTCGCGCCCGCTGGCGGCGGCGATCGGGGAGATGGCTCCGGACCTGATCGATCGGGCCCGTACCTATTCTTATACCGATGCAGCCGATGCGGCGTCGGTCTTCAGGCACGGGGAGGTCGACCTGCTCATGATCGATGGCGAGCACGCCAACCCCGCACCTGTGGTCGATCTCATCTCCCTGCTCTATGCTCTCAAGCCCAACGCGTGGGTGCTGCTGCACGACATCGAGCTGGAGCACATCGACAACGGCGAGCACGATGATGACGGGCGGCACTCTGGTGCCGGGCGTCTGTTCAGGGGGTGGCCCTTCGAAAAGCTGCAACTGATGGGCGAACACCCGCACGATCGCAACATCGGGGCGATCCGGATACCCGATACGCCCCACGACGCCCTGCCCGTGCTGCTGGAGATGCTCACCGGGCCTTGGGAATCAGACAGCAAGGGTGTGCGCCTGGCCCAGGCGGCACGGAAGGTTCTTGATGCCCGATGATGCGTGATGCTGAACCACCAACCCAGTCACCTCCCCCGCTGCACCAACTCGGGCTCGATGGGGTGCTCAGTCGTCGCCGATCGAGGTGCTGATCTGTGAGCCGCAGCTTATGACCTACGGCTTGCCGTACCTCCCCGTGATGTGGGGTGTGCTCAAGACCTACTGGGAGCAGCACGCCCAGCACGCCGAGATGGTGCGTTGGCACGATCCGATCTACGAGATGAGTGATCCGATCGAACTGGTTGAGCCGTACCGCGATCAGCCGCTCGATGTGGTCGGGCTCAGCTGTTACACCTGGAACTGGCGATTGCAACTGCGGATCGCAGAGCTGCTGCGGGAGATGCACCCCGACTGCCTGATCGTCGCGGGCGGGCCACACCCCGAGTACCGCGACCCGGCGTTCTTCGACAAGCACCCTGCGATCGATGCGGTGGTCGTCAAGGACGGCGAGGTGCCCTTCACCCAGATCCTCCAACGCGT
>DDGE01000060.1:48652-58450 GCA_002337545.1 Phycisphaerales bacterium UBA1910 | reverse complement strand
GACCGGTACGACACCAGCGCGTACCTCACCCAGCGGAACTACTACGAGCGGTTCTTCGCTGAGCACAAGGGCGGTGTGTGTGTCGCGTGGGAAACGAGCCGGGGATGCCCGTTCAAGTGCTCGTACTGTGACTGGGGCTCGAACACCATGTCGAAAGTGCGTCGGTTCGACATGGATCGGCTCGATCAGGAGATCGAGTGGTTCGGACAGAACAAGGTCGTCTCGCTCTTCTCGGTCGACAGCAACTTCGGGATGTTCAAGAGCGATGTTGAGCTGACCGATCGCATCGTCGAATCCAAGCAAACGCACGGCTACCCGCAGTACTTCGTCTACAGCAACGCGAAGAATGTGCCCGACCGAACCGTCGAGATCACCCGCAAGGTCGTGCGTGCAGGGCTTGATACGGCGCACACCCTGTCGATCCAGCACAGCGACGAGCGGGTGCTTGAGGCGACCGATCGCAAGAACATCTCGGTCGAGAAACAGATCAAGGTCGTGCGGGCGCTGCAGGACGACGGGATCCCGATCAGCGTGCAGCTCATCCTCGGGCTTCCCCTCGACACGCCCGAGCTCTGGCGGCGGACCTTCACCGACCTGATGCGCTGGGGCATCCACGATGGGTATGTCATCACCAACTACCACCTGCTGCCCAACGCGCCCGCGGCCCAGCCCGAGTACCGAGACACATGGGGGCTGAGAACCATCGACCGCTACATCTACGACGGGAACGGGGTGCAGGAGAACACGCCGATCGACCCCATGACCTACGCCCGCGGCGAGATCATCGTCGAGACCAGCTCGTTTGATCGCAATGACTGGGTGAAGATGAGCGTCGACGCGGCGATCATTCGCGGGCTGCACAACCCGGGCGTGACCCAGTCGATCGCCCGCTACCTCCAAACCACGCGAGATATCGAATACAAGGCGTTCTATGACTGGCTGCTCGATGAGCTGTTTGAGCACGATCCCCAGTGCAAAGCGCTGCGGGCTTCGCTGACCTCGTGCTATCAGCGGTTCATCGAGGACGAGACTTCGCTGGCGCTGCTGCCGATGCCCGGACGCGATGATGGTCGCTGGCTTGTGGAGCCCCACCGCTGGTTGTTCGCGATGGTGAGCATGCAGCGTGACCGGTTCTTCTCGTCGCTGGCCGCGGGTCTGCAAGCTCAGTACACGGGGTTCGATGAGTTGGACAGTCTCTGCGCCTATCAGCACATGATTATGGTGCACCCGCAGTACGATCCAAGTATTGGAGCAACCCACAAACTCGAGCACGATTGGCCATCGTACTTCCGACAACTGCACGCTGGCGAGTCTACGATGAAGCCGCCCGAACGCAGGCATGCAGTCCTCTCGATCAGCGACACCGGCTGGGATGACAAAGCAGGGCGTTCGGACTATTCGTGGCCACCCGGCGACGGTCATCGTGCGTGGACGCAGTGGTTCTTCTGTATCGCTACAGGGCGTCTTTCCCCTATGAAGAGCAACCATCAGCGGCTGTATGTCGAACGAAAACCAGCCGCGAGCATGGCATGATCATCAAGCGTCACCGGCCGGTCTGAATCCACCCGACGACAAGGGACAGTGAAACCACACGCACCTACAATCAGGGCTATGCAACGAAAAGCCGCTGTCATCTGTGCCCTGCGTACCCCCATCGGACGCTATGGCGGGTCACTGAGTTCAATCCGTCCGGACGACCTGGCCGCCCTTGTCATCCGATCGATTGTGGAGCGATCTGGGGTCGATCCGGAACTGATTGACGATGTCTACTTAGGCGCTACGAACCAGGCAGGCGAGGACAATAGGAATGTAGCGAGGATGTCGGCACTGCTCGCAGGATTACCCTCGAGTGTGCCCGGGTCAACCGTGAATCGGTTGTGCGCCTCAGGACTCGAGGCGATCAACATCGCGGCACGCATGATCGAGGCTGATCATGGCGATGTATTCATCGCCGGCGGCGTCGAATCAATGAGCCGGGCACCGCTCGTCATGGGCAAGGCCGAGTCTGCGTTCGATCGCAAACAACAGATCTATGACACATCCATCGGGTGGAGGTTCATCAATCCCAAACTCTCTGAGCTGCATCACCCATACGCGATGGGAGAAACGGCGGAGAATGTTGCGAGAGAGCACAAGATCTCTCGCGAAGACCAGGACGCGTTTGCGCATTGGAGTCAGCAGAAATGGTCGCATGCACACAATGAAGGTCGATTCGACAATGAACTGATACCGGTTGAAATCCCGCAGCGAAAAAGCGACCCAATCCGTTTCACGACTGACGAACACCCCCGCCCTGACATAACGATCGAAAAACTCGCAACGCTTAAGCCTGTCTTTGCGAAGGACGACAAGGGGACTGTCACCGCAGGCAACTCTTCAGGAGTGAATGACGGCGCGGCGGCACTTCTCATAATGGAAGCAGAAAAGGCGAAATCGCTTGGGCTCACGCCAGTTGCGTATGTAGGCCACAGCGCCGCCGCAGGCGTTGACCCGTCCGTGATGGGCGTGGGCCCCGTCCCCGCGATCCGGAAGGCGCTGAATCGTGCGGACCTGACCCTAGACAATATCGATCTGATCGAACTCAACGAAGCATTCGCAGCCCAGTCGCTCGCGTGTGCGCGTGAACTCCGCATCCCCGACGAAAAACTCAATGTCAACGGGGGCGCAATCGCGATCGGGCACCCGCTGGGCTGTTCGGGCGCACGCATTGCAACCACGCTCATCCATGAAATGATCCGAACGGATGCGCGACGAGGCATCGCCTCATTGTGCGTCGGTGTTGGTCAAGGGCTCGCGACGGTATTCGAGCGAGCGTGATCACTTCATCGCGTTGAGTTTCACGAACCCGTCCCTCATCGCACCCACCAAGGCATCGATCTCGATCTCAGTCATCGGCGTTGAAATCGTCGCGGTGCAGGTATTGATCATCACGAATCCCGCATCGAACAGGTAATCAAGCATGAACTTGATTTTCGCGTTCTCCTCCGGGGTCATATAGGCCTCACGGAAGTTGTGTGGTGGGCTCGACTTCATATGCAGACGGAACATCGAACCGTCACCGGTGACGCACGCGCAGGTCCCGGTGTCTTGGATTGCCTCTGTGATTCCATCCATCGCTCGTCTCGCGAGCCCATTGAGCCGGTCCACTTCGGATGCATTGAACTTCTCCATCGCGACAAGCCCAGCAGTGAGGGTAATCGGATTCGCGGAGAATGTACCAGAGTGCGGGAAGAGTACTCTCTTAGCGCGGGGGTTGAGAACCTCCATCACATCTGTGCGTCCAGCGACCGCTCCGATAGGGAAACCGCCGCCGATCATTTTGCCCATCGCGGTAAGATCAGAAGTGATACCGTATTTCGATTGCAACCCGGAGTAGGTGCTGCGGAAGGTTATCACCTCGTCGAGCACGAGCAATGATCCATTCTTCGTCGTCCATTCGCGGATCGCGTGAACAAACTCTGGGTTCGCAGGATTCAACCCAACCCGGTGCGGCATGAGATCAAGCAAGACGCACGCGAGTTCATCTTTGTGAGCATCGAGGATTGCGATCGACCGATCGATATCGTTATATGGCAGGATGAGCACATCGTCGAGCGCAGACTGAGGTGTCCCATATGCGAGAGGGACACTCTTCGGACGATCAATGTCTCCCCAGGTATCCGGGCTTGGTGCTTGGCTGACTTCGGCATAGTCGTAACCGCCGTGATACGAACCCTCGGCCTTTGCGATCTTTGCGCGTCCTGTGAACGCACGCGAAGCCTTGAGGCAAACCATGATCGCTTCGGTGCCTGAGTTCACAAACCGGATCCGCTCAAACCCGGGATTTCGCGAACACAGGTGCTCGGCGTATTGCACCTCGACCTCGGTGGCCATGGTGAACGCGCTCCCTCGCTTGAGTTGCTCGGTGACCGCGTCCACGATGTCGGGGTCGGCATGGCCGTGGATCAATGCACACATATTGTTCGCGAAGTCAATCCGCGAGACGCCGTCGATATCGACGAGTCGGCAACCCTCGCCGTGGCTCGCATATGCCGGACAGGGATCACGGAGGACCGTGTTACGGCTCACGCCTCCGGGGAGGACCTTAAGTGCACGCTCGTAGAGTTCGGCACTGCGCGATGTATTGGTATCCGTGCTCATCTGATTCGTTCCGTTATGCGTCGCTGAGGATGAGCTGCGCACCGGTGCGCTGCTGCACATAGTCAAAGTCCACCCCCGGGCTCAGCTCGATAAGCTTGAAACCTTCGGGGGTCACATCGATGACGGCGAGATCGGTATACACACGCGTAATAACGCCGACACCAGTCAGCGGATAGGTGCACTTCTCGACGAGCTTTGGTTCGCCGTGCTTGGTCGTATGTTGGGTGATGACATAAACGGACTTGACGCCGGCGCACAGATCCATAGCACCGCCCACCGCGGGAATCGCGTCGGGCGCACCGGTAGACCAGTTCGCCAGATCCCCGTTCTGAGAGACCTGCATCGCCCCGAGCACGCATAGATCGATATGCCCGCCCCGAATCATCGAGAAGCTATCCGCGTGATGGAAGAACGCCGCTCCGGGATTGGCCGTCACACGACGCTTGCCAGCGTTGATCAGTTCGGGATCGCCCTCCCCTTCCACTGGGGATGGTCCCATTCCGAGCAGCCCGTTCTCTGTGTGGTAGATCAGGGTGCGTCCCTCGGGCACAAACCGAGCAACGAGTTCAGGGATGCCAATACCGAGATTGACATAGGATCCATTGGGAATGTCCTGAGCGAGGCGCTGGGCCATCTCTTCGCGTGTGCGTCCGACCTGTTCGACTTGCTGTGTCATGGGTACGACACTCCTGCTGCGACGAGTTCTGATTCGTGTGCTGGCTGCGCGACTTGAACCACACGATCCACGAAAATACCTGGCGACACGACGATCTCCGGGTCGATCTGTCCGGGCTCGACCACATCTTCAACTTGGACGATTGCGGTGTTCGAGCCCATGGCCATGATGGGGCCGAAGTTGCGTGCGGTTTTGTTGAAGATCACATTCCCGTGCGTATCCGCGGTTTTCCCTTTGATGAGTGCGAAGTCGGCCTTGAGCCCACGCTCCATGAGATAGGTCTTGCCATCAAACTCCCGGGACTCCTTCCCCTCCGCAAGCGGGGTTCCTACGGCAGCGGGAGTAAAGAACGCGGGGATCCCTGCGCCGCCAGCACGGATGCGCTCCGCGAGTGTCCCCTGAGGAACGAGCTCGAGTTCAATCTTTCCCGAGTGGTACAGATCAGGAAAAACGGTCGAGTTCGCCGTTCGTGGGAACGAGCAAACGACTTTGCGGACCCGGCCTGCTTTGAGTAAAGCCGCAAGCCCAACCTCCCCGCTGCCGCAGTTATTGCTGACAACGGTCAGGTCCTTCGCCCCTTGATCGATGAGCGCATGGATGAGTTCGATGGGACTCCCGGCCTCGCCAAACCCGCTGACCATAACGACGGCGCCGTCGAAGACATCCGCGAGCGCCTCGGCCGGTGAAGACACTTGTTTGCTTATCATGTCGTTACTCAGTTTGCTGCGAGAGTCTTCGCATCCTTCACACGGGCGTAGTCAAAGAGCCCCGCCTCATCAAAGAGAACACGATCCTCGTAATCATCAAACCAGACCGCTTCCGGATTGCGCCCGACAATACAGACTTTGAACCGGTCGGGCGCAGTACCCGCGTTGCGTAGTAGCTTGAAGATCACAACTCCGTTCTCACTGCCGGGGAGCCCCGCGATGGGCTCATTGGTGACTGCGACAACTTCTGTCTTACCCTTGTAGTGCGTGATTGAAAGGCGAGCGTGTGCCTCGACGCCCGAGAGCTCCTTCTGCGACTCATTGTGGATCTCCCACGCCTTTTCGATGGGGATGTTGAACGCACGATAGGCGACAATGTCTCGACCGCAGAAGAAGTAATGGTTCTCAGCGCCCACACGCTTCATCTCACGCTGCATAAGACGGAGTGCATCGGGATCATCATTGATGTCCTTAATGATCGGGGTCTGGTTTTCAACAGTGATCCAGCTCCGCGAGAGCAGGCCGATCATCGCCATTTCTGTATCATCGACCCACTTGCATACGCCGTGCTTGTTCCGGATGTAGTTCCCATCTTCGTCCTTCGCGAGGAACTCATCGGGGTGCTCGAAATGAACCATGAAATGAACGCCGACCTCAGGGTAGGCATCATGGAACTGATCGAGCATCGAAAGGAAAGTCTCGTCGAATCGCTTGGGATAGAACGCCATCTCCTTGGTACCGATTCGGATCGATTCAATACCCGATTCCGCCAGTGCCGCGAGCCATGCCGCGAGCTTCGCGTTATTGAGGACCATAGGGTCGCCACCCGAAAGCAGGATTTCACGGAGTTTCTGTCGTCCGGACTCTGGGTGCGTGCCGCCATTCTCCTCGACCTTCGCGTTGAACTCGCGGATGTACGCGGTGATCTCGGGGATCTTCGCGAGCCCCTTCTTCGCGACGGTACCATCTTTTCTCTTGATCTCTTTTCGCGCGATCAGTTCTTCGCGATAACAGAACCGGCAATGCGCCGAGCAAGTCGAGACCACATACATCAACCCCATCTCATACTTGTGGAGCAACCCCTCGACGGGTGAGTAATCCATCTGATTCCCGGGATCCTCTGACCCCGCAAGATCCTGAGTCTCGTCGGGGCTCGCTTTCACCAAGCGCTGCATGGGCATGCTCTGTCGGGCGAGATCCGCGTAATGGCGAGTGACCTTAACGGGCATGCGTTTCTCCACATCCCGTTCGCTGCCCTTCAACCCACCGAGCTGGACGAGCTCCTGCTCGCCGTAGAACCCTTGGAGTTCTTCGGGTGCTTTACCATTGAGAAACGGTGCGATCCCGTTGATGATCTCGCGCTGGTACGAGGGGCTCTCAACCTTCTCAAGGAAAGCCTGCTCTTTCGCGGTTGGGGTGTATGCGTCAGACATGCGGGTTGCTCCTGCACAAATAGGACAAATGGGATTGGCGAACTCTGTAACCGAGTGTACACTCGCAGCAAGCAAGTGTAACACACGGTTCAGGGGAAGGGCAACATGCCGATCCAGGAATTCATCGCGAAAGTCAACGATAAACTGACGCCGACAGAGCGTCGAATCGCAGAGATCGTGCTTGCCGACCCGACCCTGCTCGCGTTTGGCACGGTTTCGGACCTGGCGGAGCGTGCGGAAACGAGTAAACCCTCTATCGTCCGATTCGCGAACAAACTCGGGTTCGATGGGTACAGCGAGCTCCAAAGAACGATCCGAGATGGGTTATCGAACCAACTCAACAATCCCAGCCATCGGATCCGACATCGCGAGAGTTCCTTGGCACCAGTGCGTGCAGGTGTGTTCAACGCCCTGGATACCCTCTTTGAGTTCGCGGATACGCATCGATTTCGTCGTATCGCCCAATCTATCGCAAAAGCAGGACAGGTCTGGATCCTGACTGGGGAAACTTCCAAAGCGGGCGCTCTGGTCTTGCAGAGCGGCATGTCGATGCTGCGTTCGGGGGTACACCTTGTTGGCGAGCACTCAACAGGACGCGACCTGAGCAGTGCCAACAAATCCGACATCGTCGTCGTGTATGACTTCGCTCGTTATCGGCACAACTCCATCACCTCGGCTCGAACCATGTCTGAGCTCGGAGTTCCCCTCATCGCGGTCACAGATGGACCACTCTCGCCGCTCGCATCCCTGACCAAGAACTGGGTCGAGCTCAGGATCCCAGCTGTTGGCCCGTTCGACAGCTCAGTCAGTTCAGTGCTCATGAGTGAGTTGATCGTCGCTCAGATCGCCCACGAGCTCGGGAGCGAAGCCGAGCAGCACATCGATCAACTCGAGACTATCTGGCGCGCGACGGGGACATATCTTGAATACTCCCCACGGCCTGGCCGCAGCCCGCAGACTTAATCAAACCCATATTATTCATACCATCGAACCCAAGGGCTGGCACACCCTTGGGCCTGTTTCGTACGGCAAATATTGGAGTGAACCCCAATCCCGACTCAACTCTTCAATGACCTCAGCATCATTTCAAAGAGAACCTGCATCACATCTGATTGCATCCTGCCGCAAACATTTCAAATGCAATCATTTACTCCATTATTGCTTCCCAATAATCTCACGCACAAGAAAATGAGACCGTTTCGGCTTGACAATCACGCTCGCTGTTGTAAGCTCTGGGCACTTGCATCAAGAGTCCCGGGATGTCTCAAAAGGTCCCGGGCGGCAACCGAGCTGCACAAGCCACGGTGCCGAGACCAGCCCCGGCATGGGGAACGATGTGGGCACCCGATCACTCGGGATTGCCAAAACTCGCAGCGATGGCCGCTGCACACCATGCCAACACTGGAAGCTCTCGATGCTGTGAAGGAGTTCACAGCATGGGATCACTCACAGAAAATGTTTCAGTCGCACGGCTCTCTGCGGACTCGATCTGCTTGAATCGAGGGAACGCGAGCGTAGACGGTTCGCCGCTCGTTCCACCAATCGCTCAGTCCACGACATTTCAGCGTACTGGAGTGGGATCGGACCCACAGCACCAGTATTCACGCGTCTCGAACCCGAGCGTGACAACACTTGAACAAACGCTTGGTGCACTTGAGGACGCCCCGCCGGCGGTCTGCTTCGGTACGGGGCTCGCTGCAGAAACCGCCCTGTTCCTCAGCATTCTTCGAGCTGGAGATCATGTCGTTTGCGGGAGGGGCGTGTACGGTGGCACAACGCGACTCCTTCAACAACTCCTCTCTGACCTGGACATTTCGACTACATTTGTCGATTCAACAAACCTCGAGGAAATCCGGAGCTCAATCCGCCCCAACACCGAACTGCTCTTCATCGAGACCCCCGCGAACCCAACGCTCGCGCTCACTGATATCCAAGCATGCGCGAGAATCGCAAGCGATCATGGGGTGATACTCGCGGTAGACAACACATTCCTTACCCCCATACTGCAACGCCCTCTCGATCATGGCGCGGATATCTCCGTGTATTCAACAACAAAGTTTATCGACGGCCATTCCGTTGCGCTCGGCGGCTCTCTCGTTTCAAAGCACACGCAGCTCCTCGAACGAGTCCGCTTCATTCGCAAGTGTACGGGCGCAATACAGTCTCCATTCAACGGCTGGCTCACGACCAACGGGGTGAAGACGCTCCCGCTACGCATCCGTGCACAATCAGCGAGCGCCGAACAAATCGCTCAACGACTCTCAGAAATCTCAGGCATTTCGCGCGTATTCCATCCCTCACTCGCAGAGGGAAACGCCGCGGCGATCGCGAATCGTCAGCACCTGGACGGACATGGCGCGGTGGTCTCCTTCGAGATCGAGGGAGGATACGAGGCCGCCTGCACATTCGTTGAGTCGTTGCGGCTTTGCACACTTGTCGAGCATGTCGGTTCGGTCGAGACACTCATCACGCACCCCGCATCCATGACACATGCCGATGTCCCACCCGCCCAGCGGGAGAGCGCGGGGATCACGGACGGCCTGCTCCGCCTGTCAGTGGGACTGGAACCGACGCATGAGCTTCTCAACGACATTGAACATGCGCTTGCGCTGGCTTCTCAATCGCCGTGTCCCCAGACAGAGGAAGCAGTCCATGCCTGATCAGAACACAAAGCGCATCGTCCTCAAGTTTGGGGGGTCGGTGCTGCTCGATGAAGATAAACTCCGCATAGCTGTGCATGAGATCTACCGCTGGAGGCGTGACGGATGGCAAGTCATCGCCGTTGTTTCAGCACTCGCCGGAAGAACTGAAGAGCTGATTGCACGCTGCAATAGACTCCACC
>DDGE01000060.1:25887-48451 GCA_002337545.1 Phycisphaerales bacterium UBA1910 | reverse complement strand
CTTCTCGGCGTGCACCTCGATCGAGCAGGAATCCCTGCGCAGGTTCTCATGCCCGAATCCTTGTCACTCATCGCGACAGGTGACCCACTCGATGCGGTACCAATCAGTCTCGACAGAAACACGCTAGAGAAGGCACTGGCTTCCAACGGTCTGGTTGTCATCCCCGGGTTCGTCGCGATCAATCAAGCTGGCGAAACCGTCACTCTCGGTCGTGGCGGTTCCGACCTGACAGCCGTATTCATCAAGGGAGAGACCGGAGCAACGAGGTGCCGCCTGATCAAGGATGTCGATGCGCTCTACGCGTCCGATCCGGCATCATGCGATATCCTGCCCCCGCGTTATGCGTATGCCTCTTACGAAGTCGCTCTAGAAACCGACGGCTCGATCATTCAGCACAAGGCCGTTCGATATGCGGAGAGATTAAGCCTTGAGTTTGAACTCGGGCGATTCAATGCGACACGCCCGACCACCATTGGACCTGGCCCAACCCAATGCGACAGCAACCCAGATATACCGCCCCCTATGACCGTCGCACTCTGCGGCCTCGGCGCGGTCGGCGAGGGTGTCGCGGATCTGCTGTGTCAACTGCCTGATCATTTCAGGATCATCGGCGCAGCACGCAAGCACCTCACCGACAAAGATCTGGACCGCCCATTCATCGTAGTTGACGATGCGATTCAGATCGCATCGTTTGGAGCTGATGTCGTTATTGAGCTGATCGGCGGCACTGATATTGCAAAGGATGTATCGCTCAATGCGATCAAGAACGGTTCCCACCTTGTGAGCGCAAACAAAGCACTCCTTGCACAAGATCACCATGAGTTGGAGCGTCTCGCGAAACTCCATAACACATCGATACGAGCTTCAGCAAGCGTCGGCGGAGCAACCCCAGTGCTTGAGGCTTTGCGAACGGCCCCAGTGACCGCGGTCGAAGGAATCCTCAACGGCACCGGCAACTATGTGCTTGATCAACTCGAAAATGGTCATCCACTCGATGGAGCAATCAATAGCGCCAAGCTGAATGGGTTCGCCGAAGCCGACCCATCGCGCGATCTTGATGGTCGGGACGCCCTCGACAAGCTCTTTGTAATCGCCCACAAAGCAGGATGGTCTATCCATGATGACGCAACACATCGAAGCTCGATCGTGAACTGGGCATCGAATACCAGATCAGCATACCCGGCCCGCCATATCGCGTTCATTGATTCACACAACGCTCGAGTTGTTGTCGAGCCGGTGGACCAATCATCACGATTTGCACAGACAAAGAACGAGTGGAACATCGCAATACTGCACCATCCGGATGGCTCGACAACGAGCGTGCGAGGCAAGGGTGCCGGGCGCTGGCCTACGAGCGAGTCTGTACTCGCGGACCTGCTCGAAATTTCACGCCAGAAGTGTCTCGAAGCTGCAAAGGAACTCTGTCATGCCCAGTAATACACCACGCATCGGAATCGTGGGTGCTCGTGGAGCCGTTGGAACCGAGGCGCGATCCACCCTTTCCCAGCGAGAGTTCGCTGCTGATTCGATCGTTTGTTTCGGCTCTGCACGCTCCGAAGGCACGCATGTCCTGTACGGTTCCGATTCACTCACGATCCAGCCGATGAACTCGATCGCCAACCACGAACTCGATTACATACTGTGTTGCGCCGATGCCCAAGCAGCACGCGAGGTCGCAAACTCACTCCACGGGGATTCGACGACCATCATCGATAACTCATCCGCTTTTCGCGCAGACCCAGATGTGCCTCTTGTTATTCCTGAGATCAACGCAGATCTTCTCACCCCCCACACACGACTCGTCGCAAACCCAAACTGCTCCACGATCATGATGCTCAGAGCGCTCGACCCCATTCGCCGAACCTATGGCATCCAACGCGTATCCACGACAACCTATCAGGCTGTCTCAGGTGCTGGCCGGACAGGGATAGAAGAACTACACAGGCTCACGCGGGCGTACTTAAACGAGCAACCCGCGAAGAGTTCAGTATTTCCTGTATCCTGCGCATTCAATGTCTTTGAACACGAATCAGCGATCGATCCCGAGACAGGCTTCAATGGCGAAGAGCTGAAAATGATCAGTGAAACCCGAAAGATATGGGGGCTTCCCGATCTCTCGATCCTTCCCACCTGTGTTCGCGTGCCTGTTGAGCGAGCCCACGCACAGTCGGTCACTGTGGATCTTGAGCACCCGGCATGCCTGACCTCGATCGGCGAAGCACTTCGTACTCATTCGATCAGGGTCCTTGAACCTGGAGATCCACTCACACCTCATGATGCCGCCGGCGGAGACGATGTGATCGTCGGGCGCATCCGTATTGATCCGGATTCCCAATCCCGACGAGTCACACTCTGGATCTGTTGCGACCAGATCAGAAAAGGGGCAGCACTGAACGCGATCCAGATCATGGAATGCCTTATCGAACAGCGTCATGGTTCAAAAAAAGAGCACACGCCTGGGGTGGCGTGTGCTGAGGAACAGAACCGTAAGGTTCTTGCATGAACTTGGTTTAGCAGCCCTGGTTGTAAGCAGTCAGGAATGCGGAGACATCGAAGAAGTTGAGTTCCCCGTCGCCGTTCAGATCTGCAGGATTGCTGCAGGGAGCATCGCCGGCCGTGAGGGAAATGTTGTCCCAGAATGATGCGCCACCACCCTGAGTGGGGAAGCCAGCGTCCGTACCAAGCTGGATGTGCAGCAGGAAGACATCTACATTGGTTGTCCCGACGGGTGCGACAGCACTGAGTTCCTTCATGACCCATGTATCGAGCGGATCGGTTGCGACATCGATCGCATCCACTTCGACCGTCTCAAGGGCGCTGCCCCCGGCGTCGCGGAAGACCATTTGAGCGAGGATGATATTCTCATCACCCAAGGCATCAGAAGACAGATTCTGACAGTATGTCGTCAGTGTGTATAGCTCACCCTCGGTTGCGGGCACATTCTGTGTAAGCACCTGGTCGCTCTGAGCACCATTGCTTGCACCAAACATCTTCGCTGACACAACTCCATCAATGGCAACAACCTCACCGCTATCCGCGGCGAAGATATTGCCAAAGTTCATCCAACTGGCGAACTCAATGAATCCCGGTCCGGGTGTTTCAAAGCTGCCGTTGTCGAGCAGATTTTGAGCTTGGACCGAGCTGCAGACGCAAGCCAGGGCACTGACGATCAAACACTTCATACGCATGGTTCTCTCCTCTATATCTCAGGACGGGCCAATGAGCCCGGTGACGTAACAGTTACATCAATGTACACGAAAGAAAAGATTCTCCAAGACTGAATCGCGGAAAATCTGAAAGAAAATCTCACTTACTCAGCTTCAGAGTGCCTTAACGCAGTGGCTGCAAGGACTTCGGAAGATTCTCTCCATTGGATGCAATCAGCGACGCATACCAATGATACGAGTCTTTCGGAATACGCTCGAGGGTCTCGTAATCCAGATAAACAAGTCCGAATCTGAGCGCGTAACCTTCGGCCCACTCAAAGTTGTCCATGATCGACCACTGGAAGTAACCACGCACATCGACGCCATCGGCGCATGCACGCCTGAGTTGACACAAATATCGAGTCAGGTAGTCGACTCGACCCGCATCGTGGACCTTTCCGTCCGCGTGGACCCAGTCCATTGATGCGAGCCCATTCTCGGTGATCACCACTGGAAGCTTGTACCGCTCAGAGAGAAACTTGGGCCCCCAGTAGAGCGATTCCGGGTTGATGGTCCAGCGGAACATCGTTGTCGGATATCCACGAACGCTTGGGACTTCGACTGGTTCGCCCTGATCTCCCGCACGAACAACGCCAGCGGAGTAGATATTCACCCCGAACATATCGAGGGGCTGGTGCATTGTTTCCAGATCCGCATCCGTGAATGCGGGAGCATCCTTCCCGAAGAACTTGAGCCCTTGCTCAGGATAGTGACCGAGCATGACTGGATCGCAGTACCAGCTGTAGTTGTAGGTCCAGCCCTCGTCTGGAACAGTGAAAGTCGCTTTTCGAGCTGCTTCGATATCTGCTTCTGATTCAGTTGCAGGCGTATGGAGATTCCCCACAGGCGCAAACCCAATAACTGGAGCTTGTTTCGCGTTCGCACGGATAACCTGCACCGCTCGCCCGTGCGCGAGAAGGGCGTGATGAGTCGCGAGCAATACATCCTTGCGTGGCAGCTTCAGTCCTGGGGCATGGGTTCCCTCGTTGTAGCCGAGCCCAAGAAAAATCGCTGGCTCGTTGAGCGTAAACCAGTGCGACACTCGATCAGAGAAGCGATCGACGACCGCCTTCGTATAGTTCTCAAACCACTCCGGGCTGCGGGGATCAAGCCAGCCCCCCTGCTTATGCAACGCGCTGGGCAGATCCCAATGGTAAAGCGTGATCCACGGCTGAACGCCACGCTCAAGCAGGGCATCGATCAACTGGTCGTAATAACTGAAACCCGCCTCGTTTCGCTCGCCGATACCTTCTGGAAAGAGCCGGGACCAAGAAATCGAGAACCGGTACCCAGTGACACCCAGATCCCCAATCAGATTGGCATCTTCTGAAGCACGATGGTACGAGTCGCATGCGATTTCACCGGTATGCCCATCAAACACCTTCCCGGGGGTCGCGGAAAAATCGTCCCATACGCTCGGACCGCGCCCATCGACGCTTGCGCCACCTTCTACTTGGTAGGCTGCGGAGGCAACACCCCAAGTGAACTTCTTCGGAAATGCGTTCACGAACTCGCTCCATCAGATAAACAGTTTCAATCAGAGGCCAATCATACCCTCTCAGGGGCATATTCCCAGAGCATCCCCATGATCTTGGTGTGACACCCCCTAAAACTCGCCAAAATTTGATTATCGGCACCTGGAAGAATGTCTCAATGGCTCTCCATGCGTACCCGCATGGGGTTGTCCACCCCAAAAAGGATGCAGGATTCCGGTCCTTTTCCCTTGATCGGGCACATGGATTCCATCATACTGTAACAGTTACGCATCCGGTACTGGCAACGCATACAGCCGGACTTCGTGGGACTTTGATCCAACACATACGAGGAGAATGAGATGAACTCTGTGAAAACAGCCATCGCGGCAACCGCCTTCATTGGCACGACGGCACTGGCAGGCACGGTGAATGTGGGAATCGACCAATCTGACGCACCATGGCTTGCGTTCATGAATGTGTTCGAACTTCCTGAGAACGGCGGAGGCTTTGTCTTCGGCTCAGGGTGGGGTATCGCGGACCTCACCGCATCCTTTGATGATGGTGCCAGCACCCTTACCATGGGGCCAAACACTGTGGGCGACCCTGACCCATTCTGGTATCAGGGCGGCGGCGGCCCCGGCGCACCAGGGAACAAGTTCATGGAAGCCAACCTCTACCAGCAGGTGGATGGCGGCCTCGCTGGGCAAACCGTCACCTTTGAGGGAACTGTCCTGAGCAATACATTTACCGATGCGCACGACGCTCGCGTGTTCATCCGTGACTTTGCCGCTGACTTCAGCTCCTCGGTAGATGTGTTCGCTGATGTCGACGCAGCCGGGAACTTCAGCATCTCACTCGACACCATCGACGACGCATCGCGTCATGTCCAATGGGGCATTCAGGTATCAGGCGAGAATGTCTGGATCACCGATGTTGATCCGTTCGGCACGATCGTATTTGGCACGGTGCCGACACCCGGCTCACTCGCCATGCTCGGTCTTGGTGGCCTGATCGCGACTCGTCGCAAGCGATAAAACGCACCGACAACCATTCCTTAATCACACTCGCCCGTTCATTGAGAACGGGCGAGTGTTCTTTTGTATTCAGCGCGAGTTCAGCCTTTCACGGCCCCGCTGGTGAGGCCGGAGATGAACTGCTTCTGCAGGAAGAGGAAGAGAGCCGCTACGGGCAGAACCGAGACAACGGTCGCAGCTGTCAACAGGCCATAGTCCGTTTTGTACACGCCGCGCAGCTGTGCGATTGCTACTGAGAGGGGTTGCTTGTCAGCGGTTTGAAGAACAATCTGTGGGGAGATGAAGTTGTTCCACATTCCAAGAAATGTGATCAGCATAAAAGCGCCGATCATGGGGCGTACGAGCGGCAGCACCACGATAAAGAAGACTGACCACTCGGAGCAACCATCTATTCGTGCCGCTTCAAGGAGTTCATCGGGCACGGACTGAATAACAGCCTGCCTGAAAAGGAACACACCGAATGCGGGCGCGATCAGCGGAAGCAGCAATCCCCAAGATGTGTCTAGCAGATTCAGGTCATAAAGAAGTTCGTAGCCTGGCGCAAGAAGCAAAGTCGGCGGAACGATCAGCGCACCAAGCACGACGAGCGTAATCAGGTTGCGTCCTCGGAACTGATGCTTCGCAAGCACAAAGCCCGTAGCGGCACAGATGAGCGTGGCGAACAGTGCTGTGGTTGCGGAGTAGAAAACCGAGTTTATCAGATTCACTTCGAAGCCCAGATCAAAGAGGGCCCGGTAGTTGTCGAGCGAGAGCTTGTCCCAACCGATCCCGAAAGCACCATCGCCAGGCGGCAGGAAGATCGCACTGAAGAAATCGTCCTGCCCCTTGAGCGAGGCGATGATCAACCAGACATACGGCACAAGTGTCACGATCGCAAGGAGCACAAGAATCGCGTGAAGGATCCACTTGTTGATCTTTCGTTGCCCTGCGCTCATGCGTTCACCTCTTGAGCACGAGTGAGCTTCACCTGTACCAACGCGAGACCGATCAGGATCAACGCGAGTACCCACCCGATCGCTGAAGCAAATCCCAAATCTCCCAGATCAAATCCGTTCTGGTAGAGGTACATCACGATCGTCAAGCCCTTGTTATCCGGCCCCCCGCTGCTTTCAAGCAGGATGTATGGGAGCTCAAACAACTGGAGCGATCCGATCATCGAGAGCAGGATCACAAATGTAGCGACGGGCTTAACGCTTGGGAATATCACATGACGGAGCTTGCCCCATGGGCCGGCACCATCGATCTCTGCGGCTTCCAAGAGTGATTTATCAACACTCTGCAGTGCCGCGAGAAAGTAGATCATGTTGAAACCGACATACAACCACAGCGAAATCAGGATTAGGGTTGCCATGACATGCTGCTGAAGCCAATCAGGTTCAAGCCACGCGTCATTACCGGTGACCCATACGAGTAGGTCATTGATTCCTGCCGCGTCGAGTGCTTGGTTGATCAGTCCCGCTCGTTTCTCGAACGCGAGAGCCCCAAGGATCGAGACGAAGACGAGTCCCATGAGCTGGGGACTGAAGAAGATCAAGCGATAGATTCCTCGGCCGCGGAGTTTGGGTGAGTTTAGTGCGAGCGCGAGAAGGAACGCGATCGGGAGTTGCACAAACAACGAGCCCAACGCGTAAATAAATGTGTTGCGGATGGCCTTCCAGAAAACCGGATCGGAAATGAGGAGTTCGAAGTTTTTGGTGCCAACAAAGGTGCGGGTGCCGGGCCCAAATGTCTGGTTCGCGGCGAGAAACGCGGACTGTATCAATGGGTACACGACGAAGACGAGAAAGAGCACCAGAAACGGTGCGAGCATGACCCAGGAAAAGACGACTCGCCTGCTATCAACACCCCCAGTGCTCATTGTGCCTCCCCATCGCCAGCGGCCAGATCTTCAGCAGCGAATGCATTGCGGCTCATCCGCTGCTCGACCCGTGCCTGCACCCGGTCGAGGAGGCGGATTGCTTCGGGGATCAGGTCCTCTGCGTTGTAAACGCTGTTCCGATTCGCGTACTCCGCGAGATTCAGCGCCGCATCACGCACATCGATCGCGGCCTGCTTGTTGTACGGAGATGATGGACGCAAAGGGATCTCCGGTGCGAGTTCGATGTACATCCGCCCCTTGCGCTGATTCATAAAGTATGGATCGGGTTCGTTATAGACCGGGTCGTCCCAGAGTGATCGCACGGGCGAGATAATGTCGACCTCGCGGTATAACTGGCGTGCAACCTCAGGGGATGTGTAGAGCAGTTTCGCATAGTCCCATGCACGATCAAACTGTTGAGTAGTCTTTGGGATCCCGAGCATTGTCCCCCCACGCACGCTCGTGCGTCGCCCGCCGGGTTCGAATGCGGGGAGAGGCATGAGCTTGAGCTTGCCCTCCAGACCAGGAACATGCATCTTCCAGATTGAGCACATCCAGTCGGGTGCGATATACCCAATCGCCAGCCCATCGACCTTCTCCTGATGTCCGGATGCGCTCCATTCATTGATGTCGATCGCAACTCGATCCGGACCAACACACCAGGAAACGATTGTGGCGAGGAGAAATGCGTTCCGTTCATTCGCAATGACCGGTTGCCCCGAGGGCGTAAACAGCTGCCCATCTCCCTGGAGCATCAGTGTTTCGATCAGGTCCTGATTTGTGTACCAGAAAGAGAGCGGTGTGTGGTCCGGCCTGGCATCGTTGTCCTTGTCTTCCATTAACGGGCGCAACATTCGGAAATACTCTTCCCAGGTCTCCGCCAGCGTCAGATCTATCCCCGCGGCCTCAGTAATATCCGCGCGGTAGGCCAACATCACCGGGTGTACATCGTGCGGTAGACCAAACACACGACCGTCAACACTCCAGGGGCTTAATGAGGGCTCGTTGAGCTGAGTGAGAAGCCCCTCCTCGAGAAGCAGATCCGTGAGGTCATGGAATCCGATCGCATCCACCGGCCCCATGAATGCCTGTGGCGCGACGGCTTTTTCCACTTCGATCAGATCCGCGGTAGGAAGCCCACCGAAAAACCCACTCATCATGCGGCTTTGGATCGCCGCGATGCTCATCACGGTCATGTCGAGCTTGACACCATGGGATGCATCATGCTCTTCGATAAGTGGTGCATACATCTCTGCATGCTCTGGTGAGAACACCCAAAACTGCAGATCCCCCTCCTGCTCGGGTTGGCGAACGAGCACGAGGATGAGGCTGATGACAAAGAGCGTCGCGATGACCCAGACCCCGGAAGAGAGCCCACGGAGCGCGAGGATGGTGTTGGTGATTCGATGCATCACACCGTTCGGATGAGTTCCCCGTCAACCCCGATACGAACCGGCGCTATCGACGCGTAGGAGGTCGTTTCAAGCACCTCGAAGTTCGTCGGACGAACCTCACGATAAATCGGGAGGGGTTCATCGCTCTGGGCAGCATTGGTGATCCAGCGGGCGGCTTCGACACCGAGCGCGATTGCATCCTGACATACCGCGGTATAACGCGGGAAGGTCTGATGACGAGTCACAGAATCATCGAATCCGACAATCGAAAGGTCCTTTGGCACCTTGATGCCAAGGCGGAGACACTTGTGGAGCGCACCGATCGTTGACATGGGGTTGGTAAAGAAGATCGCCGTGGGCGGTGATTCCAACTCGAGCAGTCGGGTGAGCATGATCTCGCCGCCCCCCGTGTTGGCCTCCGCCTTCACGATCAATGATTCGTCGACCTCGATTCCTGCAGTGCGAAGCGCATCACGGTAGCCGGCCTCACGATCCTCATGGTCCGTGTCAACGATGTTGTGCATCGCGAGCCCAATCCGCTTGTGTCCCAGACTCAGCAGATGCTCGATCGCCTTTCGGGAAGTGTCATGCGAGATCGAATCGATATAAGAGACGGCTGGATCATCCGAACGATCCGCAACAAGGAGCACCGGGAACTGCTCAGCAGTGATCTGCTCGACGAGGGAAGTATCGCCAAGCGATCTCATGATAATCGCGCTGACACCTTTGCGATGAAAGAACTGGGTGTAGGTCTCGTCCGGGTGCTTATCGCGTGCGGCACTGATGAATGCGAGGTCGTGCTTCTTTTCATACACACCACGGAGAATTCCGGAGAGCAGAGACGCCTCAAAGTCACCCAGGTCGGACTTAACGGGTTCCTCGGGATAGACGAGGCCAATGACATTTGTCGGCTTGCGTCCCATGGAGGGCTTGTAGTGATGGCGTTGCGCGAGCTCGAGAACCTTGCGTCGGGTTTCTTCACTGACACCGCTGCGCTGGTTCATCGCGCGAGACACGGTTGCAACGGAAATACCGAGCTCGTTCGCGATCTGCCGTACTGAACTCATGATTTAGGGCTCCGGTCCTAGTTCTCGATTTTCTACACGCTCATCCTCAAGGGACCAAAGTACCTTATAGGTGCTCCGGCCGGTTGATGTGTTGACGAGATCTTTGTAATCGTATTTCTCGACATGCCCGTCTACAAATGCGAAGTTGGCACCGCCTGAGAGCTCGAAGTAGTCGCTCCGTCGCTGTGGGTGGCGGTAGTACGGGATAAAGCTCTTGATATCGTCAATCAACTCTGGATTCATATCGACCGGTGGATCCGATCGGGTGTACCAGTTTCCAACATCAAACCCGGTTACGCCCTCACCCCCACCAAATCGTTCTCCGGGGAGACCACGATGACCGATCCCGCCCTCGGTGAACCAAGTGTCTTCACCGGCTTCATTCTCAAGCTCAGAGCCCCATACCCCCCACGCTTCTCCAAAGAGAATGAGTGAACTCGACCGATCGGTAGCGATGTCAAAGGCACGCCCCCGCTGATAAGTATCGCTGTTGTCTTCGTTTGTGCCGGGCTTAAATGAGTAGAAAGTACCGGTTGACCAGTTTGGCTGGGCATCTACCGCGGATGCAGCCCAGTAGTTCATTGTGTACGATCTTGCACCTTGAGGGTGATTGGGACATCGGACAACCGTCCCGCCAATCGTCTGGTTTTCCAGATTCTGGACGGAAACATTACGGTAGTCTTCCTGGGGTAAATACTGCCCAATTCGATTCACATCGTACCAGACCATGTTGCGATCACCGTTCTGCGGATCGATCACCCAAGGCCCACCCAAGATCGGTGGAAACTTCCCGCGAAAGTCCTCCGCGTAGACGGAAGTTGCGATCGCCACTTGTCGCATGTTGGACTTGCACAACATATCTCGAGCGGTCTGCCTTGCAGCCCCAAGAGCAGGCAACAAGATCCCGATGAGCAACGCGATGATCGCAATCACGACGAGCAGCTCAATCAGAGTGAAAGCTCGAGGGCATCCAGATGCTGTTTTCTTTTGAGTATTCATCTCAGACCTCATAGTCGTTTGTGGAGAGTCCCGCCAGCCAATCGTAACAGTTACGCTATCGTGGTACAACTCGAAACTGGAATCAAGAGCATTTTTTCAATTTGCCCCTTCCATACACCGAATATCATGCGATTTCCGATAATCTGGGGATACTGAGCCGCGAAGTTGTGCACATTTCACGATTGGATTCGATCGATGCGTGACACACCTCGCCGTAACTGTTACTCTTCGGGCATGAAGATTACTGGTTTCATCGCGACACTACTCCCCATTGTCCTTGGTTCTTTCGGCTGCGCTGCCCAGCACAGCAGTCGAGTTCAACTTGTCGAAGAATCAGGCCGTTTCACCCTGATGGCTGATGGGCAGCCTTTCACAATCAAGGGCGTCGGAGGAGTCGATGAACTCGAGATGTTTGCGCAATACGGCGGCAACACCATCCGCACCTGGGATGCGGAGGGGATCGATGAGCTGCTAGATCAGGCGCATGCACAAGGGATACGAGTCGTCGCGGGGATCTGGCTTGAGCACGAGCGCCATGGCTTGGATTACGATGATCCCAAACAACGCCAAGAACAGCTTGATCGCGTTGAGATGCTCGTCAAGGAGCATCGAGATCATCCGGCCCTGCTTGCCTGGGGGATAGGAAACGAGCTTGAACTCGGAGGAGATTTCGATACGGCATTGCGCCAAATCAACGACGCAGCCGCAATCGTCAAACAGCTTGATCCGCAGCATCCTCGTATGGCCGTGATTGCGGAGATCGGCGATGACAAAGCGATCCGGATCCAGAAGGAGTGCCCGGATATCGACTTTATTGGGATCAACTCGTACGGCGGACTGGGGAGTATCAAGGATCGCCTGAACGAGCAGGGATACACCGGCGCATGGGCCGCGACAGAATGGGGTGTGCTTGGGCACTGGGAATCTGGTAATACGCCTTGGGGTGCACCATACGAACCTTCGAGTGGCGCGAAAGCTGATTTTCTTCGCGATGTCTATACGCAGGCAATCGAGCCCAACCTCGGGAAGACCTGCCTTGGATCGTTCGCGTTCTTGTGGGGCCACAAGCAAGAAAAGACTGCGACCTGGTACGGGCTGTTGCTCCCGAGCGGTGAGAAGACCGAAAGGGTCGATGTTCTGAGCACGATGTGGACTGGGAATGTGCCAGAGCAGCTTGCACCACGCGTTGAACGCATCGAGATGCTAAAGGGAAATCCGATGGGATTGCGTGTCGCTGAGGAAATCAGCCTGCGTGTGTTGGCGCATGATCCAGACAATGATGAACTCGACATCGAATGGAGTCTGATTCCTGAGTCGAACGCCCAGAGCATGGGTGGCGACTTCGAGGATTCGATTCAACCACTTCCCGTGGAGTTCAAGACAGACGGCCAAGATGCCACGATCGTTATCCCGAATCGCACTGGCGCGTTCCGGATCTTCGTCACAGTCCGTGACGGCCGAGGCGGCGCGGGCACCGCGAACCTGCCTATTTATATCGTTGAGAACGATGCCTGATCAGGGGCAGCCTGCGTTGTAGATTGACAGGAACTCGCTGACATCAAAGAAGTTAAACACCCCGTCGCTATTGAAATCAGCACTTGAATCCTGAGCATTGAACGCCCCGAGGAATGCACTGACATCGAAGAAGTTGAGTTCTCCGAACGGAGCCGCAAGATCGGCCTCTGAACATCCGACCGGGGTCTGGAGTGTAAAGCTCAACCAGTTCAGGTTGTACTCCGTATCAAATGCACCAAGGTTGACGAATCGAAGCACCTGTTCGCCGGCCTCCAGATCAATCGTCGTCGAGGCATTCTGCCAACTCTGCCAACCGCCGGTCGAGAAGAAATAAACCGGGGCGCTGATGGCCTCACCGTCCTGCTCAATCTGAAACCCCCCGCCGGTGACCGGGGATGCGACCCGAGCGTCAAGGGTATATGTGCCAGCGGTTTGTACATCTACGGTGTATTCAAGCCACTCGTCTTCGCAGATCCAACCGATGTTGTAGCCGCCTTCGGTCGCGACTTGGATATCTACACCAGACTCGCGATATTCCCCGCCATTGTTATCTGAATCGCAGTCGTTGTAGCTAATACCCTGTCCGCCGAGATCGAAATCTTCGGCCTCGATCGTGCCTGGGATCGCGTGGGGTTCATCAGGGAATGGGATCTGTACGCGTTGGTATGCACGCACATAATCGACCTCTAGTGTTTGCGGAAAGCTACTCGTCCCATCGGGGTTGCCGGGGAAGTTCCCCCCCACCGCGACATTCAACAGCAGATGAAAATCTGTATCAAACGGTGCCCGCGGATTCGAAGGAGCTGAGGAAGAGAACCAGGACGCGCTGTTGACCGTGCCGTAGGGAACGCCGTCGATATACCAGGTGATTGAGTCCGGATCCCAATCGATCCGATAGGTATGGAAGTCATCAGAGAAGTCCGTTCCATCGGAGAATCGTGGCCCCGCGGACTGGGTGTTGGGCCATGAACTCCCGAAGTGAAGCGTTCCGTAGATTCTGTCCGCGTAGTTGACGGACTCCATGATGTCAATCTCACCCGAGGAAGCCCACCCCCCATATGGAGAGTCGGTAGGGAGCATCCAGAATGCTGGCCAAACACCGGGCGTTGATGGCAACTTCATGCGTGCTTCGATCCGACCGTACAGGAACTCCTGTTTGTTCAGGGTACGGATTCGTGCTGATGTGTAGTTGCGACCACCGAATGATTGCTCTCGTGCGATGATCTTGAGGGAGCCATCGGAAACCAGCACATTGTCCTCAAACGCTGTGTAGTACTGGAGTTCGTTGTTGCCCCATCCCGCCGGAAGACCGTATGCCGTCCCTGTTCCGGTTTGTGCAGACCAGTTGTTTGCATCGAGTTGGGAACCTTCGAACTCATCTGACCAGACGAGTTCCCATGCATCTTGTGCATGAGCAGCGGTAGTCGCGAGTCCGGCGGCGAGCAGAATATGGATCATATTGGGCATTTTGGTCCTCAAATGGCTATCGTAACTGTTACATTGAGTGTACCAGATCAATCGCCGATCTGAAATGGTATCTTGAAAAAATCATTCCGGGAAACGCGATCTTGACGACTTCGCCCCCGGATGCACTGACGGAGCACGCATGTCTGGATTGTCACTCGAGCAAGTCACCAAAACCTATGAAGACGGGTTTACCGCGGTACGGGAAATCTCGCTTGAGATAGCCCCTGGGTCGTTTGTGGTGCTCGTTGGGCCTTCGGGGTGCGGCAAGTCCACAACGCTGCGGATGATCGCTGGGCTTGAGTCGATCACCTCCGGGACGCTCAAAATCGGTGAGCGTGTGGTGAATAACCTGCGTCCAAAGGATCGCGATATCGCGATGGTGTTCCAGAGTTATGCGTTGTATCCCCACTTGAGCGTGGCCGAGAATATGGGATTCTCTTTACGAATGAGCGGTGTTTCAAAGTCTGATCGGTCTCGTCGAGTGGGACACGCCGCGTCGATGCTGGGGCTTGATTCGATCCTGAATAAGAAGCCCGGCCAACTCTCGGGTGGTCAGAGACAGCGAGTTGCTCTTGGGCGTGCGATCGTGCGAGAACCACAGGTTTTCCTCTTTGATGAGCCCTTATCTAATCTTGATCCAGATCGTCGTGTGACAACCCGCGCCGAGATCCGTCGGATCGTGCGTGAACTCGGCACCACAACGGTGTATGTGACCCATGATCACGAAGAGGCGATGGCAATCGGCGATGTCGTCGTCGTGATGAATGAGGGCACGATTGAACAGTCTGGGACTCCGAGCGAGGTCTACGAAAATCCGGTTTCCAAGTTTGTTGGGCGATTCCTCGGCTCTCCAAAGATGAACCTGATCGAATGCAAGGTCGAGTTGAACGGTGATCGGTGCGATCTGTGCCCTGAGATGCAGCCAGACACTCGCATCACGGTCGAGACCAAACAGCTTGGTGCCAACAGTTCAGGCCGGGTCTCGCTCGGGGTTCGTCCTCAGCACATTCTCATGGGCAACACCACTGGGGAAGCGATCTCGATTGGCACAGGCACGATCCAGCACATCGAGCAGCTTGGATTTGCGAGGGACTTCAATGTGAAGTTGGGCGCCATCGAACTGCTGGTGCGAGAGAGCCAGGGGCCGTCGCGATCTATCGGCGATTCGGTCCCGTTATCGATTGATTCCTCACGGCTGCATTTGTTCGAGTAACACACGGGCTAGATGCCGAGCAACCGATGGCTGGCACATACCTCTTTCATAGAGAGCGCCCATCAGACTCACTCAAACACTACACGGGCGGAAACGCTCTCGTTGCAAACAGGAAGAGTGGATGCATGATCTGTGAATGCAACGGCGATGATTCCATTGCCGCGGGTGCTCACCAGTCGAAGTAGAGGCACGGTTTCAGAACCTGCTTGCACGCTAAAGCAGATGTAAACTCTGATGTCTCAGTTTTTTGCCTTGCGACCGATGATTAGCGCCTGATCGCACATGACTTCCGTTCCGGCCTGCCCAGTGTTGGAGATGCAACCGGGTGCCACACGATGTTCAGCGAACGCTGCTTATCGTGACACCATCTGATCACGACTCCTTTGGGAGCGGGAGTGATTTCGATGTCCGGATCGCATGGATTACATAACCGCACGCGATGATATTTCCCAGTGTCATCAGCAGCAGGATCCAGATCACTGCCGCGAGCATTCGCTCACGCACCGCGATCCAGCATGCGAAGAGGATGAATCCAACATACACATCGACGAGCGATACGACAAACCACGGGTAGTCCATAAGTTCACGAACTTCGGACCAGCCTTCTCCGAAACCAAACCCGTAGACCAACGCACCGCCCATTACCAGGGCGCAGATCACCGTAATCACCTGTACATATTTCAACGCGCTGCCCCAACCATCTGATGTTCTTGAACGGCGCTCAGTGATGGGACTTCGACTGGTTGCATGAGATAGTGTGCGATAATCCATTCATTGCCATGGGCATAGCCGAAAGTCTCTGCGCAGGCGAGGAAGAAAATTCTCCATCGGTAGTACATTCTCCGAGCCTCTGACCTGGGCATCGACTCATGAAACAGCGATATCACTCGATCCTTGTTCAGATCGAGGCATTGCAGCCACGCTTCGGATGTCTTCTGATAGTTCGTTCCGTCCCAGACCCATTGCTTCGTGACACGCATGTGCTCTTCGAACTCATTGAAGATTTGCTGCGCTGGCATCATCCCACCCGTGAAGAAGTATCTCCCCATCCAGTTGTCCGCGCCTTGGGTTTGGAACTCGTACGCGCTGTCCTTGTGCGCAAAGATGTGCACGAAGAGTTTCCCGGTTGGCTTGAGCCACGATGAGATCCTGGAAAGCAGCAGCTCGTAGTTCCGCATGTGTTCGAACATCTCAACCGAAACAATCCGGTCAAATCTCGCGCTGGTTTCAAAGTCATTCATATCCTTGGTGATGACTGTGATGTTCGTGAGATTCTGTTCGCTTGCCTGCGATTCGATGTAGTCGCGTTGCGAGTTCGAGTTCGATACCGCGGTGATCCTGGAATTCGGATAGTGCTCTGCCATCCAGAGTGTGAGCGAACCCCAGCCGCACCCGAGTTCGAGTATGGACATCCCGTCCTGGAGTTCCGCCCGCTCACAGGTCATGCGAAGACTCGCATCCTCAGCATCGTCAAGACTGCTGCAACCATCTGGCCAGTAACAGCCACTGTATTTACGCCGATGACCAAGCGCATACCCGAAGAACGCATCTGGAACTTCGTAATGCTGCTCATTGGCAGCCTCAGGAAGCGGAGCTATGGGGCCCTCTCGCATTTGTGACGCAAACGAAGAACGGGCGGCTCGCTTTGCCTGATCGCCGTGCGGAACACACTGCCTGATTCGCTTGTGGCACAGGTTGCGAATCCCCTTACGAACAATCGCGTCAGGGAGGAGACCATGTTCCGCGAGTGAAATGCCAACTTTCGATACACTCATCACTGATCCTCCTCCTTCGGGGGGAGCGGCACGAATGCGCTCGTCGTGCGTTGGTACTTCTTGTAGGCCTCTCCGCGTGATCGCACGAGAGCTTTCTCAGTGATTGGAATGCCGGTCACTTTGAGCAGAAAGAAGAGCATGACCACCGGCCCAAGAATGGAAAGCCAACCCCATGCACCTGCGAATCCGATCGCGACATATGCCCACCAATGGATCCACTCGAAGAAGTAGTTCGGGTGGCGGGAATAGCGCCAAAGCCCCCGCTTGCACACTTCCCCTTGGTTCTCTGGTTTTTTACGAAAGGCATTGAGCTGCGCATCCGCGATCCCTGTGCCGATGATCGAAACGCCCCATATACCGATACCGAGCCAGTCATACCACACGAGCTCCGGATGATCGTTGCTCGACGCGATGAGCATCGGTATCGCGAAGAGTACTGCCCAGAACGCTTGAATCTGAAAGACGATGAACATCCGTTGCTGTGTCTTGTCGCCCCACTTTTCGCGAAGCATCTCGTATCGACGATCCTCATGCGCTCCGATTAAGCGTGAGAGCAAGTAGTAGCCGAGCTTGACTCCCCAGATTCCAGCGATCGCGCCAACGAGTATTCGCCGATGCGTGAATCCATCTGCGCCCCAAGCAAACCAGATGGCCGTGATTGCCGTTCCGAAAGACCATGCCACATCGACGATACCGGCGTTGTGCGTCTTCCTCTGATAAAGCCAAAGCATGGACATGAGTGCCGCGAGTACAGCCCAGGGAATCAGTATGAGGACGAGTAGATTCATGGAGCCATGCCTTCCGTTGCAGTTTGAGCGGCTCGCTCTTGATCTGCGTTGAAACTGATTTGGTTATGGACATACATGAGAACCGGCATCGCGATCCCCCATTCCAGCCCAATTAAAAAGAGTGAGACTTGAGTCGTGCCGGTTATGAGCACCGCATCGAGTTTCATCCCGGTGTAGTAGGCAACTGGGCCGCCCACAAAGCCGAGTAATGCAGCGAGCGAATATCGCTTTGTCATCCATTGGAGTGAGATCGGGATCGTCAACGCGAAGTTTGCCCACATGAAGATCATCCACAGGGGAACGGGCGTAATGAGCCGAGCACGATCGGGAAACTGCACGACCCCGAGAATCAGCAGGATTCCATCGGAGAGCAGGCCAAGAAGCATTGCGAAAATGACCAAAGCCACAAGCTCGTTTCGTCGGGGTAAGAGGGTGGAATGTATGGCAACTGATATAAGGACTACGACCACACCGATCCAAGGGTGCCCAGTCCCTGCTCCGACGATGCAGGCGAACCACCCCAGCTGAAATGCGGCGAAGTTTGCGAGTTTGTTTAACACGCCTCGGCCTTCTCATACAAAGCGCTCGGTGCGAACTGCAGCGGCTTGACATCGATAGGCGTGCGACATCCGGGCTTGTTGAGCAGCAACTGTCCTACGCCGATGTATCGCTCTGCGAAACCAGCGATGCAGTAGCACAAGTAGTACCTCCACATCCTGATGAACTCTTGAGGATACCCGAGTTCACGAACCTGCTCGGCGCTATCTTCGAATCGCGCACGCCAATGCTCAAGCGTCTTCACATAATGGGCTGTTAAATCTTCGTACTGCACGCTGCGCAAGTCGGTTGACTCCGCTATAGCATTGTGAACTGCTGATTGAGAGGGACAGCAGCTTCCTGGAAAAACATGCTTGCGGATAAAGTCACTGGTCTTCAGATATTGGCTGTAGCGATGATCTGGCATGGATATGAACTGCAGGAGCATCTGGCCATCGGGCTCGAGCAGTTCAGAACAAGCTGCAAAGTATCGACCGAGGTACTGGTGACCGACGGCCTCAATCATTTCGATTGAAACGACTTTGTCGTATGAACCTTTTAGATCTCGATAGTCCTGAAGAATCGGGGTCACGAGATTGCATACCCCCGCTTCCTGAATGCGTTGCTTCGCGAGTGCGTGCTGACTGCGAGAAATCGTGGTGGTTGTCACGCGGCACCCATAATGTCGAGCAGCGTGGATCGCAAAGCTCCCCCAACCGGTACCGGTTTCGAGGACATGATGAGCCGGGGTCAGATTGAGTTTCTGACAGATTCGATCGAGCTTATTGACCGAAGCATCTCGGAGTGAATCATCGTCTGTGTAAAAGATCCCGCTCGAATAGGTCATCGTCTCATCGAGGAATAATGAAAAGAACTCGTTTCCGAGATCGTAATGGGCCGCGATGTTCTTGCGGCTACCTCGCAGCGTATTGCGGGCAAGGTACGAACCGACTCGCAAGAACGGTGCCTTCAATCTGGCAAGCCCGTTGTCGTGCTGATGTGCAACGGAGATATCACGAACAAAGACACGGAGAAGCTCGGCAAGATCTTGCGACTCCCAGTGTCCATCGAGGTATGACTCTGCAAACCCGAGACCGCCACCCAGGAGTGTCTCGCGGTAGAATTTGGGACTTCGTACAACTAGGCTCGCTCTTTGCTCATTTTTCCCGTTCCCATGGCTCGATCGCCCCGCCGAATCATGCAGGTCAACTATTCCGTGCTTGAGCTGGTTGAGTCGACGGGTAACGGCCTTCTTCGAAGCCGAGTTCACCCATCCCATGCCGGACGCATGATGCTGCTCAGCGCGTGTCTTGGCGGCTGGGGAATGACTCAGGGGCTGTGAGCGGGGCATGACTTGCCTATCCACCGGCAGTGAGTTTCCTCGGGTGTGTGTGGAAGGGGATTTTTTTAATCCAGAGTCGCAACGCCTGCCAGTAGATCGCTGCGATAACCTTCCCTGTCATGAATGGGTATCGAAGGAGCACACGCGTTCGATTCACTTTGTTGAGGACAACTCGATCGAGGACCATCGTGGCATCAAATACCTCAATGCCCTCCTGCTCATTGACCATGTGCACAAGCAGACGCGTGCTCGGGTCGGAGAGCTGCCAAACATACTCCTGATCCATCGGCAGAAACGGCGACACATGGAAGGACTTCTTGAACCTGTGTATCTGCTTCCCGGGATTCTCAATGGCCGGATCGCGAGGGAGTACATAGCAGTGGCGTTCACCCCATGGCGTGTTGTGAACTTCTGCCACGATCGTCTCCACGCGTGTGTCACCCTCATCGAAAATGTAGTAGAAGCTGACTGGATTCATGCAGAATCCAAAGTATCTCAGATGTGTAAGCAGTCGTATGGGCCCGCGTGGACGATCCCCAGTCCTCTGATGGACCAGGTCTCGGATTGAATCAGAGAGCCGTACCTCAGGATTTCCGATGTGATCCTTGCGACGAAACCACGCGATTGATGGCCGGGTCACGGACCAGATCAGACTCCCACTGAAGACATCTTCGAGCTCATCGAGATCGAGATAGAGAAGATACATCTTGTAGCGAAAGGCGTGCGTGCGCGGGCTGTGTCGCCGGTGCCGCACCCAGCCGGTGTATATAGCGCTACAAGAAGTCACAGCGAGCACCCGAAATGCTCCGCAACGCGAACACCGCTGCGGACTCCGTCCTCATGAAATCCGTATCCCCAGTATGCTCCGCAGAATGAAGTTCGGTTGTTCCCGACAAGTTCTTCATGTCGCGCTTGGGCGGCGTCCCGCTCAAGGGTGAAGATTGGGTGGTGATATCGAAATCGGCGAATCACTTTGCTCGGGTCGATCCGTTCGGTCTCGTTGAGGGTCACGCAGTACTGCGTCCGAGATGAGATCGATTGGAGCATATTCATATTGTATGTGATTGCGACAGCGTCTGAACTGTCTGAGCGGATCCGGTAGTTCCAACTCCCCCATGCTCGCCGACGCTTGGGAAGCAACGACTCGTCGGTATGCAATACCGTCTCATTCAGCTGATACGGGAACGCCGAGAGCAACTCGCGTTCGAGTTCGCTGGGCTCAGCAAGTAGACGAAGGGCTTGATCGCTATGACAGGCGAGGACGACCTGATCGAACCGCTCTGCTGCGCCTGAGTGAAGGCTTACCGTCACTCCGTCACCATCCCGTTCTACGCGGGATACGGGCGTGTTGAGTTGAATATAGTCGCGGAATGGCTGTGTCAGCGGCCCGATGTATTGCTTTGATCCCCCTTTGATCACCCGCCACTCGGGACGATCATTGATTTGCAGCATCCCGTGATTTCGCAGGAAATCGATCACGAAACGGATGGGAAACCCTCGAAATGTTCCGCTGGGACAAGACCATATCGAGGCACCGATCGGAATGAGATAGTGCTCAAGAAATGAATCACTGAAGTTGTTCTCACGAACATATTCAGCGACCGTTACAGCGTCTCCTTCTTCTTGAAGACGCTCAGCATCACGATTGAATCGCGCAATGTCACGGATCATTTTCCAATGACCCAATGAGAGAATACTTGACCTCTTGGCAAAGAGCTGATTGATCGAGGACCCGTTGTACTCCAAACCCGATCGTTCACAGCTCACAGCAAAGCTCATTATGGATGGCTGGCTCTCTACCTTGAGTTGATCGAGCAAGCGTGTGAAGAGCGGATAGTTGGACTCGTTGTAGACAATAAATCCTGTATCGACCGGGATGACTCCATGTTGTGTTTCAACATCGATCGTGTTCGTATGACCGCCGATGTGGTCCCCCGCCTCGTATACCACGATATCGTGTCGTTGGCTCAGAAGGTAGGCACAAACGAGCCCTGATATACCCGCACCAACGATTGCAATCCGCTGCATTGTTGTGCCCTCAGATGATCTCATTCGTCAACCTGACCATCATTCCCGCGCCGATCGATTGGCTTCGCCTGCTCCATGATGCGTTGCGGAACGCCACGCAGATCCCAGATCAAACCGAGCTTTGAGAGCAGAACCAGTCCGTAATAGGTCATATCGATCTCCCACCATTTGAACCCTTGTCTCGCCGCGGCGGGATAGAAATGGTGGTTGTTGTGCCACCCCTCGCCCATCGTCAGCAAAGCGAGCCAAATGTTGTTTCGGCTATCATCACCGGTTTCAAACCGCGCAGATCCGTATCGATGAGACAGGCTGTTGATTGTGTATGTTGCGTGATAGACCGCAACGGTAGAGACAACGAAGCCCCATACGAACATCTGCCATGCGTTTGTTCCCAGAGCCGGAGCGTACGATTCCAATATGGCGCCGATTCCGAAGAGCAAAGACGCCAACAAGACAGGCGATAGCCAATCGAACCGATTGATGAAACGGAGTTCAGGATATCGTACCCAATCGCGGACAAGTCGATCTGGCGTCCTGAACGCCCCCTTCGTCATGAACCAACCAATATGGCTCATGAGCAGCCCCCTTCGAGATGGGGAGTGGGTATCGTGCTCGTCATCCGAATGAAGATGATGATGACGGTGGTGTGCCGCCCACCAGAGCGGACCACGCTGTGCCGATGATGTTGCAGCGAAGGCACCGAGAAACTGAAAAACCCGAGTCGTTTTGAATGCCCGGTGTGAGAAGTATCGGTGGTAAAAAGCTGTGATCACGAACATGTGAAAGATGTACATCAAAGACGCTGTGATCAGCGCGATTGGACTCCACCCGACCACGAATACCAATCCACACGCGAGGTGGAGAAG
>DDGE01000060.1:0-25711 GCA_002337545.1 Phycisphaerales bacterium UBA1910 | reverse complement strand
CGTGGGGAGCTCATTGTGGTCGACCTGAACGGTGTTTGACATGGCGGGATTATCCTAACCGAAGCGTGATTTGGGTGCGGATTGACCAAGGTCCGCGCGGCTGACGCCGTGGATCATGTTCGCTGAACGATGGGTGCACGATACAGCGAACACGGAATTCCGCAGTGATTCTTGGCAGATTTCCGTGACAGTTTGACGGATATGGAGCACTGGCGCAACGGCAGTCAACGCAACTGAACATGAATCTCGATCGCAGTTGGCGATTCACCACCTAAGCCCCCAGAATCTGCTTGATGGCTCTCGTTCAACTCCGACAGATTCCATGCACCAGAACTCACCATCCCGGGTGAGCATGAGCAGTGTTTCTGTACTCAAGCCGAACTACGCGAGATCCATGAAATCGGCGAACCGGATCGTCGCGCCAGCATCTCGTCGAATCAAAGCGTGTACGCCAGAAGGTGCGCATCTTGGGATAGGGCATATTCGCTTGATCAGATCCTGATCAATACGGAAGACTCCACCAAAGGGGCCTTCATTGATCAGTTTGTATCACCGAGTGAATCATGCTCACACAAGATTCCATACCTCGCGGCGGCACGCTCGCAAGCCCCCTCAAGATTGAGCACTACATCATGCTCTCTACCCATTCGTGTTCGAAGATCGTTCAACGCCAAAACAAAACGGAGGGCATTCTGGGACTCATCCCCCTCTACTACCTTCGCCGCCAGCCCAAGATATGCATCGCACAGGACTGTTTCGTGGTGACTGTTCCCGAGCGTTTGATGCATGACTCTGAATGCCTCGGTATACAGATCGAGCGCGGCCTTCGGTTCTCCGCTGCTCATGTACATGTGAGCAGTCTGGCGAAGTCCCCATGCATAATGAAAACGGTCCTCGCCGAGTGCGAGTTGTTCGACTGCGGCTTTGGCTTGCTCGATCGCGAGGCTGTGGGTCTGTGGATCATGAAGCCTAAACACTGACTTTGCAAATGCCATGTCGACCAACGCTACCTGTTCGGGAAACTCGGCAGAAACTGCCTCTGCAACTCCACGAGCACGCGAGAAGCCAGCACGCATCAACTCATTATCTTCGAGCTGGTTTCCGAGTTGAGCGATAGTGACGAGCCGCTCGATCTGCAGAGGTTGACTTGCTGGCGGAATCGACTCCGCCAGTTGCAAGGCATAGCGAAGCTGATCGAGTGCTATGTCAGCGTGCTCCTGAGCAATCGCAAGGCTAGCTTCCGCGATGCTCAGATCCAAAATCAGCACTGGGATGCTGATATGTTCGCGCTCGATGAGCCCGAGCTCGTGGGCAGCTTCTGAGTATCTTCCAAGAAAGAGTAGAAGATCTATCAAACGGATCTGCAGATGCACCCGATCACTTGGCTGCTCGGCTTGTTCGAAGGCATCGATCGCCAAACGATACTGGCGTATCGAATCCTCGTTCTGACCCGCTGCACGGAATCGATCGCCAAGCGCTGCATGCAATCGACCAGATTCAACCGGTGTGAGCGACTCTTCATTTTCCAGCGCCTCCGCGATCCCTTGAATCGCCCGCTCAAGACTCGCTTCATGCAGTGTGGTTCTGGGATCCCGAAGTGATAGCTCCATCGCAATACCCGCAGGTATCTTGATTGCAGGATCCCCCGTTTGTTGCTGAACTGCAGGCGTAGCGTAATCAATCTCTTGATTCATGACTGGACGCATAATCATCATTGCCAGGACAAGAAACAGTGCACCTCCCAACACCGCGATCGCTCTTACAGGAGCTCTGCGTTCTCGCCTCGGTGCCCCGATCGAGTTCAGTAGTGAGACAACTTCTGCGATACATGAAGGACGATCATCCGGATTGACACTGAGCATCTTTTGAAGCAAGGCGTGCTCGTCATCACTCAAGGACCGTATCTCGTCAAGACGCTCGCGAGCGTAGCCTTCACTGATGAGCTTTCTCGCCTCGTCGTCGCTCTTCCCCTTGAACGCTTGCAACTGAACACCATGAACGAGCTCGGTGTACAACAGTGCCAATGCATACATATCTGTGCGTTCACTGAACTCCGGTTTTTCAAAGTGTGCCTGCTCAGGTGCCATCGAAATGCGGGTTCCCACATGATGATGCCCCGAGTCCAGCCCCCCACCGACCAATCCCGTGAGCCCAAAGTCGATGACTTTGGGGTGGCCATACTGATCAACTAAAACATTCGAACTATTGATATCGAGGTGGAGAACTCCCTGCTCGTGCGCAGATTGGATCGCTCCTAAAATGAACTGAAACAACTCACGCCTTGAAACCTGATCTTTATTCCTGTCCAGTGCGAATCGTCTGAGCGTGCATGCGCCTCGCACTTGTTCCATTGCGATCCACGGCACCTCAGTACCGTTAAAGTTGTGCACACCGGTCTCATAAATATGCGCGATGTATGGATGGGTCAGCGCTGCGAGCGCCTGGGATTCACGCGCAAACCGTTCATGTGCAGCGGTCGAATGGATACCTGAGCGCAGTACCTTGACCGCAACATCTCGATCCGGATTCTTCATCCGAGCCCGGAGCACCGTGCTGGACCCACCAGCACCGAGGTGCCCGACAAGCGTATATCTCTCTCCGAGCACAACGGAGCCATCTATGGGGATATCAATAACCCGCGGAAGATGCGACTCCACAACAGCTGCATCGAGGAACGGGCTCTGAGTTGAAGACGCAACGAGCATCCCCTCAAGCAATATCGCACGCTCCGGATCATCAACCCTGAGCGACTGAAGCCGTTGAGCCCGCGCACCCGAGTCGAGATTTCGGAGTTCGTGAAAGAGCCTCTCAATATGCTTGAAGGAATCATGATTCACCGCTCGCCCCCTCAATACGCATACGGAGCCATGCTCGAGAGAAACTCCAATCGCGTTCCACGCTACGCAGCGGTATGTCGAGCAAATCAGCGATCTGACGCATGGCCATCCCGCTAAAGAATCTGAGTTCAACCACCCGAGCCTTTCGATCGTCCAATCGCTCGAGATCTTTGAGCGCCTTGTCGAGCGCGAGTATATCGATCACGGCTGGTTCCAGTTGCTCTATCCCCCGCTCGAGCTGATGCGCGAACTCATCATCCGCTCGCCGGCGTGCGCCCCGCTTGCGCGCATGATCCACGAGTACATGCCGCATAACGCGTGCGCATATCGCTCGCATGGAATCAACAGAGAGCGCTTTGTCTCCCTGCTTATCCACATATGTCCGCAGCATGCGCAGGTATGTTTCATGAACAACACCGACCGTACCGAGCGTGTGCCCTGCTTGCTCACGAAGCATGAGTTGTCGCGCGATGTGCTCAAGCTCTGAGTAAATCAACCCAAAGGTCACACCCAAGCCATCCGTATGTGCCGGATCACCTGGTGCGTGCGTCAAGTGTGTGATGTGAGTCTCGCTGTCCATCCTATCCATCAATGTTATCGGTCATCTGAGTGCGAGAGAACTTCAGATTCTTTGGCGGATCAAGCCTCTCCCGTACGCTTCTCTTTGGGGACGTGTAATCCGATTTGGGAGGACTCAAGATGTACGAGCGAATCCAACTGTGGTTCCGAGCTCTCACGCTCACTATCCCTTTTATGAGTTGCGTCTCCGGCGCATGGTCGCAGGTACAGGTGACAGGAACAGTATCCTATCAAGAATCGCTCCTCGCGAGTCAGAGTCTCGGATTTGAACACCTGAACCTGATCGGCATCGGCCAGGATCCCGACGACGGTGTCACCTATCTCGCCTGTTCCACATCCACAAACTCACCATGCCCGTCCCCCGATAACATCCATATCTACAGGCACGACCCCCTGAGCAACCAATGGGTGTTCGACGGCTCAATCAATCACCCCGGGGAAATCAACACATCATTTGTCGATGTCGAGGGCGATCGTATCGCGATCGGACAGAGCTTCTTCTCTGGTAGCATCGGCAATGACAGCGTCGATGTGTATAAGAGAGGGCCATTGGGAGTCTGGTCACACGAGGGCACATACAGACCCGCCGACAACTTCGTAGGCGATTTCTTTGGTTTCAGCGTCTCGCTCGACGGCGATCTACTCGCTGTCGGTGCGCCCCAAGAAGGAGATGACCCACGAGCATCCCAAATCGGTCCAGGCGCGGTGTATGTGTATCGGTTCCAAAATGGCATCTGGAACCTGGAGGACAAAGTCATCGCGAGCGATGGACAAGACGGGGACTACTTTGGTGATGGGGTTGAAATTAATACCACTCCGACTGGCTGGCGCTTGCTCGTTTCCGCACCCGATGCGAGCAACGACCAAGGAGGCATCAACCAATCTGGGGCGGTCTATCTGATCGAAGAAAGTGCAAGCGGAACTATCGAACACGACAAAATCATTGGGAGTACCGATTCGCAGGTGACCGGCGATCTGGGTGGATATGGAATCGCGATGGAGGATGACCTCGTTGCGGTTGCAGATATCGACAGGATGTATTACTACTCAATCACCTCTGCAAACGAGTTTCAGCCCCTGAGTATCGCAAGCCATTCAGCCACCCGCTTTTTCTCACGGCCAGATATCAAGAATCGTGTCATCACGGCAGGAGCTCCGCTCGATATCCCTCCCAATATTCGTGTTCTGAATGTCTCCCCGGCTGGTACGGTTTCAGAGCAGACCTTCGGACTGCCAACTGAGATCGGACCCGATGATGGATACGGCTTGAATGTATTCACCAATGGATTCTTCATCGGGTCAGGAGTCGCGGGGCTGGATCTCACGGGCGAGAACTCCGGCGGGGTATGGACTCAATCGCTGAACGGTGCAAACTATCCCAACGGTCTCATTCTCGAGGGAATGGGAACCCCAAGCGGACACTTTGGGGACTCGATAGCCACCAGTGATGAGTGGGCTGCGATCGGCGCACCAAACTCGATCAATGAGTGCAACCCTGATGCGCAGGGTTCAGTGCGGATGCTCAGAACCGATGGCCTGTCATGGTCTACTGAGGAGTTCCTTCGACCACCGCCAGGATCCCAGGGGGGGTCGTTTGGATTCGCGGTTGCAATCGATAACTCGACGCTCGCAGTATCAATGCCAGGTTACACCCTCCCCGGCTCAAGCCTGCCGAATGGTGCTGTTCTGCTGTACGAACAATCAGGCAACCGATGGACACATATACAAACTGTAATAGGACCAACACCCGACACGGGTTTTGGCGAGAGCGTTTCGCTGGACGGAGATCAGCTCATCATCGGTGCACCCGATGCCCCAAGCGGGGGGCACGCGTATTACTACCGCCGAAATATGAGCGGGTCATGGGATTCACTCAGCAACCTGAGTCTCACCAACGCGAGTACAGGAGCAGAGTTCGCGCGATCTGTTTCATTGAACGGTGACCATCTCCTCGTCGGCGCTCCCCAAGACGGGAGTGGGATGGGAAGCGTGCACTTGTTCATACGCCAGGGCGATCAGTGGATCCTCAGCCACAACATCAGCATACCAAACCTGATGCCCGGCTCACAGGCTGGGGCGGTTGTCGCTCAGGATGATTCTCACCTGTTTGTTGGTATCCCGGGGAACGCCACCGTGCCAGGACGAGTAGCAGTTCTATCGACCCTTGCAGCACCAGGGACCCTTCCAATGACGATCTCCCCACCGACCTCCACGGGAATCGGGTTCGGAGGATCGATTTCGGTTCATGACAGCCTGCTTACCATCGGTTACGACCATGAATCAGCAGATGAGTGCCATGTCTATTCGTTCAATGGCACATCGTACCAGCTGATCCAGAGTATCGCATCGCCTACCGGCACCAACGGGTCTGCTGGCTATGGTTCGCAGACCGCGATCGGAGTCAATACCTTATTCGTTGGCGCGCCTATCGATGACTCTCCAGGAGTATCAGAGGGAGGCCAGACCCACCTTTACGAAGTTGAACTGCGATTCACTGTGCCTGAGTGCGACATGGATATGCATCCTGATCGAGTGCAATGGCTTGAGGACGAAAACCCTGAGCCGAGTGAATGGTTTGCCGATAGCGTAGAGGTTGATGAGGGATATGCCATCGTCGGCGTTCCGTTCGAGCGTCACTCATTCGTATACGACGGACAGGTCATCAATGCGAATAATGCTGGAAAAGCTGTCATCTTTGAACGAACCGCATTGCGACAATGGACACCTGTTGCACAGTTCCGAGGGAGCGACCTCGACTCGAATCCAAGTACAGGCTCTCACGCCGATTGGCTTGGGCAATCCGTCGATATTGAGCGAAATGTCGCGGTGGCCGGCGGTGTCCAGGCCTTGGATGAAATCAGCGGACTTCGATCGGGATCAGTGCGAGTGTATCAGCGAGGACTGACCGGATGGACAGAATCGGGCGAACTTTTCCCGTCTCAGAATTATGACTCAAACGCTGATCCGATCCGAGAGTTTGGGTCTGCAGTTGATCTCGATTCCACCGCAACATTACTCGCAGTGGGAGCAGCAAACTCAGCAATCGGTGCAACTGGAACTGGTGCCGGATATATCTATGAACTCTCCAGTTCGGGCTGGATCGAGTCAAATCTGCTTACCCCGGCAACAGGTCAATTCGGTGATCATTTCGGGGAAAGTGCATCAGTAGAAGAAGGATGGGCCGCATTTGGCACACCAGACGATCAAGCAAACCCGGGTGGAGCTGTGTATGTATTTCAGAAGAACTCGTTGGGTTCATGGGCACTGCACGCAACGCTCATCTCACCGGCTTCTCATGCTGCAGATGGTTTCGGGTCTACCTTGGAACTCTCCAGATCAGATATGGGACTCATACTGGTCGTAGGCTCGCCACGATCTAGCAACATGTCTGTGAATGGCGTTGGTGCAGCATTCGTTTATCTGCTCAATGAGAGCAACCTCCAGTGGAACCTGATTCAAAGACTCGATCCCGAGTACATCCGTACGAGTACGCTATATGGGTCTGATGTGAGCGTAGACCACAACACCATTGCGATCGGTGGGCCGCTAATTCAAAATAGCGGCATGGGCACAAGCTGGACCGGTGGGGTCGATGTATACAACTTGAATACCACGACAGGCTTCTTTGATCGGCGTACAACGACCCGGCCAGACCAGACTGAATGGGGCAATGCGAACGGCTGGGGAAACTCGATCGGGCTTTCTGGCGGAACCGTTTTTCTTGGCACACACCTAGCAGATGGTGAACCTTACACGCCAGCAAACAACAACATCAACTCGGGAGCCCTCGTCGCATTCGATATAATCTGCATACCCGAATGCCCCGCGGACTTTGACGGAGACGGCACGCTGACCTTCTTTGATGTATCACAGTTCATCTCCGCGTACCAAGCAATGGATCCCGCAGCGGATGTGAACGGCGATGGCACTCTGGACTTCTTTGATGTTTCAGCCTTTCTGACCTCATACAGCGCCGGTTGCTAAATCGCTGTTTCAGCAATACAAAGGATTATTCTTATGCACACGACTCTGATTCGAATCGCAGCGCTCGTCCTCTCGGTTTCCAATGCTTTCGCCGGCGACACCTGCCCACCAAGCGGTATCAATCTTGGAGGTATCGCGAGTTGGACCAGTAGCTGGCCATTTGTTGATTGCTTCAAAATTCGAAGGCCTTGGATCTCCGGCAACCTGAGCGGCAGCGTCTGGGACGACGGGCGCCCGATCGCAACCGATACGGACAACTGGGTGACAGCGTTGCTTCCGGATCAACGCGCGCACACCTTAATCTACGACAACAACTTCGGGCACTATCCAGCCGGTCGGTATGTATGTTTGTACGAAGGCGAGGGAGTATTGCAGATCGGCGGCGATGCCGTCGAAGTATCAAACGCTCCCGGCCGCATCGAACTCGATGTCACGCCAACAAACGAAGGATTGTGGCTCGCTATCTATGCGACGAACGAGGCCAACTACATCCGCAATATCCGGATCATCATGCCCGGATTCGAAGAAACATATCAGACTCAACCGTTCCACCCTGTCTTCCTTGATTCGTTGCGATCGTTCGATGTCATCCGATTCATGGATTGGCAGAATACAAATCATACCTGGTCGCACGATTGGTCTCAGCGCCCGAAAGCGAGTGACGCGGGGTATAACCTCGGTCTGGGAGTCCCCATCGAAGTTTTGGTTGACCTCTGCAATGAACTCGACGCTGATCCATGGTTTTGCATGTCGCATCGAGCTGATGACAACTACATCGAGCAGTTCGCCACCCTCGTCGAATCTCGCCTTGAGCAGAATCGAACGGTCTACATCGAACACTCGAATGAAGTTTGGAACGCGATATTTCCGCAATATCACTACGCGGTGCAGGAATCTCTCGCAAGAGGGATCCCCGCCGACGATGATTTCCAGCGTGCCATGAGATACCACTCAGAACGCAGTGTCGAGCTGTTTGATATTTGGGATGATCATTTCCCGAGTGATCGACTCGTCCGCGTTATGGGTGGGTGGCACTCGAACACCTGGGTGACCGGGCAGCTGCTGGACTGGAATAATGCGCACGCGAAGACCGATGCCTTTGCAACCGCGCCGTACTTTGGGAACGAACTCGGAGTCGGCTCCAATCCACCAAACACGCTCAACATGAGTGTTGATGAAGTCATCGATGCATGCCTGAGTATCATTGAACAGGAACGAACCCAGACTCAGGCACAAATCGCCACACTTGATTCCTATTCCGGAATTGACCTCGTCGCATACGAGAGCGGACAGCACCTGGTGGGCGTTGGATCTTGGGTACACAATAGTGACCTCACGGAGCTGTTCATCGAAGCCAATCGGCATCCGCGCATGTACGACGCATATGTCGATGACATACAAGGATGGCGATCGATTGGTGGAGGACTGATGTGTGCATTCTCCTCATGCATCACACCCTCCCAATGGGGTTCATGGGGGATACTGGAATACCAGGATCAATCAATCGATGAGGCACACAAGATGCGAGCCTGGATCGATATGTCGAGAAGCCCTGCCGACCTCGACGGGGATGGGCAGAATAGCTTCTTCGATGTGTCATTGTTCCTCAAAGCATTCCTCGGAGGAGATCTTCAGGTCGACTACAACGAGGATGGTGTACTCGATTTTTTCGACATCAGCGCGTTTCTTACCGCGTATATGGATGGTTGCCTGTGATTTGCACACCAACCAGTCGAGTGTACATGCTTCACTCGACTCCATCTCGCTCATGAACAAGAACTGGTTGCAAGTGCCAAGCATGCCTTGAGCATTCATGCGGGTTCCATCACTGCCCGTGCTTGATTGGCGAGGGGCCCCTCAGCAAGCTCTTGAGCTGCGGGGAGTTGAGATATCGGCGCTCCCAATTCACTCTTCTGAAAATCAGATGCCACCCTCAGAGTCATCCACATGAACGACAGGACGAAGTGCAGAATGCTCGGCCTCACTGACCGGTTCGATTACGACCACGCCATCATTTCTCAGCAGCTCTCTCGCTTTCAATACAAACCCGCCCGGCGGAATGCACCCTGGCTCGATGCGCAAGTGAAGATCATCCCCAGATCGATTTAACTGATAGCTCAAGACGCCGAATCGAGTGACAAGGTTCTGAATACCAACTGGATCCTCAGAATCCAACCAGTCTGAAGGGATCCCCGCCCCAAGGATTATCTGCTCACCTTGTTCATACGCGAACAATGAGACAATAGAAAGAATCGCTCCTGAGCCAACCCATGTGTGAGGCATATCGCCAACAAATCGGCATGGCTCATCCTGCCTGTACGCGATCTCTCCCCATTGCTTCCACCCGCTAGGTGCCTGGAGTTCCATCAGCCAGTCCAGATATACATGCGCTCGCTCAACCCACCCCAAACGCACGAATGTCCCGACGGTCCGCACCTCATATGGTGTCATCCCATCCCATAGATCCGTTCCATGAATACGGGCCTCTACAGAATCCCATGCCCGCTCAAATGTGTGATACAGGAGCGATTCATCGATGAGTTCCGAAGCAGCAGTCGGATAGAACGCGATCGAGGTTGATGTCGCATCAAAATCTCCGAGTTCAACACATCCGGGGACATACTCGATCCCATGTGAACGCGTGGCAAGCGTAATAGAGTCTGTGATTGCCCGGCCGAAATCGTCTGCAAGTGACTGGAATCGCTTCGCATCTTCATGTTCACCAAGTTGCTCTGCGAGGAAAACGGCGTCTTGGAGTCCTCTGTAAACCCAGAAGTCATCCCAATACGAATGCATCGGCTTCGCCGCGTATCCCTCATGACTGATAGACTCGGGCATCAGCCCCGAGGACGCTCGAATGAGCGGATCACTCGCATCCGTGAACTCCGGAGTCAATCGTTTCAAACGCATTCGATCAATATATTGAACCGTGTTCCGCACACTCGGATACATCGTTCGCGCGAAAGCCTCGTCGAGACCACCATCGGACTGAGCGGCGTTGCGAATCGCGAAGATGTACTCGCCGGGTGCATCGTTCTCATCGACCGGGTCCGGACCGCGCGCGTCTACCACGCACGGTATCTTCCCATCCATGTACTGGAATCCACTGTACCATTCGATAAATGCTCTCGCTTCATCCTGATGCCCCATCGCGATCAGGGCTGCGGATGTCATTGCACCATCGCGAATCCATGATCGCTCATAGGAGCGGGAACCAGGACGAATGCCAGCACCATCCGCGTTGATCAGGATATACGCGAGGTTCGCGCGCACGGTGTCCCGAAGCCGTTGCTCTGAATCAGGAACAATGAGATCAAACCGATCGAGAATGTCCCGCCAACGACCCAGCTCATACTCATACGCGTCAGGGAAACCATCCGCAGGAACTGATCGCACATCATCCGACATCGGCATTGCGACATGAATGACACTCGATTCTCCTGCACTCAAATGGAGGTCAAACCGCATCGCCCCAGCAGGAAACTGCCCATGTGAAATCTGCTGCTCACTATTCCAGACCGATGGATCTTTCATCATCTCAGAGAGCGGCAACGACACTGTGGAATCAGCCATTACTCGATCTGCACTGGTTTGTGATACGAGAACGATCTGGCCATCTACCTGAACTTCTGTGTCCGTGATGCGCACGTGCTCCGCATCGACCATGCCCCCGATAGTGTTCAGGAACTGTGCCGCAGGAAGGACCTGGAACGGGCGAGCAGCAAGCGCGAGCGAAAAGTCAGCTTCAGTATCGCCAGTATTTGTGACACGGTACTCTGCATATACACATTGATCGGAACCGATGTCCGACGCGACAGCTGTGATGTCCAGGCGCAGATCATCTACCGTCCAATGAACAGATGGAATGGGGACTCCCCCATCGACCAGCGACTGCGTGATGACTGCGTCATTCCATGAGTGCACCACACCGTCACGAAGAATAAACGGCTCAATCGAGTACCCACTCTTGCGTGGCTCGATCTGACCAGTCTCTGAGACCAATGCTTCATCGAAATGATCGGGTATGCCAATAACTGTCCATGGCGTCAACGCTGTGTAGTACTTCGGATAGGCCCCTTCACGAGCAACCCGCGCCCGTTCAGAGGCATACGCATTCATGTTTGAATACCGAGCGACGGGGTCGAACATAATCCTCGTCAAATGAGCATTACCCTGAGTGACCTGCAGCCGGATATATTGCGTCTCGGACTCTGGTAGAAAAAGTGCATGTGATCCTGGACGAAGGATGCGTTCGTTCGCGATCTCTTTGAAATGAACACCATCAAGGGAACTGGAAACAATGTATTCCCCTTGCGACCCCGAACCCCAACTGAGTTCCATACCACTGAACTCAACCGGGTTGTCAAACACGAACTCCGCCTTGTTGTTCTCCGCCGCACGCCAGTCAAGCGCCCCATTTAACGGGACCCGTGCTTTCTTTCCCCCATGATCTACATAGACGGGTTTGCTTGGCTCTGGCTCAACAGCAGGCAGCGGTTCGTAGTTCAACTCGTCGAGCCATACGCTTCCTTCGCCGCCCTTCGTGGCTGTTACCGCGATCTCGATCGCACCCAAGCTCTTTAAACCCACTCCCTCATCCGGTCCCCACGCGAACGATACATGCCGACGCCGGATGGACTTGATCTCCCACTCACGCGGAAACGCATAATCCCGCTCAACACTCCACCAGACATTCTCCAGTGATGGATCAAGGAGCTTCAACTCGATCGTATTGTCAGGCCCTGTCCCCTTGTATCTCAATCCGAAGCGGTAGTTCGCATCAAGATCCATCTCAACACGCTTCCGCAAGACGACATACCCAGCACCGGCACTGAAATCGTAATCTAAACGGACTACGCCTTCTTCTTGAACCAGCTCACTTCGGACACCGTCCGCAGTAATCATCTCCCACTCATCCGCTCGCTCGAACCCGTCAATCAGACGAAGCTGTCCAAAGGCCATGCCTGACGACGCCACAAGGACGATCAGCGCATACATCCAGCGCACTGTGAATACCTGACTGTTCATGGACTCTCCTGAGATTTATTCGCAGCCCGCACTGAACGCATTGAGATAGGCCGAGACATCGAAGAAGTTGAACTCTCCGAATGGGCGAGCAAGATCTGCTGCGGGATTCTGCGAGTTGAAAGCCCCGAGGAAGATCGACACATCGAAGAAGTTCAAGTCGCCATATGGTGGCGCATAATCAGCGGCACACTCTGGCGTATATGGGATCGCGAGAACCGCATCCCCGGTCCCCGGCTTGATGAGTTCAGCTAGCCCCAATGCCCCAATAATGACATCTGACAACCCTGCGTCTCCCGGTGTAAAAGCGGGATCGATGTTGGATCGTCTATAGAGCATCGTCGCCCCGGTTTCAAATGATTGGCGTGCACCATGGCGGTACGCGTGATATGCGCCAACACTCGGAGCTGTCAGTCCACTTGAAGAGAAGGCCATCAACGATGGAAATGTCGTTACATCCCCGGGATGGTCTCCAAGCGAATCTGCGTGGTATCCACCCCAGTCCGAGCGAGTCGTGCCCGCGCTGAAAACGGTCATATACCGTGGTGCGTTATCATCAACCCACGCACCATTCGACGCGAGCAGATTACGGATATGCGTATTCCACTGCCCGCTGATGCGAGTCCGTGAATGCCCGATATAGGGATACAGCGACACGAATGCCGCGAGGTGACCGCCAGGCCAGTTCGTCGTGACGGGCAAGGAATCGATGTATTCCGTTTGCGGAAGCGTATCCCGATCGAGCCAGTAATCTCGGGCAGCGGTTGCGCCCCCGTATGCAGCTGCCTGCTCGATAAATATGACACCTTCATTGTATGGAGCTCCCGCACTCCCGAAATCGGGGCCTCCAGACGCATCCGCACGAAAGTACAGGGCGTTGGCCCCATTCTGTATGAAGCTATCCCAGTTCTCAACACGCCCAATGATCTCGTTTGCTGCATCAACAACAAGCGGATCATCTTGGTAGAACCGGCGGGCCCGATCAGCAGCCATCACAATGAGCATCGTACTGAGCGTTGCGTATTCATCATCCCACCCGATCGCGCTTTGCCCCAGCCAAGGATCGTACCAGTGATGCATGATCCCATCGGCAGTGGCCCGTGGCATAATCCCATCGGGCATATGACCTGCGTATCGCATGAGGATGTCCCGAACGGTATCGATCGATCCCTGATTATCCGCAATGTGGTCCTGCGCGATGAGAAGCATGACAACCCAAGCCGCGCCGTCAGGACTCGGCGGGTGAAATCTCACCCCGCCTTCCTCAACATCCGCATCGATCACCCACCCGGCTGGAATCCCGTCCGCAGAAACGAGTCCCTCCGCGAATGACCGCACCTGTTGAAACTCGTCGAGAATCCATGATTCGAAATCTAACCGGGTGTCCAGATCGTCACGAACAACACTCGCTCCGCTCTCCGTGCCCAGCAGCAACCTCCCGCAAGGGGTGCTCGTCAAATCATGCGATGTGTCTTCCAGAGAGATGTATTCACTCGGCGAGAATGAAAGCAATCCTGTTGCCTGAAACTTCGGGACATGCATGATCCTCGTCCCCGCAAGCACAAACAATCCTTCTTGGAACGCTGCTCCGATGTGATCGCTGTATGCCAGGCCGCGAGCATCATCAATCTGACCAACCAACTCAGGCGAGTACACTGCTTGATTCAGATCGATCCGGTATAGCTTCGTACCGCTAACCGCAAAGGCGAGATCAAGTTCCCGTGCCACGCACATTCCACGAACCGGTTCGTTCGCAGGCAAGGCCCACGATTCAAGAAGAGTCCCGACTGAAGTGTTTCGCTCAGCGGCGTAAATCGAAACAGGGCCTGATTCAGTTGACACCCACAACAAGCCACGATGATGCATCACAGCAAGTTCATTTCCGGATACATCACCAATCTCGGCTCGGGCAAAGATTGAGAGTTCGTCGAGAGCAGTGTCGTATCTCAGAATGGCGTCAGACCCGAGTCCATCGGGTGCTATCTCATCGTCTGTCACAACAATGAACAGGCTTCGCCCAGAATCTGTCCAAGCGAGCGCCTTGGGGCCATCATTACTCGAGTCGAGGGCAAACCATGGGAGCAACTCCTGAATCTCTGTACGCGATATGTGTCGCAAAAGTGACTCTCTGATATCCCGGATCTCGATCGAATCACTCTGGGTCTCGCTGGTCGCATACCACCCGCTCAACTCTGCCGCAGCAACCGCACTCACACCATGCGAGTGATCCGTTCGCCACAAATCCCGCTCAGGCCCGCCTAACGCGGTTGAAACGCATACCGCGATCAACAAGATGGTTTGAATCGTGATTCGCACCGCAGCATGCCCCTCAAAGTGTCCAAGTGATCCCACTGGATTCTCGTTGAACGAATGTCGTCGCGAGCCGAGCATGGCGCGGAGCACTGTTGGGCTCTTCGATGCGTCGGATGATTGCCTCAATTGCCGCGTGGCCGATCTCCCGCACTGGCATCCGTACGGAAGAGAGCTTCGGCCGCAGCAGACTGCAAAGCTGGGAATCATCGAATCCCACTATCCGCAGCGAACTGGGTATTTCAACACCCCGATCGCGTGCCGCGTTTGCGATCCCGATCGCTATTTCATCGTTTGCCGCGAACACCGCGATATTTTCGAGCAAGCCCTCATCGAGCATGGTCTCTGCCCATTCCCATCCCCAATCAAATGAGAACTCTTTTCTCGCGATCTGTTGCCCCGTTGGTTCATGCCCATGTTTTCGGAGCACTTCACAGAAAGCCTCGAGTCGCTCGCCCGAGTCGATGTTCCCGCGATGCGCTCCGACAAAGTAGCACCGCTCGGCTGGGGTCTGGCTCAATAAATGCTCAACCGCTTTTCTTGCACCGGTCTGGTTATCAACGACAATTGTTTCGACATCAAGCCCCGGCTCATCGAATCCGATAACCACCGCTGGGTGTGAAAGCTGACTCACACCCTCGATATCCACACCTGTCCGCTCTGTGAGCATGACGATCAACCCATCAACCAGATCAAGGGCAAAGCCATTCCCTGGGCTGCTTTCCACCCGATGAGCATTCGAACTCACAAGCAAGTGATATCCGAGCTCACAGGCACGCTCATCGAGGGCACACATCAACTCAGAATAGAACTCGCCGTGAATATCCGGGAGGGACACACCGATCACTCGGCTTCGCTTCGTGAGCAGACCCTTCGCAAAGAGATTGGGGCGATACTCGAGTTCTTCGATAGCCTGACGCACACGCTCCGCAGTCCCTTTCGAAACCTTATTCGGCGTGTTCAAAACACGGGATACCGTTGCGATCGATACTCCAGCTCGTTCGGCGACACTCCGAATCGAAACGGTGCCCGTGCGGTTGTTCTCGCTTGATTCTTCTGCTCTCATGTGCGATTATGGTAGCACAATGAAAACGCTTACACAATCACTTTCTGGCTGCGCGTTGCTGATCCTCGCTGTCGCTGCGGGCACTGGATGCGAGACAATCCTTTCAGGAGATAGCCTGTCCTCAAGGTCCGTTAACCCCGAGCTGGTGGTGATCGAACCCGCCTCAGGCACTTCACGCCCCCCGTTCACCTTTTCTCCAGAAGACGAAGAGCTCTTGGATGAAATTCAACGCTCTACATTTCGATACTTCATTGAGGCAGTGAGCCCTGAAACGGGCATGGTGTACGACCGAACGAGCAGCGATGTCGTCAGCATCGCCGGGGTCGGTTTCCAGCTGGCATCGCTCCCAATCGGCGTTGAAAGGGGATGGATCTCGCGGGATCGAGCAGAAGCGAGAGCGCAACTCATTCTTGATTCACTACTTAACGAACCCAGCAATCGCAAAGCCGGGTTGTTCTATCACTTCATCAATCCCCATGATGCTTCTGCCCGAAGGGTTGGGCGGGAACTTGTGGTCAGCACGGTCGATTCAGCCCTGCTTTTCTCCGGCATGATCGTCGCCGGTGAGTATTTCCAGGGAACGCTCAAAGACGATATCGACGAAGCACTGCGGGATGCAGACTGGTCATTCTTTCTGGAACGAACAAGCTCCGGCATGCCCGACACTCCGTACCTCAGTCTGGGTTGGAAACCCGAAGACGATGCCGCCCCAACGGCTGAAGGCTCACTCCTCCCCTACTACTGGATCGACAGCGGCGACGAACACCGACTCACCACCATGCTGGGCGTTTGCGCTCCCCGCCCCGATTTTCGGGTACCCGAATCGACATACTGGGGTCTCCGAAGACCGCTTGGCTGGCATGAGGGGCAAGGCGAAATAGTCTGGTTTCCATACTCTGGAGCCCTGTTTACCTCTTTCTTTGCTCACTTGTTCATCGATCACATGGCACTCGGGACCGACACACCGGCTCTCCACGGCATGCCGATGCGCGCCCGCGTGAACTGGTGGGAGAACTCCAGGCGGATGATCCACCTGCATCGAGATCGTGCGATACAAAACCCAAATCATCTCCCCACACTTAGTAGCTCACTCTGGGGTTTCTCAGCGAGTGACGGCCCCGATGGATATCTCGTATCTGGTGTGTTTCCAGATCGTGTAGAGATGCAAGGCGCCCAGCCCGATCGGGATTACTCAACCTATGAGCCCAACGAGAACTGGGGCGGCGGTGTCGTGGCACCGTACGCACCCGGATCCGCGATCCTTTTCGAGCCAGAGTTGGCAATCGAAGCACTACGCGTGGCCCGGACCGCGACGCCTATAGAAGGTATCGAGCGCGTGTGGACAGACACATGGGGATTTCGAGACGCTTTCAGAATGAACCGTGCTGGACAACTGGACTGGGTAGCGGACGACTATGTCGCAATTAGTCAAGGCCCGCTGATCATTGCGATCGAAAATGCGAGATCTGGTCTGATTTGGGAGCTTTTCATGTCCCATCCATTCATCCGAGATGGTTTGAATCGCCTGAAGCCCTGAAAACAGATATCCCACCCCTTGCCCTTCTGTGGCGTGATTTCCTTGAAATTATCGTAAATGGGGCTTGATGCGGAGAGTCAGATCAAGGAAAATGTAACCGTTTTCAGTATGAGTCCCCGATCTCCCCGCGTGAGGGTGATTCGGCACACAGAGATCGAAAACGAGGAGAGTACACATGAGATCCAACACCACAATCGGCATCGGAATCTTGGCATGCGCCAGCACATTCGCGTCTGCCAGCGTGTCGGACATCGCGGGCATGAATGACATCCCGCGTCTGTTCAACGACTTTGGCGGCAGCACACTGAACTTCTCAAGCACCTACGACCCGATGGGAAGCAGCGTCATCCTGCAAGAGAACAACTACGGAACGGGTGGATTCGCCAACCGACATATCAGTTGGTTTGCTGACGCCGGTGGTAGCAATGTCGATTTCGACTACGGCGATGCGTTCGACATGCAGATGACCATGCAGATTAACGAAGCCAGCAATGTTGGCAATGTCGAGGCAGGATTTCAGGCTGACCTGTTCGGGCTTGGACTCTTCGGTGTTCTGAGCAGCTCTGGCGAGATCGCCGCATTCGGATCTGTTCTTCCGTTCCATTCATTCGGGACGGGCTTGTACAACATCGGGGATGAACTGATGCTTCGCATGATTCATACCCCGGGTGATGGTGAAAACAGTGGCGGCGCCGCTTCGACCTTGGAGTACATGTACAACAACCTGACGACCGGAAGCGGTTGGGTTTCGAGCGGCGCGATCGACTTCACCACAACCGAGGGCGGGATTCCCAGCGGCTTTGATATGTTCACGGGTGTCGGTGCCCAGATCAACCAGCCGGGGATCGACGGCAGCGTTGACATCAGCTACACCAATATCACCGCGAATGTTCCCGCTCCCGCCACGCTTGGGCTTCTCTCTCTCGCTGGTTTGGGCGCCTCGCGTCGTCGGCGATAAATCACTCTTTGCACAGCTTCCCGCTTGTGTGAACCACAGGGGGTCTGCCCAGCGGCGGATCTCCTCATTTCAGAGAACTATCCGCATTCCGTTTGTATGAAGAGGAACGAGCATGACGCTCCAAAACCAGTACGGACGCTTTATCGAGGACGGTAACGCGTATGAAATCAAAGATCATCGAACCCCACGCCCGTGGACCAATGTTGTCAGCAACGGCCGATACGGATTTGTCATCAGCCAGAACGGCGCCGGGTTCTCTTGGCTGGATCATTGTCAACTCAATGTTCTGACACGCTGGAGCATGGATCACATCCGCGACGATCGTGGTAAGTTTATCTACCTCTCGGACCTCGATGAAGACGATTGCGTCTGGTCCGTCACACCGCACCCCTGCCATACGCCGTTCGATGCCTACCGGTGTGTACACAGGATGGGGAGTACCACATTCGAATCAGCATACAAAGGCATTGAGTCCGAGTGGACGCTCGGCGTTGCACCAGACGCGAACGCTGAACTCTGGACGCTGACCCTGAAAAACACGAGTGACCGTGAAAGGTCAATCGGGATCGGGGCGTTCTTCCAGTGGTGCTGCGATGCTGCACCCGACAGTACCCGCGAGTTTCACCGCTTGTTCTTTACGACAAAGTACGACACGAAACGCAACGCGATCTACGCAACGAAGAATGTCTGGAATGCCCCTTTCGGGAACGCTGACGATCATTGGAACAGATCGTGGCCATATGTAGCCGGGTTCTCTATGCCATCGAACGAAGGCGACGAGAGCTGGGCAACCGCGGACACAGAAGAGTTCTTTGGCCGCGAGGGTGACCAACGCAGACCGATCGCCATGACCGGATCGTGCAAAGCCGTGTACGGGCGATTCTCTGATCCCTGTGGCGCACTGGGCGCCCGCGTCAAGCTTGCTCCCGGTGAATCGATAACACGAACATTTGTATTGAGCGTCGCGGAGACCCAAGAGGAACTTGAACAGACGCTGGACAGGTTTGCGGAGAAAGCAGCAGTCGACTCTGCACTCGACCAGAACACCGCAAACTGGGCACGCATGCTCTCGCAGACAACTGTAAAAACTGAGTCTGAAGACTTTGATCTTCTGAACAATACCTGGCTTCCATATCAGGCAATCAGCGCCCGCCTCTGGGCTCGCAGCGGGTACTACCAGCAATCCGGGGCATACGGATTTCGCGATCAGCTTCAAGACTCTCAGGTTTGGCTCCTGCGTGAGCCCGAACGATGCAAAGAGCAAATCCTTCTTCATGCTGCACACCAGTTCGTTGATGGAAGCGTCTATCACTGGTGGAACCCGTTGACCGAGACCGGCCTGCATGATCAATGCAGCGACGACTATCTCTGGTTACCCTTCGTCACATGCGCATATCTCCGCGAAACAGGTGACCTCAGCATCCTGGACGAGAAAGCACCGTTTGTTGATGACGAGAATCCACAGACGCTCAGAGAACACGCAAAGCGATCGATCGCACGCGCCTTGTCCCGGTTGAGCGATCGCGGGCTTCCGTTCATCGGTGACAATGACTGGAACGATGGGCTCTCATCACTGGGTGGCGGCGAATCGGTTTGGGTTGCGTTCTTCCTCATGATCATTCTCGATGAGTTCGGGCAGGCGCTCGAACGCTCGGGTGATACTGAAACGCCAAAGCAATACACCGCCGCACGGGAAGCTTTGCACGATGCGGTGCGTGAGCACGCATGGGACGGCGAGTGGTTCCGTCGAGCGACCGACACAAACGGGCGTTGGCTCGGTTCTAAGGAGTCGCTAGAGGGCCAGATCTTCTTGAATGCTCAAACATGGGCACACTTTGCCAATGCCGGCACAACTGAACAGCGTGACTCTGCATGGTCAGCGGTCAAAGACCAACTCTTGACCGAGTACGGCCCGCTCCTTCTTGCTCCGGCGTATACCGTACCGGACCCCGATATTGGGTACCTTTCTCGCTACGCCCCTGGCTCGCGTGAGAACGGCGGCGTCTACATGCATGCCGCGACATGGGGGTTAAAAACAGCCGCCATGCGTCGCGACGCTGACGCGGTGGGCTCGATATGGCGATCGATATCCCCGCCACTTCGTTGCACAGAGCCCGACGCGTACGCGGCAGAGCCCTATTGCTTGCCGGGGAATGTCGACGGGCCGCTCTCGACCTGCCCAGGCCGCGCCGGCTGGACTTGGTACACCGGATCCGCGGCTTGGCTCAACCGAGTCAGCATCGAGCACCTGATCGGTGCCCGTGCCGACTGGGACGGGCTGCGAATCGACCCGTGCCCGTTCCCGGAGTTGGGCGAGGTACGTGCGGTGCGTCAATGGCGCGGACGCGAGATCCATATCCACTTTGACGCGGGTGCTTTTCATCCTGAACACGATTGCGTCCTGACCGTCAATGGCAGCGTCCTCGATGACAACCTCCTGCGTGAGGATTCACTGGAGGCCGGTGCGAGTGTTGATGTGCAGGTCGAGTGGAAACCCGCGGGTGAAAAATCCGCTACTGTGCATGTTCGCAATCGCGAAAGGAGCCAGGCATGATCCACGAGAGAAATGTTCCTGCAAATCGTTCGCGTGTTTCCGTTCCCGCGTTTACGCTAATCGAGCTGCTGGTGGTGATTTCGATCATCGCGCTGCTGATCAGCATCCTGCTGCCGTCGCTGGGGCGTGCGAAAGAAACGGCTCAAAACATCATCTGCCAGAACAACCTGCGCCAAATCGGCATCGGGATCCAGATGTATCTCGACGAACAGAAAGAACCCACATTTCTCGATATATACCCATTTGAGGACACTGAACCTCGACGTATTGCAGGCACACTCGAAGTGAATCCTATTTCAGGCAATCATGATGCTCGGGCACACCGTTGGAACGCGATGCGCCTACTAGAGCCTTATCTCGGTGGCCAAGTCCAATCTACGTTCGCCTGTCCATCTGCACGCGGCGCAGCATCAGTCCTGGATGAAAAAACACGCCTGAGGATGGAGTTTGGGGGGAAAGTTCAGGTTTTTGATTATGACCAAGACGGTGTCGAAGAGTACAGCGAGTACTGGTTTAATGACTCACACGTTGATATCGCCCCCCCCATCGAGAAAATCGGTGTATCAGGCCAGAAGATACGCTGGATGAAGCACCCCGCGGAGGTTGTGTTTGCCATTGATGCAGTAGACTACATTCCTCGCCACCGCAACTTCGATAAGACAGACACAGGTGATACATTTGAGATATCATCTTCAGGGGCGAGCAACCTGCTTCGTGGAGATGGTCGTGTGCAGCAGAAGAGTGAGGCTGAGTACATCCTCGAGCGAGATAAGTACGGCTCCGCACCCGAGTTCTTCAACTGGGGCCACTTCTACCCCAACAACTGAGGCAAATGCATGGGCATCCGCGAAATACTCAACGAGAAGCCGGTGATCGGCAGGTCCATCGCCTTTGTTGCGATCGCCGCCGCGATCTTCTTTGCCTTTCGGGCCGGCTCGAACAGTGCTCCCGACAGCATTGAGCGCCGTTCCCAGACGGTGACCATCCGCGACACGCTCACGGGCGACGAGTGGCAGATGAACCGAGGCCAGTTCGAGCGTCTGCTCCTGACCCAGGACGGTAAGATCAGCCCGGACGGGGGAATCCCAAGCCAGTTCTCCGATGGCAAGCCAGTCGGCGTGCTCGTCGATAAGAACGACTGGGAAGAAACCGTCAACCGCATCAATGCGATGAAAGAACAGTTCGGTTCTGGCGGCTGACCCTCAGGCACCCTCATCAAACCGATCTGACTTATGCATCCGGAGATTCGGATGCTTTTTGTTTGCGTGCACGGCGTTCGTCAAGCTTTGACTTGATCTCGTACGCCCGCGCCTCGTTCAGCGGGTACATCCGGATCAGCAGTAGCGAGATCACGCACAGCCCGATGGGCAGCCCGATCTCAAACACACGCAGGAGCAGAAGGGTCGTGTCCGTCTGGACATCCGCCTTCTCATCAAAGCCCGTCAGCTCGATCAGCACGCCCGCGACGAAGTACGCCACGGCCATGCCCATCTTCATGAACCACCAGAAGACCGAGTAGTATGCGCCCTCGCTGCGCGTGCCGGTGTTCAGATCGTCCTCGTCGCAGACATCCGCGACCATGGCGCTGGCGAGCGTGAAGAACATGAGCATCCCGGCCGCGAGCAGCACCGTCGGGATCAGCGTGAGGTAGGGGTAACTCGGGTTGTAGCACACGACCTTGAGCGCCTGCGCAGAAGCCATAAAAAGTATGGCCGTGGTCATGGTCTTGTTCTTGCCGAAGCGTCTGCTGATGTAGACGAGCGGGAAGACCGCGACTACGGATGTGATTCCCCAGAGCGTGCCGTTGTAGCCCAGCAGCGAGGACGCGGCCTCCTTGTTCCCTGAGAACAGGTAGAAGACCGCGATGTAGTTCGCGAAGCCGTTGACGACATTGAAGCCCATCACGGTCGCGAAGACGATGCCCACGAGTATGAGGAAGGTCCTGTTCGACCCGGCTTGCTTCATACTCGCGACGAGCGATAGTCGTTCCTGTTTGACTGCTTCCTCGCGATGCCCTTCCTTGCACAGGAACGCGCATGCGAACGCGGGGATCAGCACAACAGCTGCTGCGAGATACGCAACCCTGCGCATCCCATCAACCTCGTCACCGCCGCCCTTGAATAGATCCCAGTTTGCCATCGCGTAGAACCATGGCGTTGCGATCGCACCAACATTCCCTATGAAGCTCTTGGCACTGAATAGGCGGGTGCGCTCGTGGTAGTCGTCTGTCATCTCCATTCCGAGGGCACCGTGCGGGATCTCGAACACCGTGACCGCGGTGTAGAAGATCAGCGACATGAGCAGGAAGTACCAGAACTGCTCGCTTGCGTCCCAGTCTCTTGGGACGGACCACATGAGCACGAACGAGATGGACACCGCGACGCCGCCGAAGAAGATGTACGGCCTTCTGCGCCCCCACCGCCCTTTCGTGTTGTCGGAGAGGTGCCCCATGATCGGGTCGGTGATTGCGTCCCAGAACCGGGGGATCATCTGGGCCACGCCGACCATGATGGCGCTGATGCCAAGCCCGACATTCAGGATCAATCCGGAAAGCTGTCCAACGGAGTTGAACAACGCGATGGGAACAAACCCGCCCATGCCGTAGGCGATGAGCTGGATCCAGGGGATGCGATCACGAGCAGCCGTCCGGTGGTGTTCGTACTTGCCCAAGGCTTATCCTCGTTGCATGTCTATGGAGTCAGATGGATCGTTTCTTCAAGAAACGAACCGCCCCGTAGCGGAATGCTACGGGGCGGCAAGGAACGGTCATCGCGATCCGGCCCGCGGTGATTCACGGGCAACCGGTGCTGTACTCTGTCAGGAACGCGGAAACATCGAAGAAGTTCCACTCGCCATCGTTGTTGAGGTCCGCATCGACACTCTGTGCGTTGTATGCCGTGAGGAATGCGGAGACATCAAAGAAGTTCAGTTCACCGAAGGGTTCGGCAAGATCGGCACCGTTACATGGGCCGCCACTCGAACCCTGTACGAGACAGAGATCATCGATATACACCGTGCCGGTGGGTGATGTACCTGCGCCGAACTCGCCACCGAAGAAACGGAATGGCAAAATCGACACGCTCGTGGGTTCTGGGGGGAAATCGCCGACATCGAGGATCATTTGATCCGTCACTGTAAACGAGAACGGAATCCACGAACCACCGGTCTCGTTCGCGGGGAGTGCGAACTCAAAGGCGCTCCAGATCGAAAAGTTCGGCGGCTCGCGACGGAACTCGAGTTTCACGCCGACAACCGTGTCGTTGATTACTTCCCCTTCGGGAACAAGGTAATACCCGGAGATCGTGACATCGCCCCCGAGATATGTGTAATCCGGGTCAAACAAATCTGAACCATCGGGCCGGAAGATGTTTGTCGTCAAACCTCGGAATCGACTCGCTTCATCGGTCGCAGGACGCAGACGGATCGATCGCGAGCCCGAACGGACTTCTGCACCTACATCGTTTACATCGACATAGTCGCTTGCGCTCATATTGAACGCATTCCACCCGATTGGGAGTGCGGAGTGACCTGGGTTCGGATCCTCGAACCCAGGGTTCGTGATCAAGTTCGCGTCGTCGTTCGCGATCGCTGAGCCGCTGATCAGAAACAGCCCTGCGAGCAAAGTCATGGTGCGTTGTGCCTTTATGTGCATCTCAGTTCTCCATAGGCCATGTTGTGTGCCCGTTTATCGCAATGTAAAGGTTTTCATTGGCAGTGTCAACACCCTATCGTCAATACCGGCGGCAAATCTCTCAGAGGAAATAGACAGCTGGACCTGATTCTGTGGCAAACCCGCACATGACCCGATCATTTTGCCGGATGGCTACTGTGTACTGAACACCAATAAGCCGCAAATACGCACCAACTCGCGCCACAAGTGCGATGAACTGGACTTCCCGCATTTCTGCAAGAGTCATGGTGCAGTGAGTGAAATGACCGTTCGTCCGGGATCTACCTCGTTTACGCCGAAAGTGCACCCCATGAAGGATTCGATGACCTGCATATTCGTCTTTGTGTGTCGGGTCAGCACGCCCGTGCGGAACGCGCCCTCGCCCGCGAGCGCGAGGGGGATAAGCAGTTGATCTGCAAGATGCAGCCCTACTGGCACACCGGACGAGATGTACTCCCTTGCTCGTTTGGACGCGATCCGCGCGACCTTCTCGGAGGAGACGCTCTTCTCGCCGAACCCGGTGATGACCTCGGTGAGTTGATCGCTTTCGAGCTCGATGCTCAGGACATTGCCCGGGCCGAGCCCGTCGCCGATCAGGTCGTGCTTGATCTCGTTGTTGGTGAGATCGAGCTTCTTCGCGACGGTTTCGAGCTCACGATCCGCGATCGCTCCGGGCAGACCGGCGACGGTTGCCACCGCAAGACGGCGCGTGATATCGCCCCGCTCGATCAGTTCAAGCGGCGAGAGCTGTTTTACCGGTTCGATCGTGACGCGGATCTGCCCGCCGCCCGCGGGGAAGAACCCGTGGCGCACGAGCTCGACCTCGACCTTCGGCCCCATCTTCGCGAGCACCGGGAGGAAGCACTTTGTGAGGAAGTGCACCGTTGGCGCGAACGGGTTGTGCGTCCCGCCTTCGATGATGAGCTCGCTCGGTCCGTCTGCTTGGATGAGTGCGGGCAGGACGGTTTGGAGCACGAGCGTCGTGCTCCCCGCGCTCCCGATCGAGAACCGGTACGACCCCGCGTTGATCGGCCCGGGCGTGAACTCGATTGAATCAGACCCGAGCGCTGCAACCGAGACATGCGCGCATGAGACCTCCGCAGCCGCCTTGACGGCGGTCAGGTGCTGACGGAGCAGCCCGGGCTTGCGCCGTCCCGCACGGATGTTGTCGATGGTGAATGGTTGCCCGGT
>DDGE01000026.1:57894-60001 GCA_002337545.1 Phycisphaerales bacterium UBA1910 | reverse complement strand
CGCCGGTCCCCGAGGGGATCGTGGTCCCGAGCATCCCGGTGTTGCAGGCCGACCCTGAGGGGATGCAGCCGGGCATGATGTGGATCAACCAGACGAGCAATCAACTCCGCGTGTGTTATGGGTTTGAAGAGGACGGGTCGCCGATTATCCGATTGCTCTCGATGAACGCGAATGTCGGGATCTCCCCGATGTACAAGATCAGCGAGTACATCAAAACAGTACTCAGCATGGGACTCGCGTTCGGGGTCGCGTTCCAGACGCCTGTCGTCGTGGTGATGCTCGGATGGGTTGGGATCATCAATCCCACGATGATGCGTCGATTCCGCAAACACGCGATCGCGGTCTCTGTGATCCTGGGCGCGGTATTGACCCCCGCGGACCCGTTGTCGATGGTGCTGCTCGCCGGGCCGTTGTACTTGCTGTACGAGCTCGGGTTGTTGATCTTACATGTGCTTCCGATCGAACGGGTCGTTGGGAAGAACCCGATGGAAGCATCTCAGGACGCGAGCGCCGTGACGAACGAAGACGCTGGGGAGGGGTGATGCGCACGCCCGAGCCCCCACAACCCACGACGACGGACATCGAGATGATGGAGCGCGCGATCGAGCTCGCCCAGCAGTCCGCCGACGCGGGCGAAGTGCCCGTGGGCGCGATCGTCTACCACACCCAAACAGGTGACATCGTTGCCCAGGCACACAACACGCGTGAGATGCACAACAACCCCGCGGGGCACGCGGAGTTCTCCGCGATCCAGGGTGCGTGCGCAGCGATCGGGGATTGGCGACTCAATGAGCACACCCTCGTGGTGACACTCGAGCCGTGCCCGATGTGCGCCGGGTTGATCGTCAACGCACGCGTTGGGCGATTGATCTTCGGCGCTTCCGATCCCAAAGCCGGCGCGGTGCGTTCGTTGTTCGAGTTGTGCGATGACAAACGCCTCAACCATCGATGCGAGATTCATACGGGCGTGCTCGGCGATCGGTGCAGCGAGCAGCTCAGCGCCTTCTTCCGTGATTTGCGCGCTAAACGCAAAGCCGACGGGTGATCGATTATGCCCGAACTCCCCGAAGTCGAAACCGTTCGGCGAGGACTCGAACCCATCCTCGATCACGCGATCGTCGCGTGCGATGTGCGTCGGCGCGATGTGATCCGTGATCGGTGCGGGGATCACCCCAACCCCCGCCGGGGCAGAATCGATCAGTGCTCGCTCGGAATCGGATCGCGTGTGATCGGGCTCGAGCGATTGGGCAAGCAGCTCGCGTTGGTGATCGAGGACGACGAACATCGTGTTCGGTTCATCGTGATCCAGCTCGGGATGTCGGGGCAGGTCTCATTGATCGATACGCCTCGGATTCCCGACGCGAAGCATGTGCATGTCGTCTGGACACTCGACGACACCCGGCGGGTGTGTTTCCGCGATGCACGCCGGTTCGGGGGGGTCACCCTGCTCAATGATCGCGATGCGCTCAACGAGTGCTGGTCCTCGCTGGGTCCTGATGCGTTGACGATCACGGGTGCTCAACTCCGTGATCGCCTCGGATCAAGCGCTCGGATGATCAAAGCCGCCCTCCTCGATCAGGGGGTGCTCGCTGGTGTAGGGAACATCTACGCGGACGAGGCACTCTATCGCGCGGGGATCGATCCCAGAACCCGCTGTGATGCCCTAAGCGGATCGCAGATCACGGATCTCGCTCGGTGCACCCGTGAGGTGCTCAGGGCGGCTGTGCGTGCCCGTGGGTCCACCCTGCGGGACTACCGGGACACGAGCGACCAACCTGGGAGCGCCCAACTGCATCATCGGGTCTACGGGCGAGCGGGGCAGGCGTGCTCGAAGTGTGGAAGCACGATCGAATCCACTCAGATTGCTCAGCGGACGACCTGTTGGTGCCCCATATGCCAGTGCTGACTGGGGACTGAGGAAATGGAACACCCTGAATGGGTTACACACGCTATCCACAGTTCATACTGATCCCCGTGTGTCCAGCGAGATTGGATCATCCAGTTTGCCTCGGTTGTCTCTTCTCTTACCCCTCAATGAATTGAATTGATGGTGGTGGTGGTAATTGGAGCGCCCAAAGTGTGGATATCCAAAGCGACGGGCTGCTAA
>DDGE01000026.1:36546-57672 GCA_002337545.1 Phycisphaerales bacterium UBA1910 | reverse complement strand
TGTCGTTTGCGCTCGGGTGCGCGGCGTTGCGCGAGTTGGCGAGAGAGGTGCAGGGTGCGAACCGAAGATCCACTGAGCGCACCCGCGCGCAATCGGGCGCTTATCCACGACTTATACACAGCGTAGATGACAGCATGAAAGTCCCTAAACGAGCGCGTTTTGACACTCATTCAGGGGGAGGAGTTGTGAAGTGAATACCGAATCAGCGCGCACGGAGTCGTGACTCGATCGCTCGGATCTGCGAGAGCAGTTCCTGATCTTCCTTGCATTTGCGGGAAATCGTCCGCACGGCGTGCATCACCGTGGTGTGATCGCGTCCGCCGAAATGGGCACCAACCTCTTCGAGGGAGTGCTTTGTCTGTTGTCGCGCAAGGTACATCCCGATCTGTCGGGGATGCGCGATGGACTTGTGGCGACGCTTGCCAAGCAGATCGGTGCGTTTGATGTGATAGAACCCGCTGACCTCGGAGATGATGGAATCGATGGAGATCCCGGCACCAGCGCTGACCATCGCGCTGGCGAACTCCTCGCCCAGCGCCTCGCGGGTGAGGTCCAGGTCGATGCTGCATCGCTTGGTGCTCGAGAAGATCTGCAGGCGCGTGATTGCGCCCTCGAGCTCGCGGATGTTTGTGTCGATATGGTGCGCGATCTCTGTGGCGACATTGTCGGGGAGTTGGAGCCCCCGTTCATCGGCTTTGCGCTTGAGGATTTCGACGCGTGTCTCGAACCCGGGTTTCTCGACTTTGACGACGAGCCCCCAGAGGAAGCGTGAGACGAGGCGATCCTCGAGTTCGGGGATATCCTCGGGCGCGGCGTCGGAGCTGAGGATGATCTGTTTATTGCATTGATAGAGTGCGTTAAAGGTATGAAAGAACTCTTCTTGCGTGCGATCACGCTTCGCGAGGAAGTGGATGTCATCGATCACCAGAAGATCCACATCGCGGAAGGTGTGACGGAACTCGACCATGCGTCCGGATTGAACGGCGTTCATGAACTGGGTCATGAATCCATCGCACGAGACATAGTGCATCGTGATATCGGGCTGGCTTTCCTTGATTTTGAGACAGACCGCCTGGAGTAGGTGGGTTTTGCCAAGCCCGACCCCGCCATGGATAAAGAGCGGGTTGTAGGCGTGACCCGGGTTGTCGGCGACGGCAACCGCGGCGGCGTGGGCCATCTGGTTGTTCGGGCCGATCACAAACTGGTCGAAGCTGTATTCCGGGTTGATGGGGAGTGATTGTTCACGATCGAGCCATGCACGCTCTGAATGCACCACCGGTTGCGGGGAGGCGGGCGCGGGTGCCGGGGTCTTTTGTGCGGTTTCAGCGTTGGAACTGGCCTTCTCTTTGGTTGAACGCTCATTCTTCGATGCGTTGTCCCATTGATCGTCGGGGCCGAGCATCCGCACGGCGATAAGCTGGCCTGTCACAGATCGGATCGCGTCATTGAAGGCGTCGAGCCCGTTTCTGCGGAGGTAATCGCGGTGGTACTCGGATTGAGCGCGTACACCGAAAGCTCCAGCGCTGAAGCCGAGCGGTTCGAGTTCATCGAACCATCGGCGTGCAACGCTCGGGTGCTCATTGCGGATATGCGCAAGGACATCTTCCAAGACCTTGGTCGGGTGGTCCGGCATGGAGTGACGGCTTTCAATATGCAAAGCAGCGGTGGCGAGCTGCGTGTGTGTTCCTGATCGGCCGAGTTCGAGATCCCGAATCGGCTTTCACTTTCGCGATCCATACCGTAATCAGGATGCCTATGTGATGTCAACCATCGCGTGGAGAACTCGTGCATAATTCCCGAATGTGTCGGGTGTAAGTACGCCGCAGGGTATTGTGATTGCGCGGTTTGCAGTGTTGGTGGTTCGTGGGGGAACGAGACGATACTCTTTGTGTATGACTGGAACCGATGGTCATTTCGCAACACTTTCGCCTGAGGAGCGGGAGCGGACTCTGAATCTCGCGGCGCAACACCTTCGCGACGGCAAGAGTGTCATTCTGCCTACGGAATCGGTTTATGGCGTCTTTGTTCACGCGAATGATCATGGGGCGGAACTGCTTGCGAGCTTGACGAAGCCAGCTACCTTTGTGCATACCCCCCAGTTCACGCTGCATCTTGCGGATCTGGATTGGATCTTCCCTCTGTTCGAGATCGAGTCGGCGGTTACGCGTCGGCTCATCCATAAGCTGGCACCGAGTCCGGTTCGAATGGTGTTGCGTCAGCCGGAGCATGTGCTGCTGCAGATTCGTGAAAAACTGGGGGTCTCGGCGGGGGTGGTTGATCTTCGTGATATGGTGGCGTTCCGCGTCCCCGATCATCCGATCGCACGCTCGGTGATTCGTCAGTCTGGGCACCCCACGCTGGCGCGAGGGGTTGGCGTTTCGATCTGGGGTGGACTCGGTGGAGCGGACCTGGCGAACACGACCGTGTTCGAGGATGCGGATGCGCCCGAGGTCATCATCAACGAGGGGCCCGCGTTGTATGGGAAGTCATCATCGACGATCAACCTGTGGCCCGATGGGCGGTTTCGGATCGGAAAAGTTGCGGCGGTCGACGAGGCATTCATCATGGATAAGCTGAAAACACGCGTAGTGTTCGTGTGCACCGGAAATACCTGCCGATCACCGATGGCGGAGGGGCTCGCTCGTGCGTGGGAGCGCCGACGCACGCCCAACGGTTTGACGATTGAGGTGAGCTCCGCGGGTGTTGCGGCGGGTGAGGGATCGCCCGCGAGCGATCAGACGCTGCAGGCACTCCGTGAGCGTGAAATCGATCTCTCGACGCATCAATCGCGGTTGTTGACCCCTGAGATGGTGGATCGTGCGGACATCATTTTGACGATGACCCCCTCACACGCCCAGGCGGTCATGCAGATTGCACCGGATTCGGCGCATAAAGTGTTTCCGATCGATCCGCTCAATCCCATCGCTGACCCCATCGGTCAACCGATCGAGGTCTATCGTGAGGTTGCGGATCAGCTCGAAACCCTGATTGACGCACGCTTTAAGGAGTTCATTGATGAGTAATCCGGATCAAACCTCGAGCACCATGCGGGTCGTCATCGGCACGGATCATCGCGGCACCCACGCGGGAGAGCATGTCATTCGGACACTTGAGCGCCTCGGATACGAGGGCTACATCGTGAATGCGTGCGAGGGATCGTGCGATTATCCGGAGCAGGCGTACATCGTGGGCGAAGAGATCAACTCGGGCAACGCGCAGCGCGGTGTGCTTATCTGCGGCACGGGGATCGGGATGTCGATCGCGGCCAACAAGATCAAGAACCTGCGGGCTGCGCTCGTTCACGACGAGCTGACAGCCCAGCTCTCGCGATCGCACAACGACGCGAATGTTCTCTGCCTCAGCGCTGACCTGCTTGGCGAGCGTCTCATCGAGAAGATCATCGAGGCGTGGATGAGCGCGGACTTCGAGGGCGGGCGGCATGCTCGTCGCGTCAAGAAGATCTGCGCGATTGAGAATGGGCAGGACCCGCGCACGCTCAACGATGCGCAGCCCGCCTGATGAGCGTTTGCTGATTAATCTTCCGTTCGTACAAACACGGATACCTCTCCGAATCCTACGAGCACCCCGCCGGTGACGGGGACGATTGTTTCTGCGCGCCGCCCGATGGAGGCGGGGATGGCGAGCGTGGTTCGATCGGTGGTCATCGTGTTGTCGTGGTTGATCAGCGCGAGTTCCATCTTGAGTGATTCGTTCTCGATCCGTGATTCGCTCAGGAGCACGGCGTGCTCTCGCGCCCAAGCGATATCGATGAGTGATTCGTCGGGGCTGCGTGCATCAACGCCGATGGTCTGATTCTGAGCGCCGAACGCGACGAGGCCGGCGTTGCTCAGGATGGTGGTGCGTCCGATCTCGGGGATCACGCGCATCCATCCGCGTGTGGTGATTCTGTTGTGCGTATCGATTGGTCGAGGGTCTCGGGACCCGTCGCTGGGATCGATGGCCCAGAGTGAACCGCGATCGGAGAGCACGAGCAGGTGCGAGTCTGTGAGCCATGCACCGAGAGAGTCTGCGATGTCCTCGCTGTTTACGACCCAATCGACGCTTCCTTGTTCTGTGTCGAACGCGGTCAGACGGAGCGTGGTCGCGACAAAGAGGCGTGAGCGATCGCCGACACGGATCCAGCGGGGCTGGTGTCCGAACCGTTCGGTGATCTGACCTGTTTCACCGGTGCGAGGGGCGATCTTTGCGGCGATGGAAGTGGTTGAGCCGTTTCGCTGGTCCTGTGCACGGTCGACGATCATGACGCCGCAGATCCCGAGTGCGCCGTGTCGTAAGTCGATATCGTGCACACGATTGATCGGGAGATCGCGTTGCCAGAGCAGTTCTCCGCCGTAGAGGTCAATCCCCATCGCGCGACCGATCCGATCGGTGACGACGACGCTCTGTCCGTCTGAAACGACGATCAACTGATGGATGGGTTGGGCACCCTGACCCGGTACGGAGATGAGCGCGTCGATGCGTGCTTTATCGTCCGCGACGCGGGCACTGCCCTGCTCGAGCGCGAGTCGAATATTCTTCTGTGCCCAGACCAGTTCTCCGGTGCTTGTATCGACGCATTCGAGTGTTCCCGAATCGTCCATCGCGACGCTTTCGGGCCAGAAGATCAGGACACGCGTTGGTCCCTGCCAGACCACAGTCGGTGGCTGCGTGCCCGGGGCGGTGCGTTCCCAGAAAGGCTCGAACACATTGCGTCCGGCGCGGAGGTATTGCAATCGCGCGAGCTGGGGCGCGTACATTAGTACGCCGCCGGGGTCCATCCGATGGGCAGGGCGGAGTGGCATCCCCGTGACGAGCAACGGTGATGGGTCGTCAACGAAGCGGGAACCGAGCTTTGGGAGTGTGTCGGCGTTGCCCGCGGCCACGGCGAGTTGTTCAAGGGTAATCGGGCGGCCTCGTCGTTGGAGTTCCAGGTTGGGATAGGTCTCAAGGAGTGCCCGAGCCGCGGCGTGCGCATCGCGTGCGCGGTTTGTTTCGATCAGGCCGGAGATCATGTGATCCGCGAGCGATCCCAGAAGCGAGAGGTCGATCTCCATGCCCATCTCGCTCAGGCGCTCCACGCGCTCGATCCCTGAGCGAGCTGCCTCGATGGATGAGGGGACTTTGTTGTTCGCCGCGTATCGATCCGCAGCGCGCAGGAGGACCATTGGGGTGCTGCGTGACCACGGGAAGCGTTGTGCGAGCGATTCGTATTGCTCGGGCGTTGCGTTCTCTCCGAGGTACTGGATCTCGGCCGTGGCGAGATCGTCGGCACTCTGATAGGGGCCGAACCCTTCACGCTCGATAATCTGACCGATGCGTCGTGTGGCCTCGAGCCCTGCACGCACGGCGATCTCGGAGCCTTCCCACATCGCGCTGCGCAGGCTTGGCTGATCGAGCACGCCCTGATACGCGATGATTGCTTCTTCGAAGTTCTGATATCGCTCCTGGATCGCGCCCAGTTCCATGCGGTAGGCAACGCCCTGATCGTGGGTTCGTGCGAGCTCGCCCAGCGCGATCATGAGGGATTCGACGCGTTCCTCGCCGAGCTTTTCGAGGGAGAGATTGGATATTTCCTTGTCGCTGGTTTCCTGTGGGCGGATGATGTCGAGGACGACATCGAACAGCGCATCGCGCAGGGGGGATCGCGTGTCCATGGGTTGGGCGTTGAGGACGCGCATCGCGCGCTGCACGCTTGGAACGATGTCATCGATGCGCCCGGTCCTGTGCGCGAGTTCCGCGATCGTGATCGCGGCGCTGGGGTCGGCGTTCATTCGATTTTCCAGCAGCACGGACGCGGTCTCCCATGCGAGGAAGCTCATCGCGTCGATCTGGTCGATGACGATGAGCTGCCCGTCGAGTGCCGCGATGTTCCCCGAGGCGTCTATGGGGACGATCTCTGGTTCGCTCATCCGATCCGGGTGGAGAACACGGACACCGTTCTCGACGGGCGCGAGGATTCGTTCGCCCATGACGACAACGCGCCCCCGGATCCCGACCTGCGCATTGTTCTCGTCGCCGAGCTCGGGTGAGCGCTTGGAGCTGGTGGTTGTGAATCGGGACGCGTCGTAGATGCTGATTCGATCGTTGCTCACACAGATAAAGCGTTTCTCGTCGATCGTGAGCAGGTAGTAGGACTCGCCGATGGCGTTGGCGGGTCGGTTTGCGAGGGTCTGCCCGCTGGCGGGATCGATCTGGATGATCTGTGACCCGTCACTGGTGAGCACGAAGAGCCCGTGATCATTGATAACAGGGGTGTTCCCCGCGAACGCGGGGCGGTTAGAACGCGCGTAGAGGTCCGGGGCGGGGAGCGGGCGCGCCCAGAGCACCTCGCCGGTGGCGATGCGTATCGCGGCGCCGAAGCCGATCAGGTCGGTGTAGTACGCGATCCCGTCTCGGACGACTGGGTTGTGTGCGAGCTGCCCGGATTGTTGGAAGGGGAGTGATCCCGCGGACGCGAGTGGCTGGATCCATTCGAGTCGTCCTGTCGCGGCATCAAGACCGATGACGCTCAATGAGATCAGCCGCTGACGACGGTTGTTCGTTCGTGCGGTGACGACGATCGTGCCCTGATCAAGGACGATCGGACCCCGGATGGATGCGTCTGCGAGGGTTTCATCGAGGGTTCTGATGTCGACCCGCCAGCGTTGTTTCCCGGTTTGTTGATCCAGGCGGACGACATCCTTGATTGGGTCAGTCTGCGAGTTGCGTGGCACGCCCGGGGTGACGAACAGCGCATCGCGTCCGTCTGAGGTGATCGAGGTCATGTCCTCGAGCAGTCGACCAAGTCGCGCACGCGCGTCGGGAGTTGAGGGGATCTCGTCGTTCGGGTTGTATGTCTGCACACGCCAGATCGGACGCATGGTAAACCGGTCGAAGCAGGAGATCGTGTACCCGTCGTTGGTAAACAGGAACTGATCCTCCACGAGCGGCACACACCAGGGGGTTGGTTTCCAGCTCGCGCCGCTCAGGCGTGAGGGCATGTTGCTGTCTGCAAGATCGAGCTGCGTGCTTGGGGTGAGCGGGGCCTGTGCGAGCACATCGGGCACGATGCCCTCGAGCGAGACGCCGGGCTGTGGTTCCTGATCCCAGACGAGTGCGCGAGCGCGGTGCGGTTCTGGCAGGACGGGTGGGGTGGCGTTGATGAATCGTGTCGCGAGCGTGCGGAGTGTGTTGATGCGATCGGCGTGCTGTGTTGCGTCCGGGTGATCAGCGAGATGATCGAGCACGCCCAGCCCCGCGTGGAAGCGTCCCGCCTCGATGAGCTGTTGGGCACGGCGGAGCGATGCGATGAGTCCCGGCTCGGTGAGCCAAGCGTTGGTTGCGGCGTCCAGCCAGGTCGTGTCTCCATCGAGCCAGACGCGCGCGATGGGGGTGATCTGTCGGCGATAGGTATCGAGCAGATCGGGGTGCGAGCGGATGAAGGTGTTGACGCGTTGGCGCACCGGGACATGGATGCGATCCGGGTCGGCATCGTCGAGGGGGATGAGCCGATCGCCGTGGTTGCGGATGATCTCGTCGCACAAACGGACGGCCTCGTCGTGGTTGTCCTGTGCGATGAGTTCCGCGGCCCGGGCCAGCGCATCGGACGCGATCGGGGAATCCGCGATGTAGATCGGGTTCTCGGTCGCCGAGGGGATGAGCTGGCGAGCCTGAGCGTTCGCCGTTGAGGTGCAAACGGGCGATGAGAGCGCCAGTCCCGCGATCAGCGGGATGAGTGCGGGGTGAGATAGTGATCGATGCATCATCATGTGTCCGAGAATCGCCTCTGCCTCTGTACGATACCCGCCGCGGGGGGTTCGTGTTGCGTCCGATCACACGATCGGGCAAGACGGTGCTCCGACCCAGTCGGCACAGCCGGGCAGCGGAGACAGATCTGGATGAGGTGTGGATGAAATAGAACCCGCTTTGAGACGATTATGTTTCTGATGAGCACACCAACGACGCCCAGCGCGACCTCGGCTCAGATGCCTCCACAAGCGACCCTCACGGGTCGGTTTGGAGCCGTCTTCGCATCCATTCTTCCGATGATGCGGACCCGGCCCCGGCGGGTGATCGTTCTGGCGATCGCGATTATGATGATGAGTGCGGTGGACCTTTACCTGACCCTGCTCTATGTCACGAATACGGGGATGAATGAGATGAACCCGTTTGCGCGGGCGATGATGTCTTACCAATCTCCGTCGGTGCTGGCAATCTGGAAGCTGACCACGGTCGCTTTGAGTCTGGGAATCTTGATCCTGATCCGCACCAAGCGGAGCGCGGAGTTGGGTGCGTGGGTTGGGTGCTTCGTGCTGGGGTGGTTGATGATGCACTGGGTGCATTTCGTGCATGAAACCCGCGACATCAGCCTGCAGATCGTGCAGGAGCTTGCGACCACGGATCCGACCTGGGTGGTGATCGAAGCGGCACCGCGAGAGCTGCAGGCCGGGCGGATCGTGATCGATTAATCGCTCATGGGCATCATCAAAACTCGATCGCGACGATGCAACCCACGGGTGTGTGTGCTACGCTCGTGTTGATGAACACGAATCCTCGATCCATGCTGGCACTGTCTCTGGTCTCTGCGTCGTTCCTGCTCGTGGGGTGCAACAAGGCGCTCGCGCCGGAGTTTGAGGCATTGGGCGTGCAGGAGATCGATCGCAGTGAGGATCGGTCTGTGATCGAGTTTCGGGTCCGCGCATCGAACCCCAACGGCGAACCCATCCCCCTGCGCACGGTTTCATATCGCGTTGAGATCAACGGCGAGCAGGTCTTCGAGGGCGTGCGATCGCCTGAGACCACCCTGCATACCTATTCGAACTCAGAGTTCGTACTCCCCGCGGTGGTGCCTCTGGAGTATCTGAGCGGGACGATTGATTACGCGCTGCTCGGGAGTGTTCAGTACATCCCGCCGGGAAGACTGTCCGAGGTGCTCTTTGACGCGGAGATCCTTGTCCCTGAGGCGATGCTCGAACTCGAAGGCACGATCGACGCGGGCGAGTGATTCTTATTTTTCAGATGCGCATCATCCGAGGGTGATGTAGTCATGATCCACGCTGCTGAGGATAAAACTCGCATCGGGGAGGATCTTCGACAGGCGTGTTCTTAGCCTCGGGAGATAGCCCCGCTCGGTGTTGGTGTGGCCCGCGAGCAGGATGCTGATGCCCGATTGCCGAGCAGCGAGTATGTGATGATGCGTCATCTCACCTGTGATGAAGAGTTCGCAGCCCTGCTCGTGCGCATCTTTCCACATCATGCCGCCGGATCCGGGCACGACGGCGATGGTCTCGAAGGTCTGCGATCCGGATTCATGGTCCGGCGCGAGGGCGTAGCGGATTCGTGAACGGTCGAGATGGTGCTTGAGCCGATCGGCGATGGTCTCGATGGATGCTGGGCGATCGAGCGTGAGTCGTCGACCCGCGCCGATGCGGCGGACGGGTTCTGGGACGAGCTCGACGATGTCGTAGGCGGGTGTCTCGTATGGGTGGAAGTGTTTGAGGGTTTCGATGACGATCGCGAGGGCACGCTTGGAGCAGACCATCTCGATCCGTGTTTCCTTGACGCGTTCGAGGGTGCCGACCTCGCCGATGGTTGGGTTGGCTCCTTCGTCTGGAAGGAATGTCCCCTCGCCTTGCGTGTTGAAAGAGCAGAGCTTGTAGTTGCCGATGCCCCCGGCGCCGGCGGTGCCAAGGGCGGCACGGAGCTTGTCTGCCTCCTCATTGGGAACGAAGGTGATGACCTTGACCTCGCGATCGGGCTCGCCTCCGATCGCGGGGATGAGTGCGCGGCAGTCGCCCTGGATGATGCCCTCCTGCTGCTCGTCCAGCGGAGAACTCACGCCCTCGCACAGCCAATCCGTGATCCCGCCTTCCGCAGCGTCGAGCGCGGTGTGAGGCGTGTAGATCGCGATGCCTGCTTCGGCGCACCCGCGGATGATCCGCTCGGTATGGGTTCGATCGGTGAGTGATTCGAGGGGCGAAAAGATCGGTGGGTGGTACGCGACGATGGCGCTGACTTTCGCGTCGATGGCTTCCTGCATCACGCGTTCCGTCAGGTCGATCGTGAGGAGGATCGGGCCTGTGATCTCTCGCTGGGGGGCGCCGAGTTGGAGTCCGACCTTGTCCCAGTCTTCCTTGAGCTTCACGGGGGCGATGGTTTCCATCGCGTCGACGAGTTCCTGCACGATCATGAGTGCCCTCCTCGGGTTGCGAGCGCGAAGTGCGGCTCGTGGGATTGTATGTACGACGCGTTCGCGATCACAGTGCGTACAGTGGATGCAATGGGCGAAGAATTGAACAGAATCTGGTTGCGGGCACACGCGAAACTCAATCTGGCGCTCACGGTTGGTCCGCCAATCGATGAGCCGGGGTCTCGGACGCACGGATTCCATCCGATCTGCTCGTACATGCACGCGATCGGCCTGTTCGATGAGATCGAGCTCAGACGCAGCGAGACGACGAGTTATGACATTCGGTGGGTAACGCCGGGTGGAGAAACGCGTGAGGTCGAGTGGGATATTGAGGGCGATCTGATTGCCCGCATCCATCGGGTGATCTCGGATCGTGTCGGACAGGAACTGCCCTGCGTGATCCGGGTTCGCAAGTCCATCCCGGCGGGCGGCGGGCTCGGTGGCGGGTCGTCAGACGCGGCGAGCGTGCTGCTCGGGCTGAATCAGATGTTTGGTCTGAAACTCGAACAGCCCGCGCTCGTTGAGATGGCGATGTCGATCGGTTCGGATATCGCGTACTTCATCGACCCGGGGTTCACCCCCCCACGCCCGGCGATCGTCGCTGGATTTGGTGAACAGATCGAGCGTGTGGAAACGAGTCATCGTGGTCAGGTGCTGACCCTGATCTTCCCCGATTTCGGATGCCCGACGGGGAGCGTGTATCGTGCGTTCGACTCGATCGTGGACCGGGGAGCGCCTGATTGTGAGCGGGTCCGCTTGGTGGTCGATGCAGAGAACCTTAGTGATGATCTGGTCGTCAACGATCTGTATCCCGCAGCGTGCGCGGTGCAGGCAGCGCTTGGCCCGCTGCAGAAGCGTCTTGCGGATGCTGTTGGGGCTGGGGTCCATCTCTCAGGGAGCGGTTCGACCCTGTATGTTCTCGGACGCGTCGAGGAGGGGTTGTTGCAGGAAGTGGTGCCCGAATGTCGGGTGGTGTATACGCGATTGTGCTGATTCACGGTACACTCTCCAAACAACCCCAGTGAATATGGAGCGCCAATGAGCGACGAGACTTTCGAACCGAACGAACAGCATGATTTCGACTCTGATCCGGAGAACGGGGTTGAGGAGCATGATGCGTTGGGCGGATCCACGATCATGCACAGTGAACGCTTTGCGATCGGGATCGACCTTGGCGGCACGAATATTCAGGCGGGCGTGGTGAATCAGGCCGGCGAGGTGCTCGGTCGCGCCAAGATCCGCACCGAAGCGGATAAGGGTTTCGAGAAGGTGATGGATCGTGTGGCGGCGGCGGCGCGCGATGCCTGCGAGGAAGCGGGCGTCAAAATGTCCATGATCCACACCGCCGGGATTGGGGTGCCCGGGCCGATCGATCCGGACAAGGGGATTGTGGTCGAGGCGGTCAATCTGCGTTGGAACAAAGCGCCCGTGGTGATCGCGCTCTCGGATCGGCTTTCGGTCCCTGTCTACGCGGACAACGATGTGAATGTCGCGGTCTATGGCGAGTGGCGTGCGGGGGTTGGCGAGAACAGGTCGAACCTGCTCGGGGTCTGGGTCGGAACGGGTGTTGGCGGCGGGCTGGTTATCAACTCGCAGCTCCATCGGGGAGCGCACCACTCGGCGGGTGAGATCGGACACATGATCATCCATCCCGGCGCGCACTTGGGGTCGCGGAGCGTCGAGCACAACTGTTCGCGGACGGCGATCGTGCACGAGCTCATCAAGCTCATCAAAGCGAATCATCACTCGATGTTGCCGAGCCTCACGAACGGGAAGACGAGCAAGATTAAATCCAAGATTCTCTCGATCGCGTATGAGCAGGGCGACGATCTTGTGTGCACAGTGATCAACGACTCGGCAGATCTGCTGGGGATGGCGATCTCCAATGTCGTGACACTCTTGAGCCTGGACATGGTGATCCTGGGCGGCGGGTTGGTGGAAGCGATCGGTAAGCCTTATGTTGACATCGTCCGCGATGCGATCCGACGCGAGGCATTCCCAGAGTCCCTGCGCCAGATCAAGGTGGAAGCGAGCACGCTCGGGGACGATGCGGGGCTGGTGGGTGCGGGGATCATGGCACTCGAAGAGCACTGGAAGTGATGCGATCGATCGAGCGTGAACAAAAAACACCCCGCCGTCGCGGGGTGTCTTTGTGTTTCGAGATGATCTCGGGTCTTAGAACTCGAGGTTGATATCATCAAGCAGCTGATCGGCGGCTTGCTCGAGCTTGTCGTCGCTCAGGTAGGTGCCCGAAGCAATCTCGTCGCGGACGCGATTGATCAGGTCGGTTCGTTCCTGAGGTTCTGTGCGGAGTTGGCTCAGGTACTGTGCATGACGCGAGAGCTCGACGCGATCTGAACTCCGAGCCCCACCACGGCCTCGGACTTCTTCAGCGCCGGACTGATTCGCGTACGCGGGATCAACACTGACCCGTCGCACCCGGAGTCCCGATGCATTGTTGATTGATGAGATGTCACTCATGTATGCTGCCTCTTTTCTTGTGTCCTCAATCGTGCCCACCACCTGGACACCACTATATGTTGTTGATGAAACCACTGTTCCATCCATCCCGTACTCTGTGTATCGGAGCAACTGAAACAAGGGCTGTAAAATCAATCAATTTTCTGCCGATTGTCGTAAATCAAGAACCCAAAGTGGTTTGCAAGCGATAACTTTGAGGCGGACCCAGTGGAAACTCGGAGTGAACCGATGAAAAAGATCAAAACCAGCGATCACAAGGGCGTTTTTTCTTTGTTCGGGTATCAGTCGTGTGCTCGTCGAGCCCGGATTGAGATCGGAATTGCCCTCATTACGGGCACTTTGCTCGCTGGATGCGGGGGAGACCAGACCCGAGACGAACCGCTCCCAGAGTACTATACAGAACAGTCTGGTAATGTATTCGCAGATGAGCCTCAATCTTCGACATCTGTCTTGGATCAGGATGAGGCAATCGATGTCTCCGCCCTATTGGGGGGGGAGTCCCCAACCGGGGCTCCATCAACGAATCCCAACATGGTTGGGGGCTGGTCGATCGTCTTATCGAAGCTCGGGAACACGAGCATGGATCGGGCGCAGGAGTTGTTGCGGGTGATTCAGAGCGAAGCGGGGCTTCGTCAGGCGTTCATCGAGCAGCGTTCCGAAGGGCTGGTCATTGCGTACGGGAACTATCTCGGGCGTGAGGAGGCGATGAAGGACCTGGAGAAGGTTCGTCAGACGAAGATGATGAATGCGACCCCGTTCGAGAACGCGATTATCACGCCGCCCTCAAGCAATGAGCTTCGTGGTGCGAACCCGATGCACGATCTTCGGACGGTCAAGAATCGGTACGGCAAGCAGGCGGTCTATACGCTACAGATCGGGGTCTACGGGCGAGCGGATTATCAGTCGCCGGCATCTGAAGAGTTGGCGGCATACCGCAAGGCCGCGGAAGAGGCAGTCCGCACTCTGCGTTCTCAGGGAGAGACTGCGTTCTACTACCACGCACCGGCACGGAGCATGGTGACCGTTGGTGTATTCGGGGAGAAGGACTTCGACAGCACGACTCTGCCTCCGACGCAGTCCCTGATGCTCAAGCGTACTCGTGAGAAGTTTCCCCACAATCTACTCAATGGTGCGGGGATCAATGAAACGGTTCGTACGGAGACCGGAAAAGTGAAGATGCTTCAATCGAGCCAGCTCGTCGCGATCCCTGAAAAATGAGTTTGGACGGTGGGTTTGGGGGTCAGTCGCGACCGGCGGGATTCGAGATCCCCTGAATCCAGATTGGTTCGATATGCGTCACGCGCCACGGATCGGTGTCGCTTTGGCGTTGCCAATCGACACGCCACCAGCTCAATGAGGGAACCATGTTTCCCTGTGTCCGGACCCGGATTTGTGTGGTCGCGACGAGATCGCCATCGTAGATCCCGGCATTGACCCTGCCGACGCTTGCGCTCTGGACGACCCCCGGGTTTCGGGTGGTCGCGATCTGCACGATCCGATCGGCACCCTGCGCATTCTGGAAGATGCTCGAAAGTTGTGCGTCGGGTTCGAGCATGGAACGGAGGGTCGATGCATCGGCGTTTGCAACGGATTGGACGAGATCGTTGGAGCGTGCTTGTAGATGTTCGCGCTGGGTGATCGTGATGGTCCCGATGATGTAGATCGTGATCCCTACGAGGATCATGACCGAGGAGACGGGGATCGCGATGCGTTTGAAGCTCGCGCGATGACGCATGATGAGCAGGGTGAGGACGCCCGCGATGACGAGTGCGGCCGCGGGTACGAGGGGTTGCTCGAACACCCAATATTGAAGGGGTGAAGGGGCGGGAAGCTCTGGGAGCGTGCTCGGTTCGACGATATTGCTTTGCATAGGTGATGTATTGTTCGCATGGAATGTGCTTGTGGACGGGTGAAGATGGAGCGCAGGGGGGAATTGGGCCGATAACTGGGGTAAGAACGCGCGGTCGGTGCGCACAACGCGTGGGTGCCGGAGTCAATGCATTGCGCGTGGGATGGAGCCCAGCATGAACCTTGATGAGCTGCTTGCGTTGAACCCGGAGGATGTGGACCCATCTGATAACGAGGGGGTTCCCGGGGATGATGCGTTGCTCGAGAAGAACCTTGAGGCATTGAGCCGACGGAGCCCGCTGGAGGCGAAGCGGATCCGATCGGCGGCTTCGCGGGGTGATCTCAGATTTATCGAGAGCGAGGAGGGGCTCAGCGCCACGATCGGGGGGATCGCGCTCGCGTCCAAGCGGCGGCCCCTGAGTGAGGCGAAGAAGTTCGCGTCGTCATTCGATCCGGAAGAGCTTGCGATCGCCGGTGTGCTTGGGTTCGGTCTTGGGTATCACTGCCGGGAACTCGTTGAAAGCCTGGGCGAGTGGGGTCTGGTTGTGTGCTACGAGCCGGATCTGGGATTGCTTCGGAGTGTGCTCTCGCGGGTGGATTTCACACAGATGTTCGGGAGCGGCCGATTTGTGCTCATTTGCGAGCCGGACGATTCGGTCCGATGCAATCAGGCATTCGCGGGGAATGAGGCATTGGTGGGCATGGGTGTGCAGTTGATTTCACACCCGCCGAGTACTGGGCGCCTGGTGACGACGAGCGAGCTGTTTGGACAGACCTTCACGAACGCCTTGCGTGCATCGCGGACACATGTGGTGACGACGCTCGCCAACTCGCGGACGACGCTGCGGAATGCGTTGATGAACACTGATCACTATGTGCGGAGCGCGGGGATTCAGGGGTTGAAGGACTCGTGCAAGGGCAAGCCCGCGATCGTGGTGTCTGCGGGACCGAGTCTGGAAAAGAACATCGAGTTGCTGTGTGAGCCGAGCGTTCGCGAGCGGTTCGTGATTGTTGCGGTGCAGACGGTGCTCAAACCGCTGCTGGCGAAGGGGATCCGCCCGCACTTTGTAGCGGCGCTCGATTATCACGAGGTCTCTGGTCGGTTTTACGAGGGGCTCAGCGCAGAGGATGTGCAGGGTGTGCGGCTGATCGCGGAGCCAAAGGCGAATCCGGTCATCCTCGATTCGTTCCCCGGAGAGGTGGTGTGTCCGGGCGAGCAACTGCTCGATCGGATGCTCGGTGAGCGGCTGCATCGTGATCGTGGTCAGCTCCCGCTCGGCGCGACGGTGGCGCATCTGTGCTACAACTTTGCGCGGTATCTGGGCTGTGACCCGGTGATCCTGATCGGTCAGGACCTGGGCTTCTCCGATGGGCAGTACTACGCGAACGGCGCAGCGATCCACAATGTCTGGGCATCGGAACTCAGCGCCCATCGCACGATTGAGATGTTCGAGTGGGAGCGTATCGCACGCATGCGGGCGCACCTGCAACAGCGAGAGGACATCCACGGCAAACCGATCTACTCCGATGAGCAGATGTGCTCGTACCTCGCGATGTTCGAGGAGATGTTCCTCAGGGACAGCGCGAGCGGGTTGCGGGTCATCGACGCGAGCGAGGGCGGCGTTCGGAAAAAACACACCGAACCGATGGCCCTCGCGGATGCGATTGATGTGTTCGGAAGCTCCAGAGTTGATTTGCCCCAGCGTTCGGTGCCGGTTTCGGAGAGCAATACCGATGAGCGCGTTGATGCTCGGATCGTTGCTCTGATCTCGGACATAGAACGGATCGTCGCGATCAGCGAGGAATCGATCGGGCTGCTTGAGGAGATGATTGAGCACCAGCACGATCAGCAGCGTGTTGGTCGACTGGTCGATCGGGTTCACGCTGGGCGTGATGAGCTGATGAAGAAGGAAGATGCGTTCTTTCTCATTGAGAGTGTGAATCAGATCGCGGTGCTCAATCGCATGCGGCGTGACCGGGTGATTAAGCTCCGTGCGAGCAACGCCGACGCGAGGGAGAAACAACGCCTGCAGATCGAGCGGGATATCGAGAATGTGCGATGGACACGAGACGCGGCGCGGAGTGTCGTGGAACTCCTGACACATTTGCGATCGGTGCTCCGCGGCGAGGGCGCCAAGATCTCATCGGATCGGCCCGATCCGGCGGTGGAGGCAATCGGAGAATCGCAAAGCGCTCGCAAAGATCGAGTGCATGCGATGATCCTTGCGGATACGGAGATTGGTGGGCTGGGGACAAAGCGCGATCTGGGATCGCGGGTCCTTCCTGAGAGCATGGGTGGATTCAACATCATCCAGACGACGATCGCACGCGTTGACAGCGCTGCCAGTATCGATGCGATCACCATCGTGACGCCCGATCCGCAGCGGGTGCGTGAGCTTCTCGGCTCGATCCAAACAACTCACCCATTGAGTATCGTCGCGTGCGAGCCGGGGCTCGTGCGAGAACACGCATCGCGTGTCGGTGCGGCGAGGTTGCAATCGAGCACGAGCTGGCGCGGTTCGATCGGGATGCTGTGTGCGTACGACGAATCGACGATCCCGGAGTGTTTCGCGGACATCATGGACGAGCACCAGATCGATGGGATCGCGGTGCTCGGTGCGGATTGGGCGATGATTGATCCGAAGCTGGTTGATGAGACCGTCGAGCGGTTCCGCCAACTCTCCAGCGACAAGCGCATCGCGTTCTCCCAGGCCATCCCCGGGCTGGGCACCATGGTGATCGATCGCGAAACGATGGGCTCGTTGCGGGATTCGCGGGCACAGAACGGGCGTCGGAATCACCTCGCAACACTCGGGACGCTGATGAGCTATCTCCCCACTGCGCCGCAGGCGGACCCGATTGTTCGTGGCGTGTGTGTTCAGGTTGATCCCGAACTCCGCGACTCGGGTGTGCGGGCGATCGCGGACTCTACGGCGCGGATCGATGCAATGCGCAGCGCGTACGCGTCGATCACAGACCCGATGAGCGCGGATGCGCTGATGTGTGCCCAGGAGCTTCGTGAAACGATCAAGATCCACATGCCTCGTACGCTCGTGCTCGAGACATGCACGGGCCGATTGCTCGGCGGACGATGGGGCGCATGGAAGCGCGGGTCTCTTGAAGCGGTCGAGCGGTGTCCGATCGAGCTGAATGCGGCGCATGCACTGATGCGTGAACTCGGGACGGCACGAGAGGACGCCTGTGTGATATTTGACGGCGTGGGCGATCCCCTGATGCACCCTGGGGCGCTCGACCTTGTGAATCTCGCGAAGGAGGACGGGATCGCGTGCGTGGAGATGCGAACAGACCTGCTCCGTGACGGCGCATCCGCGCGTGATGTGATTGAGTCTGGCGTCGATATTCTCAGTGTCGACATCATTGGTGATCATGCAGAGGTGTACATGCAGCTCGCGGGCATCGATGGGTACGAGCGCGTGTGTGATCGCCTTCAGGGCATCCACGACGAGAACACCGATTCGTCAATCTGGATCGCGGCGAGGATGACCCGGTGCGAGCAGACGCTCGATCAGATCGAGTCGTTCTATGACAAGTGGTTGATGCTCACGGGGTGTGCGATTATCGATCCCCTCCCCGCCTGCGCACGAGATCAGCGCGTGCGCGCGATGGATATCCCCCGTTGGCGACGCGAGCAGATGGAACGCGAGACGATGCGAGTCCGTTGCGACGGGGTCGTGATCGATTCGGGCGGGAAGCCGATTCTGGCGCAGGGATCGGAGATCAACGCGATCGAAGAGGGCATCGAGCGGGCATACCAGCGGATGCGGAGCGCCGTGCGTGCGTCGGCGCTGGAGATCAAGCTCAACGCGGAGGAATACGCGGCGTGAACACATCAGACGATGCCATCGCGATTGTTCTCGCCCGTGGCGGCAGCAAAGGCCTGCCCGGCAAGAACACCGCCAGCGTTGCGGGGAAGCCGTGTGTGCTGTGGACAATCGAGGCGGCGATGAATGCTGGATCGATCGCGCGGGTGGTCGTGAGCAGCGATGATGCTCAAGCACTCGAGATCGCGCGTTCGCACGGGTGCGAGGTCGTTGAACGCCCGGATACGCTTGCTCACGATACCGCGACAATCGATGACGCGGCACGCCACGCGTACGAGGCGGTCGGTTCGCCCGGTGGCCCGATCGTGATCCTGTACGCGAATGTGCCGGTGCGCCCGGAGCGGCTGATTGATGACGCGGTGAAGATGCTCGTTGAGACGGGCTGCGACAGCGTGCAGAGCTACGCAAAGGTGGGCAAGCACCACCCGTGGTGGACGGTGCGGGTCGGTGATGACGGGCAGGTGAAGCCCTGGGAGGGCGAGGTGCTGTATCACAACTGTTTTCGGCGTCAGGACCTGCCGGCGGCGATGGTGCCCGATGGGGGCGTGATCGCGCTGACGCCCGATGCGCTGATGCGTCGAGTCGGTGCGCCAGTGGGGCCCCACAGCTTCCTCGGCAACGATCGGCGTGGGGTGATCACGAATGAGGGCGATGTGATCGATATCGATTCGAGGATTGATCAGTTGGTGGCGGATGCGATCTTGCGTGAGCAATCTGATATACAGGGTGCCACTACTCGCGACGCAGTCGCGCAGTAGTGCTACCCAAGGATCGAATAACTGATGTTTCAAAGACACTACTGCGCCTCTTCGAGGCGAGTAGTGGCACCCTCGGATGGGTAGACTCCTGAGATGCGAATCGGTAACAGACAAATCGGAATCGATCACCCGCCCTACATCATCGCGGAGATCGGCGTGAATCATGACGGGGAGGTCGAGCGGGCGTTGTCGCTGACCGACGCGGCGGCCGACGCGGGCGCGGACGCGGTGAAGCTGCAGTTCTTTGAGACCGATCGGTTGATGAGCAGTGCGGCCAAGCTGGCGGCGTACCAGAAGAACGCGGGCGAGACCGACCCGATCGAGATGCTCCGTCGGCTGGAACTCACGATCGACGAGATGGCGCGGGTGGTCGATCGTGCCCACGAGCGCGGCATCCATGCGATCGTGACGGTGTTTTCTACCGAGCTGGTCGAGATCGCCGAGATGCTGGGGTGGGACGCGTACAAGACTGCCAGCCCGGACATCGTGAACAAGCCGCTGCTTGAGAAGTTGGCGAAGACGGGCAAGCCGATGATCGTGAGCACGGGGGCGAGCACCCTCGATGAGGTGGTGCGCGCGGTGGATTGGCTTGATGCGGTGCGCGATCGGTTGGCGGTGTTGCAGTGTGTGAGTAGTTATCCGGCACCGGATCTCGCTCTCGGTGGAATCAAAGCGATCAGAGATGCGACGGAGTTACCTGTCGGATATAGCGATCACTCTAAAGATCCGAAATCATCGGAGCTGGCGACTGCACTTGGCGGCTGCATACTTGAGAAGCACATCACTTATGACAGGAATGCGCCCGGCCCAGATCATGCAGCCTCGATCACTGAGCTCGGATTGAAAAGGTACATCGAGAAAGCGCAACACCATGCAACACTCGGGCACATCGCAGATAAGGCGTATGCTGATGAGGTCTCCAAGCTGGGCGATGGAGAGTTGTTGAAACAATACTACTTTGATCATGTTCATCCTGGCGCTCATCCAAGTTGGATGGCTGTTTATGCAGCTGCAACTTACCCTGTCGAAAAACGCGTCCTCGACTGCGAACGCGATGTCCGCGAGGTCTCCCGCCAGTCCGTTGTCAGCACACGCGACATCGCCCCCGGCGAGACCATCACCCGTGAGATGTTCACGATCAAACGCCCCGGGACGGGGATCCTGGCGTATCGTCTCGATGAGGTCGTCGGCAAGGTCGCGAAGCGCGCGATCGAATCAGATGTGCCGATTGTCGAGGAGGATCTGGCGTGAACGAGAGCGGACAGCACAAGATCATGGTCGTTACCGGCACCCGCGCGGAGTTTGGGCTGCTGCGCCCCGTGATGCACGCGATCCACGCGCACCCGGGGCTGGAGCTCTATGTCGTCGCGGCCGGCTCGCACCTGGTGCAGCCGGCGGTGACCTTCCGCGAGGTGAAGGCCGAGTTCGCGATCGCGGACTCGATCCCCATGCAGACGGCCGGCAAGGTCGGGCGGCTGCACGATGTGGAGTCGCTGGGCAAGGGCATCGCGCGCTTTGGGCGCTCCTACGACATGAACACCCCCGACATGGTCGTGGTGCTGGGCGACCGGATCGAGGCGTTCGCTGCGGCGTCCGCGGCCAGCGTGGGCGGGGTGCTGCTGGCGCACATCCACGGCGGCGATCGCGCGGAGGGTGTCGCGGACGAGGCGATGCGCCACGCGATCACCAAGCTCGCGCATGTCCATTTCCCTGCGTCCAACGCGAGCGCCAAGCGCATCGTGAAGATGGGCGAAGACCCGGCACAGGTGTATGTTGTGGGTTCGCCCGCGATCGATGGGTTGGACACGATCAACCCGCTCGGTGATGGCGCGTTCACTGAGCTCGGATCGCCGGAGGTCGTGGTGCTGATGCACCCGATCGGTCGTGAGGACCACGAGGAAGCGGAGGCGATGCGCAAGGTGCTCGAATCGGTCAATGACAAGCGCGTGCTCGTCCTGCATCCGAACCTCGATCCGGGTCGGCGTGGGATCATGGAAGTGATCGAGAGCGCGCCGATCGATGTGCAGGT
>DDGE01000026.1:0-36368 GCA_002337545.1 Phycisphaerales bacterium UBA1910 | reverse complement strand
CGGCGATCGGGTGCCCGAGCGTGGACATCGGGGATCGTCAGAACGGGCGAGAGCGATGCGAGGGATGGACCTTCCACGCGGACGAGACTGTTGATTCCATCCGAAACGCGCTCGCGCGGGTCACCGACGCGGGTGCGGAGCGATCGTCGCATCCGTATGGTGATGGAACGAGTGGGACGCAGATCGCGGACCTGATCGCGAAGGTGCTCACCCATGCGTCCCCTTGGGCGTTATTACGCAAGCGGTGCGCGTTTTAAGCGGCTTTCCCCCCTGTTCTTATGGGTGTTTCTATTCCGGACACGCAATTCTCTTGAACCTGATTGCTTTGTCGGATGCACACGAAAGTCTCGTCACTGCTGCGCCGATGTGTGTGAAGATTGAAATGGACTTCTAATCGGAGCACATCATGCCAGCAACTCAGGAACAGCGTGAAAAGGCCGTCGTCGACGCCCTGAAGGAAATCTCGCACATCGCGACCCTCCCGGAGGTCACGCTGCGGATCATCGATCTTGTCGAAGACCCGTCGAGCACGGCGCAGCACCTGCACGAAGTGATCAGCAACGACCCCGCGCTGTGTTCACGCATCCTGAAGGTTGTGAACTCGTCCTTCTATGGGTTGCCAGGACAGATCGCATCGATCAATCGCGCAATCGTCATGCTCGGGCTCAACGCGGTGAAGAACATCGCGATCGCGGCATCGCTCGCGAAGCTCTTCCGAGGCGGCGAGCTAACACCGTTCTTCAGCGCCAAGGAACTCTGGGATCACTCCAACGCGGTCGCGATCGCGAGCAAAATCCTTTCCGATCGGCTGGGCATGGGCATGGGCGACGAGGCATACCTCGCGGGTCTGATCCACGATATCGGGATCATGATCGAGATGCAGTACGACCGGGTGCAACTCATCGACGCGCTCGATCGGTGCAACTCGGATATGAACGGTCGTCCGAGCACATCGCTGCTCGAAACGGAAGAAGAAGTCTTCGGCGCGAATCATCAGGACTACGGCAAAGGACTTTGTGAGAAGTGGAAGTTCCCGACCCCGTTCATGGCAGCAGCCGGCTTCCACCACAACCCGACCGCGGCCCCGAAGGAAGTCCAGAAGATTGTCTTCCTCGTGCACGCGGCCGACAAAATCGCATCACAGCTGCCTGGCGGATTCCGACTCGATAACCCTGAGGTGGACATCGATCAGGAAGTCGTCGAGGCGCTGAAGCTCACACCGGAAATCATCGAGAGTGTGCTTGAAGCGCTCACCGAATCACTGAACGACCCTGAGCAGGCGAACTGATCACAATCGGAACACAGCACGGCATTGCCGAACGGAGAGAAGGACAACGGGCTGCCCTACGGGTGGCCCGTTGTTTCTTTGATCGAGCGGTCAGGACAGACGATCGCGCCAGAACGACAGCCGCTCATGGTTGGTCATGTCGAACTTCAGCGGCGTCACGGTAATGTTCCGCTCGAAGAGCTCGTGCACATCGGAGCCATCATCCGTGCCCCGAAAGTCGAGACCGTGCGCGGTTGACCAGTAGTAGGCGTCACCGCTGGGTGATGCTCGGCGTTCGTACTGATCAACGAGCGCGTGGGTGTTCATCGGGCACACCTTGATCGGGGTATCGTCGCTGAGATGCTCGGTGCCCGGTATGTTGATCGAGACGACCTCGTGCTGGTTTGGGAGCCCGCCCTTGATGAGTTCATCGATCGCTCGGCGTGCGTGTATGGCGGCGAGTTCGAAGTCTGCGGTTTCCTGGTCGATGTGGAGCGAGACCGCGATCGCGGGCACGCCGAGGAATGCGGCCTCGATCGCCGCGGCGACTGTTCCGGAGTAGATGATGTTGATCCCGCAGTTCGCACCCGCGTTCATGCCTGATACAACGAGATCGGGTCGGCTCCCATCGCCGTATCGCTCGGGCCAGAGATTGGTCAGCGCGAGCTTGGTGCAGTCCGCGGGTCGCCCATCGACAGCGATCCCGTCCTGCCCGTTGATGTGGACCGGCTTGGTCATCAGCGCTGTGTGGTAGGTGATCCCGTGGGAAGTCGCGGACTGGGCCGTCAGTGGGGCCACGGTGAAGATTTCACCCAGTTCTTCGGGATGCGCATCGGATCCGGCGAGCTCGGCGTGCAACGCCTCGATACCGGGTGCGTGGATGCCGTCGTCATTCGTCAGCAGGATTTGCATGATCAGAGGGTAGGTCCCTCGGCAGATCGGAGCCTGTCAGGATGAGGATTGGTTTGTATGACCGCCGTGGGGCCGGGCGCGTCCCTCAGCGATGCCGGCCTTGAGGTCATCGAGCCGGTGCTCGTAGGGCGTGTATTTCTTCACGGAGTTGGTATAAATCTCCTGACGAACCTGATCACGCGATGCGGTGTTCACTGTTCGCTTGGATTTGTGGAACTCGAGGATGTCCTCGGTCCACTCGCGTTCGAGGAACTTGAGCACGCGCTTGGATTGTCCCTCGGGATCCGCAACAAGATCTTCATAGCGCAGATCGATCATGTCGACCTCGGGGATGTCGTGCCAGGCCCGCATGGTGCGCTCGTAGTCCGCGTAATAGCGTCCGAGCCAGTGGAGATTCTGGGTCTGCGGGTGCGGGCGGGCGAAGGCCTGTGTGAAGTTGGAAAGGCAGCAATCGAGCTCGTCGCGGACGCAATGAATGAACTTGCATCCGGGGAACATGTGCGCGATGAGCGGAACGAACGCGTAGTTGAACGGCTGCTTGTCCGTTACGGAGAAGTGCGGGTGGACCTCATTGAAGCCCAGCATCGCGTTCTTGGCCATCTTGTTGAGGCGTTGCTGCGTGTACAGCTTGCGGTTCAGCGGGTAGCGTTGAGTGAACTTGAGCTTGTGGATTTCTTTCTTCGGAATCGTGCGCGACACGGCGTTCATCTCGCCGCCGGGCACGATCTCCTTGACCTGCGCGAGCATCTGCTCGGTGAGCGATGTGCCGGATCGCATCATGCCGACGATAAAGATCAGGCGTGAGCCGTCTATACCCTTGGCGTTGGCGAAGGGGATCTCGTCTTCTGTGCGCCAGCAGTCGATGAGCTGATCGATACGCTCTGAGTGAAGCTCGGGGTCCCATTCGTACGGGTCGACCTCTTTGCCCTTGAGATATGCGTCGAACGCGTTGTCATACTGCTTGAGGTGGTTGTAGAGTCGGCCGAGCTGAAAGTAGCCAGCACGCTTGAACGACCGTTCGGTCGATTCAGCGATATGGGCTTCCATCGCGGCGATCGATTCCTCGGCACTGATGATCTTGGGGGAGAAGCGCGAGCCGGAGATCGCGATCGCGAGCGACTTGTTTGTATCAAGCTGGATGCTTTGTGCGAGCTGCTGGAGCTGGAGGAATGCCTTGTAGGCGTCCTCTTCGCGACCGAGGTCCGACAATGTTGAGGTTTTGTGTCGAAGCGCGTAGAAGTGGTCGGGCTTTTTGTACAGCACGCGCTCAAACTCCAAGAGCGCCTCATCAAACTCGCCGCCCTTATGGAGCGCGGATCCGTATTGGTGACGGATGTCAGGGTTGTCGGGTGCGATCTCGGTCGCCTTGCGATATGACTCGATCGCCTCGGGGTGTCGCCCGAGCGCCGCGTTCGCGCGACCCATGAGCATGTAGGCGTCGATATCCGTCGGGAATCGCTTTGCGACCTCAGTGAGCTTGGTCAACGCCTGAGACGCATACCCCTCGTCGATCGCTTGGTTGATCTTTTTGTAGAGCTGCATCCGCTTCTGCTGCTGCTGGGGAGTCAGCTTGGGTGCTCGCGCGGGGGGGGATGATCGCTTTGGGTTCGATGGGGGCATACGCACACTCTATCGTCGGAATGGTTCGTTGGGTTCGGGCGGATCCACGCGAACACGCGTCCGGACCCCTTAAGGATACACCTGAGACAGCAAGGGGGTTATCGCCCCTGTCGGGTTCGGGCCCCTTCAGGTGTTTGTGGGTCTGGAGCGTCCCTCTTCGATCCCACGCTTGAGTTCACCCAGGCGGTGCTCATAGGCGACATATTTTTTCACCGAGCTTGTATACAGCGGCTTGGTCACCTGATGACGGGAGGCGGTTTTCACCGTGCGGTCCGACTCGTGGAAGCTCAGGATCCGGTCTGTCCATTCGTGTCCGATGAAATCGAGGACGCGGCGCATCTGCCCTTCGGGGTCCGCGACAAGCTCTTCGTAGTGCAGGTCGATCATGCTGACCTCAGGCAGGTCCGCCCAGGCGCGCATGATCCGCTCGTAGTCCGCGTAGTAGCGCCCCAGCCAGTACTGGTCGTGGGTGTGCATGTGCATCTGGGTGAACGCGGTTGTGTAGTTCGAGAAACAGCAATCCAGCGGATCACGGTTGGTGTGTATGAACTTCGCTCCCGGGAACATCCGTGAGATGAGCGGGACGAGCGCATAGTTGTATGGTTGCTTATCGGTGATCGCACCTTTGCGAGCGACCCTGTTGAACTCCTTGTACGCGTTCTTCGCCATGGTGTCGATCGTCTGCTGGTTGTACAGAGATCGGATTGTCGGCCAATGCGTGCCATACTTCTGAGCGATCCTCTCGCCCTTGGGGAGCTGTGAATCCACGGCGTTCATCTCGCCGCCGGGTGTGATTGTGTCCACCTGGGCGAGCATCTGTTCTGTCAGTGATGTTCCTGAGCGGGGCATGCCGACGATGAAAATCAGACGGGAACCATCGATGTTCTTGAGCTTGGTTGATGGGATATTGCATCCCTCTTCCCAGCAGGCAACGAGTCGATCGGTGTGCGCGGAATGGGCATCGGCATCCCACTCGTCTTTGTCGATCTGTTTGCATTTCTCGAAGTAGTCGATGGCTTCATCGTGATGTTTGAGTTGGCGGTGAAGGCGTCCGAGTTGGGCATACCCAGCGCGGAGCAGGTCTGGTTCGTTGGTGTCGCCGATATGGGCTTCCAGACCATCGATCGCCTGCTCGGCGCTGATGTGTTCGGGGGCGAACCCCGACGCGGTAATCGCGAGGGCGTTGCGCTGCTCCTGATCCAGTTCCTTGTCCTTGAACTCTTCGACGAGTTGAAGGTACACGGCGTAAGCCTCATCTTTCCGTTCGAGCCCGACAAGGACAGAGGACATGTGGCGCATCGCGTAGAAGTGATTCGGAACTCGGTCGAGTGTTCGTCGGAACCGATCGAGTGCGTGCTCGAGATCGCCCGCGTTCTCTAATGCGAGCCCGTACTGAAAGTTGATTTCCGGTTGATCCGGTTGCAGTGAAGCGGCTTTGCGATACGCGGCGAGCGAATCGGGGAGCTGACGGACCGCTAGGTATGCGCGACCGAGCAGGACGAGCACATTGATGTTGCTGGGATACTTCTTCTTCAGTTCGAGGAGCTTTGGGAGCGCTTGGGGGGCGTGACCGCCGTTGACGGCCTCGTGCAGTTTCGCGAGCAGCGTGTTGAGCTTCTGTTGCTCAACCGGGCTCAGCTGCGGAGCGCTCTTCGATCTGGATCGTTGTGGGGATTTCTTCGGAGGCATGCAAACACTCTATCGGGTAATCCCAGCTTTGGGTTGGGTCTTATCCCATCCCGCCTCTCATCGATCCGGCGATATTGATCAGCAGATTATCCCGTCCGGGCACGATGAGGTCCGCTATTTCGATCACCTCGCCGAAGCTTTCCATGGCCTTCTCTCGATCGGCACACCCGCTGAGCACTTTGCCCTGATCGAGGTGCTCCTTGGTCGCGATGGTGTCGCCGGTGATGAGGGTGGTGTCGCTCATGCCCTTGAGCAAGAGCCCGCACGAACCGTGGCTATAGCCGGGGAGGGGGAAGAGGTCGATATCATCGGAAAGCGAATCGGGTGACGCCTGGGTGCGTGCGAGAATCGCGATGTCGCGCTGGAGGACTTCGAGGGTGGCCTGTTGATCCTCGTGGAACGCCTCGCCGGTCTGCTTGGCCATCTCCTGCGTTTCCGCGAGCCGACCCAGCGATTGGGCGATCGGGACCCCCACCGATTCGCGTTCCTGCTCGGAGATCAACCAATCCGCGTGCGCGAAGAGCTCGATCCCTCGGCGCGCCTCGGGATGAAAACTGGTCAGGAACACATGCGTGACCTGCTCAGGTGTGAGCCCGGATCGCTCGTGCAGGCGTGCCTTGAGCGCGGGCGCGGGCAGCCCCGGGTCGACAATGATCGTTTTGTCACCCGATCGGATGAGCGTGGTCGTCGCGTGCCCGGTGCGGACGGGCGAACGCTCGTCCCAGAGCGGGTGGGCTGCGAGGGTGCCGATGGAAATGATGCGGAAATCGAGGGCGCTGGGCATATGAAAGGGTATGCCCAGGCACGCGACCGCGTTACTTCGTCTCGCCGATGATCATCGCCGCGCCGACCGTGTTGTTGGTCTGCTCGTCCACGATGATGAAGCTGCCGGTGATGCGGCACTGGCGGTACGGGTCGTAGAACAGGGGCTTGGTCGTGCGGATCGACACACGCCCGATCTCGTTGAGGCCGAGTTTCTCGGCACTCTCGTCGCGGTGCAGGGTCTCGATGTCGATCTGGTAGTGCAGATCCTTGATGATGCAGCGCGCCTCGTTGGAGGTGTGGCGGATGGTGTACTTCTTGCCGACCACCATGGGCTGATCGGTCATCCAGACGACCATGGCGTCGATGTCCTGCCCGCTGATGGGCTTGTTGTTGGGACGGCAGATCATGTCGCCGCGCGAGATGTCGATGTCATCCTCAAGCTGGATCGACACAGACTGTGGCGGGTAGGCGCGGGTGATGCTGTCGCCACCGATGTCGATCGACTTGATCTTGGATTCCATGCCCGAGGGAAGCGCGACGACTTCGTCGCCGACCTGGAAGACGCCCGAGGCGACCTGCCCGCCGTAGCCGCGGTAGTCGTGATACTCGTCGCTCTGGGGACGCACGACCCACTGGACAGGGAAGCGCGGGTCGATCATGTCGCGATCGCCCGCGATGTGGACATTCTCGAGGTGGTGCAGGAGCGACGGGCCCTGGTACCAGTCCATGTTGCTCGAACGGTTGACGACATTGTCGCCCGTGAGCGCGGACATGGGGATGAAGGTGATGTCGTTGATCTCGAAACGAGCCGCGAACTCTTCGAAGTCGTCGCGGATCTTCTCGTATGTTTCCTGATCCCAGTCGACCAGGTCCATCTTGTTCACGCACACCACGAGATGCGGGATGCGGAGCAGCGAGGTGATGAACGAGTGGCGCCGGGTCTGTTCGATCACGCCGTGGCGTGCATCGATCAGGATCAGCGCGAGGTTGGCGGTCGATGCGCCGGTCACCATGTTGCGTGTGTATTGCACATGGCCCGGGCAGTCTGCGATGATGAACTTGCGCTTGGGCGTCGCGAAGTACCGGTACGCGACATCGATCGTGATGCCCTGCTCGCGCTCGGCGCGGAGACCGTCGGTGAGCAACGCCAGGTTCATGCGCTCGTCGCCGCGGGAGACCGAGGCCGATTCGGCGGCCTCGAGCTGGTCCTCGAAGATCGACTTGGAGTCATAGAGCAGGCGACCGATGAGGGTCGACTTGCCGTCGTCCACGCTGCCGCAGGTCAGAAACCGGAGCAGGTCCATATCGAGGTACGCATCGGTGGAGAACTCCATGCCCTGATTGGCATTGGGGTCTGGAACGCGCGTGGGCTGGGTTTCGGTATCTGCACTCATCTTTAGAAGTACCCTTCCTTCTTGCGGTCTTCCATCGCGGCTTCGTTGGTTTTGTCGTCCATGCGGGCACCACGCTCTGATGCGCGGGCCGCGGCGACCTCGGCGACGATGTCCTCGAGCGTCGCGGCGGGTGAGTCGGTCGCGGCGGTGCACGACATATCACCCACGGTGCGGAAACGCACGGTCCGGTTGATCACCTCTTCGCCCTCACGCGGGCCGAACGGTGCCTCGCCGACGGGCACCCATTGTCCCATACGCTTGACGACATCACGCTTGTGCGAGAAGTAGAGATCGGGGATCTCGATGTTCTCGAGCATGATGTACTGCCAGACATCCATCTCGGTCCAGTTGGAGATCGGGAACACGCGGATGTTTTCGCCCATGCGGTGGCGGCCGTTGTAGAGGTTCCACAGCTCGGGGCGCTGGTTTTTGGGGTCCCACTGCCCGAACTCATCACGGAACGAGAAGATGCGCTCCTTGGCGCGGGCCTTCTCCTCGTCACGCCGGGCACCGCCGAAGAGCGCGTCGAAGCGGTATTCTTCGATGGCGTTAATCAGCGTGGGGATCTGGGCTCGGTTGCGGCTTGGGAACGGCCCCGGGTCCTCCGCGGCCATGCCCTTGTCGATCATGTCCTGGACCTCGTGGACGATCAGTCGTTCGCCGATCTTGTCAACGAGCTGGTCGCGGAACGCGAGTGCCTCGGGGAAGTTATGACCCGTGTCGATGTGCAACAGCGGGAAGGGGAACTTCGCGGGGCGGAATGCCTTGAGGGCGAGGGCGACCATCACGATCGAGTCCTTGCCACCCGAGAACATCAGCGCAGGGCGTTCGAACTGGGCCGCGACCTCACGCATAATGTGGATCGCCTCGGCCTCGAGCGCCTTGAGGTGCGTCAGGCGGTAGTTTGAGATGGATTCGGCGGCTTGCGTCATGCCGGGTGTCTCCCTCGTCGGGTCTATCGTCAAGCCCAATGCCCGATCGGCACAGGGTCGGATCGTGTCTCTGATTCTTCAATCGGCCCAAGTTTCACGCCTCCCAAGCGGGAAATCGGGATTTGATCAAGCAATCAGCCGAAGTATAGACCAACGCTGCGGGGTTCTACGATGTCAGCAGCGTATGAGATCGGTTACGACCGATAGTGTCACGATTTTCAGACCCATAGCAGGGAGCACCCGGTGAGCGAGACCGATAAACCTACGAAAACCGTCGGCAAAGCCACCAACATCGCGTGGCACGACGGCGAAATTACCCGTGAAGACCGCGCCAAGGTGCTGGGGCACTCCGGCTGCACCCTCTGGCTCACCGGGCTCAGCGGCTCGGGCAAGTCAACCATCGGCGTCGCGCTCGAGAAGGCCCTGATTCAAAGTGGCATTCTCGCCTACCGCCTCGACGGGGACAATGTCCGACACGGGCTCAACGCGAACCTTGGTTTCTCCGCCGACGATCGCGAGGAAAATATCCGCAGGGTTGGCGAGGTGGCCAAACTCTTCGCTGACGCGGGTGTGGTGACGATCTCCAGCTTCATCTCCCCCTACCAGCGAGACCGCGATCAGGTCCGGATCATTCACGAGGAAGCCGGGCTGAAGTTCCTGGAGGTCTTCATCGATACCCCGATCGAGGTCTGCGAGCAGCGTGATCCCAAAGGCCTGTATAAAAAGGCACGCGCGGGTGAGATCAAAGGCTTCACCGGCATCGACGACCCGTACGAACAGCCACAACGCCCCGAGGTGCATATCCAGACAGATAAGCGAACCATCGAGGAGTCTGCGGGGCAACTCATCGAGGCGCTCACGGCGCACGGGATAGTCAGCGCTGGGTGATTGCCTTCGCGATCGCCTCGGCTAAAGCGTCGTGTCCGCTGGGGGAGTAATGCGTGTAATCTGACAGGACATATGCGGGGCTTTGTGCCGCTCTGAGTTCATCACTCGGATCGACAAGGGGGATATCAAGCTCATCACAAATGGAACGGATCCGTTCGATGGGGTCGACACTCAAGCGGTCGCGGTCAACGAACTTCAGGTTGTTCCGGACAGAGTCGTCGAGTGAAAAACGAGGCGGTGCGTACGCGATGACCATCGGTAACCCGAGCTCATCTGCAGTTTCTTTGAGCTGTGCGAGCTGCTCGCGGACGAGCAGGTACGCATCGTCCATTCGTTCTGGCGCGGCTCCGTCTTGAATGTATCCGTGTGCGAGCATGACCCCAGCCGGGAAATCGGGATTGTACCGATGATTTTCGAGGCCGATGGCAAACTTGAAATGCTCGGTGGCGACGAGCAGCGCATTGGGTATAGCGAGATTGGTATAGATAGTCTTGAGTTTCGATTTGATACCTGAACTGGACACCGTCTGCGTTTCGGCGCGGGCCTTAGGGTTCGGTGGTTCAACGGTTTCCCGATCGGATCGGGCGATCGCGAACGAGATCATGTTCCCGCTCATGACCAGCGCGATCTGGTCCGGCTGCATGTAGCTCCAGCGGCTGCGAAGCTCAAGCTCGATCTGTGCGAGATCAAGGGCTGGCAACCCGGTGTTGAGTACTTCTACGGGTTGGTCTGGTGTGTTCAGTCGTGCTTGAAGTTGTGCGGGCCAGGTATCGTTGGCCGCGATGCCCGTGCCCAAGGTGACTGAATCGCCGAGTGCGAGGATGCGGGTTGTGTTGTCCTTCTTTGGTATCGAAACCGGGTTGCCTCGGAACCCCTGCGCGTTCATATCGATGGGGTGTCCACCGGTCAGAGATGCGTCGTATACGCGACCCATGAGACGGGGTTCGATCGTGCGGAGGGCGAACTCTACCGCAATGAGAACGAGAACAATCAGGGCGATGCCGATCCAGATGCGTTTGAAACTCGCGATGGACATCCGCACCCAGCGGGCAATGACACCCGGCATTCTGTCCATGGGCTGGACAAAGCCGATGCGTTCCTGCTCGATCTCGACATAGTCGTAGCGTGAACTCGGGGTGATGGGTTCGAGCACCGCGTCTACATGCGCTGTATGAGTCTCATGCTGGTCTATTCCCATGATTTGGCCTCAGAACTGGAAGTAAATAAACTCGGGCGAGCTGGCGCCTCGGAACATGAGCACAAAGAGAATGAAAGCGGCGATCGCGATACACAGAGAGATGAACGCGTGATGCTGGAGCAGGTACACAAAGCGTTTACGGACGCGTCCCAGCTCAACGAATACAAGCACCAGTACCAGCGCGATGGGTTCCCACACACCGAAAGCTTCACCAGGCGCGTTGGTCGCAATCCGAGTGAGCACCTCCCATGCGTGCCCGATATCTGTCGCTCGGAAGAAAACCCATGACAAGCACACGAGATGGAAGGTAATGAACCAGCGGACGAGCTTGGCAATCAGTGCTCGCGGCGGGGTCTCGCTTAGCCCGATGATGCGTTCCACGATCATGAATGTGCCCTGCAGACCGCCCCACACGACCCAGTTCCATCCAGCACCATGCCAGAGCCCGCCGAGCAGCATGGTGATCATCAGATTGATCTGCGTGTGTGTTGGTCCCCGCTTCGAGCCACCGAGCGGGATGTAGAGATAGTCTCGGAGCCATGTCGAGAGCGATATATGCCAACGCCGCCAGAACTCACGGATCGAACACGATAGATAGGGCTCACGGAAGTTCGCGGGCAATCGGATGCCGAGCACCAGCGCGGACCCGATCGCGATGTCTGTATACCCGGAGAAGTCGCAGTAGATCTGAATCGCGAACGCGTATGTCGCACTCAGAAGCCCCATCCCCGATGTTGCGGACGCGTTTCCGTACGCCTCGTTGACGATTGGGGCCATCGTATCCGCGATGAACACCTTTTTGCACATCCCCCAGACGATCAACGCGATACCCGCACGGATGAGCTGCCAGTTCTCATCGATCTCCTCTCGGAGTTGTGGGATGAGGGTGTCGGCGCGGATGATCGGGCCAGCGACGAGCTGAGGAAAGAAGCTGACATACAGCGCCACATCGATCAGGCTCTTGCGGGCGATCAGATGCCCACGGTAGACATCGATCGTGTAGCTCATCGTCTGGAAAGTATAAAAACTGATCCCCAGAGGCAGGATGAGATCGAGCTCGGGCCAAGGGCGAGCGCCAGTCAGTGAGTACGCTGAGTTTGAGAAGAAATCGGCATACTTGAAGACCGCGAGAACGCCAAGATTCGCGACAAGGGATGTAATGAGTCCGAGTCGACGGCGGAGGGGGGAATCCGAGCCGTCGATGACTCGGGCCGCGGTATAATCGATGACCGTCGAGAAGACGAGCAAGGACGAGAAGGGCACGGACCAGACCATGTAAAAGGCATAGCTGGCACCGAGCAGCATCACCCGTCTCCACCAGAGCGGGAGCAGGTAGTACAAAACCGCGACAAGCGGAAGAAAAATAAGATAGACCGTTGAGTTGAACAGCATCGATGTGCTTCCAACATCGGCCAGACGCAGCGGGCGGACTCAGTCAAAGTCCTATCTGTATCATGCATTTGGGCAGACCTGAACACAGAAAGACACCCCATGATCGACCACGCCGAGTATGCCCAGGCCGGGCGTAAAGCCGTTGCCGCCGCTTCCATCGTCTGCCGTGAAGTGCAGAACAACCTTGAGCAGGTTCGCTCCGTCACTAAGGACGACAAGAGTCCGGTAACTGTCGCGGATTACGCGAGTCAGGCCGTCGTCGCGATGATGCTCAAGCAGCAGTTGGGCGAGTTCGTTCTGGTCGCGGAGGAAGCATCCAACTTCTTGCGCGATGAGGACAACGCGATGCTGCTGGATGCGGCCGTCGCTGCTGCGAAGGAGGTCTGGGAAGACGCGAACGCGGACGATCTGCTTGACGCGATCGATCTGGGCGCGGGCGATACGACCCACCACAAGTTCTGGACCCTGGATCCCATCGACGGGACCAAGGGTTTCTTGCGGAATCAGCAGTATGCGATCGCGTTGGGGTTTATCGAGGACGGCACCCCCACCATCGGCATCATGGGCTGCCCCAATCTGCCCATCAATATGTCGATGCCACTCGATGAGCGCGACGAGCACGGCTGCCTGTACTACGCGATTCAGGGCGAGGGCGTCTGGGAGACTCGTTCCGATGACGGGAACGCTGAGTCCATCCGGATTACACGACTCGACCATGACTCGAGTGAGGAAATATCTGTCTGTGCTTCGGTGGAGAAGGCACACTCAAATGTCTCAGATACTGACCGGATTCTGGAGTGGATCGAGCAGCAGGGCCTCGGCGAAGCCGGCGAGCCCGTCCGTCTCGATTCTCAGTGCAAGTACGCGGTTGTTGCGCGTGGACAGGCGGATGCGTACCTTCGACTTCCGACCCGCAAGGGGTATGTGGAGCGGATCTGGGATCATGCCGCAGGATGCTGTATTGCGTGCGAGTCGGGCGCGTTTGTAACCGATATCTTTGGCAGGAACCTCGATTTCTCGCACGGGCGGGGTCTCGAGGAGAACAAAGGCATCGTGTGCGCCCCACCTCGGGTGCATGGGCTGATGATCCGGGCGATCAAGGAACTCGGGATCGGGAAGAACAACGACGAGTGAGCAGGCGTACGCCTCGGATCAGTCCGCTGCATTCGTGAACGCGGCGACCGGGGCTTTCGACAGGAACCAGATTGAGCGAGAACGCACAGACCATCCTGACGGGTGCGATGCTGATCCTGATGATCGGCACGATGGCGCTCGGACGGTTTTCTGCGGACATCGTCATGATGGGTGTCCTGCTCGTCCTCTTGCTCGCAGGTGTTCTTGGGCCACAGGAAGCGATCGCGGGCTTCGCGCACCCCGGCGTGATCACCGTCGCGATGCTCTATATCGTCGCCGCGGCGATGAAGGAGACCGGCGCGATGGCCCGCCTCACCAGCACCCTGCTCGGAAGGCCGAAGACAGAACGCAGCGCCCAGGTCCGGCTCGCGCTCCCTGTCGCCGCGATGAGCGCCTTCATTAATAACACGCCCATCGTTGCCATGTTCCTTCCGACCCTGACCGGGGTGGCTCGCCGATGCCGAATCGCACCGAGCAAGCTGTTCATGCCTCTATCCTTCGCATCGATTCTCGGCGGGGTCTGTACGCTGATCGGAACCTCGACAAATGTCATCGTCGCCGGGCTCCTGCAGGAAAACCAGGTGACCGCGGACGGCGGGCCCGCAACCGTCGATAACCCGGCCCTGTCCTTCAGCATGTTCACCCTTGCAAAGGTCGGGCTGCCCATCGCGATCTTCGGGCTTGCGTACATCCTGTTCTTTGGGAGACGATTGCTCCCCGACCGGGCCGATCCGATCGATCAGGCCGAGGCGCAGGGGCACGGGTATCACGCGGCACTGAAAGTCTCTCCCGGGTCGCCCATCATCGGGAAAACCGTTGAGGCCGCAAACCTTCGCAGTCTTCCCGGGCTCTTCCTGGCACGCATCGAACGCAGCGATGACTCTGTGATCGCCGTGTCTCCGCGCGAGATCATCGAGACGGATGATGTTCTCGTCTTCGTGGGGAAGCTCGACTCCGTGGTTGAACTCCAGCAGATCAAGGGGCTTGTACCTTCGACCGTCGATGCGCATGAACACGACGAGCCCGATAACTCATTGAATAGCAACTATCGTCCGAACCTTCGGATCGTCGAAGCGGTTGTCTCGAATAACTCAACGCTCGTAGGGCTCACGATCCGACAGTCCGGGATCCGGACCCGCTACGGCGCTGTCGTCGTCGCGGTCCGTCGTCAGGGGCAGCAGATCCCCGGCAAGCTCGGGGAGATCCGACTGCGCCCCGGCGACACACTCCTGCTCGAAGCGGAACCCGGCTTTGCGTCCCGATTCGGCAGCTCCAATGACTTCTATCTGGTAAACGAACGGTTCACACCCGCGTCTTTACGCCACGAGCGTGCTTGGGTTGCGCTCTCAATCCTTGCTCTGCTTGTGACGCTGATCACCTTTGGGATCATGCCTCCGATGACCGCGGCCATGCTCGCCGCGGGCCTGATGATCCTTACGAGGTGCTGCACCGGGCCGCAGGCGCGTCGCGGTGTGGACTTCTCGATCCTCACCGTGATCGGGGCCAGCTTCGGAATCGGGCAGGCGATGCAGAACACGGGGTTGGCGTACGACATCTCCCACTTCATCCTTGAGACCTTTCAGAGTATGGGTCCGTGGGCGCTGCTCGCGTGTGTGTATCTGCTGACCTCGGTATTCACAGCGACGATGACGAATAACGCGGCCGCGGTCCTTATGTTCCCGATCGCGATCGGGCTGGCGAGTGAGGCCGGGATCAACCCGATGCCGTTCGTTGTCGCGATCACCGTCGCCGCCAGCTGTGAGTTCTCGACCCCGATCGGGTATCAGACCAACCTGATGGTCATGGGGCCCGGCGGGTACAAGTGGCTGGATTACACCCGGTTCGGCGGCCCCTTGACCCTGATCTGCGGCGTGCTCTGTGTTGTACTCGCGCCGCTCATGTTCGGCGGGTTTTAAGGCACGGGACGCACATAACATCGAACCGGACCCTGCATCCGGCCGACAATGGCCCTGTGGCTCGAACTCACCCGTTCGTCTGTCGTATCATCCGTTCATCGACCGCGTACTGATTCCTGCGAATAGCGCAAGGGGACACCATTGAAGATTCTCATTACAGGCGGATCGGGGTTTATCGCGGAGTACTTCCATCGCGATCTCTCTGCCCTGGGCCACGAACTGGTCAACCTCGACCTGATCGAGCCCAAGGGCCCCCAGACGCAGATGCCACATGTCATGGGCGATATCCGAGACCCGAAGGCGCTCGATCGCGCGATGGAGGGCGTCGATCTCGTCGTCAACCTCGCCGCGGCACACCACGACTTTGGCATCGAGCATGATACCTATTACTCGGTGAACGAGTTTGGATCGCAACAGGTCTGCGAGGCGATGGATCGCGCAGGGATCAAGGATGTGATCTTCTACTCCACCGTCGCGGTGTATGGCGATGCACCCACACCACATGAAGAGACCGCACCAACCGCACCCAACACACCCTATGGCGGCTCCAAGCTTCAGGGCGAGGGTGTCTTCAGACGATGGGTCGAGCAGGGTGACAACCGACGCGCACTCGTCATCCGCCCAACGGTTACCTTCGGTGTGCACAACTTCGCGAACATGTACTCGCTCATACGCCAGATCCACTCTGGCAAGTACTTCCGATTTGGACCCGGCAGCAACATCAAGTCATTGAGCTATGTTGAGAACATCGTCGACGCGACCCTGTTCCTCAAGGGGCTACAGGACAAAAAGCCCAACCGAGAGATCGAGCATTTCGAGATCTTCAACTACATCGACAAACCCGATCTGACGAGCACCGAGATCTCCGATACGGTCAGCGGTTGCCTGGGCAAGAAGCCGGCGCCCGCAGTGCCATACGCGATGGGTATGCTCATGGGTTTGCCGTTCGATGTGGTGATCAAGCTCACGGGCAAGAATCTGCCAATCTCGACCGCGCGTGTGAAAAAGATGTTCAAGACCGAGACGAGATTTGAAGCGGATAAGCTCCTGGGGGTGGGGTACACGCCCAAGGTTCCTCTCAAGGAGGGGATCGATCGGATGGTGCAGTGGTATCTGAGCGAGGGCAAGACCGCCAGCGCGGAATGGCACCAGCCCCCCGCACAGCCCGTGATGTCGAACTGATCCACACCGAGCATTTGAGTACAAACAACAAGCGGACCCACGAGGGTCCGCTTGTCGAATCTTCTTACGAAGATTCAAGAGGGGTCTGTTCGAGTGCCAACCTGCTCAGGGGCACCCAGCGTTGTACGCATTGATAAACTCTGAAACATCGAAGAAGTCCCACACACGATCACTGTTCCAATCCGCGGCGGGATCCTGCGCCGTGAACGCGTTGACGAACGCGGACACATCGAAGAAATCGAGCACGCCGTCGCCTGTCAGGTCAGCGGTGCAGCCCGCTTCACGGGTGATGCTGAAGTTGTCCACGGATACATCGAAAAATGCGAACAGGTAGAACTCTTCAGGGTCGTATGTTGAGAACACGATCTCATCGACATTCGAGACAATGTCAGCGAAGGTGGCACCCTCGGGGAGAACGGGACCGTCACGATCGTCATCGCCACCGAACCCGCCCCACCCATCGGGAAGCTCAACGCTGTTCGGATCGAAGCTCACGCTGAAGTTTGTCCACTCGGTTTGATTCAACTCGGAGATCTCGCGTGAGAGCACGAAGTAGACACTCCCGTACTGGTGGAACCCGCCCGCGTAGCGGTAGTTTCGGAGTTCCACAACGAGCGGGCGTGTGTAGGGGACGAGCCCGTCGGGGAGGTTCTGGGAGTTGAGCAGATCGACCTGGATGTCCATCGAGAGTGTGACTTGACCGCTCTGGGTGTAGTCACCGAGGAACTCGGCGTTCCCCGAGTTGCGGTACCAGACGCCGAAGGTCTCATCGACGCTGCGCAGATACGCGTTGCCGGTGCTGAGCTCGGTCGTGCGGAAGGTGCCGTTGCTACCTTCCCAGCCGTCGTATCCGTCATTGAAGGTCGAGGTGTATGTCTGCGCGTTTGATGCGCACGCGATCGTGGCGATCGTCGCAATGGTCATGTTGAGCTGTGCGAGTTGCATTGTGGTTCTATTCCTTACACTGATGAGAACTGACGAGCCGGGACCCATCCCGGCACGCCCCCCTTGTTTTCATGGTGTGAAGCCTTTTTATCGTCTTCTGCGTGTCCCGACGAGACCCGTGAGCCCGAGCAGCGCGAACGCGGAGGGGGCAGGGACGGTTGATATCGAGATATTGTCTACGGCGATGTCAAAGTTCGTGAACGGGTAGCGTTCGACAGGGACCAGCGTCGAAAAGACGAACTGATCGACATTCGTCAGCACATCGGCGAAGGTCGCTCCGTCGGGAAGCACGGGGCCATCGGCATCGTCGCTCCCGCCGTACCCACGCCAGCCGTCGGGCAGCTCGGTGCTGTTGGGATCGAATGTCACGCTGAATGTGGACCAGTCAGCGTTGTTCTCAGCGCTTAGATTGCTATCGAGCTCAAAGAAGACACTCCCGTACTGGAAGAAGCTGTGCGCGAAGCGTGAGTTGCGAAGCTCAACGACAAGCGACCTGGTGGCGTCCTGTCCGAAGAACTGAATCTGATCAACCTGCACATCGATCGAGAGGGTGACCTGATCGTACTGGGTGTAGTCGCCCAGAAACGATTCGTTTGTGGTTGTCTGCCACTCGACCCCGAAGCTTTCGGTGATGGCGTTGTAATACGCGCCGTCGTTGCCGCCATTGGGGAGGATGTCGTTGAATCCACCCGTGGAGGTGAATCCCTCCAACCCATGATCAAAGGTGATGACCGTGTCGGTGATCCCGGCATTTGCGACAACACACAGACCGGAAACGAGAGCAATTGATGAGTTTCTTGCATTAAACAAAGTGCAGATCTCCGTTCCCCTCTTGCAAACCCTTTGGGAACTCCGGGCCGCACCGGCCCGTAAAGAAAACACAAGCACGCGTTTCCGAGTGCTCGTGTGTTGTGGAGAGAAGCTTGATCAGCGTCGGCGACGGGTGCCGACAAGCCCTCCCAGCCCGATCAGTGCGAGCGCCGAAGGCGCTGGAACTGTTCGGGTTATAGAGAGGTTGTCAATCCCGATTGTGTGATCCGTGAATCCGAAGAAGAAGCCGGGCTGGTAAGTGGTGAACGCGATTTCGTCTACACCAGACAGAACATCAGAGAAACTCACACCATCGGGCAGAGTGGGCTCGAAGGTATCGGGATCTTCAGCGCCGTATCCGCCCCATCCACCGGGAAGATCAGTCGCGTTGGGATCGAAAGTTACAGAGTATGTGCTCCAATCCCCGTTGTTGGATGCGGAGATATTGTCGAAGAGGAACCAAACACTGTTGTACGGATACCCGCCGGTGGCACCGTCAAAGTCTCGGAGTTCAACCAGCCAAGGGCGGGAGACATCCTGACCAAAGAAGTTGAGATACTCGACCTGAATATCCATAGAGATCGTGATCTCATCCGCTGTGGTGTAATCACCCAGAAAATCTGCGTTGGTATTGTTCTCGAAAGAGATACCAAAGTTATTGAATACGGTGCGCATGTACTCGCCACCGTTGCCGCCACTGGGCTCAATCCCTGTTGTTCCTCCCGGGCCTGCTGGGCCTGTCCAGCCCTCCGCACCGTTTGAGAAGTCTGTTGTGACGGTCGTGCTCGCCCCGCCCGCGAGTGCGGGAAGGGCAGAGATACCAAGTGTTGCAATGATTGCTTTGGTGTTCATTGTGGTTCCTCCATCTGGAGCCTGTTTCTGCTCTCTCACTTTGTCGTTCTATCGACGACGACGAGTCCCGACAAGCCCGCCCAGCCCGATCAACGCAAATGCGGATGGCGCGGGGACGACACTGCCGTTCACGATCAGCCCTGGCGCACCCTGAGTGAAGCCGGGGATCCATTCGCCGTTGGGGTTCAATGAGTTCTGAATGGAATGCCAGACGGGCGTATCCTGCTGCGATGCGACCCAGACGGCATCGACAAACGCCGGGGAGTCGGACTCCGCGACGATCCAGTAGGTCGTACCTGCGCTGAGCACCGGGTTGAGGATTGAATCAACGGTTTCGAGAACCGGGTTCCATCCGATGGCGCTTGTCTGGACATCCCACGATTCGAGGATTGTGTCTCCAGGATTCGTCATCCCGCCGTTCGCGTCAGTCCGGACTGACAGCGTGTAGGGCGCGCCGGCGTTGGAGAAGTCGTTGCTCATCATCCAGACACTGACCTGCTCGAGTGCGTAATCCTGATCTGGGGTGAACGCGACCGCGACGGATTGTTCGACATAGACATCGAACCCGTAGTAGCCAATGAATCCCGGCTCTGGGGTGCCGGTATCAAAGATGACATCCGCTTGGGCCGCGCCTGCGATCCCCATCAGCAATGCGGCAGCGATTTGAGTGTTGTGGTTCATCGTGTTTTCTCCTTCTGCGAGTCGAGCCTTTGCTCAGTCTGTATGTCGTCGCAGCCCCTCGAACTGCGAACCGGGTGTATCCCGGCCTGCAGATATGTATAATCGATCCTTGGGCGAAGTTGCAAGGAAGTTTCTCTGAAACTGCAAAGAAATTGTGTGCAGACACTGCTCATCGCTGGTATGATGCTCAAAATCGGTGTTATAAGCCCATTAGGCCGGATTTACTGATCCGCCGAAAAGGTCAAAAATAGAGACTCAAGTATCAGATGAACTTCTTCAATCACCCAAAGTATTCCCCTGATCATCCTGCCGGATCCACAATTGAGACCAAGGACCCTTCCTTGGCTGGGCTGGAGCGGCGCATCAATGAAGCAGGCGAGGCCCTACTCAACAGCTTTGTACGCGTGATCGATCAGATTCCGGGCGGTGACTCGGGCCCTCAGCGTCTTTCCAAGGAACTCGGAATCGACAAGGTTCTCGCATCTCGGATGCTCAAAGCGGTTCGTGCTCCCGATGCGATGAGTGTTGTTCATCGTGTCCCCGGGCCCGAGCCCATGCGTCGGGTGATCAAGGCTTCGTCCAAGCTTGGTGTCAATCCTGAGGATATCAAGGAAGCGGGCGTCGCCATCGATCGGTTCGAGACCCTGATCCGTACCGAGATCGGAGATCGGTCCGCCCTTGAGGCGATACTCAGCGCCTGGGTCCCTGAGGCTCGTCGCGAGTTTGAGCTCCGTCGAAAACAGGCGGCCTTCCGCGCCATGAGTCAGCTCAAGGGTGTGCAGGCGGAGGTGTACGCGGAGTGCGCGATTTTCTGGCCCAGCGATGACGGAGATCACATCGACATCGTCTGGATCAAATCCGTATTCGGATTGCAGCGGCTTCGTCCCGGGATGCGGGTCAAGTTCACCTCGCACCGCGCTGTTGAAAAAGGCACGGAGCGGCAGACTTTTACAATTACAGGCGATCCGGTGGATAGCGTAGACAGCGCTACATTAGAGCATTATTGCTCGGACCCAACACCCCGGCTCGAGGTGCATCATGCCGGGGAGGTGATGCATTATTTACTCGAGCCGGGGGGGTTCGGTGCTCAGAGCGCCATCGACCTCGTGACCTGTGAAGTGAACCGTGGTGAGATCCCGAGATACATCTCCAGTGAACGCAACCGCAAGGCATGGGCGTCGAGCGATATCAATATCCCGTCTCGACGCATGCAGTTCGATGTGTTGCTGCACAAGGATCTGTACACAAACGGGTACCCTGAGCTGCGTGTCTATGACACAACGATCCAAGGGCAAGCAGACATCAACGACCCATCACGGGATATCGATCAGCTGGATCTGCTTGAGTCGATCGAGAATCTTGGTTCCGGTCTGACACGATTCGGCAGCTCGCATGTCCCGCGCTACCGAGCCATGATCGGTGAGGTATGTTCCAAGCTCCAGTTTGATCCGGATCTGCTCCGCGGCTACCGCGTGAGCAGCGATTACCCGATCTATGGCTCACAGGCCGCCATGCTGTTCTCGACGCAGGACCGCAACGAGCAGTGATCAGCGAACAACGCTGAACGCGTCCGCGCTGGCGCGGGCCCATTCTTTCCGCCAGAGCGATGGGATCTCGGTATCGTCGAGCAGCGACCCGGCAGGGATGAACTCATAGAGCTCATCAAATGACATGATGTGCCGATCGCTCACCCGTCGGTACACCAGATCGGGTGTGATATCCTCTGGCCTGCTGACCCCGATGGCGCTGAGCAGCTCGAGCAGGCTCTCGATCGTGGCTTCATGGAAGCGGTGGACACGGGGTGCTTTGTCTTTCACAACGAGCGCGTTGTAGAGTGCTTTGTTCTGAGTCGCGACACCTGTCGGGCATGTGTCGTTGTTGCAGCGCAGGGCCTGGATACAGCCAAGGGCGAGCATCATTCCCCGGGCGCTGTTGCAGAGGTCCGCGCCCAGAGCGAGTGCACGGATCATGTGGAAGCCCGTCATAATCTTGCCGCTGGCGATGATCTTGATGTCGTCGCGGAGCCCCGAACCTACGAGCGCGTTGTGCGTGAATGCCCACCCGTCGCGTGCGGGCATCCCAACGGCGTTCGCGAACTCGAGCGGTGCGGCACCCGTGCCGCCCTCGCCGCCATCGACGGTGATGAAATCTGGGCGCATCCCGGTTTCCAGCATCGCTTTGCAGATCGCCAGCATTTCGACGCGTCGCCCGATGCAGAGCTTGAAGCCCACGGGTTTGCCACCGGATTCTTCTCGGAGCCGTTCGACGAACTCGAGCAGCCCCTTTGGTGTGTTGAATGTGCGGTGGCGTGGAGGCGACACCACGGTTTGCCCGATCGGCACGCCCCGGATCTCTGCGATCTCCTTATTCACTTTCATGCCGGGGAGGACGCCGCCGTGTCCGGGCTTGGCGCCCTGTGAGAGCTTGATCTCGATCATGCGGACCTGATTGCGTGACGCGTTTTCCCTGAACTTCGACACATCGAACCCCCCATCGCGATCGCGGCAACCGAAGTAGCCGGTTCCGATCTGCCAGATGAGGTCGCCCCCACCCCTGATGTGGTAGGGCGAGATCGCCCCCTCGCCAGTGTTGTGCGCGAAGTTCCCCATCCGGGCCCCCTCGCTCAACGCTTCGATGGCGTGCGGGGAGAGCGAGCCGTAGCTCATCGCGCTGATATTCAGTCTCGAAGCGATGTAGGGTTTGGCGCACCGATCCTTGCCGATCTCCACGCGGGGTTCCTGATCGAGACGCTCTGTCTCGACGAGGGCATGCGCGACCCACTCGTAACCAACAGCGTTTGTGTCGCGTTGTGTCCCGAAGGGCTGGGTCTCAAGATCCCCCTTGGCACGCTGATAGATGAGTGAACGCACCTCGCGCTCGATGGGGTACGCATCTGTGTTGAGCTCGACAAAGTACTGCTGGATCTCTGGGCGGATCTCTTCGAACAGGTAGCGCAGTCGCCCGAGCAGTGGAAAGTTACGCCGGATCGCGTGGTTGGCTTGCAACGCGTCGTACAGCCCGAGTGTCATGAGTGGCGCAATCACAATCAAAGAAAAGAGGATCGGCCACCAGACGAGCGAGATCAGGACGACTGTTGCAAGGATGAGGATGCACGCGGCATAGAACCAGCGTCGGAACATGATCAGATCCCTTCTTGGATTGCGCCGGGATGGAACAAACACGATCTCTGTCGGGAATCAGGGAACATCGACACCCTTGTTGAGTCGCGTGGAGGTATCACGGGGGATCAGAATGACAATGATCTGGTCGCCGGGGACTGCCTCGGTGAATGCGAACTGACGCGTCGCGACCTGGCCCGGGGGGAGTGCGTTGATGGATCGTCGGATCCGCGGCTCACCGGGTGCGACCGCGATGAGCTCGAAGTACTGGTTCTGCGTCATGCTGTGAGAGACATTGGCGCTGACGACCGTGATACCCGTCTCGTTGCGACGCGCGGTCAGATCCATCTCAACTTCGGGGAGCCCGAGTTCGATCGTGCGTTCCACACGAAGGGTCGGGTAGCGCTGATCTGCGTCGAGTTCGATATCAAATGCGAGTCGTTTTTCCCCAGCGAGTTCGCCGAGTGAATACCCGATCTGGATCGGGAATGCTCGTTCCTCGCCCGGTGCGAGATTGAAGGGCATCACGCGTGGGATGATCTCCCAAGACCGATCGATGTCTTCGGGGTCCCCGGTGTATCCGCCGGGTTCAACGATGAACACCCGCCCCGAGATCGCGATTCCCCACGGGTTGCGGACGATCAGTTCATGCTGATGAAGCCCGGATTGCGAGATCAGTTCGTTGGGTGTGATACGCAATGACGAGAGGAAACGGACGAGCTCGGGGTTGATTCCCTCGATGAAGATCGGCGAACGCGAGATCGGGACGGTGTGCGTCGGCACATCGATGTTGCCGGTCGCCAGCGGGTGGACGACTGTGGCGTTGCCCAGCACATCAAAGACCTGCACGGGCTCGAGCCCCAGCGGGAGGGTGAGCTCGACGGGATCGAGCGTTGGGGATTCGAGCCAGAGCACGAGCCCGCCGCCGGGGGCGTCGGACTTGTCGGAGTCTGTGTCCGATTCGATCGAGCGTTCGGAGAGCACGAGCATCCGCACGCCGGGGATGAGCTCGAGCGATTCGACGGCACTGCGCTCACCCAGGTGCGTGGCGAGAGTTCTCCAGACGATGAGCTCCGGTGCGGGCATCACCTCGCCTCGTTTCCCAGGCGCGGTCCACCATGCATCGCTCAGACTCAGCGAGTAGTCGTGGGCATCACCGCCTTCGACTTTCGCAGCCCACCAGAACGATATTGCCTTGCGTGCGAGTGATCCGAGCGCGGACCAGGTCTGGGTGCCGCTCCGCTCGCTTGGGTGCTCAAGCGGATGAAGCTTGAGTGCGAGCTTGGGTGCCGGCGTGTCGGTTCCGTCAGAGACTGTGCGGATCTGGCTCCAGTTTGAAACAAGATCACCGATGGCGTTCGGGGAGACACTCAGGTCATCGACGAGCTGGACTTGCACGCCGGGCATTGCGAGTGTTGGGGGAATCGGGCGATCGATCGCCCAGGGTGTCGATGTGGTTGGGCCGGGCACGAACCCCGAGATCGCATTGCGAGCGTCGGCAAGCTCTTCGAGGAGAAGCGTTGCGGGTTCTTCGCTCGGATACTGTCCGAAACCCCAGGTATTGACTCGTTGCCCGAACCGATCGAGCATCAGCGTGCCCCACTTTGTCCACTCGCCGTTGGGATCCTTGAAGGCGTTGAGGACTTCCTCTGGATCCGAAGCGATGAGATTCGCGAGTGGCTTTGGGAGCTGTGCGAACTCGAAGTGCAGGTCAGTCCCGGATTGCAGCAGGTGCTCGAGTGTCTGGAAGAGCTGGGACTCGTCGTTGAGGTCCGTGTCTGATGTGTGGATATCCCACACGCGCACGCTGGCGCGATCGACGCCTGCACCCGCGATCAAGGCCGGGGTGGCGCCGAGGAGCTTCGGGTCCGTGAGCGATGAATCGACGGCGAACATGCCGGAGCCGCGCTCATACAGCGCTGGGGGAGCCCATATGAAATCGAGTGTGCGAACACCAACGAGACGACGCTCAACATAGACCTCAAGCAGTGCCCGATACCACCCATAGCCGGGCAGGTTGGGCGTTGATTCACGCAGGATGCTGCGTGTGCCTTCGGATACGACGCGCTGGTCGATCAGGTTGTCGTGAACATCGAAGACACGCATCTGGGCATGGATTCGTTCGCCGGTGAGATCCCGGACCGTCAGCTTCAGCGGAGGGGGCGTGTCGGACTCGACGATGTTGGCGGGCATGCCGGTCGTGATCTCGAGTCGTGGGAGCTGGGCGACGATGAGGTTGTCGAACCACGCGGCACCATCGAAATCCTGATCCCAGACTTGGAACGCGAGATTGTCATCTACATGCTGCTGCTCGGGCTGCAGAACCTGTAGCTCGAGCTGCATGAACGCAGCACTCGGATCGAGCCCCTCGATCTCGATTGAAACCTTGGCCCATTCACCTTGGGTCTGAACGAGTCTGGAACGCACGCGTGAGGATTCGATGGGCGTCCCAAACTGATCGAGGAGTACGGCAACGATCCGCGCCCGGGCGTGCTCGAGACCCTGTGTTCGGACCCGGGCGCTGACGAGGTAATCCGCGTTGGGAAAGATGCTCAGCTCGCCGTGGCGGAGCATGAGCGAGGTGGACCCGCCGTTTGTTGGGAGCTTGACGGAGCCGATCCCGGCGTAGGGCTTTGCTTTGTAATCGAGGACAGCGCCATTCCAGATCGGGAATCCGGGCCGATCTCTCGGGACAGCTGGGTCGTTCTGAGCGCGGATCCATCCCAGCGGGACAGGGAGCGGGTTCATTTCCCGCTCTTCGAAATCAAATGCTTTCACAACCCGCCCGGCGTTGGCCGGGCGTGATCCGGATTCATCCTGGGCCTGAGAGTGTGTTCCGATCCCCGCGCAGGCGAAAAGCCCAGCGATCAGACGGGTCCGGTGATATCCGCGGCGGGTGCGCATTCCAAGGTTATCGGGTGTATCGGCTCGGTTTGTCGAGAATTCGGGTGGGTATGGCAGAGGGGAATCGCAGATGGGTTCTGCTATGATCGTGCTTCGCTGTTTTGAGGGGGCAACCCAAGGCCAAGCCCATGACGATCCAACAGATCCCGTATCATCCGTATACCCCGCCAGCCGACAGCGAGACCGCTGCGCGGGCGTTTTACGAGATTGTGAATCAACGACGCACGATCCGTGCCTTCTCGGATAAGCCCGTCCCTCGGGAAGTGATCGAGCAGGTTCTGTTGGCGGCCGGTACCGCACCCTCGGGAGCGCACAAGCAGCCGTGGCGCTTCATCGCGGTGAGCAACGCTGAGCTCAAGCACAAGATCCGCATGGCAGCGGAAGAGGTCGAACGCGAGTTCTATGAGAAACGCGCGAGCGATCGTTGGCTGGAAGATCTCGAAGTCTTTGGGACCTCCCCCGATAAATCCTACATGGACACCGTGCCTTGGCTGATCATCGTCATGGCCCTGCGGACGACAGATGATGGCGGGCAGGTGTACTACCTCAACGAGTCGGTGGGGATCGCGACGGGGATGCTGCTGACGGCCGCACATCACGCGGGTCTGGCGACCCTGACGCATACTCCGAGTCCGATGAACTTCCTGCGCGAAGTTCTCGATCGTCCAGAGCACGAGCGTCCCTACATGGTGATTCCCATGGGGTACCCCGCGGACCACTGCACGGTTCCGGATCTGCAGCGCAAATCGCTCGATGAGATCGCGCTTTTCAAGGACTGAGCGTTCGGGTCAGGCGCTGAGTTCGTCGTAGACGCCCGAGATGATGCGTGAGCGGATCTGCTCGAAGCCGAGCCCGTTCATGAATTCCCAGCTCATCTCCACGATCTCTTCCTTCGGCGTGCCCTTCTCGATCTCAGTTTGGATCGAGGCGATAAGAGACTCGAAGTACTTGATCTGCGTATCGATGACTTCGGGGCCGGCGATCGGGCCGTGCCCGGGGATGACGGTGGTTTCCGCGTTGCAGAGCTTGCGGGTCTGGCGGAGTGATTCGATCCAGCCGTTTGCGCTGGCGTTTGCGCTCGGGTCGAAGTACGGGTGGAGCCCGTTGAATACGAGGTCTCCGGTATGGACGATGTTGTGATCGGGGAGGTGGATGACGAGATCGTTGTCCGTGTGGCCACTTCCGTAGTGATTGATGACGAGCGTGATCCCGCCGATGCTCAGGGTCGTTCCTGAACCCGATATCGCGATCTTGGGAACGGCGGTCTTTTCTGTCCAGGCTTTGCTCGCTTCCGCGGCGGATTTCGCGAAGGGCATGAGCTTTTCGTCGGCCTCGTTGCGTGCGAGTTCTGACGGGCCGGCCTTGGCACCCTGAACATACCGCTCGAGTTGAGACTTGATACGCGGGAGCGCGTTGGCGTGTGCGTATGACGCGCTGGCGATGGGCACGATAATCGCGTTCCCCCCGGTGTGATCGCCATGGTGATGCGTGTTGATCAGGGTGAGCTCGATTGAATCGTTCGCGGGGATGTCGGCGTTGATCAGGTTCGCTGCGTCGTTGAGTATCGCACCACCCAAGTAGGGGTACTTCGTATCAACGAGCAGGGCCTGACCCTGTGACGCGACAAGGAGGGTGTTGCCTCCCATCGTCTGATCCGCGATCGCGTATATGTCCTTCTGGAGGGTTTTCCATCCCAGAACACCGACAGGGAGGGGCTCTTCCTTCGCTGCGGGCTGGAGCATCCGTCCCAGCGTGGACATGGGCATTGCTGCGAGTGCGGAGAGCGCGAGCCCACCTCGGGTTGTATGGGTGAGAAACGCTCTGCGGTTGAGATCGTGCATTGTTGTCTGACGCGTGGGCATGAGAACATGTCTCCTGTCGTATACGGAATCGCCCCCTGACACGGGAAAGGGTACACCACACTCGCCGAGATGCCCACTAAAGCGCTATGATCGCTCAACGGGCAACGCCCACGGATATTGAGATAAAACCGCCCGCGAGGCTGGGAATAGGGATGAAACGCGTATGAAAGCGAACGAAATTCGGCCGGGTATGGCAGTGAATCTCTCCGGCAAACTCTATGTAGTGACAAAAATTGCGCATACGAAGCCCGGGAAGGGGCCCGCGTACATCCAGGCGAAGATGCGCGCGGTCGACGGGTCGGGGATGACGGAAAAGCGCTTCAACGGGTCCGACACCGTGGATGGGGCGACGCTCGATCGGCGTGAGATGGAGTTCCTCTACGACAACGGCGACGGCGGCGGGACTTTCATGGATATGGAAGACTATGACCAGGTCGAACTCAACAAGGACCTGCTCGACGACGCGCTCCTCTACATGGCACCCAACACCAGCTGCACCGTCCTCTTCCACGAAGGAAACCCTGTTTCCATCGAACTCCCCTCCGCGGTGGTTGTGACCGTGGCGGACACACCCCCCGGAATCAAGGGGGCGACGGCGACGAACCAGCTCAAGGAAGCGGTGTGCGATACGGGTCTCAAAACCCGCGTCCCGCCCTTCATCGGCAACGGCGAGAAGATCAAGGTTTCGACCGATGATGGGTCGTACATGTCGCGCGTGAACGAGTGATCGTCGATCGGAATACAGAATGAGAACCGGTACGCCCAACCTGATCCTGATCGGGCTGCGTGCATCGGGCAAGAGCACGCTCGGGAAGCTGATGAGTCAGCGGCTCGGGCGTGATTTCATTGATCTCGATGATGTCGTGGCGGAGCGCATGAGCGCGTCCGGGCCCGGCGAGGCGATCGAACGCGATGGGATCGATGCGTTCCGCAGCGCTGAGACCGAGTCGTTGCGTTCGGTACTGAAGACCCCGGGCCAGATCATCGCGCTCGGGGGCGGGACCCCCACCGCGCCGGGTGCGGCCGATGTCCTTCGCGGATCGCACGCAATTATCGTCTATCTGCGCGGAACCCCCGAGGAACTGCGCGAACGATTAACACGCTCGGACAATACCGATCGTCCGACGCTCGTCGGCGACGATGTGTTGAGCGAGGTACAGACCTTGTTCGGTCAACGCGATGAACTCTACCGAGAGATCGCGCATTCGATCATCCACATCGACGGCGTGCGTGAGGAGTCGGTGCTGCAGGCGTTGATCGCCCTCGATACGGCGGGGATGTGATCAGGCGTTCTTGAGTTCGTCGTCGAGGAGTTCGCCGACCGGTCGCCAGGTGAACGACTTGAGCAGGTCGTCGAAGCGTGCGTCGCACCGGTCCAGATTGTTGTAATGGCGGAACTTGTGTGAGCGTTTGAGCCCTTCCACACGGGGCTGACCCGGGTCGACTTCCCACGGGTGGATGTAGAAGACATAAGGGTTGCCTGCGTTGAGGATCTTCTTCACGCCGCGCTTGAACACAGGGTAGGGAAAGAGCCGGAAGTAGCCGCCTCCCGCCCAGGGGATGCCCTTCTTCCCGACTTTGAGCACGGACACGCAGACCTCATGGAAACCCTCACGGATCTCGACGATGGGCTGCCCGGAATCCATGCCAGCGAGCTTGCCGTACCGGTCATGTGCGACGGTTGGAAACGCGGAAGAGTCGTATGTGAGTCCCAGTTCCTGCAGGATGTCGATCGACCAGTCGGTGATGGAGAACGATGGGGCGCGGTAGCCGCGGATTTTGGCTCCGGTGAGGTCTTCGACGATCCCGATGCCGCGTTTCATGTCCTCGCGGAACTCGTCGTGGGAGAGGTTGTAGATCAGATCGTGCCCGTAGCCGTGCGACGCGATCTCATGCCCGGCGTCTGCGATGCGTTTGATCAGGTCGGGGCACTTCTCGGCGACCCAGCCGAGGATGAAGCAGGTGCACCTGACGCCGTGGGTGTCCATGAGCTCGAGCATGCGATCGGTGTTGCGTTCGACACGCAGGTCCTGCTCGTCCCATGTGTCGCTCGCGATCACGCCCTTGAGGTTCTCGACCTGGAACCAGTCCTCGACATCGATGGACATGGCGGCTCGGGTTGTTTCGAAACGCTTGCTCATATCAGATCATCTTGTGTCCGCGTTTGCGGAACGCTTTGACATCCTTCGGCTGCGGGAAGCTGAAGTATTGCTTGTTGGACATGTCGAGGGGCTCAGCAATGGCTTCGCCCTTCTTCATCTTGAGGAGGACATCGATCATTAATCGTGCGCCGTCCTGCTTGGTTCCGGTGATGACACGATCGAGGGAATCGTTGTCTTTGAGCGGCCATTCGAGTGTGCCAAGGATCCCGCCCGCGTCGAGCTTCTCGACCATTTCATGCACCGTGACGCACGCGGTCTTCTCGCCCTTGAGCAGCTGCCAGAAGTTGGGCATCATCCCGCGATAGATCGGGAGCCGGCCCGAGTGGATGTTGATGCACCCGACGCTCGGTGTTTCGATAATCGGCTTCTTGAAGATCTCCGGTGCCGCGACGGACGCGATGACATCGGGATTGATCGCTTTCACGCGCTCGATGTATTCCGGATCATTCACTGATCCGCACGAAACGATGGGGTGTCCCTTGGTTTCCGCGAGCTTGGCGATGGAATCGCCCCGGAGTTTGACCTTGAAGTATCGCGCGAGCAGGCGGAAGAAATCGATGGGGCCATAGAAGCGGAAGATGCGCTTCGCGGTTTTCCATTTGGGCTCGTGGAAGGCCTCCTGCACGGAGACGCCGACGATTTCGATCTGGTCTTTGGGGTACTCCTCAAAGAAGACCTCGAAGAACCGGATCACATAGAGCGGATCGTCCTCGGTAACAAACAGGAGCTTGAGGGGGCGATCTTCGACTGGTGCGCTCATGCCGACTCCTTCGCGGGTTCGGTCTCGGATGTTACCGTGTGCTCGTGGTGCGTGACAACCGCTGCGCCTCCAGCGAGCCAATCCGCGAGATTCGCGCGTCGTTCGCGTGTTTCGTCCGCGCTGTACTGGGGGTCCGCGAGCTTGAGCACCTCGGCGTACTTCGCTGCACAAACCTGACGCGTGTAGCCCTGGTCGAAGACTTCGCGAGCGCTCTTGCCCATGTCCGCGGTCTTTTGCTTGTCGTGGATGAGCACGCGGAGTTTGTTTGCGAGCCCTTCCGAATCGCCCAACGCGGACCAGATGCCGCATTCCGTACCCTCGACGATCTCACGCAGCTCGGACCAGTCCTCGCTCAGTGCGACGATTGCTTTCCCGACCGCGAGTGATGTGTAGAGCTTGCTGGGGAAGCTGATCCCCTCGATCCCTTTCGCGATCGTGACGAGCGACGCGTCGCACGCATTGAGCGAGTCGTTGAGTTTCTCGAAGGGTTGGTAGGGCAGCATGACGACATTGGTCATGCTGTGTTCTTTGATGTGCTCTTCGATCTGAGTCTTCTTCCCGCCGCCCCCGACGAGAACGAGCTTGAATGGTTCGCCCTCAAGCATCTTGGCCGCACCAAGCACGGTCTCGAAGTCGTAATAGAGCCCCATGTTGCCCGAGTAGAGCAGGATGAAGTCGTCCACGAACCCCTGCTCTTGAGCGATCTCGGAGTCTTCTTTCTTCTTTGGGAACAGGTCCTCGCCGTCCGCCCAGTTGGGGATGACATGGATGTGCTCGAGCGTGATCGGGTAGGTCTCCGCGACGAGCTTCTTGGCGGCGCTGCAGAGCACGATTGCTTCTTTGGTACGCTTGTACTTGCGTCGATTCAGCGACATCCATACGCGCTCGACGAGCGAGCCCTTCCTGAATGTTCCCACCCAGACTCCGAGCTGGGGGTGGGCGTCGTGGAGGAGGGTGACATAGTGATGGCGGCGGAAGAGCGAGACAAACCATCCGATCGCGCCGAGGAACGGTGGGTTGGTGGTGTAGAGATAGACCGTGTCCTTGCGGGACTTGAAGAGCACCGTGAGGATCATGGGGATGACAAAGGTGAGGTAGTTGAACGCGCGCCCAGCGAGGTTGTTCTTGTCGAAGCGTGCAACCTTGAGACGACGGATCTTGACGCCGTCAACCTCTTCTTTGAGCGGGCAGTCCTGCCATGTATCCGGCGGCCCATAGCTCGGGCGTCCGGTCAGGACCTCGACCTCGAAGCCGAGCTCTGCGAGCTCGACAGCGAGTTCATGCAGGAGATGCCCTGTCGATGCGACATCGGGGACATAGTACTGATTCAGGATGACCACGCGGGTTTTCTTCGCGTTGTTCGTGCTGGATTGAGCGTTTAAGACTGTCAAAGTGTGTACCCGCGGAAATAGTGTGCGTGATTACCAATCCAATGATTGTTCGTAGCCAAAGTCGATCAGAGTCTGCCCAATGATTTCTTTGTATTTGGCGCGAATCTCGTCGTCAAAGTGGTTCTTCCAATCTCCTGCGACACCCTTGCGTGCGAAGTCTGTGCCGCTTTCGCGTCCCTTCTCGCGTCCGCCGCTCATCGCGCTGAAGCTGTTTGCTTTAGTAATTTTTTCAATCGTCTCATCGGATGCGTCAAGCTGAAAATGAGTGGCAACCTGTTTGAGCGTTGCGGCATCATTCTCCAGCAACTGCTCGTACCGGATGATGTGGCACAGATCCGGATCATGGTTCTTGTGCCATGAGTAGATCCAATCGCTGTACGCGCCGAGCGTGCGTTCCGCGAATCGGATCAGCCCGGTTCGCAGATCAGTCCCCTTGTAGATCGCGTGCTCAGGGTGCCAGGGGGTGTTTCGGACATAGAAGAAGTTGCTGACCGCAACATCGCGAAGATCTCGATAAAGCACGACATACCTGATCCCGGATTCGCGAAGTATGCGTGTGTTGTGGATGGAGCCATGAACATGCATCTTGGTCAGCACCAGCGCGTTCTCGAAACGAGTGAACATGTCCTCGGGGAGTTCGTAGTCATGTGACCCCCCCGTGAGCATCTCGTGCTTTGCCACCTCGGGGATCATCAGCTCATGGAACCCCTCGTATGACGCGATCATCTTTTCCAGCCAGGTCGTCCCGCTCTTCGGCAAACCCGCCACAAAGAGGGTGGTTTGCGGGTATCGATCGCCAAACTGGGCAAAGCCCGATCGGCACGCCGCGAGTTGTGACCGATAACGGGTGCGGACGCTCGCGCGTTTGGCCAATCGTGCTCCCGCGGGTGGGAGACAGGCCTTTGTCAGGTTTTCGAGCTTTTTCGTCAGCGACATGTCGTTCTCTCAACGCGTATTCGGCTTTATCCGCCGAGTACAATAGACCCCCAGCGCACACCGACCCGAATTTTGTTCCTCCGCGCGACCTCTCTGGGGTTCATTCCTTTACTGGCCGATAGGACGAGTGTGAGCAACTCCGACGAGACCAAACCGAACCAGTTATCGGGTGTACCCGCCCCGAAGCGACGGAGTGTGTGGACACCCAAGCAAAAGCTTGTGCGTGCGCTCTGGGGTACGCTCGGGCGGTGTGTCTGGGTCACCATCCCTTCCGCTCGCGCAAGCATTCTCCGCCTGTTTGGTGGGCGTGTGGGTGTGCGATGCCAACTCGCGCGCGATGTTGACATCGTGGTCCCATGGAATATCACGCTCGGGGATGATGTCATCATCGAAGACCGGGTGATCCTGTACTCACTCGGACCCATCGTCATCGGCGATGGTTGTGTCATTGATTGCAAGGCCCACCTGTGTGCGGGCACACACGACATGACCGATCCGATGTTCCCGCTCATCAAACCGCCCATCACCCTGGGGCAGGGCTGCTTTGTCGGCTTTGACGCCTACATCGGCCCGGAGGTCGTGCTCGGTGATCAGACCATCGTGCACGCGCGTTCGAGCGTCTACCGATCGACTGAACCCGGCAGCGAGTGGCGGGGCAACCCGGCCAAGCGGGTCGAGCCCAACGAGCAGGGTTCGGGAGAAGACGCGGCATGAGCGTACCAGGCTGGAAACAAACCCTCTGGCGCACGATCGGTGCGAGGCTCTTCCGCTGCTCCCCACATGTGGCGCACCGCTATCGGCGTGGGGTGCTGCGGTTTTTCGGAGCTCAAGTACACAATCGTGCCAAGATTCGTCGTTCCGCGCGCATCGACTGCCCATGGAATCTGACAATGCACGAGCTCGCAATCGTTGGCGACCATGCAATCATCAACTGCTCCTCCCCCGTGACGCTCGGCGCTCGGAGTGTTGTGTCGCAACTCTCTATCGTTTCGACAAGGATGCGGTCGCCTCAACAGCCCGGTCACCCGAGGGTTGACGAACCGATCGTGATTGAAAATGACGCGTGGGTAGCCGCGGACTCGTTGGTGCTCAGCGGGGCAGTGGTGTCGGAGGGCACGGTGGTGGGCGCACGAGGACTTGTTGATCCGGCGCAGCGCACGGATCCTTGGACGATCTCGGTTGGACAACCAACCCGTGCGATCAAGCAGCGTGAGTATGCCGCGCGATCGGGGTCAAAGCCATGAGCCCCAATCCCGCGCCCAGCCCGCACTCAGTCAAGAACCGAATCATGCGTGTGGTCTGGGGGATCGTGCAATCAACGATCTTCAGGTTCTCGCCGCGACCATTCCATGCATGGCGGAACATGCTCCTGCGTTTCTTTGGTGCGGATCTGCACCCAAGTGCCCGCGTGTATCCCAGGGCAACGATCTGGGCGCCGTGGAACCTGACCATGGGCGCGCGTGCGACGATCGCTGATGATGTGGATTGCTATTGCGTCGAGCGGATTACGCTCGGTGAGCGTGTCGTGATCTCGCAATACTCGTACCTGTGCGGTGCAACGCACGACTTTGAACTCCGCAATCGCCCGTTGATTCCGATGCCGATCACGATTGGCGCAGGAACATGGATCGCCGCGGATGTCTTTGTCGCCCCGGGCGTCACGATCGGTGAAGAATCCGTCGTCGGCGCACGCTCGAGCGTGTTCACAGATCTTCCCAGCTGGAAGGTCTGTGTGGGTTCTCCCGCCAAACCGATCCGGGACCGTCAGATGAAAGACGCCGAAACGAGCGAGAAGAGCGCGTGATACAATCCACGCAGACAGAAAGAGGGCCCGTGTCCACATATGAAAAAATCTCGATGAGATTGGTCGCGGCCTTCTGCCGTCTGATCCCAATCCGGTCCGGAATCGGGACGATGAGTCAGTCTTTGAGCAGCAGGTTTCCCGGGCTTCGCAAGAGCGTGGAGATCCCATGCAAGCTCAGGAATCGAGTGCGCATCACTGCCCGTCTCGATGACTATAACGGGCGGATGCTGTATCTCTTCGGCACGCCTGATCCCAAGATCGTCTCGATCTGCAAAGGCTTGCTGCGACCCGGTGATGTGTTCCTCGATATCGGCGCAAACTATGGGAGCGTTGCGTTCCTCGTTCATGATGCCGTCCGCCCAGACGGGTGGGTGCATCTCGTCGAACCTCAGCCTGAGCTCGGCGATCGGATCGAAGAAGTGATTTCGCAGAACAGGATCGAGCACATGACCCTGCACCGGTGCGGGCTCTGGGATGAGGAAGGCGAGTTTTATATCACGGGCTCTCAGACACACACAGGCACCGCGAGTATCTCTGAAACACCTGTCTCAGAGGACAGCCATCGCGTTGAAGTTCGCAACGCAAAGGATTTCCTCCGCGAAACGACCAACGGCAACGCGTACGGTGCCAAGCTGGATGTCGAGGGTGCGGAGGCGCGCCTGCTCCCCGAACTCCTATCACACCCCGGTTTCCGCTTTGTGCTGTTCGAATCGCACGATCAGGAAGTCAAAGCATTTGTCCAATCGAAGATGAGCGATCAGTCGCGTGCATACTACGGTGTGTGCCGGAGCTTGTTCCGGACCCGGCTGTTCAGGATCGCGAACAAAGAGGATGTCCAGAACGCGCACGACATACTCGCGGTTCAGCTCGCCAAGGACACGAATCATGCACGGATATGGAGTGTGCGAGACCTCCGCAACAGCATGGCCTAAAGCCGGACGCAGATCTCGACGACCACCAAACGCAGTAGGACCAAACGGAATCGCTCATGACTATCTCGATCTTCATCCAGACGCTCAATGAAGAGCAGAACCTCCCGGGCTTGCTCGAGTCTGTATCGTGGGCGGACGATATCGTGGTTCTCGATTCGCTCTCGACAGACCGCACGCGCGAGATCAGCGAAGCCGCGGGTGCTCGTTGGTTCGAGCGCCCGTATGACGGGCGTGGGAATCATCAGAACTGGGCGATGGAGAACATCGAGTTCAAGCACCGATGGGTGTTCTATCTCGATGCGGATGAGCGGATGACGCCCGAGCTCCGCGCAGAAATCGAAAAGATCGCGTCCGAGTGGGAATCAGGTGCGCGTTCGATCGAGAAGAACGACCCCGTCGCGTATTACGGTGGCCGCAGAAATATCTACAAGGGCAAGTGGCTCAAAAACGCGATGCCCCCGGGCAACATCATGCGATTCTTCCAGCCGCCCAGAATCCGGTTTGCGCGTGATGCCAACCCGATCCCCATCGTTGACGGGGATGTCGGATACCTTCGCGAGCACTTCATTCACTACAACTTTTCCAAGGGTATCCGCGAGTGGATCGAGCGCCACAACCGGTACTCGACCTACGAGGCCAACGAGACCATGAAGGCGCTGTCGGAAAACCCGGTGAAGCTGGGAAACCTGTTTTCCTCGGACCGCAACACCCGCCGGTTGGAACTCAAAAATATCTCGTTCCGTATGCCCTGCCGACCCTTGCTGAAGTTCGTGTACATGTATGTACTCGGTCGCGGGTTTCTCGATGGGCGAGCGGGGTGGACATACTGTCGATTGCAGGCAATGTACGAGTACATGATCGTGCTCAAGGTGCGTGAGCTCAAGCGCCCGGATCTGGTTGCTGCGGATCGAGGCGAGTCTG
>DDGE01000063.1:14743-16373 GCA_002337545.1 Phycisphaerales bacterium UBA1910 | reverse complement strand
TTGGTAGAGGGCGATGCCGGTGTTGTTTGCTGCGGGCGCTTCCTGGAGGAGATCGCAGACGGAGAGAAAGGCGTCGAACTGGGTCATGAGTTCGGCGTCGGCTTGTGTTGGTTTGGGGGTGTCCTTGATCCACTTGTTGATCGCACCGATCGCGCCGGCGATGTTGAGGTCTTCGTTCATCGCTTCGGCGACCGCATCGCGGACGGCGGTGTTTGGTTCGCCGGGTTGTCCTTGTTTCCCTGTGTCGATGAAGCGTTTCCATCGCTGGGCGGTGCGGGTGGAATCCTTGAGTCCTTGGATGGAGAAGTCGGCGTTGGCGCGGTAGTGGGTTTTGATGAGTTCCAAGCGCACGGCGGCGGGGTCGAAGCCTTTGGCGGTGAGGTCTCCCAGGGTGTACATGGTGCCCTTGGATTTGGACATCTTTTGGCCGTCGACCTTGAGGAAGCGTGGGTGGAACCAGTGGGTTGCGAAGTGGTCTGCGCCGGTGAAGCAGCAGGATTGGGCGATCTCGCATTCGTGGTGAGGGAAGATGTTGTCTTCGCCGCCGGAGTGGAGGTCGATGTGGGCGTGTGTTGCTTTGGCGGCGTTGAGTCCGCCGGGGATGAGTCGGTTGAGGGCCATGGCGGTGCATTCGATGTGCCAGCCGGGGTAGCCGTCGCCCCAGGGTTCCTGGTTGGGAACCTTGGGTGATGGCCATTTCATTTTGTGGGTGCTGTCTTCCTTCCAGAGGAGGAAGTCGGCGGGGTGTTTCTTTTCGGATTGGTTTGATTCGTCGACGCGGCCGCCGGCGCCGCCTTTGAGTTGGTCGAGGGTGTTTCCTGAGAGTTTGCCGTAGCGCTGGAAGCTTTGGACATTGAAGTAGATGGCGCGAGCGCCGGGTGAGCCGGCGGCGTAGGCGTCGCCTTTTTCGAGCAGGTCTTCGATGACCTGTTTCATTTCTTTGATGTTGCCCGTGGCGCGGGGCATGAGGGATGGGTCTTTGTCGGCGTCGATGGCGACTTTCATGCCGAGTGCTTTGGCGTCGGACTTGAAGCGGGCTTCGTAGAACTGGGCGATCTGGAAGGGGTTGTTTGGGTCGACTTTGGCGTCGGGAGGGAGGGTGCCGGACTTTTTGGCTTCGAGGATGCGTCGTGCGGCGACATCCATTTTGTCTTCGCCCCCGCCGTCGGCGTTGTCGTCGTCGGTCATGTGGCCGACATCGGTGATGTTCATGACATGGGTGACTTTTCGGGCTGTTCCCGTGTGTTCGTTGCCTTCTGCATCAATGAGGGTGCAGAGGGGTGATTCGAGCCAGCGGCGGAGGAGATCGGCGGCGAGGAATGAGCGGAAGTTGCCGATGTGGGCGTCGTCGTAGACGGTTGGGCCGCAGGTGTAGAAGCGGATGTGTGCCGGGTCCTGGGGGACGAAGGGCTCGAGCGATTTGGTGAGTGTGTTGTACAGCTTGAGTGGCATTGTGGATGGTAGGGAGGGGGGGGAAGAAGGGACTAGGGACTGGCCACTTGCCACTGGGGAAGAGGGGAGGGTTGTTGGGGGGTGAGTGTTCCTGCTTTGTCCCGCCGGAGGCGGGCTCAAAGCAGGGCACCCGAGGGGGTTGGTGTGCGGGGGGTGGGAAGACCCCTCCGATCCGCCT
>DDGE01000063.1:0-14558 GCA_002337545.1 Phycisphaerales bacterium UBA1910 | reverse complement strand
CGAGGGCGCGGGGAGGGACAAGAAAGACCCCCTCTCCGCCAGAGGCGGACTGCGCGGACTCCTCCCCCGTCAGGACGGGGGAGGAGAAAGAAGACAGGGGGAGGAGGGATGTTATTTGGCGTTTTGGGTTGAGAACTCGGTGAGTTCGTCGGTTGTCTCGACGCGGGTGATTTTGACGCGGACGACGCGGGTGGGCTCGGCTTCGAGGATGTCGATCTTCATCATTGGGAGATCGATTTCTTCGCCGGTTTCGGGGATGCGGCCGAGGGTTGTGTTGACGAATCCTGAGATGGTGTCGTAGTCGTCGGATTCTGGTAGTTCGAGGCCGATGGCTTCGAGTTCGTCGTTTGCGTCATCGATCTCGGTGCGTGCGTCGATGATTGCTGCCTTCGCGTTTGTGTCGAGTTGTACATTGCCTGCGGGGTCTTCGGGGTCTTCGTATTCGTCCTGGATTTCGCCGAAGATTTCTTCGACGATGTCTTCCATGGTGACGAGTCCGGAGTTTCCGCCGTATTCATCGAGGATGATGGCGATGTGGACCTGGTCTGCGAGGAGTTGTGCGAGGAGTTCTCGCACTGTCTTTGTTTCTGGCACGAACGATGGTTCGCGTGTGACATCGGCGAGCACGAATGGTGATCCGTCTTGGCCGTGGTTTGTGATCCATCGGAGGAGGTCTTTGGCGTAGAGGATTCCTTCGATGTGGTCGAGGTCTTCGCGGTATACGGGTATTCGGGAGTGGCCGTGCTCGTCGACGAACTTCATGACTTCTGTGAGGTCGTCGGTGTATTGGAGCGCGTCGATCTCTGTGCGGGGGGTCATGATCTGTTCGACGGATGTTGAGCGGAACTCGACGACTGCTTCGAGCATGTCGCGTTCTGTCTCGTCGAATCTTGATTCGACCTCGTCGTCTTCGACGATTGCGCGGAGGTCTGAGACTGATGAGATGTTGATGTCTCGGTTGTTTTTTTCAGCGCCGACGAGTCTGCGGACGACCTCTGTGAGGAATCGCTGTGCTGGGAGGAGGGGGAGGACGAGCAGGTGTGTGATTCGTGCGACGGGTGCGAGCCTGAGGAGCGCTGATTCACCCGCGTGTGTTGCGACGCCCATGGGGATGAGCGCTGATCCCAGCCAGATGAGTACGGTGGCGATGACGAGGCCGATGATGATGCTGATCGCGGATGGTGAAGTTTCGTGTCGTAGACCCGCTGCCCAGAAGACGAAGCAGACTGCAGCGCTGAGCCGGGTTGCGATGGTGAATACGGAGAGCGACGCGGCGTGACCTGCGACATCGTCGAGGATTGTCTGTACTCGGTGACGGTGCGGGTGTTCGTCGTCGAGCTCGGCGCTCATGCGCACGCGTGAGAGTGTGTGGAGCGCGAGTTCGAGCGCGGAGAAGAATGCCGCGAGCAGTACGCACCCGAGCGCCGCGATGAGCCACCAGCCGGCCATCATGATTTGTGTTCCTTGTCGTTGGTTGAATGGAAGACGGTGCCGATGCCTGCCGCGTTGAGGAGTTCGTCTTCTCGTGCGTGCATTCGTTCGTAGTCGTCGTGGTCGTGGTCGTCGTATCCGAGGCAGTGGAGCACGCCGTGGACGATGTAGAGGAGCAGCTCGTGGGTGACGGGGTGATTGCGTTGGCTGGCTTGTCGTCGTGCTTCGTCGGCGCAGACGATCAGGTCGGTGTCGAGTGCTTTGTTGTTGAAGTCGGTGTCATGCGATGCGAGATCGAAGGTGAGCACATCTGTCGTGGAGTCGAGGCCGGAGAATCGTTTGTGCGCGTCGATCATGTCCTCGTCGTTGACGATGCGAACGCGCAGCGAGCCGGTGTTGGGTATGAGCGCGAGCACGCGGTTGGTTTGCTCGCGGAGTGTGTTGAGTTGCGTTGTTGTGATGGCCGCGGTGTTGGGATCGAAATGGACATCGATCTGCGCAGCGGGCGCCTTGTTGGTACTGGGGGGGGGTTGGTCTTCGGCCTCCTGAGGAGGCATCGAAGATCGATCGGGTTCGTCCGTTGCGGGCATGATCGGGTCGGTATCCGTTTAAAGCGGTCGTTTGTGTTGGCCGCGAAGTGCTGATCAGGGACTACTTTATCGTGCGAGTTGTGAAGTTCCAAGTGTATGTATCCACAAAGAATGCGCAGAAAACAACCCAAACATCCCCCCTCCTTCGGGGGTTTCGCGTTAAATTAGACAAACTTTTACGGCAGTATGCCGATAAATGAACTTGTCTAGAAGAAAGTTTCTACCTTGTATACAGATCTCTCTCTCCTCCAGCGGGGCGCCTTGGACACATGGCGCCCTGCTTCTTTTTTGATTGGTTGTCGCTGAAGATCTGTCGTGAGCGGGCTGTCGGTGATTACCATCCGCTTTTCGTTTACCTGGCGGGAGCATAGTGCGGATGCAGATGGACAACGAACGGATCCTGATCACTGGCAGCGCCGGATTCATCGGTTCGCATGTGGCCGATCGTGTGATGGGGCTGGGTGCGCGCGTGATTGGCGTTGATAACTTCGACCCGTATTACGATGTGGACCGGAAGCGCGCGAATCATGCGGGGTTGCAGCGGGCCTATGGCGATCGTTTTGTGTCGCACGAGATGGATATCACGGACGAGGCGGCGCTTGCTGGGGTGATGGATGGTCAGGGGTTGACGGGCGTGATCCATCTTGCGGCCAAGGCGGGAGTGCGTCCGAGCATCGCGGACCCGGGCGGGTATGCGTTGGCGAATGTTGTGGGGACGCAGCGTGTGCTGAGCGCGGCGAGTGCGTGCGGGTGTGGGCGTGTTGTGTGCGCTTCGTCGAGCAGTGTGTATGGGAACAATGAGAAGACGCCATTCGCTGAGATTGATTCTGTTGAGCATCCGATCTCGCCGTATGCTGCGACGAAGCGTTCGTGTGAGCTCATCGGTGAGACGCACCATCATCTGACGGGGATGCCGGTGGCGATGCTGCGTTTCTTTACGGTGTTTGGTCCGCGGCAGCGTCCTGATCTGGCGATCAGTCTTTTTCTCGGCAAGGTGGCGCGTGGCGAGACGATCAATAAGTTTGGCGATGGGACGACGAGCCGGGACTACACCTATATCGATGATATTGTGACGGGTGTGCTTCGGGCGTATGAGCGTATCCCGGCTCATGGGTATCGGATCTGGAACCTTGGGGGGGATCATCCGATCACGCTCAACGGGTTGATTGAGGCGATCGAGGGTGTGGTCGGGAAGGACGCGGTGATCAACGAGATGGGTATGCAGGCGGGTGATGTCGATAGGACCTGGGCGGATCTGTCGCGGAGCGGGGTGGAGCTTGGGTATGCCCCCACCACTTCGATTGAGGATGGGATTGCGCGTCAGTATGCGTGGATGCGGTCTTCCGGTTTGATTGAACAGCGCGCGACGGAGTCTTGAGTATGAGTGCATCGAAGAAACCGACGATGCGGGTCATTCGCAACCTTGCGCGATCGGGCGGGACGCTTGTGAGCAAGTGCATCGGGTGTATGGACGGTGTGACGCTGATCAGTGAGATTCACCCGGCGGACCTGCGGACGACGAACCCGATGATGCAGGCGAGCAAGTGGTTTGGGCTGATCGGGAAGAAGGACCTGATGCGGTACAAGATGCGGGCGCCGAGCGTGCTGCAGTTTGTGAGCACATGCGATCAGCGTGCCAATGACAAGGGTTCGACGCTGGTGTTGCGTGATTGGTCGCATGTGGACTACATCGGGGTGCCGACGGTGATGGAGCCCAGGCACGGCTTTGCGCTGCGTGAGGCGATCGAGTCGGTGTACGACATCCGGTGTTCGGTGACGACGCGTCATCCGATTGATCAGTATCTGTCGTTGATCCAGCTCGATGTTGTGCGGCCTCACTTGGTGTTTGAGAAGTACTGCACGGGTTGCATGAAGTTCGCGGAGTTCGCGGCGGAGAACGGGTTCCATCGGTACGAGGATTTCACGCGGGACCCGGACTCGGTGCTGCGGGCGATGTGCGATGAGCTCGCGATCGATTTTGATCCGGGGTATCGGGAGAAGTGGCACCGGTACACGACGATCACTGGCGACACGGTGCCCTCGCTTGGGCGTGGGTCGCAGAAGAAGGAGATCGTGTCGATGCCCCGCAAGGCGGTGGACGAGGAGCTGGTGGAGCGGTTCCGCGCGAACGGGGACTATCAGCGTGCGTGCGCGATGATGGGGTATGAGCCCTGAGGGCTGTACCCGGTTTTTACTCGTAGCCGTAGCGCTGCATTGATTCGGCGAAAGACTTGTTGAAGGCGGACTCCAGATCGGGCGAGATCGAACGGAGTGTGTGTCCTGTTTTACCTGCGTTCATGAAGTAGGTTTTGGACTTGGGGTTTCCGACGAAGAGGGACTGGGACTTGGGGTTTGCGGCGCTGTTGTGCTTCTCGCGGATCTCCATGGCGCGCATGGAATCGAATGAGCTTGCCTCGATGGCCTTGTCGATGGCGCTTTGTGGCGCGTCGATCTCGAGGAAATCGAGGACGGCGCGGAGGTGTGCCGCGGTGTCGGACTTGAGCTCTTCGTATCGCACGAGGTGGATGGGGAAATCGGTCTGGTTGTTCCAGGACTGGATGTGCCCTTCCCATGTTCCGAACCCCTGTGCGTTGAACTCGGGGTCGCCTTTGTGTGCGATGAACAGGCGGGCGTATTGTGCGTCGGACATCTGTGCGGTTGTGAGTCCTGCGAGCCTGCGGTAGTTGAGTGCTGAGAAGAGGACATCTCGGGGGTGTCGGATGATGAGTACGGCTCGTTCGGTGTCGGATGCCTTGGGGTGTTTTTCTGAGAAGGCGTAGTGGGACTTGGCGATGATGCGTTCGTCGTTCATGACATCGGTGGGGAGCGGGCGGTGGATGTCGGGGATTTTTCTCGCGATGTCGAGTGATTGAGCGGGTGGGCCGTGCATGACGGAGTAGAGGAGGAATCGGAGCCATGTGTTGCCCGACTTTGGGTAGGAGGCGAGCCAGACGATGTCCATTACGCACCTCCGTTGGTGTTGCACCAGTTCGACCAGCATGAAGTGAATGCGGCGGCGATTTTGGAAGCGTACTCCTGTTCATCGCAGAGCGGTGAGGAGGCGAGTTGCTGACGGAGTGATTGACGGTCCGATGCCGTGCGCTTCGCGGATGCGTGGGCGTCGATGGCGCGTTGGGTGTAGGCGTCGGTGTCGTTTGCGATCCATTCGGGGATGCCGACGGCGTGCATGAGCGATGCGCTGACGCGGCCCGCGTGCGATTGTCCGAGCAGGGTGACTGTGGGCACGCCCATGTGCATGGCTTCGCAGGTGGTGGTTGTTCCGGTGTAGGGGAAGGTGTCGAGTGCGCAGTCGATGCTGTTGTAGAGGGCGAGGTGGTCCTGCATGGACTCGGTGCGTCCGCGGAGTTCGAGCCGGTCTGGTTGTATGCCGTGTGCCGCGAATCTGGCGAGGAGATCATCGCACGCGGCGGGCTGATCGAAGCGTGCGGTTTTGAGGAGCAGGCGTGCGTCCGGGCAGGCGTGGAGGATGGCGGACCAGGTCGCGATGCAGGAGGGTGACATTTTTCGCAGGTCGTTGAAGGAGCCGAAGGTGAACGGGCGTTCGGGGTCCGGGTCGGTGCAGGGGGGGGCATCGAGTGGTGGTCGGTAGCAGAGGAAGCACCCTGGGACGCGGATGAGTGATTCGGTGGCCCAGGCGTCGGACTCGGGGGCGGGGTCTGTGGTGTTGTCGATGATGCGCGCGTCGATGGTGGAGAGACCCGTGGTGTTGGCGTAGCCGATCATGGTGACGGAGACGGGTGCGGGGCGTGCGGCGAAGAGGGGGAGGAGGTTGCCTGCGAAGTGGCCGTTGAGTTCGACGAGGATGTCGATCTTGTCTGCGAGGATCCTTTTGTGTGCCTGGTTCATTCCCTCTGGGCATTCGCGCCATGTGGTGCACGCGGATTGGAGCTTTTCGGACATGGTGTCGGCGGAGCGTGCGGTGTGATAGAGGAAGGTTTCGAAGCGGTTTGGATCGAGGTGCTCGACGATCGGCTGGAGGAAGTAGGCGATGGAGTGGGTGCGGAGGTCGGGCGATACGAGGCCGATGCGTATGCGTCGATTGGGGTCGGGGGTGTTGGGATGGTCGGTTCGGGGGCGGATGCGGGACTGGACGCTCTGTCCGAAACGGCGGTGGATGTGTGCGACCTGCTCGGGGGATTGGTTGTCGGAGTAGCAGGCGAACATGCAGAGTGCGTCGAGGAGCATCGGGTGTTCTGGGTGATGGGTGAGCGCGGACTCGATGATGTCGATGGCTCGGTCGGCGTGGGCGAGGTCGGATTCGAGCAGCGCGAGGTTGTTTGCGGCCTCGAGGTGCGCGGGGTTCTCGGCGAGCACGCGGGCGAAGGTGGATCGGGCGTCGTGGATGCGCCCGGACTCCATCTGAGCGGTCGCGAGGGGGACGAGGGTGTCGGGGAGGTTTGGGTTGAGTTGGAGGGCGCGGTTGATTGTGTCGATCGCTTCGTCGTGCCTGCCCGCTCGGAGGAGGACGGAGCCGAGCCCTGCGAGGTATTCCGGTGTGTCGGGGGCGAGCTCTGCGGCGCGCTGGGCGTAGTAGATGGCGCGATCGTGCTCGTTCATTGAGGCGCTGAGCCCCGCGGCGACATGGTTCACTTCGGGGAGTGTGGGGTGCTTGCGGAGGATTGGCTGCAGCGTGGTGTTGGCCTGCGCGAGATTGCCCTTCTGGATCAGCTGCATGATCGAGTTCAGCTTGGCCCGGAGCTGTTGGGCCTGAACGGTTGATCGCTGTGGGGGGCGTTTGCTCATGAGACCCGCGTCCCGTTGGTGGCGCAGTATTCGTCGGCGAGGACGCGTGCGCGTTGGTCGGCGGCGAGGACATCGTCGAGCGATCCGATCGGGGATGGGTTCCAGACGGACATGACATGCTCGACGCAGCGGTCGATCTGTCCGAAGGGGAGGTTGGCTTGCATGAACATGCGGACGGCGTGTTCGTTTGCGGCGTTGAGGGCGGCGCCGGTGTCTGCGCCGGTTTCGATGGCGTGCATGGCGAGGGGGATCGCGGGGAATCTTGCGTGATCGATTTCGACGAAGTCCAGCGAAGCGAGCTTTGTGATGTCGAGTCGCGGCGCGCATCCTTGGGGTCGGTGTGCGTCGCAGAGCGCGTGCTGGATCGGGGCGCGCATGTCTGGGGCGCCCATCTGGGCGATGACGGAGGCGTCGGCGCACTCGACCATGGCGTGGACGATGGACTGTGGGTGGATGATCGCGTCGAGCTTCGAGGCGGGGAGCCCGAAGAGCCAGTGCGCTTCGAGAAGTTCGAGCGCTTTGTTCATGAGTGTGGCGGAGTCGATGGTGACTTTGGCGCCCATGTCCCAGTTGGGGTGGTTGAGGGCTTGTTCGAGTGTGGCGTGCTCGATCTGGTCGCGCGACTGGTCGCGGAATGAGCCGCCTGATGCGGTGAGGACGACCTTGCTGATCGCGTCTGTCGGGTGCAATGGTGGGCAGTGGCGATCGAGGGCGAGCCCTGCGAGGCATTGCCAGATTCCTGCGTGCTCGGAATCGAGGGGGAGCAGGCATGCGCCGGATTTGAACGCGGCTTGGGTGACGAGTTCGCCGGCGGCGACGAGGGACTCTTTGTTGGCGAGCGCGACATCGATGCCGAGTTCGACGGCGCGGAGGGTGGATCGGAGCCCCGCGATGCCGACGATTGCGCCGACGACGAGATCGCACTCGATCTCTTCGACGAGGCTGGTCGCGGCGTCGTCACCGGTTCGAAGATTGAACCCCGGGGGGGGCGAATCTGGCGGGTTGCACAGGGCGATATCGCGCACGCCCCACTGCTGGGCCTGCTGCGTGACGGTCTGGTCATCCGAGCCCGCGGCGAGCCCGGCGAGCTCGAAGCGGGTGGGATAGGCACCCTGTTCGTGGAGCGCGTTGAGATGCGCCATCACTTGGAGGGTTTGTGTCCCGATGGATCCGGTGGATCCGAGCAGGAGCACGCGCTTCGTGCTCGGCTGGTTCGGAATTGACCGGTGTTGGGTCACGGTGCGCGTGTCCTGAAAGGGTTACTCGATGCCGAGCTTGGCGAGTTCGCTCGCGGAGAGCGTCCTGCGTGAGTTTGAGTAGAGTCCTCGGCGTTTCTTGGGTGCGCTCTTTGATGATTCCGCTTTGGGCTCGTTCTTCGATTCGGACTTTGAACCGGCCTTGACGGACGATTTCTTTGTCGTCTTCTTTGATGTCCTTGGCTTGGATTCGGCCACGGGCTTTGGCTCGGTGATCTGTTCTGTCTCCGGCTTTCTCTTTGGATCGGGGCGACGGCGTGGACGGCGACGCTTGGGCGCTTCGTCCTGTTCGTCGTCCGACGCTTCCTCTGCAGCATTCTCGCTCTGGGGTTCGGAACCGGAGTCGTCGTTGGACTCGGTGTTCTCGGCATCTGCGCCGCCCCGTCCGCGTCCGCCCCGTCTGCGTCTGCGGCGACGCTTCTTTTTGGGCTGATCGTCATCGGAGGATGATTGCGACTCTGAGCCGTCTGTTTCGTCTGACGACGAGGTGTCTTCTGCGTTGTCGTCTGACGATTCTGATGCGTCGTGTTCTTCGTTGTTCTCGTTTTCGTTGTTCTCGGCATCGCCCTTGTTTCGGCCGCGTCCGCCTCTTCGTCTGCGGCGTCGTTTCTTTTTGGGCGCGTCGATGGACTCATTCTCGTCGATATCGCCTTCGACGGGGAGTTCGGCGTTTTCGGCCTGTTCTGCCTTTTTAGCGATCTCCTCTGCGAGTTTCTGCACGGTGGTTTCGTCGACTTCTTCCAGCGGGTCCTTTGCCCATGAGCCGTCGGGCGAGCTTTCGTCTCGCCATTCGACGATGCTGGGCTCGGGGTTCGGGCCCTTGGGGGACTTGAGTTTCTCGATGGCGATGTCGTTGTTGTTTCTGTCGTATGCGTAGAACGCGACGCGGTCGATCGGGAGCGACTCGCTGACGCGCACATCGAGGAGCTTGCCTGAGACGAGCTCGATGCGTGTGAGGCTGGATCGCTTTGTCGAGAGCAGTGAGCTTGCGACGCGCGGGTTTACGACGAGTTCTGCGCGGTAGACCTTGTCGTGCGTGAGCAGTGCGGCGAGGTCTCGTATGGCGGTGGAGGCGACGGAATCCGGCTTCTTGACGAGGCCTCGTCCGTGGCAGACGGGGCAGTCTGCGAAGTGCTGGGATTCCATTGAGCCGCGCATGCGTTGGCGTGTCATCTCGAGGAGGCCGAAGGGTGAGATGGGCGCGGTGGTTGACTTGGCGCGGTCGCGTTTGAGTCTTTCGTGGAATCGTTGCTCGATCTGTTTGCGGTGCGACGCGAAGCGCATGTCGATCATGTCGCACACGACGAGCCCGCCCATGTCGCGGAGGCGGAGTTGGCGACAGATCGCGTCGACGGCTTCCAGGTTTGTCTGATACGCGTTTGTTTCCGCGTCTCGCGCGGCGCGTGAGCGGCCGGAGTTGACATCGATGGCGACCAGAGCTTCGGTCTGGTCGATGACGAGGCGGCCGCCGGATGGGAGCATGACCTCTCTTGCGTGGATCTCGTTGATCTGGGATTCGAGACCGAACGCGTGGAAGATGGGCATGTCGCCCTTGTAGTGCGAGAGCTTTGCGCCCGAGCGGGGTGCGGCGATTTTGATGAAGCGTGCGACGCGTTTGAGTGCTGGTTCGGAATCGATGACGACGCGGTCGACCTCGGAGCTGAGCAGGTCGCGTATGGAGCGGACGAGCAGGTCTGACTCTGTGTAGAGGAGTCTGGGCTTGTTGCCGCCCTTGCGTCTTTTCTCCATGTCCTTCCAGAGGCGTGCGAGGTAGGAGAGGTCGCGTTTGAGCTCGGCCTTTGTGCGGTCGAAGCCGGCGGTGCGGAGGATGAATCCGAATCCTTCCGGGAGCTCGAGCTGTGAGAGGATCTGCTTGGCGGCCTTGCGTTTGTCGTCGTCTTCTTCCTTGCGGGAGACGCCGACTTTGTCCATTCCGGGCATCATGACGAGGAAGCGGCCGGGGATTGAGAGGTAGCTTGTGAGGGTTGGTCCCTTGGTTCCGACGCCCTCTTTGAGGACCTGGACGATGATTTCCTGTCCCTTTTTGAGGCAGTCCTGGATGGGTGGTCTGCTGCGTCGTGGCGTTTTCTTGCCGACGCGTTCAGTTTTCTCGTCGCCCTTGGCGAAGTACTGCGGGTGCAGGTCGGAGATGTGGAGGAATCCGTTTTCTTCGGTGCCGAAGTCGACGAACGCGGCCTGGATCGCGGGCTCGATGTTGGCGACGCGTCCGACATAGATGTTGCCGACGCGTGAGACCTTGTCGGTGGGCTCGACCATGAGTTCTTCGAGCTTGCCGTCCTCGATCATGGCGATGCGGCACTCCTCGCCGGGCACATAGTTGACGATCATCTCGGTGCGTGGCGATGGCTCGCTTGAACCCTTGGGTTCGTTTGAGGACGAACTGGATTTCTTTTTGGACGAGCGGCGGGAGCGCTTTTTGGAGCGTGACGCGGGCTTGTCCTCGTTGTCGGCGTCGTCTTCGGTTTCGGCTTCGTCACCGGAATCTTCGACGGCTTGAACATCGGATTCGCTGTCGGATTCGGTTTGCGAATCGTCGTCCTGATCGGACGCGGATTCTTCGGCGACGGGCTGCGCGGCTTCGTTGTCTTCGTGTGTTTCGCTTGTGTCTGATTGCTCTTGGGGCTGCTCGGTGTCGGCGGCAGTTTCAGACTTTGCGGTGGACTTTTTGCGCGTGGTCTTTTTTCTGGTGGTTTTCTTTGCTGTCTTCTTGGCGGTCTTCTTCGCCGCAGCTTTCTTTGTTGTCTTCTTGGCGGTCTTTTTGGTTGTCGCCTTTTTCTTTGTGGTCTTCTTCTTTGTTGTCTTTGGTGCGGATTGGGACGGGCTTGTTTCTTCGCTCGTCTCGTTGTTTGTGTTGTTGTTTTCGTCTGTCATGGGAGATCTGACCCTGTGCAAGTCAGCGTGAGTGCGTAGCGGAAGCCTTTGACGCGGAACATACCCTTCGTGCGCTTATGAGCGACGATTGGGCGCGCAGTTTGGGCGCGCTTCGGTTTGGGCGTGTTGCGTTGCGGGGCGTGTGCACGCGGCGCTCGCTGATGGATGTGCAGCGGCTTCCGACGATCCCCCTGCCCCTGCGAGCACCCGCTTGGGTCTCGCGATTCGGGCCCCCCGCGGTGTGCGGGGGAGGATCATTGGCTGCCTTGCCCTTTTAGACGCGTGCGAGAGCACGGATTGGGCGGCTGCGCGTGGTTCTTGGCCGAGGACTCGCACCGGGCTCAGATCGCGACTGTTCGCGCACCTGGGGGCCTGCGATGCGGGTTCATCCGACGGGACGCCCGTCGAACACCTCGGGGACTCGTTTTCTCAACCGATTGAGCACATAACTGCTTGCTTCGGCTTCTGAATCGAAACTGATCGCTTTTTTAACGATCCGTTCGCATTGGGGTACGGTGAGGCTGCGGATGGTCTTTTTGAGCATCGGCAGCGAAGACGCCGTCGCGGAGATGGTACGCACCCCGAGACCCAGCAGCAACGCGGCAAATGCGGGGTCTGCGGCGGATTGCCCGCAGCAGGACACTGGGATGTCCTGTCGGCGTCCTGCTCGGGAGACATCCCTGATGAGCTTGAGCACCGCTGGGTGGATGGGTGTGTACATGGACGCGACCCTCTCATTGGTTCGGTCCACAGCGAGGGTGTACTGGACTAAGTCATTGGTTCCGATGGAAAAAAAGTCGACTTCTCGGGCAAATGCTTGCGCCATGAGGGCTGCTGCGGGGACTTCGACCATCATTCCGACCTCGATATCGGGGTCGTATTCCTGACCTCGTTCGGCGAGTTCTTCCATTTCTTCGCGGAGGAAGTACTTCCCGGATCGCAGTTCGGCGATGTTTGTGACGAGGGGGAACATGATTTTGACGGGTCCCAGGGCGCTCGCACGGAGGATGGCGCGGAGCTGGGTGCGGAACATCTTCTGGTTTTTGAGTGAGTAGCGGATCGAGCGAAGCCCGAGAAACGGGTTGCGTTCGGGTATCTCTTCCTGTGCCTGGGTGTATTTATCAGCGCCCAGGTCGATTGTGCGGATGGTGAGCGGTTTGCCGTCGAGGAGTTCGATGCATCGTTTGTAGGATTCGAAGTGTTCTTCTTCGGATGGTGCTTTGTCGCGTGTGAGGTAGAGGAACTCGGTGCGATAGAGCCCGACGCCGTGGCCTCCGAACTTTTCGACTTGCTCGATTTCTTCGGCAAACTCGATGTTTCCCATGACATTGATTCGGACGCCGTCGGCGGTGATTGCTGGGAGCTTTGCGAACTCTGAGAGCGAGAGCGATACTTTTCGTGCTTCGATCTGCTCGTGTCGGTATTTTGAGAGTGTTGATTCGTCGGGGTTGAAGATGACGACGCCGCGTTCGCCGTCGACGATGACTTCTTGTCCGTTGCGTGCGGCGAGCATGACGCCTGAAGCGCCGACGACCGCGGGGAGACTGAGTGCTCCTGCGACGATGGCTGTGTGGCTTGTTGGGCCTCCGAGCCCTGTGACGAACGCGGTGACCTTGTCGCGATCGAAGTTTGCGGTTTGCGATGGTGTGAGATCGCGTGCGACGATGACTGTTCCCTCGTCGAGATCTGCGATGCTCTGCTTTGAGCCGTAGCCGAGGTCTCTGATGAGTCTGTGGGCGAGGTCGCGTAGATCGTCGACCTTTGACTGGAATGTCGAATCGGGGTGCGAGGCGAACTTTTTGGAGAGTTTCTGGAAGACCGTGGCGATTGCGAACTCCGCGTTGACCTGATCGTCGGCGATTGTTTCGCGGATCGGGTTGAGCACGGATGGGTCGTTGAGGACCCCGATGTGGAAGAGGAAGATCTTTGCTGCTTCCTTGCCCATTTCGGCGGCCGCGGACTTGTGGAGCTCGTCGAGCTCCGTGATGGCAGATTTTCTGGCGAACTCGAATCGTTCGATTTCTGAGGGGATGTCTGCTTCATCGATTGGTCTTCGCGCGACCCGCAGCGATCGGGCGTCCTCGATGACGAAGACGCGCCCGATGACGATTCCGGGTGAGACCGCGATGCCGGTGATTCGTTGCATGAAGCTTGGATGCCCTCTGGGCTTGGTTTGCCGATTCGGCCTATTTGGCCACAACAACAATGGTAGCACGAGCGCTGCGTGTGCACCGGGGGCGGGGTTTGTTGGCTTGTGCGTTGTGGGGCGGGTAGAATGCAGTATCGAGCCGTTCCTCTTGGCGATGCACGATCTGGCGCATCCGAGGGGGATTGGTTGCCTTTCGCATCCGTAATCGTCCGTGCGTACCACTTTCGGTGCGGCTGCGTCACACAGAGCAGATATGTCCTCACAAACGCTCAGCGGTATCCTTGAGTGGCCGAGTCGGTCCGAGGGTCGTGTCCGACAGGTTTCGGACAGTGCCAAGATTGTGGAATCACCCGACGACCCGTTCGTTCCCGTTCATTTCGGGGAGTCACTCCCGCTGCGGGATGGGCTGCGCGTCGAGGTCGAGGTGGTGCATCGCAAGCCGCGTCGGCGGCGTCGGAAGGGCAAGGGCCCGAGCAAGCCCCGCGAAGCGCGTCCGGTTGTTGAGCGGTTCATCGAGATCGAGGGGATGAGCCCGGAGGCGTTCGCGGATCGCAAGACATTTGGGGATCTGACCAGTATTGATCCGCAGCCCTGCATGACGCTTGAGTTTCCTGGGTGTGCGCCCGCGTGTCGTTTGATTGATCTGTTTTGTCCGATTGGTTATGGGCAGCGCGGGCTGATCGTGTCGCCGCCGAAAGCGGGGAAGACGACATTGCTCAAGAACATCACGGAGTCGGTGCTTCGGAATCATCCGGATGTGCATGTGATGGCGTTGTTGATCGATGAGCGTCCGGAAGAGGTGACTGATTTCACGCGGTCGTTCCTGGGGAATCTGGCGCAGCGGAACGGCGAGGCGGAATGGGACAAGCCCTGGAAACAGGATCAGATCGAGATCTACGCGTCGAGCAATGATCACGAGCTTGAGCGGCACATCCAGTTGTCCACGCAGACGCTTGAGAAGGCGAAGATCATGGTCGAGAACGGCGAGCATGTGTTTATCGTGCTCGACTCGCTGACTCGACTTGGGCGTGCGTTTAACCGATCAGGGAAGCACGCGAACTCGGGCCGGACGATGTCCGGCGGGATCGATTCGCGGGCGCTCGAGGTGCCCAAGCAGATCTTCGGCGCGGCACGCAACACGGAAGAGGGCGGGTCGTTGACCATCATCGCGACATGCCTCGTGGATACGGGGAGCCAGGGCGACCAGGTGATCTTCGAGGAGTTCAAGGGCACGGGGAATATGGAGCTGATCCTCGATCGGAAGATCGCGGAGAAGCGGTTGTTCCCGGCGATCAACCTCGCGGCGAGTGGGACGCGGAAAGAGGATCTGTTGATCGAAGAGAAGCCGTTGCAAACGATCACGGCGCTTCGTCGTCGGATGATGAACATGCCCCCGCCGCAGCAGGTGGAGCAGCTGCTGGCGGCGTTGCAGCGATTTGAGACGAACGAAGCGCTCGTTGGTGGGTGAGGCCGGCG